>CAYYTA010000015.1:0-98708 GCA_964474575.1 uncultured Caulobacteraceae bacterium | reverse complement strand
GCTTGCTTTTTTGGGGGGGGGGGGTCCTGCCACCCCCCGCCCCATAAGTCGACAGCGTTACCCCATGAACAGGTTCAACGTCAGCCGCCCCTTCGCCGGGTCCGCGCTCAAACGCGACGGATCGACCTGACCCGAATGCAGCAGGTTGCACGGATAGACCGCCAGCCGGTTGAAGCACGCCTCGACCTCGCCGATACGTTCGAACAGGGGATGGTCGCCGACCGGATACCGCCTGGCCAAAGCGTGCCGCGTCTCGAAGTCGAGCACCGAATTATAGACCGCGATATTGTCCTTCGTCAGGCGCTCGAAAGCCGTGCTGCGGTGGCGGTAGAAGCCGGTCCCGCCCTTGTCCTCGCCGCACAGGTAGATGACCGCCGCCAGGCCGCGATCGCCGATATTGTCGACGTGCGGGATCGACTGGCCGGGTGTCAGGTCGTCCTCGCGCAGGGTGACCAGGCCGAAATAACCGCGGCCGTCAAGCTGCGTATCCCGCGGAATGCCGAAGATGCCCGCCAGGCGCGGCATGAGGTCCGCGATGAACGGCGCGAGGCTGCCGGCCGGCAAGGGCGCGTTGAGGCCGGGATAGGCGGTGACGGGCGGGGCGAAGGCGGCTTCGTTGCGGCCGTAGGCGGCGACGGCTTCGGCGCCTTTCAGGACATCGTCGATGATGACGACCGGCGAGGCCTGGCGGCCAAGCGCGAGGCTGGAGATACGGGCGTCCGGGTTGAACGCGAGGCGCGGGAAGGGCATGCACGCGGCCGCAAGCTGCCGGGGCCTCGGCCCCGGACATGACCCCGGAGCCTGTTATACGCGGAGCAGGGGTGTCTCCGTCGCCTGGAAGCGGCCTGTCTTGACGAAGATGTTGGCCGTCAGCCTGCCGTGGCGCGGATCGGGCGACAGGCGTTCGGGCGCGACCAGGGCCGAGTGCAACAGGCTGCCGTCATAGATGACAAGGCGGTTGAATTGCGCCTCTATCCTTCCGGTTCTCTGGAAGTGTTGGTCCGTGCCGTCTAAATAGGCGGGCATGGCGTCGCGTGCGGCCAGTTCAGCGTCGACGGCGGCGAGGTAAGCGGGCGCGCGGGCGGGGCCGATGGTCTCGAAGCCGGTGGCGCGGTGGCGGTAGAAGCCGGTGCCGCCCATGTCGCCGTCACAGAGATAAAGCAGGACGGCCAGGGCGCGCGGCCGGTCGGTGATGTCGTAGTGGGGGATGGTCTGGCGCGGGCTGAGCTCGGCGGGGGCCGAGGTGACGAGGCCGTAATAGCCTGAGAAGGCGATATGTGCGTCGAAGGCGATGCCGTAAACATCGCGGATGATGGCCTGGAGCGGCATGACGATGCCGGAGGCGACGGCGGGCGACAGTTCGGCGTTGAGGCCGGGATAGAGGGTGGCCCGGGCGGAAGTGAAACGGCCTCTGGCCACGGCGTGCTCGATGATGGCTTCGGGATTGAGCAGGCAATCGTCGATGACGACGACGGCGGATTTTTCGTCGCCGATGGCGAGGACCTGGGCGGTGGCGGCGGGGTTGAAGCGGGCGAGGGACATGGCACGGACCGTTATGGGGTGTGGGGGCTGTGCCCCCACATCTTCTTCTACCAAGAAAAAAGCCGCCCTCAAGGGGCGGCCTTTTTCTTGGTAAAGGGAAGGCCTGGGGCCACCGTTGCATGGCTTTAGGCGTTCGGCGCGAAAATCGAGACATTTAGTCTCGATTTTATAAGGTTTGCCATGCGACAAACCTTCGCTTCTCACCCCCAGACCCCATGACTGGTTCGTGTCAGTGTTGCACGCACCTCGGAATCCGCAGGCCCGCCGGCAGCTCGGTCGTTTCGTCCCCGCAGGTCTGGTCAAGCTGGCGCTGGGTCAGGCCCGTCGCCGTCGACATCTCGGCGCCGGAGAAGTTGACGCCGTCCAGGATCGCCCCGCGGAAATTGGCGCGTTCCAGATAGGCGCCGACGAAATTGGCGTTGGTCAGGTTGGTGCCGGCGAAGCTGACATGGCCGAACAGCGCGCCCGAGCCGTTGATATCGCGCAGGTCGCCGCCGGCGAAGGTCGTGCCGTTGAAGATGCCGAGCCCCATGTCCGACTGGCGCAGGCGCGCCCCGGCGAAGTTCTTGCCCTTCAGGGTGCGGTTGTTGAAGTCGGCCTGGAACAGGTTGCACTTCGGGCAATTGGCCCCGTTCTGCGCCGCCTCGACTTGCGCGGCGTTCTGCGCCAGGGCGGGAATCGAGACCAGGGACATCGCCGCGATCATGGCCAGAGCGATACGTTTCATAACAGGACA
Organism: uncultured Caulobacteraceae bacterium; assembly: GCA_964474575.1. Classification (GTDB taxonomy): domain Bacteria; phylum Pseudomonadota; class Alphaproteobacteria; order Caulobacterales; family Caulobacteraceae; genus Asticcacaulis. Next base: position 96,430 of record CAYYTA010000015.1, on the reverse strand, counting down.
CCTCTGCTGTTGTTGCCCCGAGGCCAGCAAAGGCCGCGCCACTCAGGTATCTTCTGTTTCCGTTTCGGCGGCGTTAACGGCCTTGCGCTGAAACGGGACGACGACGAGATTGTCGCCGGCGCCGCGCGTGAAGCCCTTGGAGATGAGCTGCGAGGCTGGCAAGGCGTCCTCGGGCTCGCGCGGCCCTTCTCCCGCACCCAAACCATCGGCATTGAGCGCCGCCGGGTCGGCATTGGCGAGGTCGTCGCGGTCGAGGTAGGAAATCGCCAGCTCGCGGAAAACGTAATCGAGGATGGAGGTCGCCGACCTCACGCGGTCGTTGCCGGTCACCGGGCCGGCGGGCTCGAAGCGCGTGAAGACATAGGCGTCGACGAATTCCTCAAGCGGGACGCCGTATTGCAGGCCGATCGAGATGGCGATGGCGAAGTTGTTCATCATCGAGCGGAAGGCCGCGCCTTCCTTGTGCATGTCGATGAATATCTCGCCCAGCGCGCCGTCCTCGTATTCGCCGGTGTGGATATAGACCTTGTGGCCGCCGACGCCCGCCTTCTGGATATAGCCCTTGCGCCGGTCGGGGAGCTTGGTGCGGACGCGATCGCGCTCTATGATCTTTTCGACAACGCGCGGTGCGGCTTCACGGGGCGCGGGTTCGAAGATGCGCCTCGGCGCGTCTTCGATATCGGGGATGTCGAGCGCGAAGCCGAGCGGCGGCTCGCCGCGCGTTACCGACAGCGAGCGCAGGCCTTCCGACGCGGCATAGGCGTAGAGCTTCATGGCGTCGGTCACGCCCTGGTCCCAGTGCAGGGCGTAGGGCGAGGTCGATGGCGAGTCGACGAAGGCCTCGACCTTGTGGCGCAGAGCGAAGGCAGCCTTGAGATTGGCCGGCGCCAGCAGGTGCCAGGCGGCGTCGTTGGCGCCCTTGAGCGCGTCGAGATCCTTGTGCCCGAAGATGTGCGCCTCGGCCTCGGCGACTTCGTCGACCGAAAAGCCCATGACGCCCAGGAGGTCGAGGCCGGGATCGGCCAGGTCGCTTTCGTTCAGGCCCCAGATGTCGCGGATGAAGTTGGCATCGATATGACGGGTCGAGAACACCTCGGCGAGGTTCGAAGCGGTCAGCAACGCCTCTTGGAGACGGTCGATCTCGAAGTCGCTCAAACCGCGCGCCTTGAGACCGGCGACATTGACGTGCGGCGCATCATAGAGGCTGCGGTGGCCGAGGACGAAGCCGCGCACCTTGCCCCAGTCGGCGCCGATGGCCTGCAGACCCTTGATCACAGAGGCTTTCAGACCGGCCACCAGCACGCCGTCCTCGCTTTCCAGCCAGGCGCGCAGGTCGGCGAGGCCCTGGTCGCCGAGCGTGACGCCGAGGCGCAAGGAGAGCTCCGGATCGGCATAGAGCGCCGTCGACTGGGCGTTGCGCAGGCCGCTTTTCTTGGCCAGCTTGAGCGCGGGCTGGATCAGGTCGAGGGCGTGGCCCTTGATGGCGGCTTGGCCTTTCAGGGCCGTGATCTGGTAGAGGCGTCGGCTGAGGCGGTCGAGCAGGGCGTCCTTGTCGGCGGCGAAGGTGTCAAAGGCGCCGATCGCTTGCGCCAGGCGCGCCGAGGCGTTGACGGCGGCGGCTTCGAGCAGGGCAAAAAGATGAGCGGCATAGTCCTGTCCGGTAGCGTCGTTGAGGCTGAGCCCCAGGCCCATGACGGCTTCCGCGACGCCGGCCAGCGTCAGGGCGACCGGGCGCAGGGCATGGCGGCGCAGGGCGTCGTCGGCGGTGGCCGAGAAACCTGTGGCGGCTTCGATATCGAGCGCCGTCGCCCATAACGAGACCGTGTCGATAAAGGCTTCGACGGCGAACGGGGCGTCATTGCCGTGAAAACGGTCAATATTGATGGCGGCGCGGGCGGCGATGGTCTGCACTTCCAGCGCCTCGGCGTCGCCGGGATCGAAGACGAGGTTGAGGCCGCGCGCCTCCAGCGCCGTTTCGGCCAGCAGCACGCCGGACGGATCGCCGGCGGCGGCGACATCGCGGGCGGCGATGACGGCGCGGTGGCGGACGGCTTCAGGCCGGGGCGCCGAAGCCTGGCCCCAGTCGCCCAGGTGCGCGCCGTGAGCCAGCTGGATCTGGCGGGCGATCAGGGCGTCGCCGGCGCCCAAGCGGCGGGCCCTGGCGGCGGCGCGGGCGAGGGCGGGGTTGTTCCTGAGGCTGGCGCGGTGCTCGCCTTCCGAGCGGGCGATGGCGCTGGCGATGTCGTCGAGCGCCGCGCCGAGACGCGCCGAGGCGGCGTCGTTGAGGACGGTGGCGCGGGCGTCGCGCAGGATGCGGGTCAGGGTCTGCCGGCAGGCGTGGTCGTCGAGATAGAGCGGCGTGGCCTCCGGCGCGGCGGGGACGATGTCGCCGGCGGTCGGGTGGACGCGATGGCCGTCGGGCGTGCTCTGCGCGGGCGCGGCCAGACCGGCCAGCATGGTCGCCTCGATCGCTTCGGCGAAATCGGCGGCTTCGGCGGGACTGGCGAAGTGGCCGAGGCGCAGGCCCCACTGGCCGAGGCGGTGCGCGTAGTCGGCGAGGGCGCCCCCAAACGCGTCGGTGTCGGCATCGCCTTCGCGCACCCAGGTGCCGGACGGCAGGTCGCGGTGGCGCGAATCAGCCCAATCGAGCCAGGCTTCGACCTGGGCCGAGGTCATGTCGCGGGGGCAGACGACTTCGGTGAAGGCGCCAAGGCGTTCGATCACGCGCGATTCGAGGTCGCGGGCGGTGATGAGGCGGCCAAGCGCCGGGGTGAGAAAAGCCATGGCGGGGTCCGGGAGAAGCGCGGCAAACGCGGTCGAGCCTATAGCCGGATCGGCGAATTGGCAATAAATCTGGGGGTTTTTGCGACATTCATCCACAATATGTTGATATTGGATGGGCCGCCTTGCGACATGGACGGGGGTGCAGATTTTCAGGCCTGCCCCTTTGACCTCGGTCGCCGCGGTCTTTATAGTCTGCGCGCGTATCTTGAGGACATGTACATGGGCTTGCTGGATTGGTGGAACGGGGCGACGCTGGGCACGCTGTGGACCGTGGGTTCACGCGGGCGGCTGGTCGGAACTGACGAGTTCGGCAACAGGTACTATGAGGACCGTACCGACCGGCAATCTTACGACAAGGGCCGCAAGCGGCGCTGGGTGATTTACAAGGGCTATGCCGACGCTTCGAAGATCCCGCCGGACTGGCATGGCTGGATGCACTATACCTATGACGAGCCGCCGTCGGTGAAGCCCCTGCCCAGGAAGGCGTGGGAAAAGCCGCACCTGCCGAACATGAGCGGCACGCCGTTCGCGCAGTTTCCGTCGGGCTCGCTGAACGCCTCCGGCGAGCGCCAGCCGACGACCGGCGATTACGAGGCGTGGAAGCCGTAATGACGATGCCGCGCCTGTCCTTGCCGATCAGACGCGCCGGGTGGCTGGCCGCCGCGGCGGTGGTCGTGGGCGCGGTCATTCCGGCCTGGGGCCAGGTGGCGCCGCCGACGCGCGGCCAGGCCAACGCGCGCAGCACGCCGAACTATGTCGACAATCGCGACTACGACAACCAGCCTTATTATGTCGACGGCGTGCAATACAAGCCCTACGTCCCGGCGAAGAAGGCCAAGTCGACGGATGGCTCCGCCAAGCCGGCGGCCGACAATGTGCCGGCGCAGGACCAGTTGCCGCCGGATTACCAGCCGGGCGAGCTTCATCCGTTCTCGCCGCAGCAGGCGGCCTCGTCGTCGTCCTCGGCGGCCAGTTCGGCGTCACGGGCGTCGGCTTCACGGGCGGCGTCACGATCGTCCGAGCAGGCCTCGGCGGATTCGGCCGCGTCGTCCTATGTACCGAAAAAGCGGACGCGCTATGGGTCGGCGATCATCGAGGCGCTTGACAAGGTGACGGCGGAAAGCGTGCGCTTCGAGGCGCCGATCGGCCAGCCGGTGCGCTACAAGGGGCTGATCTATACGGTGCGGGCATGCGAGACGACGGCGCCTGACGAGCCGGCGCCGGATGTGATCGCCTACATGCAGGTCCGGACCAATCCGCAACCGGCGACCAACACATCGGGCGAGATCAAGTCGCGGGAAATCTTTCACGGCTGGACCTTCGCCAGCGCGCCGAGCCTCAATCCGATCCAACATCCGATCTATGATGCGTGGGTGATCGGGTGCCGGCGGCCGCTGCCAGGGCAGACGGGCTGACTCTGTCGAGTCATGGGGCGTGGGGTCCTTGGACCCCACATCTTCTTCTACCCAAGAAAAAAGGCCGCCCTTCGGGGCGGCTTTTTCTTGGGTAAAGGAAAGGCTTGGGGCCACGGGCCCCAAACCCCATAACGCTACGGAGTTATCCGAGCATCCCCATCACCGCCCCGCCATCCGTCCCCGACGCCAGCGCGCCGAAATCGGCCTCCGCATCGACCGCCGCCGCCAGCCGCCCGAGATACTCCGCCTTCGGAATCTCGACGACGCCGAACTGGCGCAAATGGTCGGTCTGGAACTGGCAGTCGAGCAGGGTAAACCCGCCCGCCTTCAGCCGCGCCACCAGGTGGACCAGGGCGATCTTGCTCATGTCCGCCCGCCGCGACACCATGCTTTCGCCGAAGAAGGCCGCGCCGATGGCCACGCCGTAAAGCCCGCCGACCAGCCGGTCGTCCTGCCACACCTCGACACTGTGGGCCATGCCGCGCTTGAACAGGGCCTCGTACATCGCCTGGATCGAATGGCTGATCCACGTCGAGGGCCGGTCATCCGCCGCCTCGGCGCACAGCTCGATCACCTTGCGAAAGGCGGTATCGATGCGCACGACATAGTCGTCCTGCCGCACCCGGCGCGCCAGCCTCTGCGGCACGTGGAAGCCATCGAGCGGCAGCACGCCGCGTATCGGCGGATCGACCAGGAACAGGTAGGCGTCGTCGCGCGCGTCGGACATCGGGAAGACGCCGCGGCGGTAGCAGGCAATCAGGTCGTCAAGCGTGAAATCGGCCACGCCCCTGCATAGCGCCGGACGGCGGCGACTTCAACGCGCGGTTAGATTTCAACCTCGTCGCAGGTGGCGAGGCGGACATCGTTCATGCCGGCGTCGAAACCGTCGAGCGTCAGGTTATGGTGGGCGATGATCTGCGCGAAGGTCAGTTCACCTTGGTCACCCGTAGTGTGGCCGTCGCTGAGCAGGGTGACGTCATAGCCGCGCGCCACCGCGCTGCGGACCGTCGTGTCGACACAGAACTGGGTCATGCAGCCGCCGATGACCAGCCGGAGGATGCCTAAGCGAGACAGGTAGGCGCCGAGCGTCGTCTCGAAGAAGGCGTCGGCGGCCTGTTTATGGACGACCAGTTCCGACGACAGCGGGGCGAATTCCGGGCGCAGTTCCCAGCCGTCCGAGCCGGTTTCGAGGCGGTGGCCTTCGCCGCCGTCGTGCTGGACGATGATGACTTTCGTGCCGGCGTTGCGGGCGCGATAGAGGAGACGGGCCAGGCGTTTGGCGCAGGCGTCATAGGCTTCGTCAACGGCGGACTGGCGCTCGAGCGAGGCCTTGCCCGCGAGGACGGCCTGTTGCAGATCGATAAGGAGAAGGGCGGTGGGGACGGACATGGCGCGCTCCTGATACCGGAAAGCAAGAACCCCCTCCACCACATCTCGCTCGCCATGCCACGGCAATGGCTCGCTCGTGCGGTCCCCCTCCCCAAATTTCGAAGAAATTTAGGGAGGTGCAAGAGGGAATTACGCCACTGGGTCCTGGGCCTTGATCCAGTTTTCCAGCCAGTGGATGTTGTAGTTGCCGTCCTGGATGTCCTTTTCGTTGAGGAGGTCCAGGAACAGCGGAATGGTGGTGTCGATGCCGGAGACGACGGTTTCCTGCAACGAACGCTTCAGGCGCGCCAGAGCTTCGGGGCGGTCGCGGCCGTGGACGATCAGCTTGCCGATCAGCGAGTCGTAATATGGCGGGATCGAATAGCCATTGTACATGGCCGAATCCATGCGCACCCCCAGGCCGCCGGGCGCGTGGAAGTCGGTCACCGTGCCGGGCGACGGCACGAAGGTGCGCGCGTTTTCGGCATTGATGCGGACTTCGATGGCGTGGCCCTTGATGTGGATGTCGTCCTGGGTGAACGACAGCGGATGGCCTTCGGCGATGCGGATCTGTTCGCGGACCAGGTCGATATCGGTGACGTATTCGGTGACCGGGTGCTCGACCTGGAGGCGGGTGTTCATCTCGATGAAGAAGAACTCGCCGTCCTCGTAGAGGAATTCGATGGTGCCGACGCCGAGATAGCCGATCTTCCTGATGGCGTTGACAACGACCATGCCTATCTTGTCGCGCGCGGCGGCGTCGATGATCGGCGAGGGGGCTTCTTCCAGCACCTTCTGGTGCCGGCGCTGCAGCGAACAGTCGCGCTCGCCCAGGTGCACGACGTTGCCGTGGCTGTCGGCCACGACCTGCAGCTCGATATGGCGGGGCGTCTGGAGATAGCGCTCCATGTAGACGGCGCCATTGCCGAAGGCGGCCAGGGCTTCGGCCTGGGCCGTGGCGACGGCCTCCGCCAGGTCGTCGCGCGTCTTGGCGACCTTCATGCCGCGTCCGCCGCCGCCGGCCGCGGCCTTGATCAGGACCGGGAAGCCGATCTTTTCGGCGGCCTCGAAGGCCGCGTCGACGGTTTCGACCTCGCCGGCCGAGCCGGGAACGACCGGAATGCCCGAATCGATCGCCGCCTGCTTCGCCGTGATCTTGTCGCCCATCATGCGGATGTGCTCGGGCTTCGGGCCGATGAAGGTGAAGCCGTGGGCCTCGACGATCTCGGCGAACTTGGCGTTTTCCGACAGGAAGCCGTAGCCGGGATGGATGGCCTGGGCGCCGGTGATTTCGGCGGCGGCGATGATGTGCGGAATCTTGAGGTAGGACTGGCCGGCCGGTGGCGGACCGACGCAGACGCTTTCATCGGCCAGGTGGACGTGCATGGCGTTGCGGTCGGCCTCGGAATGGACGGCGACGGTCTTGATGCCCATTTCCTTGGCGGCGCGGATGACGCGCAAGGCGATCTCGCCACGGTTGGCGATGAGGATTTTGTCGAAGGTCTTGATCATGGCCCGCGCCTACTCGAACAGGACGAGCGGCGTACCCACTTCGGCCGGCGAGCCGTTTTCGGCCAGGATCTGCACGACTGTGCCGTCGCGCGGGCTGGGGATCGGGTTCATCGTCTTCATGGCTTCGATGATCAGCAGGGTCTGGCCGGCCTTGACCTTGTCGCCGACCTTGATGAAGGCGGGTGAACCCGGCTGCGGCGAATGATAGACCATGCCCGGCATGGGTGATTTCACAACCTCGCCCTTCGGCGCTTCGGGCGCCGACGCCGTGGTCGGGGCCGATTCGACCGGAGCCGCCGTGGCGGGGGCGGCCGCCACCGGCGCCGGAGCGGGCGCGGCGGCATAGGTCACGGCGGTGGCCGTCATCTGGCGCGCCACACGGATCTTCAACCCGCCTTGCTCGACCTCGATCTCGGAAAGCTCGGTTTCGCGCAGGATATCGGCGAGCTTGCGCACCAGCTTGGGATCGATCGGTTCAGGCGAGGGTTTGCCGTTCGTCATGTAAAAACCTTGGACAACGTCTTGAATAGCAAGACTTTATTTCTTGTTCAGCAGGGACAGCGCCGCCGAGATGGCCAGTTCATAACCAAACGCACCGAATCCTGCAACCATCCCTTTGGCGGCCAGCGACACATAAGAGTGATGCCGGAACGGCTCACGGGTGTGGGGATTGCTGAGGTGGCATTCGATCACGGGGATGGCCAGGGCTTTCAGGGCGTCGAGCAGGGCGACCGATGTATGGCCATAGCCTGCGGGATTGATGACCAGCAAGGAAGCGGCTTCGCGCGCTTCGTGAATCCAGTCGATCAGTTCGCCTTCGTGATTGCTCTGGCGGAAAATGAGGCCCACGTTTGCGCCCTGGCATAGGGCGGCGCAGCGCTTTTCGATGTCGGCCAGGGTGTCGCGTCCATAAATTTCCGGCTCCCGGTGCCCCAGAAGGTTGAGGTTCGGGCCGTTGAGGACATATATGGGCTTGTGAGTCTGTCGAGACATGTAACCTAGCGTAAAGCGCAAGCGAAGCGGCCCTTTTAGTCCGTGTCGCGGGCACGAACAAGCCAAACCGGGCTTTGCCGGCGGGTTTGGCGCAAAAACCGGCGAAAAGATGGTGAAAATCCTGTTGAACGGCGACGCGAGGGAGGTTAACGCCCCCAACCTGGCCGTATTGATCGATGAAATCGGCCTCGACGGCCGCCAGGTGGCGGTAGAGCGCAATCTGGTGATCGTGCCGCGTTCGCTTTACCCGGCGACGGACCTTGTCGAGGGCGACCGGCTTGAGATTGTAACTTTTGTCGGAGGCGGATGATGGACGGACAAGCCATGAAGCAGGACACGTGGTCGGTGGCGGGGCGGACGTTTTCGTCGCGGCTGATCGTCGGCACCGGCAAGTACAAGGACTATGCGCTCAACGCCGCCGCCGCCGAGGCGGCGGGGGCGGAGATCGTCACCGTGGCCCTGCGGCGGGTCAATCTCAGCGACCCCAGCCAGCCGATGCTGAGCGACTTCGTGAAGCCCGACCGATTCACCTACCTGCCCAATACGGCGGGATGCTTCACCGGCGAGGACGCGGTGCGGACCTTGCGCCTGGCGCGCGAGGCCGGCGGCTGGAACCTGGTCAAGCTTGAGGTACTGTCGAACACACCGCACCTTTATCCCGACATGCCGGAAACGCTGCGCGCGCTGGAGATGCTGGTCAAGGACGGCTTCGATGTCATGGTCTACTGCACCGACGATGTCGTCTATGCGAAGAAGCTGGAAGAGGCCGGGGCTTCGGCGATCATGCCGGCGGCGGCGCCGATCGGTTCGGGCCTCGGCATCCAGAACAAGGTCAATATCCGCCTGATTGTCGAACAGGCCAAGGTGCCGGTCCTGGTCGACGCCGGGGTGGGGACGGCGTCGGACGCGGCCATCGCCATGGAGCTGGGCTGTGACGCGGTGCTGATGAACACGGCCATCGCCGGAGCGCAGGAGCCCATACGCATGGCGCGGGCAATGAAGCACGCCGTCATCGCCGGGCGGGAAGCCTACCTGGCCGGAAGGATGGCCAGGAAGATGTACGCCGATCCGTCGTCGCCGCTGGCAGGTCTTATCTAGACCTGCCCTCACCAACACGTCGGCGCTGATCTAGCGGTTTCGCAGGAGGCTGGGATTGCGGCTGGGGTGAATGACGCCGACCACGAACACAGAATTCCCGCTGACACGAAAGAAGATTCCATGCGGGAACGGCTTGAGCGGTGAGCGGCGTATGTCGTGGCGAACAACGCCATAAAGCAGGGGGTTGCGGGCAATGCGTTCGATCTGCTCGTCAACGTCCCTGTAGAAGTCATCGGCGAGGTCGGCCGATTTCAACGCGTACCAGGCTTCGGCCTCGTCGATCTCCCGTTCCGCGAGCGGGAGCAGATGGATGTCAAACATCAGGCCCGGCGTTGCGCGCGCTTCGCCTTGTAGGCTTCCCAGGCGATGGCCTGCGCGGCATCGCTGCCGAAGGTTTCCATGCGGCAATCCAGTTCCGACGCCTGTTCGGGTGTCAGCGAACCGGATCCCTGACCCAGCCTGCTTTCAAGCTCGAAGATCAGTTCGAGCTTTTCGACTTCGGTCATGGCGTCGATGTCTTCGCGGGTCAGGGTCTTCATGCCGGCAAACTATCGCGAATCACGCCGCAAGTCACCGCTATTTCGCTTATTTGCCCTTGCGTTGGCTGTCGACGGCGGCCTGGAGGGCAGTGATGTTGGCGCCATTGATCATCGTGTCGCCGACAATGAAGGTCGGGGTGCCGTCGATGCCAAGATTGCTGCCGAGCGCAATGGTGCGGTTGATCTGGTCCTTGACGGCCGGGTCCTTCATGCCGGCCTTGAGCGCGGCGGGGTCAAGCCCGGCCTTCACGGCGATGGCGTCGACGTCGGTTTCGATATTGCCGGGCGCTTCCGGATGGAAGTTGTGACCAAGGAAGCCGTAGTGGACGGCTTCATACTTGCCGGACTTGTAGGCCTCTATACCCAGGGCGGCCAAGGCGACCGAGTTCTCGGGATGGACGACGGGATATTCCTTGACCACCAGCTGCACGTCGGGATTGGCGGCGAGGAAGGCCTGCACTGAGGGCGTGGCGGCGCGGCAATAGGCGCATTGGTAGTCGAGGAACTCGACCACCTTGATCCGGCCGTTGCCGATCACGGGATCGGCCGGATCGTTGAAGATGGCGGCGCGATGGGCCTTGATCTGCTGGACGGCGGCGGCGGCGGTCTCACTCGCCTTCTGTGCCTGGTAGGCGTCGCTGGCCTCGTAGATCATCGCCGGGCGGCTCAGCAGGGCCTGGCGGACCTGCCAGGCGCGGACCTGGGGCGCAACGTAGGGCGCGGCGGCGAGGACGACGGCGAGGACGGCCAGGGCCGTGGTGATATTGGCCTGCGAAAAGACTTCGGCGAGCAGGCCGTCGGACGTCGGCGGCGTTTCCGGTTCGGACACGGGTTATTTTCTTTCAGTAGCTGTGGCGGCGGTGCGTCTCGCCGTCAACCGCGGGAACGCCCAGTTCGGACGAGGTCGCCATGACGATATCACGGGCGCGGCGGAATTCAGGAGAGGCGGCATCGAGATATTTCTGCGACCAGACGGCCGAGGTGCGGGCGGCCTCATAATCGCCGTCGTAGAACTGGGCCTCGGCCGTGGCGAGGCGCGCCTGGCCGGGCTCATTGAGGGCGTCGTAGGCCTGGGCAAGCTGCGACCAGGTGAAGCTGTCGTCTTCCTCGTACTTGATCGACTCGTTGAGATGGGTGACGGCGTCGTTGAGGTCGGCCTTGTCGCCGAGCGCAATCAGGGTCTGGCCGAGATTGAGCTGGAGCAGCGGGGCCTGGGGCATCAGTTCGACCGACTTTTCGTGCTGCGGCTTGGCGAGCGCCGGGCGGCCGGTCTCGAAATAGATCTGGCCCTTGAGCTCGTAGAGATAGGGGTTGTTCGGCTGTTCCGCGATCAGGCCGTCAAGCTGGGTCAGGGCGTCGTCCCACTTGCCCTGCTTGTAGGTGGCGATGACGCGGGCATAGCGCGCCGGGTAACTGGTGTCGCTTAAGGGGTAGTCCTTGAAGGTCTTGACCGGGTCCTGGAGGAAGCCTTCCAGCTTGGCCTTGACGACGGCGAATTCGGCCACGACCTCGGGCGAATCCTCGACGTTATAATGCGGCTGCTTCCTGGCGAAGTCGGTCAGCGCCGCGATGCGCTCGCGCGACAGCGGGTGGGTGCGGAAGAATTCATAGCGGTCGGCGTGGCTGTAGAGTTCGACGTCGCGGAACTTATAGAAGAAGTCGACGAGGCCCTTGCCCGACATCCCGGCGGCCTCCATGGCCTTGACGCCGGCGACGTCGGCGGCGGATTCCTCGGTCTGCATGTAGTGCAACGCGCCGAGTGCGCCGAACTCCTGCGAACTGGCCATCATGGCGGCGCCGGCGTCGGGCGCACCGGCCAGGGCGGCGATGATGCCGAGGCCCAGCGAGATCGCCATGGGGGCGCGGCCGGCGCGCTCGATCTCGTCGGTGCGCATCATGTGACCGCCCGACAGGTGACCGGTTTCGTGGGCGATGACGCCGAACAGCTGGTTCGGCGTATCGGCCTGCATGATGGTGCCGGTATTGATGCCGATGACCAGGTGGAAGGTCGAGAAGGCGTTGAGGTCGTCGCTGGCGATCAGCAGGTAGTGGACCTTGTCCGGATCGAGGCCGGCCGCGGCCAGGACCGGGCGGGTGTGGACCTTGAGGAAGTTTTCGACCTCCGTGTCACGGATGATGTTCTGGGCGGGATCGTCCTGGGCATGGGTGGCCGGCGCGGACAGCGACAGACCGAACGCCAGGGCCAGGGTGACCGGCACCGCCACGCGCTTGAGATCGGCTTTCAAGGAGGAAATGACAGACATCGCAGACCTGGCCCAGCCCCGTTTCTGTGGTCTATGCGGCAAGCATGACAAATCTAAGGCGCGGCGGAGCGTGCAAAAAGCAAGAAACCCCGCCACCACATCTCACTTGCCGTCTGGCGACGGCTCGCTCGTCTTGCGCTTGGCAAACGCTATACGTTTGCCTCGCCCACCCGGCCTACCCGACAAGCGGGAAGGAGCACGGTAAGTCTACCGACGCCACCAGCCGCGCTTCGGCTTCTCAGGCGCGCCGGAGATTTCGTTCGGGTCGGGCTCCGGCGCCACCGTCTCCAGAACCTTGGGTTCGGGAACAGGCGCCGGTTCCGGCGCCAGGTCGAGGGCTTCGGCGAGCGGAGCCTCCTTCTTGCGGCTGCGGGTCTTCCTGCCCGGCTCCGGTGGCAGCGGCTCGACCAGCTTGACCGCCGGACCGGTTTCCGGCTCGAGATCGGGCGTCACGCCGGAATCGACGTCGGTCGAGGTCGGCATCGGCGCCGTGGTCAGGGATTCCGAATGGTCGGGCGTGACCGGGTCGGCGGCGTCGACGCCGCCGCGCGAGCGGCGCGGCGGGCGCTGGCGGCGCGGTGCCGGCTGGTCGCGCAGGTCCTCGGGCACCAGCGACGCCGGTGCAGTGTTTTCATCTCCGAGCGGATTGCGGGCTTCGGCGGGCCTGGCCTCGAAGCGCGGGCGCTCGGCCTGAGCCTGGCGCGGCGCGTCGTGGTCGAAGCGCTTCTGCTGCTCCTCGAAGGGGTCGATCCAGACGTACGGCGCTTCGAGCGACGGGGTGCGGGCGCGCACCCAGCCGTAGGTCTCACGCGGGCGGTTGTCGAAGCCGGTACGGCGGCCACCGCGGCGGCCACGGCGGCGGCGATTGCCGCGCTTGTCGCCGGCGTCGTCGCCAAATTCATCCTCATCACCGTCCTCGTCGTCGCCGGCGGCGGCCGTAGCCGGTTCGGCGTCGGCGCGATCACGCCCTTCCCGACCACCGGATTCACGGCCACCGCGGCGGCGGCGGCGGCGGCGTCCGCCGCGACCGTTGCGGTCCTCGGCATCGCCCTTGTTTTCCAGGCGTTCGGTTGGTTCGTCATCGTCCGCATCCTCGCGCTCGATCGCGTCTTCGTCGTCCTCCTCGTCCTCGACGGCGTCATCGTCACGCGCATCGAAGGCGACCGGCTCGGGGCGGACCGGCGGGGTGAAGTCGACCTCGTCAGCGTGGACGGTGCGCACGATCTGCACATCGGTGTGGCCGAGATCCTCGTCGATCTCGACATTGACCTTCAGGCCCCATTCCAGGCGCAGCTTGGCGAGGTGGGCCTGTTTCTCATTGAGGATGTAGAGCGCGACGACGGTCGGCAGCTTGACGGTGATCGCGCCGGCGCCGTTCTGCATCGCTTCCATGTCGATGGCGCGCATGGCCGAAAGGGCGGCCGAATCGGTCGAGCGGATGCGGCCGGTGCCTTCGCAATGGGGGCACGGCATGGTCGTGCCTTCGAGGAAGCCGGTGCGGCGGCGCTGGCGGCTGATTTCCATCAGGCCGAAGCCGGAAATCTTGCCCATCTGGATGCGGGCGCGGTCCTCGGCCAGGGCGTCCTTGAGCTTCTTCTCGACGGCGCGGTTGTTCTTGGCCTCGTCCATGTCGATGAAGTCGATGATGACCAGGCCGGCCAGGTCGCGCAGGCGCATCTGGCGGGCGGCTTCCTCGGCGGCCTCGAGATTGGTCTTGAGCGCCGTCGCCTCGATGTTGCGTTCCTTGGTCGACTTGCCGGAGTTGACGTCGATGGCGACCAGGGCCTCGGTCTGGTTGATGACCAGGTAGCCGCCCGATTTCAGCGGCACGACGGGCGAGTAGATCTTCGAGATCAGGTCCTCGACGCCGTAGCGCATGAACAGCGGCGCGTTGGCCTTGTAGAGCTGGATCTTCTTGGCCTGGGACGGCATGATCATGCGCATGAAGTCCTTGGCGGACCTGTAGCCGTCCTCGCCCTCGACCAGGACGCCGTCGAAATCCTTGTCGAACATGTCGCGGATGGCGCGCTTGACGAGGTCTTCCTCCTCGTAGATCAGGGCCGGGGCGTTGGATTTCAGCGTCGTCTCGCGGATCGTCTCCCAGACGCGCAGCAGGTAGTCGTAGTCGCGCTTGATCTCCTGCTTGGTGCGCTTGGCGCCGGCGGTGCGCACGATCAGCCCCATGCCGTGCGGCACGTCGAGCGACTGGACCATGGTCTTCAGGCGCTTGCGGTCGGCGGCGTTGGTGATCTTGCGCGAAATGCCGCCGCCGCGCGCCGTGTTGGGCATCAGCACGCAGTAGCGGCCGGCCAGCGACAGGTAGGTGGTGAGCGCCGCGCCCTTGTTGCCGCGCTCTTCCTTGACGACCTGGACGAGCAGAATCTGGCGGCGCTTGATGACTTCCTGGATCTTGTAGCGGCGGATCAGGTGCTGGCGCAGGCGGCGCTCTTCATCGGGCAGGTCGTCGCCGTGGTCGTCGTCCTCGGCCTCGTCGGCGTCGTCCTCATCGTGGCCGTTGCCATTATGATGAGTGTTGGCCTGGGCCTGCTGCGCCAGTTCGGCCATCAGCTTCTCGCGGTCGGCGACCGGTATCTGGTAGTAGTCGGGATGGATTTCGTTGAAGGCCAGGAAGCCGTGGCGATTGCCGCCGTATTCAACGAACGCCGCCTGCAGCGATGGTTCTACGCGCGTGACCTTGGCGAGATAGATATTGCCGCGAAGTTGTTTGCGGGCGTGGCTTTCGAAGTCGAATTCCTCAACCCGGGCGCCGCCGTTCTGGTTGTTGATCACGACGACGCGGGTTTCTTCCGCGTGCGTCGCGTCGATTAACATGGTCTTTGACATTAAAGGTATCTCCGGAGCGCTCGAACGCGCGCGGCCGGCGAAGACTATGTCCTGCGGCGGGGGCGTGGCGCTGATAGGGTGGCAAAGGGCGCGCGCAGGTGGCGGTATCATGTCCCGCCGGTCTCAGTGCGAGGCTAAAGGCGCAGCCCATAAGGTGTTGTTCCATACTCGGACCGGCGCCGGTTGTGGCGCAGATCATATTCATTGTTGACGCCTCATGTTTATCCAAAAAGTGCGAAGTCGCTTTCACGGCACTTTTTGGCATGAGGCTCGCGCGTGATGCACGGGGGACCGCAGTGAAAGGTCGTCTCGCCGTCAGGCGGGAGATAGTACCGCAGGGCCGTGATCACAAGGGTTCGCCACCCTTGAAAATCGGCGTGAAGACTGCGCTCGACGCCGGACTCAAAACGGGCGATACCCAAAAGTCACATGGCTGCAAAAACCGCGTCAGGTCAATGGATTTTTTCGCAGGCGCGGGACGGGCCGGGAGCGGCCGGAAAACTTTTTTATCCGGAGCCTGCTCCTCATGCGGACGATTCAGCCTATTTTAACTCTTCCTCAACCAAAACCGTTAAACGCGAGCAAACCCTGTCGTTTAATCGTATCTCCATGCAGATCGTGCATAGTGGCCAGGACGCGAAAACGTGTCGCTGAACAAAAACATAGAATATGTGGTGGTAAAAGGCATGATCCGACGCATGGCGGGTGTCTTGAGTGCGGTGTCCGGGCGGGGGATGTTGATGGCCCTCGCGATCTGCGCCTCTTCGATTGTTTTTTCTCCGGCTTCGGCCGCCGCCGGCCAGACCGGCGACGTGGTCCGCGTTCGCCTCGGCGGGGACGCCCAGCAGACGCGCATCGTCATCGAGCTCGACAAGAGCGTGGCCGGCAAGCAGGCCAGCCGTGACGACGACTACAGCCGCCAGGTGATCGCCCTGCCGGACATTCGGCTCGGCGACGCGCTGAGCGGGCAGGGGACCGGCCTGATCGCCGGCTGGAGGGTCGAGAGCATTGCCGGCAGTACCCGCATCAACCTCAACTTCAAGAGCAAGGCGCGCATCTATCGCCGCTTCCTGCTGCCCCCGGCCGACGGCATCAGCGTCTATCGCTACGTCATCGACATTGTACCGCAAAACGGTGACCCCGCGGCGGATTCGAACTCGCCAATTCCGGTCGTGTCGAGCCAGCCCTCGACCCAGGTCGAGACGCCGGTCGCGCCTCATGCCAAGAAGATCATCGTCATCGACGCCGGCCACGGCGGCAAGGACCCCGGCGCCCACGGCAAGGGCAGCCTGGAAAAGGACGACAACCTGGCCGCGGCGCGGAGCTTACGCGATGCGCTGGAAGCCACCGGCCGCTACAAGGTCATCATGACGCGCGACACGGATGCGTTTGTCGACCTGACGGCGCGGGTGCGCATCGCCCGCACAGCCAATGCCGACCTGTTCATCTCGCTGCATTCGGATTCAGGCGGCGACGGCAGCGCCACCGGCGCCTCGATCTATACCCTGTCCGACTCGGGCACCGAGCGCGCAGCGCGCAAGGCGCTGGTCAAGGGCGACTGGTCACTGAGCGACACCACCTCGTCCGACGCCATGGTCAACCGCATCCTGGTCGACCTGACCCAGCGCGCCACCAAGAACCGCTCGGCCGTGTTCGCCGGCATGGTCATGGACCACATCGGCGCATCGACGCCGCTGCTCAAGTCCAACCTGCGCCAGGCCGGCTTCATGGTCCTGCTGGCGCCGGACGTGCCGGCGGTCCTGCTGGAGATGGGTTACATCAACAACGATCACGACGAAGGCATGCTGGCCGATTCGCATCACCGCGAAGTCATGATGGGCGAGGTCGCGGCCGCCATCGACCAGTATTTCGAGAACGACACGCTGTACGCCTCGGTCATCGGCACGCGCTGAACCGGCTAAAACCGTTATAGACAAATAGAGGCCTCGCCGTCGCGGCGGGGCCTTCTTGTTGTGGCCAGACCATGCACATGAATTTTGCCGCGACGGCTTTGCCTCGCCCGCAGGGTTTGCTACATGAGGAATTTGGTACGGAAAAACGCCCTCGCGGCGAATGGGTGGGCCGGAGGTCGTTTGTTGAAGTCGTCTGAGCGCTGGTTTGCCATCGCGGGCACAATCGCCATGACGGCGGTGGCCATAGCCGGCTTTGCCGTGGCGATCTACGCCGCCTGGCTTTTCCACGATATGCCCGATGGCGGAGAACTGGCCGACTTTCACCCGGTGACCTCGGCGCGGGTGTTCGCCTGGGACGGCACCCTGATCGGCGAATACGGCCAGGAACGGCGCATCTACGTGCCCTACGACCGCATTCCGCCCAAGCTGGCCGAGGCCTTCCTGGCCGCCGAGGACCGCAACTTCTTCCAGCACAACGGCGTCGACGTCGGCGGCATGTCCCGCGCCATGGGCAAGAACGTCTTCAACTTCCTGACCGGCAAGCGTTTCGAGGGCGGCTCGACCATCACCCAGCAAGTCGCCAAGAACCTGCTGCTCGGCAACGAGCGAACGCTGGGGCGCAAGCTCAAGGAAGTGATCATGGCGCGGCGTCTGGAGGCGTCGCTCAGCAAGGAGCAGATTCTCGAACTGTATCTCAACGATATCTATCTCGGCTATCGCTCCTACGGCATAGGTGCGGCGGCCTTCAACTATTTCGGCAAGTCGGTCGACGAGTTGACCCTGGCCCAGATGGCGTATCTCGGTGCCTTGCCCAAGGGACCGGAGAATTATCGCCCGTCCAACCACAAGGCCGAGGCGATCGCGCGGCGCAACTGGGTGCTGGCCGAAATGGCCCGGGACGGCTTCTGCACCAAGGCCGAGGCCGAAGCGGCGATGCAGGAGGACCTGGTCATCCAGGCCAAGCCCGAGCGCGCCAAGTATCATGACGCCGACTATTTTGTCGGCGAGGTCGAGCTGCGCGCCAAGAAGCTTGAAGGCGACAACATCTATACCGAAGGCTTCTACATCAAGACCACGCTCGACCCCCGGCTCCAGACCCTGGCGCGCGAGGCGCTGATGGACGGGCTCGAGACCTATGACCGCCGCCACGGCTGGCGCGGGGCGTGGGCAAATGTCAGCCTGGCCGGCGACTGGGTGCAGCAGGCCGAGGACGCCTACGAGCGCCTTGACGACAAGCTGAAAATGCCGTCCGAACGGCCGGACTGGCAGATCGCCGCCGTCGACAAGGGCGGGGCGATCCGGCTGGCCCAGGGCGGGACGGGTACGATCCGCGCCGCCGACGTGTCGTGGGCGTCAGGCGGCAGAGGGCTCAAGACCGGCGATCTGGTCTATGTCGAGCCCGACACACCGGCGGGCGTCTACAGGCTCAAGCAGGTGCCGGCGGTCAACGGCGCCCTGGTCGCGGTCGATCCCTATACCGGCCGCATCGAGGCCCTGGTCGGCGGCTATTCCTACTCGCTGTCGAAATTCAACCGCGCCACCCAGGCCTATCGCCAGCCGGGTTCTTCGATCAAGCCGTTTGTCTATGCGGCGGCGCTGCAGAACGATTTCACGCCGGCGTCCATCATTGACGACAGCCCCGTCTCGATGATGGGCGGCGACGGCAAGATGTGGAATCCGGAGAACTACGAACACGATTTCCTCGGGCCGCAGCCGATGCGGCGCGGGATCGAGCTTTCGCGCAACCTGATGACCATCCACCTGGCCGAAAAGGTCGGCATCCAGACCATCGTCAAGAAGATCAACGACTACGGCGTCACCGACAATGTGCTGCCGGCCGAGATGTCGATGGTGCTGGGAGCGGGCGAAGTCGCGCCATACCGGCTGGCGACCTCCTATTCGATCTTCGTCAACGGCGGGCGCAAGGTCAAGCCACACCTGATCGACGAGATCCAGGACCGCGACGGCACCGTCGTCTACAAGGCCGACGAGCGCGCCTGTCCGGCCGTGTGCACCGGCGCCTTTGACGGGCTGCAAAGCCCGCGCCTGATGCCGCAGGGCGAGCAGGTCATGGATGACATCACGTCGTATCAGATCAACAGCTTCCTGCAGGGCGTGACCATCCGCGGCACCGCGGCGGCGGCGAGGAGCCTAGGCTTCCCGGTCGGCGGCAAGACCGGCACGACCAATGACTTCCGCTCGGCGTGGTTCGTCGGTTTCGACACCGAAATGGTGGTCGGGGTGTTCGTCGGCTTCGACGACAACCGCAGCCTTGGCGAACACGAGACCGGGGCGGTCGCCGCCCTCCCGATCTGGATCGACTTCATGGCCCAGGCCCACAAGGGCAAACCGGTCAAGGACTTCACCAAGCCGCGCGAGGCCGTATTCGTGTCGGTGCGCGGCATCGAGGAAGCTTTCAAGCCGGGCACCGAGCCGAAATATACCGACAGCGGCCCGTCCGACGCCGACGAGCCCAAGCCCTATCTTGGCCTGTGGAAGGATGGCGACGACGACGCGCCGCCGTCCGACGATCCGCCCATCGACGAGGCGCCGCCGCCGAAGAAGCCGGTTGCGGATGATGGCGATAACGGCTTTTAAGGGCCGCATTGCGGTCTTTCCCACGCCATAATCGAAGCCTAGCCCTGTGTCCGGCTTCCATCACGGCAGGGGCGCGACATGCCACAGGATCAGGACATCACTTCCGCCGCGAGGGCACGGACAAGGATAGAGTACGCCGCCATCGTTGACGATGGCGCGGCATCGCAGCCGCCATCCGCCGCAGACGAGGGCAAGGAAATCCTCAAGGTCATCGGCGGGGCGCTCATCCTGGTGGCGATCATGCGCACCTTCGTCTTCCAGCCGTTCACCATCCCGTCGGAATCGATGGAGCCCAATCTCTACCAGGGCGACTACATCGTCATCACCAAGTTCGATTACGGCATGTCGCGCTATTCGACCCCGCTGACCCTGCCGTTTTCGTTCGGGCGGCTGTTCAACAGCGCGCCCAAACGCGGCGATATCGTCGTTTTCAAAACCCCGGTCGACAATAAGAAGGACCTGATCAAGCGCGTCATCGGCCTGCCCGGCGATCAGATCCAGATGAAGCACGACCAGCTCTATATCAACGGCCAGGTCGCGCCAGCCGAGGTCATTGGGCCGATCGCCGCGCCGGATGCGCCTGGCATCAACGGCACCGGCATGGCGATCTTGCAGAGCGAGACCCTGCCGGGTGGGGTGGTTCACAAGATGCAGGACATGATCAGGGACGGCGAGGTCGATGACACCGGCGTCTATGTCGTGCCGGCCGGGCATTATTTCATGATGGGTGACAATCGCGACGATTCCGAGGACAGCCGCTTCCCGAAGTCGGTTGGTGGGGTCGACTATGTGCCGGCCGAGAACCTGGAAGGCAAGGCGCGCTTTATCCTGCTGTCGTGGCAGCCCGGCGCGTCGTTGTGGAAGCCATGGACCTGGCTCAACCTGCGCTGGGACCGCTTCTTCACCGGCTTGCACTAAGAGACTTGCCCTAGCCACAAACTGTGGTTAGGTGGCTGTCCTTAAGTTTATGGGGACGCGAGAGCACATGACCACGCCGGACAAGGACAGCAAGGCCGCCGATGAAGCGATCGAGGCGCAGGCCGCCAAGGCTGCCGTGGCCGGGGAAGCACCCGCTACGGAGCCGCAGCCGGAACCAGCGGATGAAGGCGAGGCCAAGGTCGAATGGTACGCCATTCCGCTGATGATCCTGCGCAACCTGTTCGGCAGCAAGCGCACGCATGACGACGGCACGCCGTTGTCGCCCGCCGAGGAGGGCAAGGAAATCCTCGGCGTGATCCTGGCGGCGCTGGCGGTCGTGCTGGTCCTGCGCACCCTGCTATTCCAGCCGTTCACCATCCCGTCGGCGTCGATGGAGCCCAATCTGTATGAGGGCGACTACATTATCGTGTCGAAGTGGAACTACGGTCTCTCGAAGTACAGCTTCCCGATCGCCCTGCCGTTCATGAAGGGCCGCCTCTTCGACACCATGCCCAAGCGCGGCGACATCGTCGTCTTCAAGCTGCCGGTCAATCCAAAGATCGACTACATCAAGCGCGTCGTCGGCCTGCCCGGCGACACCATCCAGATGAAAAGCGACCAGCTCTACATCAACGGCAAGCCCGTGCCCAGCCAGGTGATCGGCAGCGTGGCGGCGCCCGATGGCGCGCAATACGGCATCGATACCGCCACCCTGCTGCGCGAGGACCTGCCCGACGGCCGGACACACCTGATGCAGGACATGGTCCAGGACGGGCCGGTCGACAATACCGACGTTTTCACCGTGCCGGCCGGCCATTACTTCATGATGGGCGATAACCGCGACAATTCCGAGGACAGCCGCTTCCCGATGGAGACCGGCGGCGTCGACTACGTCCCGGCCGAAAACCTGGAAGGCAAGGCCAATTTCGTGCTGATGTCGTGGAAGGAAGGCTCGTCGTTGTGGAAGCCGTGGACGTGGCTGAACTTCAAGTGGGACCGCTTCTTCAAGGGTTTGAAATAGGTTTTCGCCGCGCATCCCTTGGCGATCGCCGCCGGGCGGTGTAAAGGCGCGCCATGAACCAACGCCACAAAGCCATTTCCGCCTTGCAGACAAGGCTTGGCTTTACCTTTCGCGATCCCGCGCTTCTCGACCTGGCCCTGACGCACGCCAGCGTCGGCGAGGGCGCGCGCAGGACCAAGGACAACGAACGCCTGGAATTTCTCGGCGACCGGGTGCTGGGCCTGATGATCGCCGAAGCGCTGATGGACGCCTTTCCGGAAGCCGAGGAAGGCGAGATGTCCAAGCGATTCCATACCCTGGTCAGCCGCGACACCTGCGCTGCCGTGGCGCGGGCGCTGGAGGTGGGGACGGCCTTGCGGCTGGCGGCGGGCGAGACCAAGAGCGGCGGGCGCTCCAATCCAACCATCCTTGGCGACGCGGTCGAGGCCTTGATGGCGGCGGTTTATCGCGACCAGGGCTATGAGGCGGTGAAAACCGTTTTCCTGCCGCTGTGGCGCCAGCATATCATCGACAGCGGCAATGTCAGCCGCAGCAATCCCAAGTCCTTCCTGCAGGAATGGGCGGCGGCCCATGGCAAGACGCCGCCGGCCTATAACCTTATCGCGCGCAAGGGGCCGGACCATGCCCCGGTTTTCACCATCGAGGCCGTCGTCGACGGCCTGCGGCCCCAGGCTGCGACCGGCAAGTCGCGCCAGGAAGCCGAAAAGGCGGCGGCGCTCGGCCTCATCGAACGGGAACAACTGACGTGAATACTTCTGAAACGCGCTGCGGCTTCGTGGCGATCATCGGCGCGCCCAATGCCGGCAAATCGACCCTGGTCAACCGGCTGGTCGGCACCAAGGTGTCGATCGTGACGCAGAAGGTGCAGACGACGCGCTTTCCGGTGCGCGGCATCGCGCTTTACGGCGACACGCAGATGGTGCTGGTCGATACGCCGGGCATCTTCAAGCCGCGCCGGCGGCTTGACCGGGCGATGGTGGCGTCAGCCTGGGGTGGGGCGGAAGACGCTGACTGCATCGTCGTGATGGTCGATGCCGCGGCGCAACTGGCGGTGAAGCATCCTTCCGAGGAGAATAGAGCGACGGCGGCGGACCGCAAGGCGGTCGAGGATTTGGATACTATCATCCAGAATATGCAGGAGTCCGGCCGCAAGGCGATCCTGGCGCTCAACAAGATCGACCTGATGAAGCGCGACAACCTGCTGGCGATCACCGATGCGCTTTACAAGACCGACGTCTTCGACGACGTGGTGATGATTTCGGCCGAGAAGGGCAACGGCGTCGGCGACCTCAAGACCCTGCTGGCCAAGCGGATGCCGGTCGGGCCGTGGCTGTATCCTGAGGACCAGGCGGCCGACGCGCCGGTGCGTGTGCTGGCGGCGGAGATCACGCGCGAAAAGCTGTTCCTGCGCGTGCACGAGGAACTGCCTTACGCGGCGGCGGTGGTGACCACCGAATTCAAGGACATGCCTGACGGCGCGGCGCGCATCGAGCAGATGATCTATGTCGAACGGGACGGCCAACGCGCCATCGTCCTGGGCAAGAACGGCCAGACGCTGAAATGGATCGGCCAGAAATCGCGCGAGGAACTGGCGCTTATCCTCGACCGGCCGGTGCACCTGTTCCTGCATGTCCAGGTATCGGAACGATGGAGCGACGACAGGGCGATCTATGGCCACTTCGGCCTCGACTACGATTCGTGATACGCCCGTGACGTGTGCGTGGTCGCCCATCCGCTCCGTTAATGGTTAATATGCGCTCCCGATCTTCACGGAGCGCCGGTCATGTCCGCACTGAAAACCGCCCTTTCGCTCGCCGCATTGATGGCGGGTTTGTCGCTTGCCGTCGCCGCGCCGGCGGAAGCCAGAACCCACTGCAAGACCAAGGTGGTCAAGGTTGTGGTGAAGAGGGTGGTGTGCGACTGCAAGCCGGTCCACAAGGCAAAACATGTCGTGGCGCACGCGAAGCACAAGGTCACCCATACCGCCTGGCATGAACCGCCCTATGAGCGTCCGGCTGGCGTGGTCTATGTCGATGAATCCGCGCCGCCGGTCTATGGCGGCAACCGAATTATCCATGTTGATTCCTTTGTCGCGTCGACAGCGACCTACAGCCGGACGGTGCGTATCACGCGCGATTTCGGTCCCAGTCGGGGCTGCAGTCCCTGCGGCGGCGACCTGACCGGGCGGATCGATGATGGCATGTATGACGGCGGCGTCGGTTATGGCGGTGACGACTATTATGGCGGCGGTGGTTATTACAGCTCAGGCGCGGACTACGGCTATGCGCGACCCGCCGGCATGGTGTTTGGCGGCTACCGTGCCGGTCATTTCAGCGACAGCTATCAACACGGCGGCATGCATATGGGCGAACATGGCCACGGCGAAATGCACGGCGGCGGTCATATGGGCGCTCATGGCGGAATGCACTCAGGCGGCGGCTACGGCCATGGCGGGGGCCATATGAATAGCCACGGCGGCGGAACGCATGGTGGGCATGGCGGCGGCCACATGGGTGGTGGTCATATGGGCGGTCGCTGGTAATTACTTCGTCGGCGGCACGCGCAGGTCCGCCGTCCTTTCGGCCACCGGAGCCAGCGCCGGCAGGCCGTGCGCCGAGCGATCGTCGATGGTCAACCAGATGCGGTCGATGATGCCGGCGCCCTTGACGTCGGCGAGGACGATCGAACCGTGCGCCGGAATCCAGTTGCCGGGGTGGCCCTTGCCGCCTTTGTTTTCAAGGCCTGCCACACCATGCGAACTGGTTGGATTTTCCGGGCTGGCCCAATGGCTTTCACCCTGCGGTATGCGGTATAGCTCGGTCTGCGCATAGGCGGGCAGGGCAAGGAGCAGGGCGAACAGAGCGAACAGACGCGTCATGGCGGACCTCACAGGTGAGGTAATTGCCTAACATATTTTCAGGCTCTTGACAGGATGTCACCCATAGGTTACATGTAACTCATAGGTTACATCGAAAGGGAGACCCCATGAACGACAATGAAATCCTGCTCCGCCAGGCGGAAGCCCACGCCGCCGCCCGCCGTGTGTTGATGCTCGTCAACGGCACGTCCTATATCGCGTGGATAGGCGCCTTCGGCCTGGCGCAATCGGGCCAAAGGTTCGACGGTCACGTGCTTGGCCTCGTCCAGGCGCTCAGCTTTCCGGTCTGGCTGGTCAGCCTGCTGGCGATTTTCTGGACGATGCGCCGCCTGCGTCAGCGGCGCGACATTGCGGGTCTGATCGATGACGAGCGCACCGTTCGCGTCTCGGGACGCAGTTTTCAGGTCGGCTACTGGGCGCTTTTGCTGGCCATCACCGGCCTTTTCGCCGCCAGTTTTTTCATCCCTCTGGACGTGCGCGTAATGGCGCCCTTCCTGCTGGCCCTGGGCGTTGCCGCGCCATCCCTGACCTATGCCTGGCTTTACCGGAGCTGATCCGTGGCGGTGCTGAAGAACCGGTTGAAGGATGTGCGCGCGGAGCGCGGCCTGACCCAGGCTGATCTTGCTATCATGGCCATGGTGTCGCGCAAGACGATCAACACCATCGAGAATGAGGTGTTCGTGCCATCCGCCCTCCTGGCTTTGACGCTGGCCCGGGTACTGAATGTGGGCGTGGAAGACTTGTTCTATCTGGAGGGCCCATGACATCGCCATATCGCAATTTGTGGAAAGCCAGCCCCTGGCAGGGCAGCCGTTGCACGCGCAAGCCTGTGCCGGACGTCAAGGCCACGCGTCACAGGGGCATGACCGCAGCAGTCGCGGTGGCATCTTCCGGCCCCATCGCCATGTTCGTGATCATGTGCGCGGTGATCCGCTAGACGGCCTGGCCGGCGGCCCAGCCGGACGCCCACGCCCACTGGAAATTGTAGCCGCCAAGCCAGCCGGTCACATCGACGCATTCGCCGATGAAATAGAGGCCAGGGCAGAAGCGGCTTTCCATAGTTTGCGACGACAGGCCGCGCGTGTCGACGCCGCCGGCGGTGACCTCGGCGGTGCGGTAGCCTTCGGTGCCCATCGGCGTAAAGGTCCAGCGATTCAGGCTGCTGCCGACGGTTTTTAAGGTTGCGTCTTGAAGATCGGCGAGACGGCTGGCGCCTGGCAGGTCATGGATGTCGACCCAGGCGTCCGCCAGGCGGCCGGGCAACAGTTCTGCCAGGATGGTCGCAAGAGCCGCCTTGGGGCGCTCGCGCTTTTTCGCCAGCAGGCGAGCCGCCAAGTCTTCGCCGGGCAGGAGATCGATCACGACCTTGTCGCCCGGCTGCCAGTAGCTGGAAATCTGCAGGACGGCCGGGCCGGACAGGCCGCGGTGGGTGAACAGGAAGCCGTCGGTGAAAATCGCCTTGCCGGCGCTCACCCGCGCGGTCAGGGAGACGCCGGCCAGCGCCTTCAGGCGTTCGTCGCTGTGGGTAAACGGGACGAGGGCGGCGCGCGTCTCGGCAATTTCGTGGCCGAACTGGCGCGCGATGTCGTAGGCGAGGCCGGTCGCGCCCATTTTCGGGATCGACAGCCCGCCGGTGGCGATGACCAGCTTGTCACATGCGACGACGCCTTCGGATGTCCGCACTTCGAAGCCGCCATCAATCCCGTCGACGCGGTCGATTCGCGTGTTCAACCACAGTTCGCCGCCGGCGGCACGCAGGTCGTCAAGCAGCATGTCGATGATGTCCTGGGCGCCGTTTTCGCAGAACAGCTGGCCTTCGGTCTTTTCATACCAGGGGATGCCGCGCGCCACGACGCGGTCGAGGAAATCCCACGCGGTGAACCGCTTGAGCGCCGAAATGCAAAAGCCTGGATTGGCCGACAGGTAATTTTTCGGCGTCGCCTGCAAATGGGTGAAGTTGCACTTGCCGCCGCCGGAAACGCGAATCTTCTCGGCCGGCTTGGCGGCGTGGTCTAGCACCGCCACGCGCCGCCCTCGCCGCGCCGCCTCGATAGCGCACATCAGGCCGGCCGCGCCCGCGCCCAGCACCACCGCGTCGAATTTCACCTGGCTCACCTTACGTCCATCTTGCCGCGCACGAAAACTTCGCTATGTTCCAGCGCGAACCCCATCAGGAGCCTTCCATGACCGATCTCGCCACGCTTACGCAACAAATCGCCGCCAAGGTGGGTGAAAATTCCGGCCTCGGCAAGGTCGTCAAGGTCGATTTCGGCGATGCGGGCAAGATCCTGATCGACGGCGCCAGCGTGCCGAACAAGGTGACCAACGAGGACGGACCAGCCGACGCCACCGTGCAGATCAGCATCGAGGACCTGCTGGCCCTGGCGTCGGGCGCGCTCGATCCGATGATGGCCTTTATGAGCGGCAAGCTCAAGGTCCAGGGCGACATCTCGATCGCCCAGCGCCTGGCGCCGCTGCTGCGCGGCTAGGGGCAAGCCCCTAGGACCGAAACGCGACAGCGCCAATCCGAGATCATATTGATTCCGCCTTAGCCAGGCCCCTGCGTATTGGGGCGTGACTGAGCGACGACGCGGTCGCCGACGAAGGGGTTGCTCTGGCGCTCGCGGTGGAAGCTCGACATCGGGCCGTGACCACAGACGAACTGCACGTCGCCGAGCGGCCAAAGCTTCTGGGTGATGGCGTTGATCAGGTCGGCATGATTGCCGCGGGGGAAGTCGGTGCGCCCGATCGAACCGGCGAACAGCACGTCACCGACCTGGGCGAAGCGGCTTTCCGGATGGTGGAAAATGACATGGCCGGGCGTATGGCCGGGGCAGTGAATGACCTGCCATACCGTCTCGCCTAAGGTCACGGTGTCGCCGTCCTCCAGCCAGCGGTCGGGCACGAAGCTTTCGCCTTCCAGCCCCCAGCGCAGGCCGTCTTCGGGGATGCGGTCGATCCAGAACTGGTCGTCGCGGTGCGGGCCCTCGACCGGCACGCCTGTCAGTTTGCGGGCTTGCTGCGTGCCGCCGGCATGGTCGGCATGGCCATGGGTGACCCAGATTTTCTCCAGCGTCAGCCCGCGCCGCGCGATTTCGGCCAGGATCGGTTCGACCTCGCCGCCGGGATCGATGATCGCTGCATGCAGGGTTTTCGTGCACCAGACCACCGTGCAGTTCTGCTGCAACGGCGTGACGGGGGCGACGAAGATACCGATGGCGGGTTCGGGCATGACGGGTCTCGAGGCGGAAAGACGCGCTCCATATGGCCCGCCGCAAGCCCGCGATCAAGCCCGGCTTTCGCGCGAACGGTGCGCCGGCCTGGCCGAAAAACCTTGTATTTCCCTCACTTGGCGACGTTTCGCAGCTCACCGCAAAGATGGTTGCGGTTCCAACCTTTGCGTTATAGTCTCGAATTCAAACATGCGCCGGGTGTGACAGGGGGCATGACCATAATTTGAAAAACGGGTGAAACATGAGTCTTTGGCGCATCAAGCCGCTCGATGCCATTCTGGCGACGGCGGAGAAGAAGTCGCTCCACCGATCCCTCGGACCAATCCAGTTGACGCTGCTCGGCATCGGCGCGGTCATCGGCACGGGTATCTTCGTCCTCACCGCGGCCGCCGCCCAGAAGGCCGGCCCGGGCATGATGATTTCCTTCGTCATCGCCGGCGCTGTCTGCGCCGTGGCGGCGCTGTGCTATTCCGAACTGGCGTCGATGGTGCCGGTCGCGGGCTCGGCCTACACCTATTCCTACGCCGTCATGGGCGAATTGATGGCCTGGCTGGTCGGCTGGGCGCTGATTCTCGAATATGCGCTGGGCGCTTCGGCCGTGGCGGTCGGCTGGTCCGGCCACATCGTCGGATTCCTCGATAACGTGGGCATACACCTGCCACATGCGCTAACCGTAGGCCCGCCGATCTCGATCGGCTTCATCAAGGGCGGCGAAGTCGGCGGCATCATCAACCTGCCGGCCGTTCTGATCACCGTCGTGGTTACCGCCCTGCTGGTCCTCGGCACGACGGAAAGCGCCACGGTCAATGCGGTCCTGGTCGCCATCAAGATCGCCGCCCTGACGCTGTTCATCGTCATCACCCTTCCGATGGTTACCGGCCATATGCACAATTTCAATCCGTTCACGCCGCGCGGCTGGGGCAACCCGCTCGACGGCAGCGGCACGGGCGTGCTGGGGGCGGCGGCCTCGATCTTCTTCGCCTATGTCGGTTTCGACGCCGTGTCGACCGCCGCCGAAGAAACCAAGAACCCGCAGCGCAACGTGCCGATCGGCCTGATCGCCTCGCTGTTCATCTGTACGGTGTTCTACCTGCTGGTCGCCAGCGGCGTCATCGGTTCGCTCGGCGCCCAGCCGCTGATCGATCCGGCGACGGGTAAGTACTTCGCCGATGGTTCGACGGAACTCTACGGCAGCGCCGCCTGCATGGGCGCCCATGCCCCGCTGGTCTGTTCCAAGGAGGCCCTGGCCTATACGCTGCGCGAAGTGGTATCCAACCCGCTTTTCGGCAACCTGATCGGCATCGCCGCGACCATCGCCCTGCCGTCGGTCGTGCTGCTGATGATGTATGGCCAGACCCGCGTCTTCTTCGTCATGGCGCGTGACGGCCTGCTGCCGAAGGGCCTGTCGGCGGTTCACACCAAGTTCAGGACACCCTGGGTGATCACCATAGTCACCGGCGTCTTCGTGGCGGTCGCGGCGGCCTTCCTGCCGGTAGGCTCGCTGGCCGACTATTCCAATGCCGGCACGCTCTTCGCCTTCGCCGCCGTGTCGCTGGGCGTGATGATCCTGCGTTTCACCGACAAGAACCGGGTCCGCCCGTTCAAGACGCCGCTGCTGTTCATCGTCGCGCCGCTGTCGATTTTCGGCTGCCTGCTGCTGTTCTTCAGCCTTGGCAAGACGTCGTGGTTCGTCTTCTTCGCCTGGGGAGCCCTCGGCCTGATCTTCTATTTCCTCTATGGCTTCTGGAACTCGAATGTCCGCCGCGGCATCGTCGAGGACCACGAGAACGACGCCGATCTGCCACCGCCTCCGGGCAGCACAAACTAATGACGGAAAAGGCGTTCTTCGGAGCGCCTTTTTTATTGGCGGCGGGTCTGGTAGGGAGCGGCATGCTTCCGATCGAAGAGATATATGTGCCCCTGCGGCAATGGCTGGCCGGCAACGCCACGGCGCTGATCGTCGCGCCGCCGGGGGCGGGCAAGACGACGGGTGTGCCGCTGGCGTTATTGGGCGAAGCGTGGCTGGGCGACCGGACGATCATCCTGCTCGAGCCGCGCCGGTTGGCCGCCCGCGCCGCCGCCACGCGAATGGCCGAAACCCTGGGCGAAAGCATAGGTCAGACGATCGGGTTCCGCGTAAGGGGCGAGTCGAAGATCGGACCGAAAACGCGCATCGAGGTCGTTACGGAGGGTATTTTCTCGCGGCGCATCCTCGACGATCCGGCGCTGGACGGCGTCGGCTGCGTCATTTTCGACGAGTTCCATGAACGGTCGCTGGATGCCGATCTCGGCCTGGCTTTCGCCCGCGATGCGCAAGGGGTCTTGCGTGAGGATCTGCGCCTGATCGTCATGTCGGCGACATTGGATGGCGAGCGGGTTTTGGGTTTGTTGCCGGACGCCAGGGGCTTCACCAGCCTCGGCCGCAGCTTTCCCGTCACCACGCATTATCTTGGCCGCGACCAGACGAAGGCGATGGAGCAGGACATTGCCCGCCATGTGCTGAGGCTGAGTGCGAAGTTGTCGCCGCAAGATGCGGAAACCATGCTGGTTTTTCTGCCGGGCCAGGGCGAGATTCATCGCGTCGCGCGTTTTGCCGAAGAAGGCGGGCTGGCGTCCCATATCGAGTTGCACAAGCTCTATGGCGCGATGGATTTCAAGGACCAGGCGCGCGTGCTGGGCTCTAACCGGGCGGGCCATCCGAAGATCGTGCTGGCTACGGCCATTGCCGAAACCTCGTTGACGCTCGACCGCGTCAGCATGGTCGTCGATTGCGGCCAATCCCGGCTGGGGCGCTTCGATCCGTCGCGCGGCGTGACGCGCTTCGTCACCGAACGCGTGTCGCGTGCTTCGGCCGATCAGAGGCGCGGCCGGGCCGGGCGGACGCAAGCCGGCGATGCCTATCGCCTGTGGGACGAGGAGCAGGACCGATCACTCATTCCTTTTACCCGGCCGGAAATCCTCGAAACCGACCTGTCGCAACTGGCGCTGTTCTTGCGGCTATGGGGCGCGAAATCGACGGAAGGCCTGGCCCTGCTCGATCATCCGCCGAAAGTGGCGATGGATGAGGCGGTGCAGTTGCTGCAGGCCTTGGGCGCGCTCGATAAAACCGGCGATCTGACGGCGCATGGCCAAGCGCTGGCGCAATTGCCGATGGCGCCGCGTCTGGCGCACATGCTGGTTCGTGCGGCGGAAGCCGGAGCGGCGGAACAAGGGGCCAATCTCGCTGTCCTGTTGTCGGAAAATGGCCTCGGCGGCAAGTCGACCGACCTCGACACGCGCCTTGATGCTTTGGTGCGCGACAGGACGCCGAAGGTGGCGCAGGCGCGGCGACTGGCGCAGGGCTGGGCGCGGCAGGCGCAAGGTCTGGTTCATAAAAATCAGAATGTTGCCGCCAAATCCTCACATCATTTGTTAGCTGAGTGCTTTCCCGAGCGCGTCGCCAGGGCGCGCGGCAAGCCGGGCGAATTCGTCATGGCCAACGGGCGCGGCGTCTATGTCGATGAGCACGATACCCTGGCGCGCGAAACATACCTTGCGGTCGGTGACCTGGGCGGCGGCAGTAACCGCGACCGCATCCTGCTGGCCGCGCCGCTCAGCGAGGCCGACATCTTCGGCCTGTTCGCCGATCGCGTCGAAAAGACGACGGTCCTGGAACGCAATAACGGACGGTTCCGGGCGTTCGAACAAGCACAACTGGGCGCGCTGGTACTGACATCGAAGCCACTCGACAAGGCGCCGCCTGAGCTTGTGCTGCATGCGGAAGCTGAGGATATTCAGGCCAAAGGCCTGAAAGCGCTCAATGTGTCGGATTCGTTCGATGCGCTGCGTGCGCGCGTCGCCTTCCTGCGTTCTCAGGATGAAACCTGGCCAGATATGTCGGACGAGGCCCTGCTGAAGACCTTGGAGGATTGGTTGGGGCCATACGCTGCCGGCAAATCCATGCTGTCGTTAAGCGCACGCGTCGTTCGTGACGCTCTGACGGCGCGGCTGAGCCAGGAGCAGCAGCGGGCCCTCGACAAACTAGCCCCTGAGACTCTGCGGATGCCGACCGGCTCGAATATCGGCATCGATTATGCGGCCGAAGGCGGACCGCGTCTCGAAGTGCGCGTACAGGAGCTGTACGGCGCGACGCAACATCCCGTGGTCGGACCGCACAGGACGCCGGTGACCCTGGCCCTGCTGTCACCGGCGCACCGGCCGATTCAGATCACCAAGGACTTGCCGGCATTCTGGGACGGTTCGTGGCCGGATGTGCGCAAGGACATGAAGGGGCGTTATCCGCGCCACGTCTGGCCCGACAATCCGCGAGAGGCCGATCCCACGACCCGCGCCAAACCGCGCGGCACCTGACGACGTATGTATTGAGGCGTGGCGTCCAAGGACCACAAATCTTCTTTTATCTCCTGCTTTTATCCATCCCTTGGGGCGGTAAAAGCAAGAGATAGAGGGAAGGCTTGGGACCAAGGGCTCCATACCCCGATAGCTACGCCGCAGGAGGCCGCATGATTACCGTCCACCATCTCGAAAATTCGCGTTCGCAACGCATCCTGTGGCTGCTTGAAGAGTTGCAGGTGCCGTATGACGTCAAATTCTACAAGCGCGACAAGCAGTTGCTGGCTCCGCCGGAGCTGAGGGCCGTTCATCCGCTCGGCAAGTCACCGATCATCACCGATGGCGGACGGGCCATCGCCGAAACCGGGGCAATCATGGAGTATTTGCTGTCGGCGCATGGCGGCGGCCTGGTTCCGACCGATCCGGACGACCGGTTGAACTATATCTATTGGATGTACGCAGCCGAAGGGACTTTTATGACGCCGCTGCTCCTCAAGCTGATCGCCGAAGGCATCCGCCGGCGGACGCCGTGGCCGGTAAAGCCGGTTGGCTGGGCCATCGCCGGCACCTTGGACAAGACGTTGATCAAGGGGCAATTGGCGGCGATTTTCGACCTTTGGGAAAACGCATTGAGCCGCACGCCATGGTTCGCGGGAGCGAATTTTTCCGCCGCCGATATCATGATGAGTTTTCCGGTCGAAACCGCCGCCGCGCGGGCTGGCGCGGGGACGCCACGCATCCGGGCGTGGCTTGAAGCCATACACGCCCGTCCGGCGTACAAGGCGGCGCTGGAGCGCGGCGGGCCTTACGCCTACGCCTAGATAGGTATGGAAATGCAGCCGGCCAGCGCGGCGGCCAGAACGGCGGTGACCAGCAGGTTGATGGCTTTTTTCATCGTGGACAATCTCCGGGGTACGGGCGGCAAGCCTAGCTTTGCGTGCGATAAACGGACAATGCGGATTGGCGCGATCTTATGCGCGGCTTACCGCCCGAAGACACAATTCCCGGCGGATTTTAGCGAGTCTGTTCGGCCAGGTCAGAGCTTTTGTCGATGATGATGCAGCCGCTGAGGCTGGCGGCGACGGCGACGGCTATGGCCAGGCGAATGATGAGTAATTTCATGGTTTTTCCCCTAAGTGTTGACGTTATTGCGCGGGATTGGACGGCAGGGTGTCGGCGGGTTTTTCGTCCGGGGCCGGGCCGTCATGGTCGTGATGATGTGTCCAGTGGTCGTGGTCCGGCGCAACGTACATGATGCAGCCGGAAAGCGCTGCGGAAGCAGCGGCCAAGCCTATGATGATGGCGAATTTCTTCATGGTAGTCCCCTTGGTGTCGGCCCGTGTCTTAAAGCTATGGGCCGCACTATGAACGGCAGATGAACCGGCGCGAACTTAATTCTTTTTAATAATCAGGCGCTAAGGCCCGCTTCCTCGCTTTGGCGCGCCCAGCGCGAGGCCAGCGGTGTGCAGATGATGAGCTGCAGCGGGTGATAGATCATGATCGGCAGCAGGATCAGGCCGAGGCTGGCGGGATTGGCCGCGAAAATAAGATGCGCCATCGGCACGCCGGAAGCGAGACTTTTCTTGGTGCCGCAGAAGACCACCGCCGAGCGGAAGGCGGGCAAGATATTGAAACGGTCGCAGCCCTGCCACAGCAGGCTCAGGACAAGGAAGAACAGGCCGAGAGTCGCCGCGATGACCAGAGCCAGGGTGGCGGGCGAATGGCTGCTCCAGACATGCCTGGCGAAGGAGTCGCAGAATGAAGTGTAGACGAGGACCAGGATAACGCCGCGATCGGCGATCTGGGTCCCGGTCTTGTGGCCAGCCAGCCAGGAACCGATCAGCGGCCGCGCCAGCTGGCCCAGGACCAGCGGCAGGACGAGCCAGAGGGCCATTTCGATAAAGACATTAATAATATCAAGATGTTGTCTTGACGTCCTGAGAATAAAGTTCATCCATAGCGGCGTGACGACAATGCCGATCAGGCTCGACAGGGTGGCGTTGAACATGGCGACGGGCACATTGCCCCGGGCAGCGGCGGTCATGGCGACCGAGGACGATACGGTTGACGGAATGGCGCACAGATAGAACAGGCCGAGACGCAGGTCGAGGCTTATCCAGCGCCCGGCGACGGTAAGGAAAACAAGGCCGATCAGGGGAAACAGGACGAAGGTCGCGCCCTGGATGATCAGGTGCAGACGCCAGCGCATAATGCCGTCGCGTAACGCGCCGAACGACAGCAGGGCGCCATTGAGGAAAAAGATGAGGGCAATGCCGGCCTTGGTCAGGAGTTCCGGGTGCAGGCAGCCCCCTTGGGCGCCCGGCGAGGGAAAAAGCGCGGCCAGAACAATGGCTATCACCATTCCGCTGAGAAACCAGTCGAGTTTGGGAAGCCTCATCTACAGCCCCATGGCGGCGTAGATCATGATACCGGTGGCGACGGAAAGGTTAAGGCTGTCGGCGCGGCCGCGCATCGGGATCTTGACGTTGAGATCGCACGCGGCGGCGACGTCCGGCGTCAGGCCCGACTGTTCCGTGCCCATGACGATCAGGGTCGGCCGCGTGTAGGGCGCGGTGCGGTGATTATGCGTGGCGGTCAGGAGGGTGCCGACCACGCTGCCGGTCCAGCGCGGGCGGTCGGCCAGGAATTCCTCGCGCGTGCATTTGAGGATGGGCAGGGCGAAAATCGAGCCCATGGTGGCGCGTACGGTTTCGACGCTGAACGGATCAACGCAATCGCCGATCAGGATGACTCCGCCGATGCCGGCCGCGTCGGCAGTGCGGATGATGGTGCCGAGATTGCCGGGGTCGCGCACCTGTTCGAGCGCCACCCACACCGGGTTCGTTTGCGGGTCGATGTCGCTCAGCGTCTTGATCGTCTGGGCGAAGACCGCCACGACCATTTGCGGGTTGTCCTTGCGTGAAATCTTCTCAAGAATTTCGTGAGATACTTCCAGAACCTCACCCTTTGCCTTCAGGGTCTCACGGATGGCGCGGTCGAGCAGGGGATGCGGATCGGCGGTCTTGCCAAAGGCCAGGATGCGTGGCGCAAAACCCTGATCGAGCGCATCGATGATGATCTTCAGGCCTTCGGCCAAAAAAAGACCGGTCGCCTCGCGCGCCTTGCGCATGTGCAGGGCGCGGATGTCCTTGATCGTCTGGTTGGTCAGCGAGGTGATCGGTTTGATCATGAGGTCCATCGCGCGTAAAAGCTCAGCCCGATTTCGCGCGGCGCGACGGCCGCGGCTTTGACGCCCTTGGGCGGCTCGGAGTCCTCGATGAGGGTCAGTTCGCCGTAGTCGATGTGGCCATTGCGTCCGGCCGTAGCCTCGGCCAGCAAATGCGCCAGCGCCGGCCCGGATACACGCGCCGCGTAAGCGTTGAGCAGCAGAAAGGCCGCGTCGTCGCTGAGCAGTTGTGCGCACAGGCCGATCATTTCGGGCAGGTCCTCGAACAGGCGCCAGACCTCTCCGGTCGGGCCGCGCCCGTATTTCGGCGGGTCGAGAATGACGCCTTCGTATTTCGAGCCGCGCTTGACCTCTCGCTGGACATACTTTCTGGCGTCCTCGCAGATCCAGCGGATCGGCGCGTCGCCCATGCCGGACAGGGCCGCATTGTCGCGCGCCCAGCCGATGGCCTTTTTCGAGGCGTCGACGTGGGTGACCCGTGCGCCAGCCGCCGCCGCGCCCAGGCTGGCGACGCCGGTATAGCCGAACAGGTTCAACACTCTAGCGCCGGGTCTTGATGTCAAGGTATCGCGCTGCCAGGCCCAGTTGGCGGCCTGCTCCGGGAAGAAGGCGAGATGGCGGAAATTGGTGAACCGGCCGTAGAAGCGGACATCCTGCCAGCTCAAGGCCCATTGCTCCGGCGGCTGACGGTGGAAGGTCCAGCGGCCGTCGTCCTCTTCGCCGGCGGGGTCGAAAATGGCGTCGGCCTTGTCCCACAGGGCCGGGTATTTCGGCAACCACCAGCACTGCGGTTCCGGCCGGATGACAAGAAAATCGCCATAGCGTTCCAGCTTGCGCCCATCGCCGGAATCGACCAGGGCATAGTCAGCCCAGGCTGTCGTGCGCAGGGTTTGGGGGGAAGGAGCTATGATCATTGCCCTTCGCATAGGCGCAAGCGCTTTGGCCTGCAAGCGGATTATGCACCGGCGCGTGGTCGGTCTTGTCCCAGTAGAACGGCTCGCGGATGAGTTTGTAGACCGCGAAAAAGGCGGCCACCGATTGCAGGCACCAGTAAAGCGGCGCACTCAGCATGTCGAGGAAGGCGAAGGCGGTTCCGGCTCGGCGGACGCCGACATGCAAGCTGGTAAAGGCGCTCAGTGTACCGGTCGCGAACAAAGTCAGGTCCGCCGCCGACGGCGACGGCATGATGGCGGCCGGGGCCCCGGCGGCTTGCAGGGCCTGCATGACCAGCGACATCAGCATCATGGCGCAGAACGGCGCATACGCGAGAGCGGCGAAGGCGCTCAGGCCAACGCCGAGGAGCAGACCGAGCCAAACGCGCGGCTTGAAGCGCGTGTTCAGGCGCGTGTGGACCAGCAAGGTCTGGAGATAACCCTTTATCCAGCGTGTCCGCTGCGGAATCCAGGTGCGGCTGAGCGAGGGCGGGGTTTCATGCGTCGGCGGCGGGATCATACCGCTTGTATAGTCGAACTGGGCGAGGCGAAGGCCAAGGTCGGCGTCTTCGGTGACATTGTGGGCGTCCCAGGCGCCGATGGTCTTCAACACATCGGCCTTGAAGTGGTTACTGGTGCCTCCGAGCGGGAAAGGCAGGCCAAGACGGCTTAAAGCCGGCAGCAGCACGGCGAATTGAACGGCGTATTCGGCGGCGAACTGGCGGGCGATGAAGGTCTCGCCGCCAACCGGCCGCAGGGGCGCCTGGAGGCATGCCAGGCGCGGATCGCCGGCGTTGAAAGCGCGGGCGGCGGCGAGGAGCTGACCGGGGTGCGGCTGGTCTTCGGCGTCATAGATGACGATGAGATCGCCGGTCGCCAGGCCGAGCGCATGATTGAGCGCACGCGGCTTGGTTCGCGGTGTGCCGTCGGGAACTTCGATGATGCGGACTTCTGGCGGCAGGTTTTGGGTACGGAAAGCCGCCAGGGTCTCAAGGTCATCGGCTTCGAGGGCGAACAGTATTTCGATGCGGTCTCGCGGATAGGCGAGGCGCAACATGGCGCTGAGAAGTTGCGGCACGATCTCGGCCTCGCGATAAAGGGCGACGATAACCGTATAGACCGGCAGGGGCTCATCCGCCTCTGCCGGGGTGGTGGAGCGTACCGGCGGTACGGCGCAGGCGGCGAGCCTGAGCAGGGCATTGCCCATGAAGGCCAGCCAGCACAGCCAGTAAAGGCCGATTTTGAGGACGACCGGCGCCAGCCATCCTCCTGCGACCATCGTACTCAACAGGACAACGGCGGCGGCGATCTGTTGCCACGAAGCCGGATTGCGGGCGCAAAAGGCATCGCGCAACGGGGCGACAGGCTGGGCCGGTACCCGCGTGGAGCCCTGCTGAAAAAGGTGCCTCAGGGGTGTTCGCTCAAGCCGAGAATCCCTGTAGAGCCACTTTTGCTTGAACGCTTGCAACACGGCCGCCACCCCATCCTATCGGAGCCATGAAAGGTGCGATAAGGCCGTAAACCGGGGCCAGGAATAAAGCAATTGAAAGTCGTATTTTACCCCCGGATCTTCGCGTCAAAGGCGAAATCCTGCCTTGGAGCGTTGGCGGTGTTGGTGGCGATGACCCTGTCTACCGCCGCCGTGGCCGCGACCGGTCCTGGTCCGAGTGTCGTCTCCCTCGATGAATGCGCCGACCAGTATGTGCTGGGTCTGGTGCCGCGCGCGCAGATCCTGGCCCTGTCGGACCACGCCGCCTTGCCGGACTCGAATTTCCGCGACCGGGCGCGGGGTTTGCCACACGTGCGGCCGAGCCTGGAGGCCGTCCTGACGCTGCATCCGGATGTCGTTGTCCGCACCTGGGGCGGCGATGCCCGGTTGATTCAAACCTTGCAGCGCGTCGGCATAAAAGTCTTGGGAATCAATGACGTGAACGATTATGTTCAGGCGCGCTTAGAGCTCTACCGTGTCGCACATGATCTGGGCGAAGACGCCAGCGCCGACATCGAGGCGCATCGTTTTGACGTGGCATTGCGCGACATCGTGCCATTCGGGCGTGACCGCTCCGTCCTTTATTATACCACCTTCGGCTACAGCGCGGGGCCCGACACCATGGTCGGCGACATGCTGCGGCGGCTGGGGTTCCGCCTTCAGACCCAGACGCCCGGCTTTCAACCCATGCCGCCCGAAAGGCTGTTGAGCGTGAAGCCGGATGTGTTCGCCCTGGGTTTCTACGACAATGCCTACGACATGCCGCACGTGCCGGGGCGGCATCCGCTGGTCCGCGCCTATATCGCGCAAAAGCCGAATTTCATTATGCCGAAGACCTTGCTGGCCTGCAGCGGCTGGTTCACCGCCTATGACTTGCAGGCCTTGTCGGTTGCCGAAGCGCGCGCGGAGACCCGGTGATGCACGTTTCGAACGCGACGCTCAACATCTCGCTGGCCATTGCGATCGGGCTGGTCCTGATCGTCCTGATGACCCTGGGCGACACGGCGCTGCCCCTGGCGGCGTGGGGCGAGGCGCTGACCCATTGGAAGTCTCTGCCGGCCGAGATCGTGTGGGGCATTCGCCTGCCGCGCAACCTGACCGCCGTCGGCGTCGGCGCCATGCTGGGCATGGCCGGAGCCTTGATGCAGGGACTTTTGCGCAATCCCCTGGCAGAACCGGGCCTGCTCGGTGTGTCCTCCGGGGCCGGACTTGGCGCGGCCCTGGCCATTTTTTCCGGTCTTGGCCTGGTGCCTTTCGTGATCGAGGGTTCGGCCTTGGCCGGGGCAGCGATAGTCGGCTTGCTGCTTGTCGTTTTCGTGCACAGGTTCCCCCAGCGTCAGTCGCTGATCCTGTTCGGCGTCGGCTTGTCGGCGTTTTGTGCGGCCTTGATGGAACTGGCTTTCAACCTGGCCAGGTCGCCGGTCGCCACGTCGGACGTGATGGGCTGGTTGATGGGATCGGTCGAGAACCGGAGCTGGTTCGACGTGCTGTGGTGTGCGGCGGGCCTTGGCCTGGCATCGGCCTTTTCGCTGCGGCTCGGCAAGGGTTTGCGCTTCCTGACGCTGGGCGAGGAGACGGCGCGCTCGATGGGTATCGACCTGACGCGCCTGACCCAGATCGTGGTCATCGGCAGCAGCCTGCTGGCCGGCTTGTCGGTGGCTGTGGCCGGCATCATCGGTTTTGTCGGCCTGGCGGCACCGCATTTCGTCCGCGCCATGGGTGTAAAGGACCCATATCGCCTGATCTGGCCGTCGGCCCTGACCGGAGGATTGATGGTGCTGCTGGCCGACGGTTTCGTCCGAGTCATTCCGGTGACCGGCGAGTTGCGGCTGGGCGTACTGACCTCTCTGATCGGCGCGCCGTTGTTCGCGGTCCTGGCGTATCGTTCAGCCAGGTCGTGGATGCAGGATTGAGCCCATGAGCGATCTCATTCTCGACAATGTCAGCGTGAAACTGGGCAGCGAGACGATCGTCAGCGCAGCGTCGGCCGCGCTGTCGCCCGGCAAGCTCTATGTCCTGGTCGGTCCCAACGGCGCTGGCAAGACGACATTGCTTAAAGCAATGGCTTCGCTGTTGCCGGTAAGCGAAGGAAATATAAGGCTTGATCAGGTTGAACTCGGGCGCCTGACACCGGCCCGGCGCGCCGAAATGGTCGCGTACCTGCCGCAGGAGCGGACCATTGCCTGGGACTTGTCATGCATCGATGTCGCCAGCCTGGGGGCGCAGCACCTGACGCCGGAACTGGCGCGGCAGGCGGCGTTTTCAGAGCTACAGGCCCTGGGTCTGCAGGAAGTCTGCGACCGCGGCGTGTTCTCGCTGTCCGGTGGCCAAAGGGCGCGCGTCCTGCTGGCGCGGGTGCTGGTCAGTCCGGCGCGGGTCTGTCTGCTCGACGAACCGCTGATCGCGCTCGACCCCGCCTGGCAGCGTCAGGTACTGATCCGCCTCAGGCAGCGCGCCGAGGCTGGCCAAACGGTCGTCCTCAGCCTGCATGATCTGCATCTGGCGGCACAGTTCGCCGATGATATCCTCCTGATGCACGGCGGGCGGCTGGTGGCGCACGATCGTCCCGAAAACATCTTTGTTCCCAAGATGTTGTCGGAAGTTTTCAATCTGACGGGGCAACTGACAGGCCATGGCGCGGCCGGCCGCCTGCAAATCGACAGCCAGCCGCTGCTTTAGCGTTTCTGGTGTTTAGCAGGCGACGTCTTCTTCGAAGTCGTCGTCTTCTTGCCGCCGGCCGACTTGCTCGAAGATTTGCCGGCGGACTTGCCCGATGACTTGCCGGAGGTTTTACTCGTGGCCTTGACCGACGACTTGCCCGATCCGGCGGAATTCGTCGCCACGGCGGCGGCGGGCAGGGAGGCTGTGTCGGCCGCCTTCAGGTCCTGGGCCTTCTGGTAGTCGAGATAGTTGACGGGACCGTCATTGGCCGAACCGTCGTCGCTGCCATCGCCGAGGTCGTCGACATCGACGGCGGAAAATGGCGCCGGCGTGCCGCGCGTGACGTCGGCCATGGCGGTCAGCGGCGCGATGCCGCCATTGAGCCGGGCGCGGTAGATACGCATATTTTCGGTGACGCGCATCATATAGTCGCGCGTTTCGCGCAGCGGCATGCATTCGATGAAGGACAGGGCGTCGGCCTTGTCGCCGCGCGGATCGCCGCAATCGCCGATCCAGGTCTGCATGCGGCTGGGGCCGGCATTATAGCCGGCGGCGGCCATGATGTAGGAACCATCGAAATGGTCGACCAGTTCGCCGAGATGGTGGGCGCCGAGGCTCATGTTATACTGTGGATCGTAGAGGCTGGCCTCGTTCAACGGCATGCCGAGGCGTTTGGCGACGACGCGCGCGGTCGACGGGATGAGCTGCATGACGCCGCGGGCGTTGGCGCGCGAGCGTACGGATGGATCGAAGCCCGATTCCTGGCGGCCGATGGCGAGAACAAAGGCCTTTTCCGGCGCCGGCACATTGGGCACGTCGCGCAGGGGATAGGCGCGTTCGGGCAGGTAGAAGCCGCGTTGCATCGACATGCGCGCGACCTTCATGGCGATGATCTGACTGTCGTACTTGGCGGTCAGGTCGACCAGCAGCGCTTCTTCCTCGGCATTGGGCAGGACGGTGTCGAGATTGAGCACGATCTGGCGGAACAGGTCGGTCTCGCCCAGTTCACCCAAGATGCGCGCCGCCTTGACCAGGTCGCGGTTATTGAAGCGGTCGCGGTCGGCAGCCGTCGGCACCGGATCCTTGCCGAGCACGATCTGGGTGACGCCGGCCTTCTCGGCGGCGAGCTGGCCGTAGAAGGCATAGATATATTGACCGCCCTTCGCGTAGTAACCCTGGGCGGTCGCGGCGTCGTTCTGCGAGGCATCGTTGCGCGCCTCATAGGCGCGGCCGAGCCAGTAGTTGGCGCGGCCCTGGGTGATCGGCGAGGTGCCGGCCGTGGCCAGGTTCTGGAAGTGTTGAATAGCGTCGTTGTTGTTGCCGAGCTTGATCAGGGCGACCCAGCCGGCGAAGAATTCGGCCTCGGCCTTGCTCTCGCCGTTGCCGAAGCCGCCGCCGTTCATGGCGTCGTAGGCGGCGCGGTAGTTGTGCGCCTTGAGCGCGGCCTTGAAATAGTCGAGGCGCAGCGTGTAGAGCGCGCCGGCGGCGTCGGGACTCATGGTGGCCGGCGGCAGGTCGGCGAGCAGGCCGAAACCGAGCGGCTCCAGACCCTTGCCGGCCAGGTAACGCGCCCTGGCGAAGGCCAGGACCGGGTTGTGCGGGTCGCTGGCCAGGGCGGCGGTGTAGAGCGAGTCGCCCGTCGCCGAATTGGCGCGCATGGCGATAACGGCGTTGGCAACAGAGGCTTCGGGGCCATCGACATAGGCGGTCAAGTCGCGGATGGCCTGGGACGACCCGCTCTGGGTGTTGATTTCCAGGCAGCGTATGCGCGCCTTGCTGTCGTCCGCCGTCAGGTAGCGCGAGAAGGCCTGGTAAAAATTGGCCTGGGCGATCGAATCGTAGACTTCTGACCGCCACCAGGACTTGGCCAGCGCCGAGGCGTCGTCGTTTCGGCCGAGGCTCTGGTAGGCGGTAATCAGGGCGGTCGCGCCCTGCACCGTCTGCGGCGGCGAGCCCGCGAACCAGTCGACGATCTGCTGCGGCCCCATGCCGGACTGTCCGATCAGGTTTTCGGCGGCGACCTGGCGCTTGCCGTCCCTGGGCCAGCCCCACAGGTCGCGTCGCGCGGCGTCCAGCGCAGCGAAGCTGTAAATATTGCCGTCGTTGCTCAGGATTGCCCAGGTGACGATCTTGCGGGCGACGGGGTTGGTCAGGGAGGCGCCCAGGCTGTCGGCCTGGGCGAAGCGGTGCGCCTTGGCGGCGGTGAGCGCGGATTCGAGCGTGGCGGCGTCCTGGTCGCTGAGGTCGGAGGCGACATAGGGTTGAGCGGTGTCCTGGATGGTCTGCGTCGCCTGGGCCGGGAGGCCCTGCTGCGCGTGCGGATCGGGCAGGGGCGACGGATCATCCTGCGCCTTCGCGC
The DNA here is from genome assembly GCA_964474575.1 of uncultured Caulobacteraceae bacterium. Taxonomy (GTDB): domain Bacteria; phylum Pseudomonadota; class Alphaproteobacteria; order Caulobacterales; family Caulobacteraceae; genus Asticcacaulis. The sequence goes on along the minus strand of CAYYTA010000015.1, from coordinate 54,092 downwards.
CCGTCATCGACAGGGCCAGCAGGCTTGCGCCGACAACCAGCGTCGCCTTTCGCCACATACCACGTCCAACTTTACGCATACCGCTCCCCAATCAGGTCCAGACTTCGACTATAGGCGATCGTTTCTTTTTATAAAGAGATTGCAGGTCACGTGCCGCGGGCTTAAGGCTACTTTTTCGTGATTTGCGCCCCTGATATGGGTTTGCCGCCACACTTTGTACCGTTTCAGGACAGACGAAAGATGACCGACCGCATCCAAGCCCCCCTGTTCAGGGGCGTGATTACCGCCCTGGTAACGCCGTTTTCGGGCGGCGAGGTCGATTACGCCGCGTTTGGACGGCTGGTCGAGCGCCAGGTCGCGGCCGGTGTGCACGGTGTGGTGCCAGTGGGGACGACCGGCGAGACCTCGACCCTGACCATGGAGGAGCACCGCGAGGTGGTGCGGCTGTGCGTCGAAAAGGCCGCCGGGCGTATCAAGGTTATCGCCGGAGCGGGCTCGAACAACACCGCCGAGTCGCTGGAACTGGCGCGCCACGCCAAGGTTGTGGGGGCGGATGCCGTACTGTGCGTCGCGCCCTATTACAACAAGCCGTCCCAGGAAGGTTTATATCAGCATTTCAAGGCCTTGAACGATCAGGTTCAGATTCCGGTTCTGCTGTACAACGTCCCCGGCCGCACGGTCGTCGACATGTCGAACGACACCATAGCGCGCCTGGCGCGGCTGCCCAACATCGTCGGCATCAAGGATGCGACCGGCGCGCTCGACCGCATGAGCCAACTGCGCGTCGAGATCGCCGAGGGTTTTTCCTTCATTTCCGGCGACGACCCGACCTTCCTCGGCTATATGGCCCACGGCGGTCACGGCGTGATTTCGGTGACCTCCAATGTCGCGCCGGCGCAGATGGTGGCGCTCTACAACGCCGTCAACCAGGGCGCCTGGGATGCCGCCCGGCAGTGGCAGGACCGCCTGATCAAGTTGCACAAGGTCCTGTTCGCCGATTCGTCGCCGTCGCCCACCAAGTACGCCATGAGCCGCCTGGGCCTGTGCAGCGAGGAGGTGCGCCTGCCGATCACGCCGTGCGCGGCCTCCGTGCGGCCCCTGGTTGACCAGGCGGTGGCCCTGGCCGGGCTGGAGCTGGAGGCGGCGTAATGGCCGAGACGCAATCCAACTACAAGGTGATCGCCGACAACCGGCGGGCGCGCTTCGATTATTTTCTCGAAAATCCGATCGAGGCCGGGGTCGTCCTGACCGGAACCGAGGTCAAGTCTTTGCGCCTGGGCCGCGCCAATATCGCCGAGTCCTATGTCAGCATCGAGAACGGCGACGAGATCGCCCTGATCAATGCCGACATCCCGATCTATACCCAGGCCAACCGCTTCAATCATGAGCCGCGCCGTATCCGCAAGCTGCTGCTGCATCGCAAGGAGATCGGGAGGCTGATGGCCAGCGTCCAGCGCGAGGGCCTGACCATCATACCGACCAAGATGTACTTCAACGATAAGGGCCTGGTGAAACTCGAGATCGCGCTGGCCAAGGGCAAGAAGAACCACGACAAGCGCGAAGCGACCGCCGAGCGTGACTGGAACCGCGACAAGGCGCGCCTGCTGCGTGACAAGGGATAGGCCATGCTCGACCCGGTGAATTACGACGACAAGCAACATGTTGGTTACCAGCAGGGCCGCCGCCTGCCGGCCGAAAGCCGACGCGCCTGGCTGGAGGCGTTTTCGACTCATGCGCCCGATCGCCGTCCCTTGCGCGTCCTCGACCTTGGTTCGGGCACCGGGCGGTTTACGCCTGTCCTGGCCGAGACCTTCGGCGGGCCGGTGACCGGTGTCGAGCCATCACAGAAAATGCGAGCCGTCGCAGAGACTTCCGCGCAACATTTCAACGTCAGCTACAAGGCGGGCAGCGCCGAGTCGATTCCCTTGCCCGATGGCAGTTGCGACCTGGTCCTGATGTTCCTGTCGTTTCACCATGTCCGCGACCGGCCGGCCGCCGCCTCCGAAATTGCGCGCGTCCTGACGTCTGGCGGACGCGTCTTCATCCGCAGTACCTTCGCCGATCGCATGCCGGATCTCGACTGGCATCGCTATTTTCCGCGCGCCCGCGACATCGAGCTGGAGATGTTCCCCAGCGTGCGGGAGGTTCTCGATGTCTTCGCGCCGGTGGGCCTGTGCCAGAAGGCGCTGGTCCAGGTGGAGGAAAGCTTCGCCGGTAGCCTTGCCGATAATGCCGAACGCTTGCGCACGCGCGCCATTTCGACCTTCGATCACCTGAGCGAAGACGAAATTCGCGAAGGTTTCGCCCGCCTTGACGCTGCCGTGGCGCTGGAAACGGAACCCCGGCCGATCACCAGTCTCAGCGACCTGCTCGTTCTTGGCTGAAATTCAGTCTGCCCGGGACGGCGTCCAGGCCCGCCGGAAGATTGCTTCGAACATCTCGGTCGTCAGCCGGCCAGTGTTCATATTGAGCCGCGAACAGTGATAACTGGTGATCAACCGGTATTGGCCGATACGGGCTTCGGCACCGTGGCCGGCCGCCATGGCCGATGACGGAAAACCCAGCGCTTTCAAGGTATTTCTGCGTGCGACTTCACCCAGGGTGACAAGCGTATCGAGCGCCGGCATCGCAGCGATAAGGGCCGCGAGATGCGGCCGGCATGCCGCTTCTTCCGCCGGCAAGGGCCGATTGCCGGGCGGCGCGCACATGACGGCATTCGTGATCAGGCAATCCTGCAATTGCATGCTGTCATTGCCGTCGTCGCTGAAATCGCCGCGGGCGAAACCAGTCCGAATGAGGGTTTGAAACAGCATCCGCCCGGCGGCGTCGCCCGTAAAGACGCGACCGGTGCGGTTGGCGCCCGTGCGCCCCGGCGCCAGGCCGACAATCAGCACGCGCGCCTGCAGTCTGCCGAAGGGTAAGGCCGGGGCATTGTGCCAGCCGGAATACCGGGTGCGATTGTCAGCCCGATATGCCGCCAGACGCGGGCAAAAAGCGCAATCCGTCGCCGGCCGCCAGCCGTCAGGAGACGGCGTCGTCGAAGTCTTCCTCGGCATTGACGAACTTAGGACCGGTGTTCTGGTGCTGGCGTGGGCGGCCGACGGTCGAAGCCAGGTCGGCAAGGTCGACGAAAGTGTCGGCCTGGCGGCGCAGTTCATCCGAAGTCATCGGCGGCGATGACTTGACGGTCGAGACCACGGTGACGCGGGCGCCCTTGCGCTGCACGGCCTCGACCAGGCGACGGAAGTCGCCATCGCCGGAGAACAGGACGAGGTGGTCGGCGTGGTCGGCCATTTCCATCATGTCGCAGGCGATTTCGATGTCCATGTCGCCGCGCCAGCGTTTGCGGCCCTGGCTGTCGGTATATTCCTTGGCGGTCTTGGTGACGAGGGCGAAACCGTTGTAGTCAAGCCAGTCGACCAGCGGCCGGATTGGCGAATAATCGTCGCCTTCGACGAGGGCGGTGTAGTAATAGGCGCGGATCAGGACGCCGCGCTTCTTGAATTCATCCAGCAGCTTACGATAATCGATATCAAAGTTCAGGGCCTTCGCCGCAGAGTATAGATTGGCCCCGTCGATGAAAAGGCAGATGCGGTCGGTTGGATAAAAACTCATTTTTTGCAATATCTTCCTTAGAAAAATGCACGGTTCAAATGATGGATTCGAGTCCCGACACTAAGACAGTTTTAATTGCCTACGGTTCCAACCTGATGTCGGGCGCGGGCACTGCATCGCAAGCTTTCGACCTCCTTGTCAAGACTTTGGCGGCGCGCGGTTTGACCATTACGAAAATTTCACGTTTGTGGCGTTCGCAGGCGTGGCCAAATCCTCAGGACCCGTCCTATGTAAATGCCGTTATCGCCGCCGAGAGTTCACTTTCGCCACACGAACTGTTGACAATGCTGCACGATGTCGAGCGCGATGCCGGCCGGGTGCGCAACGGCGTCAGGAACGCGCCGCGGGTCCTTGATCTCGACCTGATCGCCTACGGCGACCTGGTGATCAATGAAGCCGGCCTGACTCTGCCGCATCCACGCGCCGCCGAGCGAGCCTTTGTCATGGGGCCTTTAGCAGAAATCTGGCCCCATTGGCGCCATCCTTTGAATGGCCAATCCGCCCAGACGCTCTACCGTACAAGCACTATCGGCGAAGACGCGCACCCGCTCACGTCAGATTGACGGGGGATCACGGCTTCGCCGCTGCCGCGCGCTGGTCGAGCCACGTGTAAAGACCGACACCAAGCAGCACGAGCACCGTACCGATGACATCGGCCAAGCTTATATGCTGGCGCAGGATCAGGGCGCTGAGGGCCAGGGTGAAAATCGGATTGATGAACGAGATGATGGCGTTGGCCTGGGATGAGATCCGGCTCAAGGCGAAATTGGTCAGGTAGCTCGGGAGCACTGTCGCGCCGATCGCCAGGCCGAGCACGAGGCTGAACAATGGCGGGCTCATATGGATGTCGCTCAGGCGATGGACGATCAGGAAATGGCTAAAGGTCGCCAGGGCCGCGCCGCTCATCGCCCACGAGGTGAACATCGACGGCCCGAGCCGCGCGATCAGCGGCTTGGCCAGCAGAAGGTAGAGCGCGAACGATATCGACGACGCCGTGCACCACAAAGCGCCGCGCGCGATGCCGGAGCCATGCGCCGTCAGGTCGGTGACGAAGACGAAGCCAAGACCAAGGTAGGAGATCAGGAAGGCCCAGATCGCCTTGATCCGCATTGGCTGCTTGAAAAACGCTGCGCCGAACAGGATGACGAACAGGGGATAGGTGAACAGGATCAGCCGCTCGAACTGCGGCGACAGGGTGGTCAGGCTTTCGAAGTCGGTATAGCTGGCCAGCCAGTAGCCGAGCGCGCCGACGCCCAGAGTCTTCAGGTACAGTTCCGGCCGCTCCAGCGGCGAGGGCAGGGCATAGGCGCCCCGGCGTTTCGCCGTCAGCCAGGTCAGGATGCCGAACAGGACGAAGAACGGCGTTGCCAGCATGAGGCGCAGGGTCAGAAGCGTCGGCGCATCGATGTGATAGTTATAGGCGAGCTTGATCCAGATGCCCTTCGAGGCAAACAGGAACGCGCCAAGCGCCGCGAAGATGTAGCCGCCCCAGGTCTTGAGCCACGGCGCGGCCAGGAGGCTTTTCAAGGGCGGCGGCGTTGGCGGGGCTTCGTACATGACAGGGACCTGGGGTTCGGGCGCCCTGTCCATGTCGAGCGCCCTTCGGGAGGGAGGGCGCAATGACGGTATTGTCATTCGCCGTTGGGTTTGCGCAGATTGCGGCGCACGGACTTTACCGCCCAAATGAGTTGGGCGATGATGTCCACGCGGACGAGAACCTGGGTGCGGGCGAAAGCGGCGATCATGGGGCTCGCATATAAGGTTTCCGTTGCGGATGCAACGGCTGCGAGGGACGTTGGCGGTATGATGCGATCACTTTGGCTGACCATTTGCTTCATATTGGGCGCTGGCCCGGCATCGGCCGGTCCGGCCCTGACCGGAAGCGCCTATGTCATCGATGGCGATACTATCGTCATCCGTGGCCGCCATATCCGCCTGTTCGGTGTCGATGCTTTCGAGCGCGACCAGGTCTGCGGCCGGTTTGCTTGCGGAACGCAAGCGCAGTCGGCCATGCATGGCTTGACGCAAGCGACAATTATTACTTGCGATCAACAAGACATTGATCCCTATGGCCGCGTGGTGGCGATTTGCCGGACGGCGGCGGGGCTCGATCTTGGCCGGGAAATGGTGCGGCGTGGCTTGGCCGTCGCCTATCGCCGCTTTTCGCTGCGCTACCTCGATGACGAAACCTATGCCCGCACGCATCGCCTGGGCGCATGGGCCTATGGCTTCGACAGCCCGCTCGACTGGCGCCGCGCTCACCCGCACAACTAGGGTGCCCGCCACAATTTACTCGTAAAGTCTCTTCACTACGGTGCAGACGCTCTTTATACGGAGCGCAACACCAACGCACGGATTCCCGACATGCGCCTGTCGCGCTTCTTTCTTCCCCTGCTCAAGGAAAATCCCTCCGAGGCGCAGATCGTCTCGCACCGTTTGATGCTGCGTACCGGCATGATCCGTCAGGAGGCCGCCGGTATCTATGCCTGGCTGCCGCTGGGCCTGCGCGTGTTGAAGAAAGTCGAGCGCATCGTTGAGGAAGAGATGCTGAAGGCCGGCTCGATCCAGTTGCTGATGCCGACGCTGCAACTGGCCGACCTGTGGCGCGAGAGCGGACGTTACGACGACTATGGCGAAGAGATGCTGCGCATCAAGGACCGCCATGACCGCGACCTGCTCTACGGCCCCACGGCCGAGGAAATGGTCACCGACATCTTCCGCGCCAGCGTCCGTTCGTACAAGGACCTGCCGCTCAATCTCTACCAGATCTCGTGGAAGTTCCGCGACGAACAGCGCCCGCGTTTCGGCGTCATGCGCGGTCGCGAATTCCTGATGAAGGACGCCTATTCCTTCGACATCGACGAGGCCTCGGCGCGCAAGGCCTATAACCGCATGTTCATCGCCTATCTCAACACCTTCGCCCGCATGGGGCTGAAGGCCGTGCCGATGCGCGCCGACACCGGCCCGATCGGCGGCGATCTCAGCCACGAGTTCATCATCCTGGCCGACACCGGCGAAAGCGCTGTTTTCTGCCACAAGGACCTGGTCGACATGCCGCCTCCAGGCGACGGCGTCGACTGGGACGACCTGCAGGGCCTGGTCGATCAGCGCACGGCGCTTTATGCCGCCACCGAGGAAATGCACGATGCGGCGGCTTTCGCTGACGTGCCCGAGGACAAGCAGTTGTCGGCGCGGGGCATCGAGGTCGGCCACATCTTCTATTTCGGCGAAAAGTACGCGAAGCCGATGCGCGCCGTCGTCTCCGGCCCCGACGGCAAGGAGATCACCGTGCACATGGGCTCCTACGGCATCGGCGTGTCGCGCCTGCTGGGCGCGATCATCGAGGCCAGCCACGACGACAACGGCATCATCTGGCCGGAGAGCGTCGCTCCGTTCAAGGTCGCGGTCGTATCCCTGCGCGCCGGCGACACCGCTGTCGATGCCGCGTGCGAGCAGGCCTATGCCGCCTTGCAGAAGGCGGGTATTGACGTGCTTTACAACGACACCGACGAACGGCCGGGCGCCAAGTTCGCCTCGATGGACCTGATCGGCATCCCCTGGCAGCTGATCATCGGGCCCAAGGGCTTGGCGGACGGCACGGTCGAACTGAAGAACCGCGCCGATGGCTCCCGCCAGGTGCTCAGCCTCGACGCCGCGCTCGCCCAACTGACGAAGGCCAACTGATGCCGGGGTTCAGCGGCTGGGAATTCGACCTGTCCCTGCGCTACCTGCGCACCAAGCGCAAGGACGGAGGCATCGCCGTCATCGCCATCATCGCCTATGTCGGCATCGCCCTGGCCGTCACCGCGCTGATCAGCGTGCTGTCGATCATGAACGGCTTCCGCGACGAGCTCATGGCGCGGACCCTGGCCTTCGGCGGTCACGCCTATGTCTATGGTGTCGCGGTCAACGACTTCGCCCACCGCGACGACCTGGTCAAGCGCATCAGGGCGGTGCCCGGCGTGACCGAGGCCACGCCTTTCCTCGACGGCGCCGCCGTGGTGCAGAACGATGTCGGCGACATCATCCCGACCCTGATCCGCGGCGTCGAACCGGATGAATTGAGGAATACCCCGATCATCGCGGATTCCCTCAAGAAAGGCGGCGGTTCGCTCGATGACTTCGGCAAGGGCGAATTCGGCGGGCACACCGTCATGGTTGGCGACGGCCTGGCGACCAGCCTCAGCCTCCACCCTGGTGACGAGATCACCCTGACAACGGCGGGCAGCTCGACAGCGGTGGGTACGGTGCCGCGCAGCGTTACCTACACCGTCGGGGGTGTTTTCAAAAGCGGCGTCTCCGAGATCGACAAGAGTTTCATCTTCATGCCGCTTGAGCAGGCGCAACTGTTCGTCGGCCGCGAGGACGAATGGGACGCGCTCGAGATCAAGGTCGACAAGCCCTACGACATCAAGAATTGGCGCAACCCGATCACCAGGGCGGCAGGGCAGGGTGCGCTGTATGAAGACTGGACGCAGCGCAACGCCTCGCTGTGGGGAGCACTGAAGGTCGAACGCACGGCCATGCGCTTCATCCTGTCGTTCATTGTCATCATCGCCACCATGAACATCATTTCGGGCATCGTCATGCTGGTCAAGAACAAGACCCGCGATGTCGCCATCCTCAGGACGATGGGGGCCTCGCGCGCCTCGATCACGCGGGTGTTCTTCATGAGTGGAACCATGATCGGCGCGGCGGGCACGGCGACCGGCCTCGCCTTGGGCGTGCTGTTCTGCGCCAACATTCATTCGATCCAGCTGGCGATCGAGGCGATCTTCCACATGCGCGTCTTCGACCCCAACGTCTATTACCTCGACTACGTGCCGGCCAAGATCGAACCGACCGAGGTCGCCTTCGTTGTCGTCTGCTCGCTGTTGGCGTCGTGTATTTCCACCCTGTTCCCGGCGATGTGGGCCGCCAAGCTCGAACCGGTGGAGGCTTTGCGTTATGAATAAGGCGGTCCTCACCCTCAAAGGCCTCCACCGCGATTACGACATCGGCGAAGGCCGCAAGCTGTCGGTTCTCAAGGGCGTCGATCTCGAGGTCGGCGAAGGCGAACTGGTCGGGCTGGTCGGGCCATCGGGCTCGGGCAAGTCGTCGCTGCTGCATGCCGTCGGCCTGCTTGAGGACGCGCCGCATTTGGAGCTGGTCATTGCCGGCGACAGCTATGCCGGTACGGACGATGCCTTGCGCACGCGCGCCCGGCTGAGCAAGATCGGCTTCGTCTATCAGTTTCACCACCTGCTGCCGGAATATACGGCGCTCGGTAACGTCGCCCTGCCGCTGCGGCTGGCCAAGCGGCCGGCGCGCGAGGCCGAGGCGAGGGCGCGTGAACTGCTGACGGCGCTGGGGCTGGCGGAGCGGCTCGATCACCTGCCGGCGCAGCTGTCGGGCGGCGAGCAGCAACGCGTGGCTATCGCGCGCGCGCTGGCCAACGAGCCGCGGCTGCTGCTGGCCGACGAACCGACGGGCAACCTTGATCCGGCAACGTCGAAACAGGTGTTCGAAGCGTTGAAGGCGATCATAAAATCGCGCGGTGTGGGGGCGATCATCGCCACCCACAACATGGAACTGGCACGGCATATGGACCGCGTCGTTCGTCTCAAGGACGGTGTTCTCGTTCCCGGCGACGCCTAACGTTCAGTAAAATCAAGATGTTAGAAATTTGTTCGCGTGACGTGAGAATTCCACTTGCGATGAGAACAAAAAGAGAATATAGAACAAACCATGAATTGAACACCTCAGAAGGATGTGGAAAAATGGTCGCTATGTTCCATAACATCTTGTCCCTGGCCGCCGTTACGGGCTTTGTTTTCGTCATGTGTCATCTGGTGTCGCTGGCGGCCTGAGCCGGCGCCGCCTGACAGGAGCGGATCGTGAGCGAACAGTTTGTCCATCTTCGGGTCAGGTCGGCCTATTCGCTCCTCGAAGGTGCGATCAAGGCTTACGACATGGGCAAGCTGGCGCTGAAGAACCAGATGCCGGCGGTGGCGATCAGCGACCGCTGCAACCTGTTCGGGGCATTGGAATTCTCGCAGGCATGCAAGGAGGCGGGTGTGCAGCCGATCGTTGGCTGCAGCCTGCCGGTGCGCGGCCTCGGTGGCGTGCCGACCGAGCGCTGGGCGCGGATACCGACGGTGGCGCTCTATGCGCAAAACGAGCAGGGCTACCTCAATCTCACCAAGCTGTCGTCGATGGCCTATGTCGACGCCGATGCGGCCGAGGAACCGCATGTCGCCTGGGACAAGGTGGCGGCGCACAGCGAAGGACTGATCCTGCTCAGCGGCGGGTTCGACGGTCCGATCGATGTCGCGTTCCGGCAAAACAAACCCCAGGACGCCAAGGCGGCTTTACGCGAGATGCTGGCGGCGTTCGACGACCGTTTCTATATCGAGATTCAACGCCACGACGGTGGCCCCCATGGCGGCGTCAAGGGCAGCGTGGTCGAAAACGGGCTGGTCGCCTTCGCCTACGGCAATGACGTGCCGCTGGTGGCGACCAACGACGTCCACTTTGCGACGCCCGATTTGTTCCGCGCCCATGAGGCGTTGCTGTGCATTTCCGACAGTTCCTATCTCGGTGTCGAAGACCGCCGCAAGGTCACCCGGGAGCACTGGTTCAAGCCGGCAAAGGACATGCGGGCGCTGTTCGAAGACCTGCCCGAAGCCTGCGACAATACGATGGAAGTGGCGCAACGATGCGCTTTCCTCGTTAACAAGCGCGACCCGATCCTGCCGCGGTTCGATACCGGCGCCGGGCGCGACGAGGCCGAGGAACTGGCTTGGCAGGCGCGCGAAGGCCTGAAGATGCGGCTGACCCAAGTCAAGCTGGCTTTCCCGGCCGAGGATTACTGGGCGCGGCTGGAACGCGAAATCGGCGTCATTCAGAAGATGGGCTTCCCTGGCTACTTCCTGATCGTTTCGGATTTCATCAAATGGGCCAAGGCACATGGCGTACCTGTCGGCCCCGGGCGGGGCTCGGGCGCCGGTTCGCTGGTGGCGTGGTCGCTGACCATCACCGACCTCGACCCCTTGCGCTTTGGCCTCTTGTTCGAACGCTTCCTCAATCCGGAGCGGGTGTCGATGCCCGACTTCGATATCGACTTTTGCCAGGAGCGGCGCGAGGAGGTCATTGCCTACGTCCAACAGAAATACGGCCGCGATCGCGTGGCGCAGATCATCACCTTCGGCACCCTGCAGGCGCGGGCGGTGCTGCGCGACACCGGGCGGGTCATGCAACTGCCGTTGGGACAGGTTGACCGGCTGTGCAAGATGGTGCCGAACAATCCGGCCAATCCAACGACTCTGGCTCAGGCTATCGAGATCGAGCCGCGGCTGAAGCAGGCGCGCGATGATGAAGACGCGGTCCGCAACCTGCTCGATACGGCGTTGCGGCTGGAAGGGCTTTACCGTAATGCCTCAACCCACGCTGCCGGCATCGTCATCGGCGACCGTCCGCTGACCGAACTGGTGCCGCTCTATCGCGATCCGCGTTCCGATATTCCGGCGACGCAGTTTAATATGAAGTGGGTAGAAAGCGCCGGCCTGGTGAAGTTCGACTTCCTCGGCCTGAAGACCCTCACCGTGCTCGACCGGGCCGCGCGCTACCTCAGGAAGCGCGGCGTCGACATCAATTACAGCACGCTGGCGCTGGACGACGCGCCGACTTACGAATTGTTGGCTTCAGGGCAAGCGATCGGGGTGTTCCAGCTTGAAAGCCAGGGCATGCGCGACACCTTGCGCAAGCTGAAGTGCGGCTCGCTGGAGGAAATCACTGCCCTGATCTCGCTCTATCGGCCAGGGCCGATGGATAACATCGACACCTATGTCGACCGCAAGTTCGGCCGGGTCGAGATCGACATGCTGCATCCCAGCCTGGAACCGGTGCTCAAGGAGACCTACGGCGTCATCATCTACCAAGAGCAGGTGATGCAGATCGCCCAGATCCTGTCGGGTTACAGTCTGGGCGAAGCCGACCTGTTGCGCCGGGCGATGGGCAAGAAGAAGAAAGAGGAGATGGACTTGCAAAAGGCAAGGTTCATTTCCGGCGCCAGGGACAAGGGCGTGCCTGAAAAACAGGCCGACGACATCTTCGAACTGGTCAACAAGTTCGCCGGCTACGGCTTCAATAAGTCGCACGCCGCCGCCTACGCCTTCATTTCTTACCAGACGGGCTATCTCAAGGCCAATCATCCGGTCGAATTCTTCGCCGCGACCATGAGCCTCGACATCACCAACACCGACAAGCTAGCGGTGTTCTACCAGGATGCGCGGCGCTTCGGGGTCACCATTCGGCCGCCGGACATCAACCGCTCGATGGCCGATTTCGATGTCGAAGGCGGTGAAGTCCTCTATGCGCTTGGCGCCATCCGCAATGTCGGCTTCGAGGCCATGCAAAGCGTGGTGCAGGCGCGGGAGGAGGGCGGCCGTTTCATTGACCTGTTCGATTTCCTTGAACGGATCGACCCCAAGGCCGTCAACAAGCGCGCCATCGAAAACCTGGCCAAGGCCGGGGCATTCGACTCCATCCATGACAACCGCGCGCAGATAGTTGCTGCAGCGGACATATTGGTCGCTTACGCACAGAGTATCGCCGCCGAGCGCGCGGCGTCGCAGGTCAGCCTGTTCGGGTCGAACGAAGCATCGCGGCCGCGCCTGCCCAAGGTCGCGCCGACCGCCGGCCCGGCGCGGCTGGACGAGGAACTGGCGGCTATCGGCTTCTACCTGTCCGGCCATCCTCTGCAGGATATGCTCGACGTCTTTAAACGCAAGCGGGTGACGCTTTACGCCGAGGCGCTGGGCCTGGCGCAGGAAGGCCATGACGCCTTCCGCATGGCCGGTATGGTGCGAAGACGGCAGGAGCGGGCGGCGGCCGGCTCGGGCGAGAAATTCGCTTTCGTAACTCTGTCCGATCCATCGGGCGAATATGAAGTACTGTTTCCGCCCGAGTCCTTACGCAAGAACCGTGACCATCTCGAGCCCGGCCAGTCGATCGTGCTCAAGGTGCGTTGCAAGGGACGGGAAGGCGAGGTGCGGTTCTTCGGTGACGAAGCCATGCCGATGGCGGCGGCGCTCAATACCGGCGACATGGGCCTGAAGGTGCATGTGTCGGCGCAGATTGTCGACCTGGGGCTGTTGCGTTCCCGCCTGGAAACGGCCCGGGTGCAGAACGGTGGCGGCATCACGCTTCTCGGCAACCTAAGCGGGGAGGGGGAAATCGAGGTCAGGCTGCCGTATCGCTACAATCTGGGCGCGGACCTGCGCGGCCAGCTCAAGATGGTGCCGGGGGTGGTGGAACTGGAGGACGTCTAGGCATGCCCCATCCCGGGCGATGGTTTCAAATCGCGTGTTTTTCTTTGCCGCTATGGCTTGATTTTTTTTGAAATTGTGAATAGGTGCGCGTCATCTCACACGCAGATGTGCGCCTTTGCCTCCCGATGGGCTTGTCCCGGCCGGAAGCGAATGCGTTCCGAGGCAAAGAACGGGCGCTGGGTCCGTTCCGCTTTTCTGTCTGCGGCGGATTATCGGAAGAAGGACGTACATTCATGGCTATGCCAGACATCTCCATGCGCCTGCTGCTCGAAGCCGGCGCCCACTTCGGCCACCTGACTCATCGCTGGAACCCGAAGATGGACCGCTCCCTGTTCGGTTCGCGTTCCAACATCCACATCATCGACCTGTCGCAGACCCTGCCGCTGTTCCACCAGGCGCTGCTGAAGGTGCGCGAGGTCGCTGCTTCGGGCGGCCGCGTGCTGTTCGTCGGCACCAAGCGCCAGGCGCAGGCCCCGGTGGCCGCGTCCGCCAAGCGTTCGGCGCAATATTATGTCAACCATCGCTGGCTGGGCGGCACGCTCACCAACTGGCGCACCATTTCGGGTTCGATCCAGCGCCTGCGCGAACTGGAAAACGTGCTCGACAATAATCCGGCCGGCCGTTCCAAAAAGGAACTGCTGACCCTGACGCGTGAGCGCGAAAAGCTGGAACTCAGCCTCGGCGGCATCAAGGACATGGGCGGCATCCCCGACCTGATGTTCGTGATCGACACCAACAAGGAAGCCATCGCCATCCAGGAAGCGCGCAAGCTCAACATCCCGGTGATCGGCATCCTCGACTCGAACTCCGATCCGGACGGCATCACCTATCCGGTTCCGGGCAATGACGACGCTGCCCGCGCACTGCAACTGTACTGCGACCTGGTCGCCGACGCGGTGCTCGACGGCCTAGCCGCCGGCCAGGTGGCGTCGGGCGTCGACCTTGGCGCTGCGGTGGCTCCGGTCGAGCCGGCCATTGCCGCCGCAGAGGTGCCGGCGCCGGAAGCGGAAGCTTCCAGCGAGGCTTGAGGCACCCTATATCGGGGTGCGAAGCGCCCCGCCAGCTTTCGCGACAGCTTAAGGTCCAAAGCCGGCCTTAAGCTGTTGCTCAATTGACATGCATCGCGGTTATGACGGCCGCTTACATTTGATTCTGGAGGATTCCATGACGGAAATCACAGCGAACCTGGTCAAGGACCTGCGCGAAAAGTCGGGCGCGGGCATGATGGACTGCAAGAAGGCCCTGACCGAAAACAACGGCGACATCGAAGCGGCCATGGACTGGCTGCGCACCAAGGGCCTCAGCAAGGCCGCCAAGAAGGCCGACCGCGTCGCCGCCGAGGGCGTTGTCGCGGTCGCCAGCGAAATCAAGGGCGCCGGCATGATCGCCGCCGCCGTTGAGGTCAACGCCGAAACCGACTTCGTCGCCCGTAACGAGTTGTTCCAGGCCATGGCGCGCAACGCCGGCAAGGCGGGTCTGACGAACGATACCGTCGAAGGCGTCGCGGCCGCGGTCACTGACGAACTGACCAACCTGATCGCCACGATCGGCGAGAACATGATGGTCCGCCGCATGGCGCGCTTCGAAGTGTCGCAAGGCGTCGTTGCGACCTACATTCACAACGCGATCACGCCGGACCTCGGCCGTATCGCGGTGCTGGTGGCGGTTGAATCGGCCGGCGATCCGGACACGCTGAAGGACATGGGCCGCAAGATCGCCATGCATGTGGCGGCGACCCAGCCGATGTCGCTGACGACGGACGACCTCGACCCGGCGGCGGTGGAGCGTGAAAAGGCGATCTTCACCGAGCAGGCCCTGGAGTCGGGCAAGCCGGCCCAGGTCGTCGAAAAGATGGTCGAAGGCCGCATCCGTAAGTTCTTCGAGGAAGTCGTGCTGCTGAAGCAGGCCTTCGTCATGAACCCGGATCAGACGGTCGAGCAACTGGTCGCCGAAACTGCCAAGACGCTTGGCATGCCAGTATCGATCAAGGGTTTCATGCGTCTCGCCCTCGGTGAAGGCGTCGAGAAGAAGACCGACGATTTCGCCGCCGAAGTGGCGTCGATGACGGCCGGCGCGTAAGCGTCTTCCCATACCGGAAAAATCAGGGCGCGGGCAGGAATGTCCGCGCCCTTTTGACTGTTCAAGCGTGAAAATCTGCTCTAAAGCGGGCGCGACACCGCCCTGCCGCTGCGATTCACCGGAGCCGTTCCTCATGACCAATCCCGCACCGGGCCTGACCTACAAACGCATCCTGCTGAAGGTTTCGGGCGAGGTGCTGATGGGCGAGCAGGGCTTCGGCATCGACATGAAAACCGTCCAGGCGGTGGCCGAGGAGGTGGCCGAAGTGGCGCGGCTCGGCGTGGAGTTGTGCCTGGTCATCGGCGGCGGCAATATCTTCCGTGGACTGTCGAAAGCGGCCGTCGGCATGGAGCGGTCGTCGGCCGACTATATGGGCATGCTGGCCACCGTCATGAACGCCCTGGCCATGCAGAACGCACTTGAGAAGCAGGGCGTCGACACGCGCGTACAATCCGCAATCCAGATGAACGCGGTGTGCGAGCCGTTTATCCGCCGCCGCGCCATCCGTCACCTCGAAAAGGGCCGCGTGGTGATCTTCGCCGCCGGCACCGGCGCGCCTTATTTCACGACCGACACGGCCGCGGCGCTGCGGGCGGCCGAAATGAATTGCGACGCCCTCTTCAAGGGCACCTCGGTGGACGGCGTCTATACCGCCGATCCGAAAAAGGACCCCAGCGCTGAGCGTTTCGAAAACCTGAGCTATCATGAAGTGTTGTCGCGCGATCTTAAGGTGATGGATGCGTCCGCCGTATCGCTGATGCGCGAGAACACCATTCCGATCGTCGTCTTTTCCATCCGCACGCCTGGTGCGCTGAAGCAGGTGCTGCACGGCGCGGGCACCTATACCGTCATCACATAAGAAGAGGCGAACATGGCAAAACCCGATCTCAACAAGTTCAAGGATCGCATGGATCGCGCCGTCATGGCGCTGAAGGACGAATTCGGCGGCCTACGCACCGGACGGGCGTCGGCGTCGCTGCTCGATACCGTGGTTGTCGAAGCCTATGGCTCAAACATGCCGCTCAATTCCTGCGCCGCCGTATCGGTGCCTGAGCCGCGGATGATCAGCGTGAGCGTATGGGACAAGGGCCTGGTGGTCTCGGTCGAAAAGGCCATTCGCAATGCCGGCCTCGGCCTCAATCCGATCACCGACGGCACCACCTTGCGCATCCCGATCCCGCCACTGACCGAGGAGCGCCGCAAGGAACTGGTCAAGGTCGCCGGAAAATATGCCGAAAACCAGCGCGTCGCGGTTCGCAACGTCCGCCGCGAGGCCATGGACGACCTGAAAAAGGCTGAAAAGGCTTCGGAGATCAGCGAGGACGAAGAGAAGAAGGGCGGCACCGAGGTCCAGGGCTTTACCGACGCGGCGATCAAGCGTATCGACGACATGCTGAAGGCCAAGGAAGTCGAAATCATGCAGGTGTAGGACGCCTGCGCCTGTTCCGGCCTCTGTGCCCCGTTTGAAAGTCACCCCATGCCCCTGGGCCCTATGGATGAGCATGCAGAGGCTCGCAAGGCGGAAACACCGCACGCGGGAACGCTGCATGTCGCCATTATCATGGACGGCAACGGCCGCTGGGCGCAAGGACGAGGCCAGATACGCACCCTGGGCCACAAGGCCGGCGTCGATGCGCTGCGGCGGACGCTGACGGCGGCGGTCGATCTCGGCGTCACCCATCTGACCGTCTTTGCGTTCTCGACCGAGAACTGGCGGCGGCCGGAGACGGAGGTCAGCGACCTGATGGGGCTGTTGCGCGCCTTCATCAAGTCCGACCTTGAGCGACTGCGCAAGGAAGGCGTATGCGTCCGCATCATCGGCGAGCGGACGGGGCTGCCCACCGATATTGTGGCCCTGGTCGATGATGCTCACGAGAAGACCAAGGCCAATTCCCGTTTCTTTTTGCAGGTGGCCCTCAACTACGGCGCCCAGGCCGACATCATCAAGGCGGTGCAGACGACGGCGCGCGAGGTGCAGGGCGGCCGGCTGCGGCCCGAAGACATTACGCCGGAAGTTTTCGCCGCCGGCCTGTCGACCCATGGCCTGCCACCGCTCGATCTGCTGATCCGCACCAGCGGCGAACACCGCCTGTCGAACTTCCTGCTGTGGGAAGCGGCCTATGCCGAGTTCGTTTTCCAGGACATCCTGTGGCCGGATTACGGCCACGACGCGCTGAAGGCGGCGCTCGACACCTTCGCGCGGCGCGACCGGCGCTTCGGGGCCATCCATGCCGCCCAATCCGCCTGAATCCGGGCATTCTGAACCGGGGGCGCCCGAGCCCGTCGCCGCCACGCCCGTCGCCAAGTCCAAACCCAGTCGGCTCCGCGAACTCCTGATCCGCGTCGCGTCCGCCCTGGTCCTCATCCCCGCCGTGCTCGGTGTCGTGGCGCTCGGCGGTGTGTGGTTCCTGACCCTGATCAGCGTCGGCGTGGCGCTGCTATCAATCGAGTGGGCCATGATTTCGGCGCCCAAGGTGGCGGCGCGGCTGTCGGCGGCCCTGACCTTCGCCATTCTGGCGGCCCAGTTCACGGGCTACCTCGGTCATCCCGTTCTGTCATTCCTCATCCTGGCCTTCGGTGGGCTGTGCGCCGGGCTTTATGCGCGCCGTCTTGGCACCAACTGGATGGACGCGGCCTACGGCGTCTTCTACATCGGTTTTCCGGCCATCGTTATCGTCTGGCTGCGCGACCGCGACAGCGAGATCGGTCGCAACTGGGTGTTCTTCGCCTTCCTTATCGCGTGGGCGGCGGACAGCGCGGCCTACCTGGTCGGGCGGCTGGTCGGCGGCCCCAAGCTGTGGCGGCGCTACAGCCCCAACAAGACGTGGTCGGGATTCGCCGGCGGCATGATCGCCGGCATGCTGACAGCGGGATCATTGTCCGACCTTACACATGTCTTTCATCACGATACCTCGGCGTCGATCGTCGGCCTTGTCGTCGCCTTGTCAACCATGGCCGGCGACCTCTGGGAATCGGCGCTCAAACGGCGTTTCGGCGTCAAGGACGCCGGCACCCTCATTCCCGGACATGGCGGATTGATGGATCGCGTCGACGGGCTTATGTTCGCCATCATGGCGCTGGGGGTCATCCGTTTGCTGGTTCTGCTGGGTACCCTGATCCTATGACCCCCAAGTTGTTACCAAGAACCATTTCCATCCTCGGTTCGACCGGCTCGATCGGGGTGTCGACCCTGAGGCTGCTGGAGGAAACCGGCCGGCCGGGCGTTGACTATGCCATCGAGGCCCTGATCGGCGGACGCAATGTCGAGCTGCTGGCCGAGCAGGCCCTGCGCTTCCGGCCGGCCATCACTGTCCTGGCCGACGCCTCGCAATGGCCAGTGTTCCGCGATCTTACCGCCAAGTCCGGGCTGGAAGTGGCATGCGGCGAAGGCGCGGTCATCGCGGCGGCGGCGCGCAAGGCCGACTGGGTCATGGCGGCGATCGTCGGCATAGCCGGCCTGAAACCGACCTGGGCGGCGGCAGGGACGGGGGCGATCCTGGCTCTGGCCAACAAGGAAAGCCTGGTCTGCTGCGGACGGGCATTGATCGAGCGCGTTGAAACCCATGGCGGCCGTGTCCTGCCGGTCGATTCCGAGCACAACGCCATCTTCCAGGTGCTGGACGCCCGCCAGCGCGACAAGGTGTCGAAGCTGATCCTGACCGCGTCGGGCGGGCCGTTCCTCGGCCGGACGCGTGAAGAATTGGCGGCGGTGACCTGCGAACAGGCGCTGAAACATCCGAACTGGGCGATGGGGCCGAAGATCACCATCGATTCCGCCACGCTCGCCAACAAAGGGCTGGAGCTGATCGAGGCGGCCTATATGTTCGATATTCGGCCCGAACGTGTCGATGTCGTCATCCATCCGCAGTCGGTGATCCACAGCCTGGTCGAATACGCCGACGGCTCGTCGCTGGCGCAATTGGGGACGCCTGACATGCGCGTGCCGATCTCCTATTGCCTCGGCTGGCCCGACCGCATGGCGTGGCAGGCGCCGAAGCTCGACCTGGTGGCGCGAGGCGCCCTGACCTTCGCGGCGCCGGACGAAACCGCCTTTCCGATGCTCGCCCTGGCGCGGCGGGCATTGGCGGGCGAGGACGGCATGACCACGGTCTACAACGCCGCCAATGAAGTCTGCGTCAAGGCCTTCCTGGAGCGCCGCATCGGCTTCCTGCAAATCGCCGAATTTGTCGAAAACGCCATGATCCGGGCTCAATTGCCATCTATCTCTTTGGCGGCTCACGCAAGTCGTGATACGAGCGATGCGGTCATGCAGGCGGCGCTGGCGATCGATGCCGACGTGCGCGCGGACATGGCGCGGCATATCGCGGAATGCGCCGGAGCCGGTTAAGGGAGAACAGGCGTTTTGTTGGGATTGCTTCTGGGCGTCTTGCCCATCCTGATCATTGTCTCCGTGATCATTACGGTTCACGAGTTCGGCCATTATGGGATCGCGCGCCTGTTCCGCACGCGCATCGAGCGCTTTTCCCTCGGCTTCGGCAAGGTTCTCGTCAGCCGCGTCGACAGGCATGGCACCGAATGGTGCATAAGCGCCCTGCCGCTGGGCGGCTATGTCAGCTTCGCCGGTGACAACAACATTTCCTCGATGTCGCCGTCGCGTGAGGATCTTGAGGCGGCGCGGGCGGCCATCACCGAGCGCGAAGGCGCGGCGGCGGTCAAGGACTACTTCCATTTCAAGCCGCTGTGGCAGCGTTTCCTGATCATCCTGGCTGGACCGGCTATGAACTTCGTGCTGTCGATAACCGTCTTCGCCGTACTTTTCATGATCATGGGCGATCCCGTCGGCCAGCCGACCGTCACCCAGGTGTTCAAGGACAGCCCGGCCGCAGCCGCGGGCTTCCAGCCGGGCGACATCATCAAGACAGTGGACGGCCGCAAGGTCGACACCGATGAGGATGTGGTCGCCCAGATTTCGCTGCGCGCCGAAACATCGTTTCCGGTGGTCGTCGAGCGTGGACATCAACTCGTCACCTTGAAGACGACACCGCGTCGTGGCGAAATCGCCTCGCCTGAATCGGGACAGAAGGTGTCGGGTGGCGTCATCGGCGTCGTGCTTTTGGACCGTGCCGTCGGCCAGCGGGTTGGCCCGCTCAAAGCTCTGCAACTGGGCGTCAACGAATGCTGGAAGGTTCTCGACGTCACCTTCACCTACGTCGGCCGCATCTTCGCGGGCCATGAGAACGGCGACAAGCTGGGCGGCATCATCGGCATGACCAAGACGGCCGGCGACGCAACCGCCGCCGTGGCGGCCGCGCCGCAGCCGGTGGGTGTGAAGGCGCTGTACCTGATCCTGACCTACGTCCAACTGATCGGCTACATTTCGGTGAGCATCGGTTTCCTCAACCTGCTGCCGGTGCCTATGCTCGACGGCGGCCACCTGGCCTTCTATCTGTGGCAGGTGGTGACCCGTCAACCGGTTTCGGCGGCCTTCCAAAGCTTCGCCCTGCGCGTCGCCGTGGTGCTGATCGCAGGGTTGATGCTGTTTGCGGCGTGGAACGATATCAACCACCTGGGTCTGGCCGACTTGCTGAAGAGGCCGTTTTCGTGACACGAAAAAGACGCCCGCCGGATATTTTCACCGTGCCGCCCGTCCGTAACGCCGCCGGGCTTGCGGAAATGGTAAAAAACAGCCAAACAGACGACAAACGGGGGCGTACGCACCGCTCCGGATCCAAAGGGAAGTTCATGTCAGGTCGAAGCCTTCCGAGCGCAGTTTCCGCCGCCCGCCATGGCCGCAAGGCGTTCCTGCGTGTCCTGAGCCTGGGTGTCAGCGCCCTGGCCCTGATCGCCGTGGGTGCGGCCATGCCGGCTGCCGCGCACACCTATCTGATGCAGACCGATCCCCAGGCCGACGCCCAGGCGGCCACGCAGACCGCGCCCAACCCGACCGCTTACGTCGCGCACATCACCGTCCAGGGCAACGAACGCATCGATTCTCAGACGATCATTTCCTATCTGCCGATCCAGCCGGGCCAGACCGTCGATTCCGAAATGATCGACCTGGCGGTCAAGACGCTCTACAACACCGACCTGTTCTCCGACGTGCAGATCAGCATGAACGGCACCGAAATGGTGGTGAACGTGGTCGAAAGCCCGATCATCAACCAGGTGGTCTTCGAGGGCAACCACGCCATGACCAAGGACAAGCTGCGCGACGAGGTGCAGATCCGTCCGCGCGGCGTGTTCACCAAGGCCAAGGTGCAGGAAGACGTCCAGCGCATCATCGAGCTTTACCGCAAGTCCGGCCGCATCTCGGTCACCGTGACGCCGAAGATCGTCGAACTGCCGCAAAAGCGCGTCGACCTGATCTTCGAAATCAACGAAGGCCCCAAGACCGGCGTGTCGGAAGTCAACTTCATCGGCAACACGGCCTTTTCCGACAATGACCTGGCCGGGGTTGTCGTGACGCGCAAGACCTACTGGTGGAAGTTCTTCGCTTCCCAGGACAATTATGATCCCGACCGGATGGACTATGACCGCGAGCAGCTGCGCAAGTTCTACACCAACCGCGGCTATTACGACTTCCGCGTCATCTCGGCGGTGGCCGAACTGACGCCCGATCGCAGGAACTTCGCCATTTCGTACACCCTCGACGAAGGCAAGAAGTACAATTTCGGCCGAATCAACATCAAGACGGACAATGACAAGCTCAAGGCCGAGGACCTGCTGCGCGCCATTTCGATCAAGCCGGGCCAACTCTATGAAAGCGACCGCGTGCAGAAGGCGGTCGACGATTTGACCTTCGCCGCCGGCGCCAACGGTTTCGCCTTTGTCGACATTCGGCCCGAAGAGGATGCCGACGCCAACGACCACACCGTCGACCTGACCTTCAACGTGCACGAAGGCGCGCGCGTCTACATCGACAAGATCAACATCATCGGCAACACCCAGACGCTCGACCGCGTCATCCGCCGTCAGATGCTGGTGTCGGAAGGCGACGCCTACAACAAGGCGCTGATCGAGCGCTCCAAGATGTACATCACGGGTCTCGGCTTCTTCAAGCAGGGCGACGACGGCGTCAAGATCGAGGACGCGCCGTCGCCCGTCCCGGGCAAGACCAATCTGAATGTCACCGTGCAGGAGCAGCCGACGGGCGAACTCAGTTTCGGCGCCGGCTTCTCATCGATCCAGAAGTTCATTCTCGACATCGGCGTATCACAGGCCAACTTCCGCGGCACCGGCCAGGACGTGCGCGTACGCGTCCAGACCGGGTCGATCCAGAAGGACATCGAAGCCTCGTTCACCGAGCCGCACTTCATGGGCCGCGATGTATCGGCGGGCTTCGACATCTTCGAAAGCTCCTATGACTATACCGGCGTCGACTTCAAGACCGACTCGGCCGGCATCGGCTTCCGCATGGGCTATAATCTGAACGGTTACAGTGTCATGCGCCTGCGCTACAACCTGAGCAAGAACGACATTACGACGACAGGTTCGTCGGCCTGCGACGGCCTGCTGTACAATTGCGGTTCGGGCATCACGTCGAGTGTCGGCTACTCGCTGTCGTTCGACCTGCGCAACGATTTCGTCCAGCCGACACGCGGCTGGATGGCCATCCTGCGCCAGGACTTCGCCGGCCTGGGCGGCGACGTGAAATACGTCGACAGCGAGGTCGAGGCCCACTGGTACCACGGCTTCAAGAAGGACATGGTCCTGCACGTCTGGGGCAATGCCGGCGCCAAGATTCCGTGGAATGGCGACTCGATCCGTATCAACGACCGCTTCTTCAAGGGCGGGGACACGATGCGCGGCTTCGAATATGCCGGTATCGGCCCGCGCGACCTGTCCACCGGTTATGCGCTTGGCGGCCAGGCCTACGCCATTGGCTCGGTTGAACTCGGCATTCCGAACCACCTGCCCGATCAATACGGCCTTAAAACCGCTCTATTTCTCGATGTAGGTACACTGGGCGGCGTTGATGACCGCCTGAAGGTGAGTTCTACTGACGGCACGGCCCAGAGCAATATAGTGGATGACTTCGGCCTTCGCGCATCGGCCGGCCTGACCATTCGCTGGAAATCCCCGATGGGACCGGTTCAGTTCGACCTGAGCCAGATCCTGTCCAGAGATAAATACGACAAGGTTGAAACCTTCCGGTTCTCACAATCCACACAGTTCTAAAATCACCCCTCCAAGTCCCAAAGAAGACCAGAGACCATGAAAAAATCATCGCTTCTCATCGCCGCGGCCGTGATGGCCGTCACCGCCTTCGGCGCCCAGGCCGCCACGCCGGCCGCTCCGGCTCCGGCGCCTGCTCCCGCCGCCACGACGCCGCCCCCGCCGCCGCCGACTTTCGGCACGTCTGGACAGTGCGTCCTTGACGTCAATGCCGCCATGCAGAATTCCAAGCTCGGCCAGGCCGCCGGCGCGCGCATGGAGCAACTGGCCGGTGTCGTCAAGAGCGAACTCGACCCGAAGGGCGCGACCCTGCAGAAGGACCTCGACGCCCTGAAGGCCGCCCAGACCGCCGCCGCCGCCGCCAACGCCACTCCGGCTGTCAAGTCGGCCGCCGACGCCAAGCTCAAGACGGTCGGTCCGGAATACGACGCCTTCCAGCAACTGACCGCGCAACGCAAGCAGGAACTGCAGTATACGCAGCAGCAGGTCCTGGGCTGGATCTTCGACCAGATGGTCGGCCCGATCAATCAGGTCGTCACCGCGCGTGGCTGCTCCATGGTCATTACCGCTGACAGTCTGCTGCACGTCACTTCGGCTGACGCGACTGGCCAGAATCAGTCGGAAGTGCTGTATGCCAATTCGTCGCTGAACATCACCAACGACGTCGTGGCCAAGCTCGACGCCGCCAATATTCAGCTGCCGCAATTCGACCGCGCCGACCTGTCCCAGCAGCAAGGCGGCCAATAAGGACGGTGGAGGCCGTCGCCGCTCATGCCTGATCCCAGATTTTTTGATACCGCTTCAAAAATCGACCTCGATCAGGTGGCGGCCCTGACGGCGACACGTCTGGTAAAACCGGGACGGAGGGGCAGCGGGTTCGTGACGGCCTGCGCCCCTTTGTCTTTGGGAGGCCCCGGCAAGGCGGCCTTCTTCAGCGACCGGCGCTATCTCGCCACGCTGCACCGCACGGAAGCGGAATTCGTCTTCGTGACCTCAGACTATATCGATGACGTCCCCGGCGACTGCGTGCCGATCGTCGGGCCTTCGCCCCAGGCGGCTTGGGGCCGGCTGGCGGCGCGGCTTTACCGCCCCCGCATGCACGAAGGGCGATCGCCCATTCATCATACCGCCAAGCTGGAAGAGGGCGTGACGCTCGGCGTCGGCGTGGTCATCGGCCAGGACGTCGAGATTGGCACAGGCACGCGCATCGAGGCCTATGCCGTCATCGGCCCGGGCACGCGCATCGGCCGCGACTGCCGCGTCGGCGCCCATGCCACCGTCTACTGCGCACTCATCGGAGACCGTGTGCAACTGGCGTCGGGCGTCCATATCGGCGAATCGGGCTTCGGCGTGTCGGGCGACGCGCGCGGCCTGGTCGACATCCCCCAGCTTGGCCGCGTAATCCTGCAGGACGACGTTTCGATCGGCGCCGGCACCTGTGTCGACAGGGGCGCCTTCGAGGATACGATCATCGGCGAAGCGACCAAGATCGACAACATGGTCCAGATCGGCCACAATTGCCGCATCGGGCGCAACTGCATCGTTGCCGCCCATTCCGGCTTCTCCGGCTCGGTCCAGATCGGCGACGGCGCCATGTTCGGCGGCCGCGCTGGCTTGATCGACCACATCCAGGTGGGAGCGGGGGCCAAGATCGCAGCCGGCGCTGTCGTCTTCAAGGACGTGGCTGCCGGCGCCATGGTTTCGGGGTTCCCGGCCCGGTCCTCGCGGCAGTTCCTGCGCGAGATGCTGTGGCTGGAAAAAAATGCGGCTGTGAAGGACAAGGGCTGATGGACAAGATGACGACGACGGACGACGAGGGGATGGTGCCGGACACCGTAGCGGCCGAAGCGGTGGAGACGGCGGCTGTCGTCGATTATGCCGAAATCCTGAAACGCATTCCGCACCGCTACCCGTTTCTGCTTGTCGACCGCGGCGAGAACTGGGTGAAGAACAAGAGCATGACGGGCATCAAGAACGTCACGTTCAATGAACCTTTCTTTATGGGGCATTTCCCGGACAATCCGGTCATGCCGGGGGTGTTGCTGATCGAGGCCATGGGCCAGACCGGCGCGGTGCTGATGTCGAAATCCCTGGACGTCGAAGTCGAAGGCAAGACCATCTTCTTCATGTCGGTCGATGGAGTAAAATTCCGCAGCCCGGTTCGCCCGGGCGATGTGGTACGCATGCCGGTCGAGGTGGTGCGCCATCGCGGCGACATCTTCAAATTCCGCGGCGAGGCCTACGTAAACGACAAGATCGTCTGCGAGGCGGAGTTCGCCGCCATGGTGGTCGAGAGCCCGAAATGACTGTGAAAATTCACCCGACGGCGATCGTTCACGATGGGGCCATGCTGGGCGAGAGGGTCGAGATCGGTCCCTATTGCATCGTCGGCCCAAAGGTGACGCTGAAGGACGGGGTGAAGCTGCTGTCGCACGCCGTTGTCGACGGCGTCAGCGAGATCGGCGCCGACACGGTGATCCATCCCTTCGCCTGCCTGGGCGGCCCGCCGCAGCATTTGGCGCACAAGGGTGAACCTACGCAACTCGTCATCGGCGAGCGCAATCTGGTACGCGAACACGTCATCATGCATACCGGCACCGAGAAGGGTGGCGGCATTACCCGCGCCGGCAATGACTGCATGTTCATGGCCGGATCGGGCATCGCCCACGACTGCATCCTGGGCAACAACGTCATCATGGCCAACCAGGCCTCGATCGGCGGCCATGTCCAGGTCGGCGACTTTGTCTTCCTGGGCGGTTCCTGTGCGGTGCACCAGTTCGCGCGGCTCGGGCGCTACTGCTTCATCGGCGGCGGCGCCATCGTCACCAAGGATGTCATTCCCTATGGCAGCGTATGGGGCAACCACGCGCGGCTCGAGGGCCTGAACCTGGTTGGCCTCAAGCGGCGCGGCTTCTCGCGCGAGCTGATCCTGGCCCTGCGCACGGCTTATCGCATGATGTTCGCCGAGGAAGGCACCTTCCAGGAACGTCTCGACGACGTGCTGGAGAACTTCTCCGAGATCGACCAGGTGGTCGAGATTATCCGCTTCATCCGCGAGGATTCGACGCGGCCGATCTGTCTGCCCAAGGAAGACTAAGCGCCTGTCTCCCGCAATTGCCGACATGCCGCAAACATGACGCAATCGGTCCTGATCAAATAGGAGGGCCTGATGCCGACGCTGCAGGATGAAGTCACTTATCTCAACGGTCAACCCCGACAACAGGGTTGTCCTGACAAGCTTCTGGAATTGGCATTACAGCAATCCGGTAACCTATACCTATGCCACGACGGGCGGCGCCGGCAAATGGGGATCCAGTGACCCCGACACGACCGGCGGAACGGTCCTCTATTAATTCGACCCCGGCAGCCCACTGGAGTTCGACCGAGAAGAAGGCTTTTATCGCGGCGATGACGCTGTGGTCGGACGAGGCCAATATCCATTTCGCCCTGGCGTCATCCGCCGCCGATGCGCAGCTGACCTTCAAGTCATCACCATCTGGGACGGCGGCGCGCCGGGCGTCTGGGATTTCATGTTTACCTGACGCTGAGCCGCCTGTAAGAAGGCGGCCATGTCGAACCCCCACAGCAAATTGGCGCTCATTTCCGGCGGCGGCGCCTTGCCGGTCGAAGTGGCCGGTTACCTGGCCCGGACCAGCCGGCCTTATGTTGTCGTACGCATCGAGGGCCTGTCCGACCCGGCCTTGAACGCCCACCCGGGCCACACCTTGGGCTTGGGCGAATTCGCGCGCCTGTTCACCATGCTCGGCGAGGAGCAATGCAAGGCCGTGTGCATGTGTGGCTACGTCCAGCGGCCCAATTTCGACACCATGGAAAAGGACGAGGGCGGCGCGCGCGTGCTGCCGGGTATTCAGGCGGCTGGCCGGGGGGGGGATGACGCCCTGCTGCGCCAGGTCGCCGCGGCCATTAC
Source organism: uncultured Caulobacteraceae bacterium (assembly GCA_964474575.1). Classification (GTDB taxonomy): domain Bacteria; phylum Pseudomonadota; class Alphaproteobacteria; order Caulobacterales; family Caulobacteraceae; genus Asticcacaulis. Next base: position 27,023 of record CAYYTA010000015.1, on the reverse strand, counting down.
CAGCCAGGGTTATCACGTCGAAGGCGCGCACGAAGCCAATCCGGAGCTGTTAATCGGTTCCGGCCTGGAAGCGGGTCCCGACCTGTCTCCGCAGACCATGGAAGACGCGCTTGAAGCGCTGCGCGTCGCTGCCGCCATCGGCGCGCTCGATATCGGCCAGGCCGTCGTCGTGGCCGGCCGGACTACGCTTGCCGTCGAGGCCCAGGAAGGCACCCAAGCCATGCTGCGGCGGATCGCTTCGCTTCCACAAGCCTTGCGCGGATCAGTTTCAAATCGCAAGGGAGTTTTGGTCAAGCTGGCCAAGCCGATCCAGGACCTGCGTCTCGACATGCCGACGATCGGCGTGCAGACCGTCGAGGACGCCGCTGCAGCAGGCCTTGCCGCCATCGTGGCGCAGGCACATCGCCTGCTGATTGTCGACAAGGCGGCGGTTTACCAGCGCGCGGGCGAACTCGGCATTTCGATCTTCGGCCATGACAGCGCCTAGGCCCGTCAAACTGATGCTGGTCGCGGCCGAAGCGTCGGGTGATGCGCTTGGCGGCGGCCTGATGGCCGAATTGAAGCGGCTGGCGCCGGACACAGCCTGGTCTTTTGTTGGCGTCGGTGGCGCGCGCATGGCCGAACACGGGGTCAAGAGCCCTTTTGACATCGCGGAACTGTCGATTCTCGGGCTCGTCGAAGGCCTCAAGGCTCTGCCGCGCGTCAGCCGGCGTGTCAGGGATACGGCGGCGCTGGCTGTTGCCGAAAAGCCGGATGCCGTTATCCTGATCGATTCATGGGGCTTCACGCTGCGCGCCGCCGGCGCCATTCGCAAGGTTTTGCCCGGCACACCGCTGATCAAATACGTCGGTCCGCAGGTCTGGGCGGCGCGGCCGGGCCGGGCAAAGACCCTGGCGAAGACGGTCGACCTGCTGATCGCCCTGCATCCGATGGATCCACCCTATTTCGAGCGCGAAGGCCTGAAGACGGTCGTCGTCGGCAATCCGGCTGTGCATACCGACATGTCGTCGGCCAATCCGGCGGCTTTCCGCGCGGCGCAGGGGCTAGGCGCCGACGATCCGGTGCTCCTGGTCCTGCCGGGCAGCCGGCCGGCCGAAATCCGTCACATGATGCCGGTTTTTTCGGAGGTCATGCGCCGGCTGCATGCCGAGCGGCCGGACCTGACCTTCGTGATGCCTGTCGCAGAGACGGTCCGGGCACAGGTTTCGGATACGGTGGCGCAGGCTGGCGTCCCGGTCCGCATGGTCGAAGGCGAGGCGGCCAAGTTTTCGGCCATGCAGGTGGCGACGCTCGCGCTGGCGTGCTCGGGGACGGTATCGACCGAGCTGGCCCTGGCAGGCTGCCCGATGGTCATTGCCTACAAGCTCGAACCGCTGACGTGGTGGATTTACAGCCGTATCTCGACGCTGAAACACGCCACCATGTTCAGCATCATGGCCGAGAAGCGCATCGCGCCGGAATTCCTTCAGGACGAGTGTACGCCCGGAAATTTGCTCGAAGCGGTGCGTGAACTGCTCGACAATAAGTCAAAGCGCGACAGGCAGATAGCCGAGCAATTTCACGGGCTGGATATCATGGGGCGTGGCGGTCCCCTGCCGGCGGCGCTGGCGGCAAAGGTCGTGCTGGAGTATCTCCACATCCATTGATGGGGTCTGGGCCTGCGGCCACAGAATCATATCTCTCTGTTTGTGGCCCCAAGGACCGAAAACACAAAGATTTTAAGGCTCTGTGGGGGCACGGACCCCACACCCAGCTAGAGCGCAATCCGATAAAGTGAAACCACTTTTGGCTACGCCGAACTTCGTTTCGGATAAATTGCGCGACCAAACAAAAACTTAGAGCAGGCGTTTCGATTCCGTCAAAACGTAGCCTGCTCTAAAGGGTGCGGCGTTATCCCCGTGCCGCCACCGGCACATAATCCCTCTGCGTCGCGCCGGTGTACAACTGACGCGGACGGCCAATCTTCTGGCTCGGATCCTCGATCATTTCCTTCCACTGAGCGATCCAGCCGACCGTGCGCGCCAGGGCGAACAGCACGGTGAACATCGTCGTCGGAAAGCCCATCGCCGATAAGGTGATGCCCGAATAGAAGTCGACATTCGGGAACAGCTTGCGTTCGATGAAGAAGTCATCCGAAAGCGCGATGCGTTCGAGCTCCTTGGCGACCTGCAGTAGCGGATCGTTGGGATCGCCAACCGCCGCCAGCACCTCATCGGCCGACTGCTTCATCACCTTGGCGCGCGGGTCGTAGTTCTTGTAGACGCGATGGCCGAAGCCCATCAGGCGATACTTGCGATCCTTCACGCCGGCGACATAGGCCGGGATGTTCTCCGGCTTGCCGATTTCCTTCAGCATGTTGAGCGCCTCTTCGTTGGCGCCGCCATGCGACGGGCCCCACAGGCAGGCGATGCCGGCGGCAATGCAGGCAAAGGGATTGGCGCCCGACGAGCCGGCCAGGCGCACCGTCGAGGTCGAGGCGTTCTGTTCGTGGTCGGCGTGCAGAATGAAGATGCGGTCCATGGCGCGCGCCAGCACCGGATTGACGACATAATCCTCCGCAGGCACGGCAAAGCACATGCGCAGGAAGTTTTCCGAGTAGCTCAAGCGGTTCAGCGGATGAACGAACGGCTGGCCGACGCTGTACTTGAAGGCGCGCGCGGCGATGGTCGGCATCTTGGCGATCAGGCGGTGCGCCGAGATCTCGCGCTGTTTCAGGTCATGGATGTCGAGGCTGTCGTGATAGAAGGCCGACAAGGCGCCCACGGCGCCGGTCAGCACCGCCATCGGGTGAGCGTCGCGGCGGAAGCCGCCGAAGAACTTGTCGAACTGCTCATGCAGCATGGTGTGGCGCGTGATCGAGGTCTCGAACGGCTCGAACACCGCACCCGTCGGCAACTCGCCGAGCAACAGCAGGAACCACACCTCAAGCAAGCACGACGTCTCAGCCAGTTGCCCGATCGGATAACCGCGGTGCAACAGCACACCGGCGTCGCCGTCGATATAGGTGATCTTGCTCTCGCACGACGCGGTCGACGTGAAACCCGGATCGTAGGTGAAGGCGTCGGTTTCGGCATAAAGCTTGCGGATGTCGATGACATTCGGGCCGAGCGTGCCCTTCTGAACCGGAAGGTCGATGGTCTTCGCGTCGACCGTCAGCTTGGCGGGAGTGGATTGGGTCATATGAACCTAGCCCCTGTACGCATTGTGCGGCGCAACCAGATTTGCGCCGCGCCTGCTATATAAACTAAGAGTCTAAATGAAAAGGGCCTCGTTAAGACGAGCCAGGCTCTCGTCAGGGCCCAGCGCGGCGAAAGTGCGGGAAATGTCTGGCGCCGGAAGGCCTCCGGACAGGATACCACGCAGCACAGGCCCGATTTTACCAAAGCCAACACCTTCATTTTCAACAAATTGCTTGAGCTGTGCATCAATAGCGGCGGCCGACCAGTCCGGCCATGTCAACACGATTTCGTGAAGACGCTTCAGCCGGTCACGGGTTTCCTCGGTCAGCAAGCCCTGAGTCTTTTCGTCAAACGTAAACGGGCCTTTCGCCAAAGCGAACTGGCAGGCCTCGGCCAGTTGCACCAGGGTCTGGGCGCGTTCCTTCACCTCGGGGAGGGCGCGGGCCAGGACTGCGCGCGTCGCGGCATCGTCGGCATGACCGTGTCTTTGCAGGCCGGCGGCGACGAGATCGACCAAGCGGGCATTGTCGGCGAGGCGGATCCAGTGGGCATTGACGCTGCCCAGCTTGGCGAAGTCGAGCCGCGACGGGGCGCGGTTGATGTCGGTGATGTCGAACCAGGCAATGGCCTGGGTGTCGTCGAAGATTTCGTCATCGCCGTGCGACCAGCCGAGGCGGGCCAGATAGTTGCGCATGGCCTCGGGCAGGTAGCCGAGGTCCTGGTAGTCGCCGACAGCCTGGGCGCCGTGGCGCTTGCTGAGCTTGGCCCCGTCCGGACCGTGGATAAGCGGAATGTGGGCGAACTTCGGCACGTCCCAACCGAGCGCCTGATAGATCAGGCTTTGGCGGGCGGCATTATTGAGGTGATCGTCGCCGCGGATAACGTGGGTGACGCCCATATCGTAGTCGTCGACGACGACGGCAAGGTTGTAGGTCGGCGTACCATCGGAGCGCAAAAGCACAAGATCATCAAGGTCTTTTGTGCCGAACTTCACTTCGCCCTGCACCGCGTCATCGATGACGAGGGTTTCATCCAGCGGGCCCTTGAAGCGGACGACGTGCGGCTCCGCCAGTTGATCGGTCGAAGGCGTCTTGTCGCGCCAGGTCGAGCGCAGGGCGTGGCCGGCGGCGCGGCCTTCCTCGCGCGCAGCCTCGGTTTCCTCAGGCGTCATGAAGCAGGCATAGGCGCGACCTTTCGCAATCAGTTCGGCGACGGCGGCCTTGTGGCGTTCCTCGCGAGTGTGCTGGAAAACCACCTCGCCGTCAGACGTAAGCCCCAGCCAGTCCAGGCCCTCGAAGATGGCGTCGACAGCGGCCGGCGTCGATCGTTCGCGGTCGGTATCCTCGATGCGGACCAGGAAGCGGCCGCCCGTGTGCCGGGCATAAAGCCAGTTGAACAGCGCGGTGCGTGCGCCGCCGATGTGCAGGAAACCGGTGGGCGAGGGGGCGAAGCGGGTGACAACTTGCGGTTTTGGATCGGTCATGGTCTTGTTACGGCTGGATTCCGGGCTGGGTTCTATCGCCTGTCGCCCGCCAACCCAAGCGAATTGTGAGGTCGTGCCGCCTTGAAATGGAAACCGCTATCATGGGGGGAGATGGCGCGGGCCGGGATCGCGGCCCAGGCCGGGCGCCTGTTCCTGTGGCTGCCGGTCGCCTTCGGAGCCGGGGCCGCGGTCTACCTGACAATGAAAACCGAGCTTTCTTGGTGTTGGGCAGCTCCGGCGCTGGTTGTGATTCTGGCCGGCCTATTGTTATCGCGTCGCCTCAATTGGAATGTACATCTTTCTAATTTTATTGTGCTTTTGTTGACATTCTCTCTTGGCGTCGCGGTGTGCAAACTTCGCGCCGAACACGTCAGGGCGCCGGTGCTCGATCCGGTGAAAGACCAGTATAGTGTCACCGCCTATGTCGTCGACAACATTTCGCCGTCCGCCGACGAGCCGCGCCTGCTCTTGGCGCCGCTGTCGCTGCGTGGCGTCAAGGCCGCAGACATGCCGCTTCGTCTTCGCGTATCGTTGCGACCCGGGACAATCGAAGCGCTTGACCTCAAGCCTGGGGACGCGATTTCAGGTTTCGGCATTCTCAATCCGCCGCCGGCGCCATTCATGCCCGGCGGCTACGATTTCGCGCGCGGCGCCTGGTTCCAGGGTATCGGCGGCGTCGGCCTGTTGCCTGGCGAACCGGCACGAATCGCTCCGCCCCCCTGCGATTGGCGACTGGCGGCGGTGATGCAGCTCAACCGCCTGCGCTGGGGGATCAGTCGCAATCTGGTCACGACGATCCGGCCGGAGTTCGACAACGGTACGGCAATAGCCGGCTTCGCGGCGGCTCTGGTTACCGGAGACCAGGCGTTTGTCCCGCAGGACCTGATCCAGGACATGCGCAATTCCGGGCTGGCCCACATCCTGTCGATTTCCGGCGTCCACATGGCCGTGGTCGGCGGCTTCGTTTTCTTCGCCGTGCGGGCCGGTATGGCGCTCGTCCCATGGCTGGTCCTGCGCGCACCGATCAAGAAAATCGCGGCGGCCCTGAGCATGATCTGCATGCTGGCTTATCTCGCCATAGCCGGCGCGCCGGCGCCGGCTGTTCGAGCAACGGTCGTAGGCTGCGTCGCGTTCGGCGCCATACTGTTCGACCGGCGCGCCCTTTCTCTGCGGGCCCTGGCCATCGCGGCCTTCATCGTTATGGCTCTGACGCCGGAAGCCGTCATCCAGCCGGGATTCCTGATGTCCTTCTCAGCGACGGCGGCGCTGCTGGCTCTGGCTGAAGCCCTTGCCCCGCCTCTCAAGGAACTCAGCGTGCCGCGCTGGGTAAAATGGCTGCAGGCGGCCTGGCACGGTTGTTGGGTCTCACTGGTCGCCTCGACGGTCGCGACAGCCGCGACCCTGCCGTTTTCCATCGCCTACTTCAATCGCTTTACGGTTTATGGCCTTGCCTCCAACCTGTTCGAGGCGCCGATCACCGGTTTCGTAGTCATGCCGGCCCTGGCCATAGGCACGGTGTCGGCGGGAACACCCGTTGGCTGGCTGGCGCTACGCGTAGCCGGCGCTGGGCTGTGGCTGATCGACAAGATCGCGGTCGCCTGCGCCCGCCTGCCGCACGCGGTCATCGCCTGGCCATCACCGCCGGTCTTCGTCGTGCCGCTATCTTTCGCGGGGCTGATCTGGACCTGCCTGATCCGTGGCAAGGCGCGGTGGACAGGATTGTTCGTCGCCAGCACCATCCTGTGGTGGCCCCGCCTGGCCGCACCTGATGTCTGGATCGATCCGCAAGGCGGCAATGCCGCCATACGAACCGGAGCCGGCGTCTATGTTCTGCGTGACAAACGGGTTTACGGCGCCCAGCAATGGACGCTGCATTACGGTCTGCAAACCTATGACGAGGCTGCGCGTGACAAGGACTACGAATGCGCTGGTTACGCCTGCACGCCATTGCCGGACGCGAAACTTCGCATCGGCTTCTGGTTCGGCAAGACCATGCCCAAACCCTTGGTTCTGACAACACTATGCCTGAACAGCGACTTGGTTGTCATGCGCAGCGATCAGATAGACTGGCCGGATGACTGCGCGGGCGTCAACCGCATCACGGCGGCGGATTTTCGCCAGTTGGGCGCCATGGAACTGAGGCGCGCCTCGAATGGCTGGTCAATCCAGGGCGCCCAGCCTCTGCGCGGCAAGCGCTACTGGTCGACGCCTTCGGGCGCAGACGTCAGTGATAGCGGCGTATCAGACTAACCAGCTTGCCCTGAATCTTGACCTGGTTATCGTTGTAGATTTGAGTTTTGTGGTTTGGATTGGCGGCTTCGAGGGCAATCGATGCGCCCTTCTTGCGCAGGCGCTTCAGGGTAGCCGTTTCGTTGTCGATCAAGGCCACAACAATCTCACCCGACTGCGCCGTATCCGTCTTTTTGATGACCACATAATCACCGGTCAGTATTCCGGCTTCGATCATCGAATCGCCATCAATTTCAAGGATATAGTGTTCACCGGCACCCAGCATGGCTTCCGGGACGCGCAGGCGGTCACGCTCCTGGCCCAGGGCTTCGATCGGCATGCCGGCGGCGATACGGCCAAGCAATGGCAGTTCGCGCGTATCGTCATTGACGGCCCTGGAAACGTCCGCCGCCGGACGCGTACCCTCGACCACCTGCGGAACAAATGCCTGGCGGCCACGCGGCGGCGCCGATGTTGTCGCCTGGTCGGGCAGCTTGATGACTTCCAGTGCCCGGGCGCGATGGGCCAGGCGGCGAATGAATCCCCGTTCCTCCAATGCGGTAATCAGGCGATGAATGCCCGACTTGGAGGCCAGATCGAGCGCCTCCTTCATCTCGTCGAACGAGGGGGAAACGCCGCTTTCCTTGATGCGCTCGTGGATGAACATCAGCAGTTCGCGTTGTTTGGTCGTCAGCATGGAGGCACCTTCCGTCCGCCGGTCAGGCGGAACATGTCATGAACCGATGCTTCGTGTTCTATATGTGTTCCGGTTAATGTCAAGCTAACGATAAAAGAAAATTTGGCGACAGCCGGCTTAGCGCCCCAGCAGGGAACGCGCGGCAGCGCCGACATCGGCTTGACGCATAAGGCTTTCACCGACCAGCATGGCGGCCGCGCCGGCGGCTTCGAGGTGCAGGACGTCGGCATGGCTGAAAATGCCGCTTTCGGCGACCAGGATATGCTCCGGCGTCACCATGCGGGCAAGGTTCTCCGTCACCTTAAGATCGACGCTGAAGTCCCTGAGATTGCGGTTGTTTATGCCGATCAGCTGCGAGCCGAGGCCAAGTGCTCGTTCCATCTCCGCCTCGTCGTGCACCTCGATCAAGGCATCCATACCGTAGGCATGGGCGGCGTCGACGAGGTCGGACGCCAGGCCATCGTCGATCATCGCCATGATGACCAGAATCGCGTCCGCGCCCAGCGCGCGCGATTCGGCCACTTGCCACGAATCGACCAGGAAATCCTTGCGGATGCAGGGCAGGGCGACAGCCCCGCGCGCTGCCTGGAAATGCGATTCGTGGCCCATGAAGCTCGGCCCGTCGGTCAGGATCGACAGGCATGAAGCGCCACCTGATTCGTAGGCCTGGGCCAGGCCGGCGGGGTCGAAGTCGGCGCGAATCAGACCCCTGGACGGGCTGGCCTTCTTGATTTCGGCGATCAACGCCAGGCTGTGCGGCCTTTTGCCGGCGACGAGCGCACGGGCGAAACCGCGCGGCGACCCCACCGCGGCGATTCGCGATTCGAGATCGTCGAGGGAGACCCGACGACTGCGTTCGGCAACCTCTTCGCGCTTGTAGGCGGCGATCCTTTCGAGAATATCCATGTCAGCCTCCCGTGGCCGCGACCAGGGTGTCGAGCGCGCGCCTGGCGCGGCCATCGTCGATCACCTCAGCGGCGAGGGTGATGCCCTCTTTCAGCGTTTCGACCTTTTCGGCCACCAGGAAGGCGGCGGCGGCATTGAGCAGGACGATGTCGCGATAGGCGCCCTTTGCGCCGTCGAGCAAAGCGACAAGGGCCCTGGCATTGTCCTCGGGCGCGCCGCCGACAAGGTCGGCAAGGGCGGCGCGCGGCAGCCCGACGGCCTCGGGCGTGATGGTGAACAGACGAACCGCGCCGTCCCTTACCTCGGCGACCTCGGTTTCGCCCGTCGTGGTGAGTTCGTCGAGGCCGGAACCGTGGACCACCCAGGCGCGGATCGCGCCGAGTTGAACCAAGGCATGGGCGATCGGTTCGACAAAGCGTGGCGAAGGCACGCCGATGACCTGGCGCTTCGCGCTCGCCGGATTAGATAATGGCCCCAACAGGTTGAAAATGGTACGGAATCCCAGTTGCTGACGGATCGGCGAGACGTGGCGCATGGCGCCATGGTGGGCCGGCGCAAACAGGAAACAGATACCGGCTTCGTCCAGCGCCCGGCGCTGCTGGTCAAGCGTGGCCTCGATATTGACGCCGAGCGCCGCCAGGACATCGGCTGTGCCGGACTTCGAGGTAATGGCCCGGTTGCCATGTTTGGTGACCTTGCAGCCACCACCGGCCGCGACAAACCCGACGGCCGTCGAAATGTTGAGCGTATGCAAGCCATCACCGCCAGTGCCGCAAACATCAATGACATCATGGGGATGATCGAGCTGGATGGCGGCCTGACGCATGGCGCGGGCGCAGGCGGCGATTTCACCGACCGTTTCGCCGCGCAGACGAATGGCGGTCACGGCGGCGGCAACCTGGGCCGGCGTCGGTTCGCCCCGCAGGCAGGCTGCGAAGAAGGCGAGGGCGTCGTCGCCGTCGAGAGTCGCGCCGTCGGCCAGCCGCGCCAGCAAGGGTTTGAAGGCGTCAGACATAAAGGTTGTGGCTTTCGATCCCGGCCAGAGCGAGAAAATTGGCCAGCAATTGGTGGCCGCCCTGGGTGGCGATCGATTCGGGGTGGAACTGGACACCGTGAATTGGCCGGGTCTTGTGCTGCACGCCCATGATCTCGCCGTCCTCGGTCCAGGCGGTGACCACCAGCTCGTCGGGCAGGGTATCCTTCTTGACGGCCAGCGAATGATAACGCGTCGCTGTAAAAGGATTGGGCAAGCCCTTGAATATGCCCGTATTGTCGTGATGAATCTGCGAGGTCTTGCCGTGCATCAGCGTCTTGGCGCGGATGACGTCGCCGCCATAGGCCTGGCCGATCGCCTGGTGGCCGAGGCAGACGCCGAGCACCGGCAGGTCCTCCGGCGCGGCGCGCAGCAGTGGCAGGCAGATGCCGGCCTGGTCCGGCGCACACGGTCCGGGCGACAGCAATATCGCTTTCGCGCCCTGGGCCAGGGCGTCCTGAACGCTCAGGGCGTCGTTGCGGAAGACACGCGTTTCCGCCCCAAGCTCGGCCAGGTAATGGACGAGGTTGTAGGTAAAGCTGTCGTAATTGTCGATGACGAGGATCATGGGCCACTCCAGCGTGGCTATGTAAGCAAAAGGTGGCGTCATTCCAAGCCATTATTCCTGTTGTGTCGGCGCAAATCTCCTTATGCTTGGCGGCATGACCGTTGATTCGAACCCACCACGCGACGATCGTCTCGACCGGGCGCTGGAATGCCTGCGTAAGCCCGAACGCAAGCCGGCGCCGGCGTGGACCGCCCTGGCGGCGTCGACGGCGCTGGCCGGATCGGCCGTGTTGCTGGCGTTGGTTATGATATTTCAACCGGGCGCGGCCGGCACGGCGTCACGCACCGAGCAGAAAATCGACATTCCGCAAGCCACGCCGGCGTCCGGCGCGGCTGGCTTCGAGCTGTCCGGCAACGAAATCAGCGCCGACGCCGTCGCCACAGGCACAGAGGCGCGTTAAGTCAGTTCTGCTGGTAGACGTAGCGCCAGGCGTCCTGTGCGGCCTTGATGAGCGCGCCGGCCTTGTGGCAGGTTTCCTCGTATTCCATCATCGGCACGCTGTCGGCGACGACGCCGGCGCCCGCCTGGACGTAGATGTTGCGCTCCTTGAACAGGGCCGTGCGCAGGACGATGCAGACATCGACGCTGCCGCTCGAGGAGATATAGCCCGCGCCGCCGCCATAACCGACGCCGCGCTTGACCGCCTCCAGTTCGTCGATGATCTCCATGGCGCGGACCTTGGGCGCGCCACTGAGTGTCCCGGCCGGCAACGCCGCCAGCAGGGCGTCGACGGGGTCGAGGTCCGCCGGCGCATCGCCTTCGACATTGGAGACGATGTGCATGACGTGGCTGTAGCGTTCGATGATGAACTTCTCGGTGACCTTGACCGTGGCCGGCTTGGCGACCCGGCCAACGTCATTGCGGCCAAGGTCGAGCAGCATCAGGTGCTCGGAAAGTTCCTTCGGATCGGCCAGCAGCTCGGCCTCCAGCGCCTTGTCCTCGCCCGGCGTCCTGCCACGCGGGCGGGTGCCGGCGATCGGCCGGATGGTCAGCTTGCCATCCCTGATACGGACCAGGATTTCCGGCGACGAGCCGGCAAGCTGAAAATCGCCGAAGTTCAGATAGAACAGATAGGGCGACGGGTTGTGACGGCGCAAGGAACGGTAAAAGGCGAACGGGTCGAGAACGTAGGGCGCCTCGAAACGGTGGCTGAGCACGACCTGGAAGATGTCGCCGGCGGCGATATAGTCCTTGGCTGCGCCGACCATGTTGCCGAAGTCGAGCGGCGAGGTCGGCGAGGTGAGCGGCTCCTGATGGCGTTCGGACGACGACGGTTGCGCCGCCAGCGGTACGCGCAAGTCGGCCTCGATGGCGTCAAGGCGCGTCATGGCGGCTGCGTAGGCGTCCTGCGCCGTTGTGGTATCGGGCCATACAGGAGACGCCAGCAGAATCTCGTGCGCGACATTGTCGAAGACGCAGATGACGCTTGGCCGGACGACGACGGCGTCGGGCAGGGCGAGCGGATCGGGATTGGGCGCGCCCAGCGGCTCGCTGAGCCGGATCATGTCGTAGCCGAAGACGCCGAACAAGCCTGAGACCATGGGCGGCAGGCCGGCCGGTATGTCCATGCGATTGGCGGCGACGAGGGCGCGCAGGGAATCGAGCGCCGGCCTGTCCTCGGCGACATAGGCGCCGCGCGCGATGTCGCCGCCCCTGGCCACCTCGGCCTTGTCGCCGAAACAGCGCCAGACCAGGTCGGGCATCAGCGTCAGGATCGAATAGCGGCCGGACAGGGCGCCGCCTTCGACCGACTCGAACAGGAACGAATAGGGCCGCTCGCGCGCCAGCTTGAGATAGGCGGATACCGGCGTCTCCAGGTCATCGATCAGCTTGCGCCAGACGATGGCCGGCCTGCCCGCCGCGTATTCCGCCTCTAATGCGCCCAGCGGGGAAACGGCGGCCTCGGCGATCACGGCTTGGCCTTGCTGGACGACGCCTTGGAGTCGGCGGTCGGCGTCTTGACGTCGAGCGCGCGGTCGGCGACGGCGCGGAAGGTCTTCGGCTTCATCGCCGCTTCAGCACCGGCCTGGGTCAACTGCTGGATGTCGCCGGCGATGCTGCCCGTCATCTGCTGGCTCATCGACGCCGAGGCGATATTGGCGGCGGCGGGGTCGGGCTGATGCACGCCATCGATATGGCCGATGGCGAAGCGCGTCGGCGCATACTGGGCTTCGAACGACTTGCCTTCGTCGGTGCCGAAGATACGCCCTGCCAACGCGCCAAGCTTCTGGCCGGCCGATTGGCGATCGACGCCGGTCAGGTTCTGGACCGGCGATTTCAGGTCGGCGGCGACCTTGGCGAACGGCTCGCCATTGTTGATCCGCGCCAGGGCTTCGTCCGCCTTGGCGGAAACGGCGGCGCTGACCTTGTCGGTGAGCCAGCTGCGGGCGAGTTCGGCCTTCATGCGATCGTCGAACGGCAGCGGACCGGCGGGACGGACCTGGTCGAGGCGAAGCGCGACGTACATGCCGTTGCCGAGTTCGATGACGTCCGAACTGCCGCCGGGCGCCAGATCGAAGATGCCCTTCAGGATCTGGTCGGGAATCTGCTTGCCGTAATCAAGTGGCTGGCCGGTTTTGTCAACGGCCGGCCAGCCCATGGAATCAAAGCCCTTGCCGTCCTTCGACATCGGCGGCAGGGCCGTGATTTGAAGGCCCAGCTTCTGAGCCGTCACCGCGAAGTCCTCGCCCGCGTCGTGGGCGTCCTGGAACTGGTGGACGATCTGGTTGACCTTGTCGGCGGCCTTTTCCTGCTGCAGTTCGCCCATGAGCTGCGCCTTGACGCGGTCGAAGCTCGGAGTCGAGCCGATGTGGATGTCGCCCATGCGCACGACGGCGATGCCGAGGTCGCCCTGGATCGGGCCCGACACGTCGCCGGTCTTCATGGCGAAGACGGCGTCGGCCAGCTTGGCGTCGGTGATGGCCGACTTGGGCTTGTCGGCATTGTCGATCAGCGTGCCCTTGGCGTTCTTGGCGACAGTGGCCGGGTCGCCGCCGGCGCGAAGCTGAGCGGCGATGCGATTGGCCGTCGAGACATCCGGCGCCGAGATCTGCACGAAGCTGCGCGTTTCGGGTGTGCTCAGCGAGTCGAGGCGGAACTTGTAGGCGGCCTGCAGGTCGGCGTCGCTGATCGGGATCGACTTGGCGAAGACGGCCGGCGCGAACTGGATGACCGAGGCCTGGCGGATTTCAGGCTGGGCGATGTTGGCGGCCTGGTCCTTGTAATAGGCGGCCAGCTCGTCGGCGGTCGGCGGCGCCGGCATGGTGATGTTCTGTTCGGTGACCGAGAAGAAGCTGGCGTCGCGCGTCTGGGCCATCATGGTCGCGGCGGCGGTCGCATAGATGCGCGGCGCGCGCAGGCCGGCGACTGCGGCCTGCATGTACTGCTGCGCGGCGATGTCGTCACTCTTTTCCTGCTGGAATTCGTCCTCGGTGATCTTGGCCATGCCGAGGCGCTGGCGGTAGGCGTCCTTGTCGAACTTGCCGGTCACGCCGCTGAAGAAGGCGGGGATCTTGGCGATTTCGGCCAGGATCATCTTGTCGGACGGCTTTACGCCCAGCTTGTCGAACCATGCGGCCAGAGCCTCCTGCTTCGACAACTCGTCGAGCATGCGCACGTCGTTGCCCTGATTGACGAAGTCCTCATTGGTGAAGACCCGGCCCCGCTGCGCGTTGCTCTGCTTGATATTGTCATAGCGTTGCATGAACTCGTAGGTGTCGATCTTGCGCTTGCCGGCCATGACCACCGTGTCGTCGCCGACCGGCGTGAACAGGTCGCGCATGCCGAAGATGGCGAAGGAGGCGATGACGGCGGCGATCAGAAGCCGGAAGATCCATGACTTGGTGAATTCGCGCAGGATACTGATCATAGGTGTTCCGGGTCCCGGTTGCATGAGCGGCGGTTTATGCCCGCCTTATGTCGGCAGAGGTGGACGCTTATTAGGGCAGGATCAAGGCTGTTACAAAGGGAATTTGCGGATTTCAAGCGTTTCTTGCTTGGCGGAAGGCCGGTCTTGAGGCTAAGGATTTCCCGTACGCGGAAGGCCCGGGACAAGGCGCCGCCGTGTTACGCCTGATAAAAACAACATAAAGACGATAATGCCACATTCCCATCTGATCGCGGCCAACTGGAAGATGAACGGGCTCAAGGCCCAGCTTCCGGTGGCCGAAGCCATCGCCCAAGGGGCGGGGGGCCATAAGGCGCGCGTCGCCCTGTTCCCGCCGGCGACCCTGCTGCCGACGCTGGCCGCCGCCATTGCCGGCAGCGGGCTCGAACTCGGTGGCCAGGACTGCCACCACGCCGACCACGGCGCCTTTACCGGCGACATCTCGGCCGCCATGCTCAAGGACGCCGGGGCATCGTTGGTCATCCTCGGCCACTCCGAGCGCCGCCACGGCCATCTCGAACCGTGCGCCCTGGTGGCGCGCAAGGCCCAGGCGGCGCTGCGGGCCGATCTGGAGCCGATCATCTGCATCGGCGAGACGCTCGACCAGCGGCAGGGCGGCCTGACCCGCCAGATCCTGCTCAAGCAGCTCAATGACAGCCTGCCCGACGAATTGAAAGGACGCGCCTTCCATGTCTCCTATGAGCCCGTCTGGGCCATCGGCACCGGACTGGTGGCCTCGGACGCCCAGATCCTAGAAGCCCACGCCCTGATCCGCGACTATCTCGACCGCCGCTTCAGGGGCGGAGCGGAGCCCAACATCCTCTATGGCGGTTCGGTCAATGCCGGCAATGCGGCGCACATCCTGAGCCTGGACGGCGTCGGCGGCGCGCTGGTCGGCCGGGCGTCGCTGACGGCGGAGGATTTCCTCGCCATCGTGGCGGCCGCAGGCTGACGAGGATGGAATCATATCTGCCTTTTTCCTTCCCCGTTTACGGGGAAGGTGGCATTGAGCGTAGCGAAATGACGGAAGGGGGAAACCCAACCGTCCGCTTCCCCCTTCCGTCGTCGCAAGGGCGCCGACACCTTTCTCGCAACGACGTTGCCGTAAACGGGGAAAGAAAAGCTATGCCAGTTGAGCCTGGAACCATAATGCTTTGGCTACCTTGTAATCGCCCAACCGCGTCATAAATGTGTGAAACATCACATGCCTGCCTATGGCTATTCGCATATAACGATGCTAAGGCCCGTGCGCGAAATTCGAGAGAGCCCTGAAGACTTATGTTGTTTCTTGTTCTTGTGATCATCCAGATCATCATCTGCGCGGCCATGGCCGGCCTGATCCTGATCCAGCGTTCCGAAGGCGGCGCGCTGGGCATGGGCGGGGGTCCGTCGTCCTTCATGTCGGCGCGCGGCACGGGTAACCTGCTGACCACGGCGACGGCGTGGTTTGCCTTCTTCTTCTTCGCCAACTCCATCGCCCTGACCGTCGTCGGCAATATCCAGAACCACGTGTCCTCGGTCGTCGACCGCGCCGACACCAGCAACCTGACCCTGACGCCGCAGCAGCAGGCCTCCCTGTCGGCCGCCGCCGCGGCGGGTGGCGCCAGCAGCAGTTCGGCCAGCTTCGGCGCCATGCCGCTCGGCGACCTGCCCCTGGCCGGTTCGGCGCCGGCGAGCCAGGCTCCGGCCTCCGGCGCCGCGACAACCCCGGCATCCCATCCGGCCGCCGCCAGCAGCCAGGCTCCGGCGTCCTTCGCGCCCGTCACGCCGTTCTCGGCGACGCCCGACAAGACGCCCGCTCCCAGGGCCAGCGTCTTCCGCAGCGCCTCGTCCTCGGCCGCGCCGGCTTCGCCGACCGCCAGACCGTCATCCTCGTCGGCCTCGGTGGCCAAGCCGCCGGCATCGTCGTCGAGCGCCCAGGCGGCTCCGGCTCCGGCCGGCTCCAGTTCAACGACCCAGCAGTAAGCGCGGGTCCATCGCTAGATTATCCTTGGCGGCTCATGGGTTCCGCACCCGTGAGCCGTCTGTTATGAAGGTATGGCACGGTGCGATTCGCGCGGGCCATCTTGTTTATTTGACACCTCATGTTTATCCGAAAAGTGGCAAAGAACGTTTCTGGCACTTTTCGGCATGAGGTTATTCTAAGTGGTTCCGATGCCTCGTTACGTCTTCATCACCGGTGGGGTGGTCTCTTCGCTTGGCAAGGGGCTCGCCTCGGCGGCCCTCGGCGCCTTGCTTCAGGCGCGCGGCTTCCGCGTACGCCTGCGCAAGCTCGACCCCTATCTCAACTTTGACCCGGGCACGATGTCGCCTTACCAGCATGGCGAGGTCTTCGTCACCGACGACGGCGCGGAAACCGACCTTGATCTCGGCCACTACGAGCGCTTCACCGGCGTAAACGCCACCAAGTCCGACAATATCACGACCGGCCGCATCTACTCCAACATCATCGAAAAGGAGAGGCGGGGCGACTACTTGGGCGCGACAGTTCAGGTGGTGCCTCATGTCACCGACCAGATCAAGGCGTTCGTTCTGGCCGACGCCGGCGACGCCGATTTCGTCCTGGTCGAGATCGGCGGCACGGTCGGCGACATCGAGGGCCTGCCGTTCTTCGAGGCCATCCGCCAGCTGGGCCAGGAACTGCCGCGCCGCCAGTGCTGCTTCATCCACCTGACGCTCCTGCCGTTCGTCAAGACGGCCGGCGAGATGAAGACCAAGCCGACCCAGCATTCGGTCAAGGAGCTGCGCGGCATCGGCATCCAGCCCGACATCCTGCTGTGCCGCTGCGAGCACGAGATTCCGTCCGAGGAACGGCGCAAGATCGGCCTGTTCTGCAACGTCCGCGCCTCCGCCGTCATCCAGGCGATGGACTCAGACAACATCTACGCCGTGCCGATCGACTATCACCGCCAGGGCCTGGATACCGAGGTGCTCGACGTCTTCGGCATCGCCCACGACGGCGCACCGGACCTCCGCCGCTGGGAAGACCTGACCCACCGCTACCAGCAGCCCGACGGCGAGGTCTCGATCGCCGTGGTCGGCAAGTACACGGTGCTGAAGGACGCCTACAAGTCGCTGATCGAGGCCATCCACCACGCCGGCATGGCCAATAATGTCCGCGTCAATATCGACTGGGTCGAATCCCAGACCTTCGAGGGCGCGCCGGAAGAGGTCATCGGCCGCCTCGAAAACGTCCACGCCATCCTGGTGCCCGGCGGCTTCGGCGAACGCGGCGCGCTGGGCAAGATCGAGGCGGCGCGGTTCGCGCGCGAAAACGAGGTGCCCTATTTTGGCATCTGCTTCGGCATGCAGATGGCAGTGCTCGAAACCGCCCGCCACCTTGCCGGCCTGCCCGAGGCGTCGTCGAGCGAATTCGGCCAGACCGGCGAACCCGTGGTCGGCCTGATGACCGAATGGCTGAACGGCAACGAGCTGGAAAGCCGCAAGCAGGGCGGCAACCTCGGCGGCACCATGCGGCTGGGCGCCTTTTCCGCCAAGCTCGACGACGGGTCTCAAGTCGCGGAAATTTATGGCTCGACGGAGATTTCCGAACGCCACCGCCACCGCTACGAAGTCAACCGTGACTATATCCCGCGCCTCGAAGCCTGCGGCCTGAAGTTCAGCGGCATGTCGCCCGACGGCCTGCTGCCGGAAATCGTCGAGCGCCCGGACCATCCGTGGTTCATCGGCGTGCAGTACCACCCGGAACTGAAGTCGCGCCCGTTCGCGCCGCACCCTTTGTTCAAGAGCTTCATCGCCGCCGCCAAGGTTAAGAGCCGGCTGTTTTGATCTTTCACCTCTCCCCGTTCACGGGGAGAGGACGAGAGCGAAGTGACGAAGGCGATCGGGCGAGGGGCCTATTCACGAAATATCTCAACACATGCCCGCAATGGCTTGACACAAAGAGGAATTCCATGCGCCAACTCATCTCCTCCGGTTCGCCGTTCGAGCCCGAAATCGGCTTTTCGCGTGCCGTCCGTACCGGTTCGCGCATCGAGGTCTCCGGCACCGCCCCGATCCGCGACGGCCAGACCGCCGCGCCGGGCGACGTCTATGAACAGACGAAGGCCTGCCTCGACATCATCGTCACGGCGGTGGCCGATGCCGGCGGCAAGGCCGGAGACATCGTCCGCACCCGCATCTTCATGACCGACATCAGCCGCTGGAAGGACGCCGCCCGCGCCCACGGTGAGGTTTTCCGCGACATCCGCCCGGCCTGCACCTTCGTCGAGGTCAAGGGCTTCATCAATCCGGACTGGCTGGTCGAGATCGAGGCCTCGGCCGAGGTCGCCTGATCCGGCCGGGTTGTGGCCTCCGCGCCACGGCGGCGTGTCGTCGTCACAAGGTGTGCTGGTGCCGCCCCCGCGACTCTCCTATAACTTGGTTATGACCTTGAAGGATCGCTTGGGACCGGTGGCGCGGACGGGGTTCGCCATGATCGGCGTGCTGCTGGTGGTGGCCACGGTCGCGTCGATCTACGACGACTGGCCGGTCATCCAGGAGCACCGCTCGTCCAGCCTGCCGCTGCTGGTCATCTGCGCCATCGCCCTGCCTTTGGCGCTCATGATCATCGTGTGGTCGTCGATCGGCCGGCTCAAGGAATGGCGCATCGAGACCGACCACCTCAGCATCCGCCTGATGAGCCTGACCTCGTGGATGCGCATCATCGACATCCGCGCCGCCGACATCCGCGACTTCGAAGTCGAATCCTACGACTACGAGGACGGCGGCAGCCGCACCGCGCACTGGATCGTCATGACGCTCCACGACGGCCGGCGTTACAAGTCACCGCGCACCTACAGCGGCGAGGAAATAGACGAGGCCCGACGCCTGCTCCTGACCCTGCGCAGCGGCAGCCGCATCATCGGGGTTGACGAGCCGTGACTATTGCAGACGCCGAAAGGCGTTTATGTGTGCTTAAATTAGCAATTTGTCGCTTTATACCAATGGTACAGGACAAATCCGATAATTTCCATTTGCCCAAGGCGCTCGAGGCCCTGCACGGCTGAATTTTCAGCGCGCAGTTGAGGAAGTTGATCCCACATCATCCGTGGAAAGATCAGGCGAATAATGACGAGGGCCGCAATCAGATCAACTACGAGCACAAATACCCCTTTGATAAGCCAATTGCCGCCACTGCAATTATTTTCAAACAAAGGCGTTGAATAGTACCCATACACGGCAAAGAAAAAGATGGTTGCAATATTCCAGAAGAGAAATTGGCCAAAGCCATAGTTAATTGTATTTGTTATAGATTTAGGTTTCCAATTCAAGAAAACCAAAAATGCAAATACGCAGATGCTGACAATAAGCAATATCGGCGGCGTTGAGTGCATGTTTTATCCCCCGGAGAATGGTCAAAGCCCCCAGCACGCCGGTCGGCATTACCCAGAAATATAAATTGCCTTAATACACCATAAAGGTGCGCCTTCATCAATTTCGCATTTTGCAATAATCCATCCTGTCGAAATTTCCATCTTGATCACCGGCCACTCTTGAGGCATAAGGCGCGCCTTCCGGTTCGCTGCTTGCGTTCCGATCCCATTTTTGCGCCCGCCAACCCTACGGGCCTGACCAGGAAAAGAGACTTCCAATGGCCGTACCCAAGCGGAAAACCTCGCCCTCGCGTCGCAACATGCGCCGCTCGCACCACGCCCTGGGCCCGAATGCCTTCAGCGAAGACAAGGACACCGGCGAGCTGAAGCGCCCGCACCATGTCGACCTGAAGACCGGCATGTACAAGGGCCGCCAGGTCATCACGCCGAAGAAGGAAGATTAAGGTCTTTTTCCATCAAGATTTTTGAAGAACGCGGGTCGGCTGGCCCGCGTTTTTTTCATGTTCGTGCTGGCGTATGGCCGCCGCGAAGCACGCCCCGCCATTGACAAGCCATGATCCGCTGCGATTAATCCGCTCATCCTGCGGAGTTACCCATGCTGCTTGCCCTTCTTGCCGCCGCCGCTCTCGCCAACGCGCCCTTGCGGACCGCGCCCGTGCCGACGACGCACAAGCCTGCCGCCGCATCGCCGGCCCACAAGGCCAAGGCCAAAACGCCACCGAAACCCGCGCCGCTGCCGAAATTCGATCCAGCCGATCCGCTGGCCCTGGCCAGATTCGGCATGTCGCAGTGCTATTCACCCAATTTCAAGGCCAGGACCTGCGCTTCGCTGGTTTCCTTCCGTGACAATGGCGACGGCACCATGTCCAACATCTCGTCGGTGCTGATCTCGTCCAAGCCCGTCGCCATCCTCAAGACCGTGACGCCGGTCAGCGTCGTCAACGGCGCCATGTGCGGCCAGATCAGCCATGAGGACATCACGGCCGGGACCTTGTCGGTCAACGGCTCGCTCTATGCCGCCGACGCCGCGGCCCCGATCCTGGCCAGGATCGCCGACGGCATGACGCCGCTTTACGGCCACCAGATCTGCACCAGCTACACCGACAACGGCAAGGACCTGACGGCGCATGTGGCGCTCGACGGCGAGGCCAAGCCCGACCAGGATAACGAGGTCGCCTGGGTCGCCGACAAGGACGGTTTCAAGGTCGCGCCGTGACCGTTATATCTTAACCTGCCGGATTATATTTCGCCAGGAAGTCCATGACGGCGTTGAGGGTTGTCAGGCGCGCCGCCTCGGTGTCGAGGCCGTGGTCGTTGCCCGGCACGCTGACCAGGTCGGCGCCCCGGTGGGCATCGATCAAGGCCTCATGCATGGCCTGGCTCTGCGAAAACGGCACGACGCTGTCGCCGCTGTCGTGGATCAGCAGGACGGGCACGGACATGGCGCCGGCGTGCGCTACCGGCGACAGCGCCTTGCGGTCGCCACCTCCGACATAGGCTTCGAAGACACTCGGCGATCCCGGATTGGCCTCCACGGCGCGCGGCCACTGCGGATCCGGGCTGAGGCTGGTGATCAGGTCCTGTTCGGGAAAGACCAGCTGGTTGTGCAGCGCTGCGTCATAGGTATCGAGGTCGGTGATGCCGTTGATCGAGACGGCGCAGCGCCAGGCCGACGGATCGGTGGCCGCGGTCAGGGCGGCATAACCGCCATAGCCGATGCCCATGATGCAGACGCGGGATGCGTCGGCGATGCGCTGGGCGACCAGGGCGCGGACGCCATCGCTGATGTCCGACTGCATCTTGCGGCCGAGCTCGCCCTTGCCGGCGGCGGCGAAGTCGGGCCCATAGCCGTCCGAGCCGCGATAATTGGGCTGAAACACCAGGTAGCCGCGCGACGCCAGTGCCTGGGCCAGCCAGTTGAAGCCGTCGCTGTCATGGCCGCGCGGGCCGTCATGCGGCAGGACGATGAGCGGCAGGTTCTGGCCCTTCGCCGCTGGCGGAAGCGTCAGCAGGCCCTGGATGTCGAGCCCATCCGCCGCCTTGTAGTCGAACCAGGACTGGTAGGCGACCCAGTCGGAAGGCACGTCGGCATAGTCCTCGCCGATGGCCTCGCTCTTGCCGGTCGTGAAATCGACGCGGTAATAGGCGCCGGGGTCCTCGCCGCCGTGGGCGTAGATGGCCATGACGTGCGGATCGGCGGCCGTGGCGGCGATGTGGACCGTTTCACCGTCGACCGCATCGAGCGCCCGCTGGTAAAGCGACTGCAACGCCGGATCGGACAACGCATAGGCGTCGGCCGCCCCCAGGCGCGCAAAGCCTTGCAGCCGCCCGGTCGCCGGATCGAACATCGGCCGGTCGGAGGTGGCGTCGTCGGGCTCGAGCGGCCCGCTCAAGGCGCCATCGGCGGACAGGCTGTAATAGTGATAGTTACGCGTTCCCGGCGCGGCGTCGATGAGAACGACCGACGCCCCGTCCGCGCCGAGCCCCGCCAGCATCGGCGCGAAGGTATGGTCCCGGCTTTCGATCCTGCGCGTCAGGATCGGGTTCCACTTGCCACCTTTTTTCATCTCGATGTCGAAGACGGTTGTGGTCAGGTCGTAGGTCGCCCGCGCCACCGGCTCGCCCTGCGGCGTCACCACCCAGTCGTCGACATAGCGGGCTTCGCGGTCGAGATCACCGCCGTGGTCGTCGATCATCCGGCCGATGCCCGTCGCCGGGTCAACGGCCCACAGGTACACGCGTTCGGTCGGCTGGCGGTTGACGGTTTGCGCGCGCAGCTCAAGAAACGGCCCGGCCAGAAGGGCCTTGCCGTCGATCGTCGCCATCTGCGGCGTTCCCAGCGGCAGGTTGGCGTTCTCGCTCATGTGCTCGCCAAGGCTGACGCCGGTCTGGGCGTTCATGTCGACCGAGGTCACCGAATCCTGCGAGCGCGTACCATAGAAGGTGCAGTCGGGAATTTTCAGCGAGTCGAGCAGGGCGGCGGTAATATTGGCTTCAGTCGCGCCGCTGGGGTCGGCCATCGAATGCAGGACGGAGGCACCCATCTGCTGCGTCGGTGCGCGGACATAGGTCGTAGACAAGGCGCGATCGGACGCCGTGCTGTCTCCAGCCGAACCGCAGGTGCCTCGCGGCCCCGTCCGCGATGTCGTCACCAGGATGTGGTCGTCGTCGGCGAAGCTGATGGCGGCGATCTTGCCGGAGGTCAGCTTGACGGCGCGCTTGCTCTGGTCGGAGAAGCGGTAGGTCGCCAGGATATGTGTGTCATCGACTGTGGTGACGAAGGCAAAGACATCGCCGTCGGCCGACAGGGCCACGTGTTCGTACTTGGCCGGTTTGGCATAAAGCTCCAGCGGCGGCGGTGTCGGCGTGGACGGCTTGGCGCGCGCCTGGCCATAGATGACGACCTGGGTCGTGCCGGTATCGGATGTCGTCTGGTTCTGCGCAATGGCCGGCGCGGCCGCCAGAGCTGCCATGATGGCAAGCCCGCTGGTGATGCTCTTCCTCAACATGATTTTTCCCCTCTTTTATACATCCCCTGCTCCATATGTGCCCCAAAACCGGCGGCGGCTCAATCCCTTCGTTGTGCTTGCTCCCGCTGCCGGTCCTTGCTAAAGCGCGCCTGTTTTCTCCCCAGACGCGCAAGACAAGGACCGCTCCATGCCCGAAATCATCGACATCGCCGCCCGCGAAATCCTCGACTCCCGAGGCAACCCGACCGTCGAGGTCGACGTCACCCTCGATGATGGCAGCTTCGGCCGCGCCGCCGTGCCGTCCGGCGCCTCGACCGGCGCGCACGAAGCGGTGGAACGCCGCGATGCCGATCCCAAGCGCTATGGCGGCAAGGGCGTGCGCGGCGCCGTCGACGCGGTCAATGGCGAGATCTTTGAGGCCATTTCGGGCTTCGAGGCGCTGGACCAGCGCCGCCTTGACCAGACCCTGATCAATCTCGACGGCACGCCGAACAAGGGCCGCCTCGGCGCCAACGCCATCTTGGGCGTATCGCTGGCTACCGCCCGCGCCGCCGCCATTTCGGCGAGCCTGCCGCTTTACAAGTATGTCGGCGGCCTGGGAGCGCGCGTCCTGCCGGTGCCGCTGATGAACATCATCAACGGCGGCGCCCATGCCGACAACCCCATCGACATCCAGGAATTCATGATCGTGCCGGCGGGTGCCGAATCGTTCTCCGAAGCCCTGCGCATGGGCGCGGAAATCTTCCATAGCCTGAAGAAGGGCCTCAAGGCCGCCGGCCACAACACCAATGTCGGCGACGAAGGCGGCTTCGCGCCCAACCTCGCCAGCGCGGAAGAAGCCCTGGCCTTCATCATGAAGGCGGGCGAAAGCGCCGGCTACAAGGCCGGTTCGGACTTCTGGCTGGCCATGGACGTGGCCTCGACCGAGTTCTTCAAGGACGGCAAATACAACATGATCGGCGAGAAGAAGGTGCTCGACGCCGGCCAGATGGCCGATTACCTCGAAAACCTGGCCAACACATTCCCGATCTGCTCGATCGAGGACGGCATGGCCGAGGACGACTACGAAGGCTGGAAGGAACTGACCGAGCGCCTCGGCGACCGTATCCAGCTGGTCGGCGACGACCTCTTCGTCACCAACCCCGACCGCCTGGAAACCGGCATCGTCGAAGGCATGGCCAACTCGCTGCTGGTCAAGGTCAACCAGATCGGCACGCTGTCGGAAACCATGGACGCCGTCGACATGGCCCACCGCGCCGGCTACACCAGCGTGATGTCCCACCGCTCGGGCGAGACCGAGGATTCGACGATCGCCGACCTCGCCGTCGCCATGAACTGCGGCCAGATCAAGACCGGCTCGCTGGCCCGCTCGGACCGGGTGGCGAAGTACAATCAGCTGCTGCGCATCGAATCACAGCTTGACGACGAAGCGGTCTATGCCGGCGTGTCGGTGATCCGCTGCTAAGGTTTGGAGGCTTGGGGCCTCCCGCCGCATGGCTTCGGGCGTTCGGCGCGGAAATCGAGACATTCAGTCTCGATTTCATAAGGTTTGCCGTGCGGCAAACCTTCGCTTCTCACTCCCAAACCCCATAACATTAACGGCGCTTCCTCGTCACTGGCCGCGCCAGCCGCAACCTGTCCGTCACCAGTCCCTTGCCATTGCTCACCTGCAACGATGCAGACCCCTTCGGCGCATCGCCGGTCTCGGTCAGGCCGTCGATCGTCAATCCGTCGAAATTTTCGCACGCCACCGCCGAAGTCGCATAGGACGGCATGTCCTTGGCCCAATTGACCTCGATATCGCGCAGCGTCGTACCTTCCGCATTCCGGCAGTAAATCGCCGGAATGTCTTGCTTGATCACGCCGTCGCGCGGCGCCTCCGCTGTCCAGCGGCTGTCAAAATTGCCCCCCAGCGCATTGGCGATCTCCGGCGCCGGCGCCAGCATCCGCAAATGCACATCGCGCAGCTCCAACCCCTCCACCGGCCGGCCCGGCACCCCGGAAATCATCACGCCTGCCTCGGCATCGGCTTCGATATTGCTGAAGGTGACGTTCTTCACCGGTTCCCCGCACGGTCCGTCGCACGGCTGCACCGAGATATAGATCGGCTCGGCCTTGCCCCACCATTGGCCGGGCATCAGTCGCGAATGCATGACGATGTTGGAGAACAGCACACCGTCTGTGCCGCGCGCGATCTGGCGGCTGGCGAAGATGGCCAGGCCGCGGTTGCTGTCGATCGTCAGATTGTTCAGCACCGCGCGATGCGTGCTTTCCAGCCGCACCGCCGCGGAACGCGAATACATCGATAGCCCCTCGACCGTCACGTCGTCGCTGTTGACCAGCACCACATCGTCATCCCCGGTGCGGATCGTGCCGTTGCTGATATGCGTGTCGTGGCATTTCATGCAATCGATGCCGTCATTATTGGGCATCAGCGGATTGTTGATGATCGAAAAGTCGCTGATCGTCACTCTGTCCGCGTCCTGGAACACCAGGGTCCAGTTGGGCGAATCCCGGAGCTTGAATCCATGCAGCGTCACGTCCCGCGCCCGCAGGAACAGGATCAGCACGCCTGGCCGCCCGGTGGGCACGGTCTCCATCGGCCCGAAGTCCTTATCGTGCATGGCTGCAGCGAAGGCCTGGGGGTTTCGAACCACGCTGGGGTCGTAATCGAGCGGCGCGTGGATGGTATCCGACATGAAGGCGTCGTTTTCGCCATCGATGATGCCCGGACCTTCGATGGCGACGTCCGAGACGTCCATGGCCACGATCAGGCCGGTCAGCATGCCTTCGCCGGCGATATTGGTGCCGTAGTCGCGCGCCAGGCCGATGGAAGGCGAGGGCAGGTAATCCGCCACGTCATGGCTGCCCGCCAGCACCGCGCCCTGGTCCAGTTTCAAGGTGATATGGCTCTTCAGGAAAATCGTACCGCTGACATAGCGGCCAGGCCCGAAAAAGACCGTGCCGCCGGTTCTGGCGCATGAATCGATAGCCGACTGGATGGCGGCAGTGTCCCTGGTGGCGCCGTCGCCCCTGGCGCCGTAGGCGCTGACATTGCAGATTGTTTGTGCCGCGGCATGCGCGGTGATAACCGCGAGGAATGCGCCGACAACCAGTGCAGAGGCCATTCTGTGCGCCATCATGAGTCTCCCTGAATAATTATTTCAATTATCGTAATTCGCGTTGCTGCCATACACAACCGCACCCGGATTTTTGACGCAAGAGACAAAAACGCGGCAAAGACGGCGATAAATTCTTGCGCCGCAACCGACATTATCCGTAACCGTTTGTTAACCGCGCCGTCCGAAAACTGGCTTCTGTTCCCGCCATCCCGGTCCAGAAGGGCGCAAGACGTGTTGTTCAGACTACGGCCGTATATCACGACTATACTTATACTTCTGGTACTGGGCTATGTCTGCGTCCAGTATCTGACCGGCGATAAGGGCTTCTTCTCGCAGGAAGCCCGAGACCAGCAGATGAAGGCCAAGACCGAACAGCTCGCAGCACTGAAGGTCCAGCGCGCTGATCTTGAAGCCCGCGCCCGATACTTGCGGACCGACAATCTGTCGAAAGACCTGCTTCAGGAGCGCGCGCGCCTGCTGCTCGGCCTGTCCGAGCCCGGCGCCTATATCATCCGGCAACCGGCGCCCGGCAAGGTGGCGTCCTGACCCTGTTTTAGCGCTTTACGCGAAGGCACGCTTCTCATAAAGGGAAGGCGCCTTTGTTTTGGCTGCGTCGCGGACGCGGCCTGGACCTTATTTTGTGTGGAGGTGGGCATGGCGAAAGCCGCGACGAAACCGAACGACCCCAAGATCAAGATCAGTGACTCTGGGCGTCGCAACGTCGATAAAGACGAGCTTCTCAAATACTACCGCGAAATGATTCTTATCCGCCGCTTTGAAGAGCGGGCGGGCCAGCTCTACGGCATGGGTCTGATCGGTGGCTTCTGCCACCTCTATATCGGCCAGGAAGCCGTCGCCGTCGGCATGTACGCCGCCGCCCTTAAGGGCGACCAGGTTATCACCGGTTACCGCGACCACGGCCATATGCTGGCCGCCGGCATGGACCCCAAGGCCGTGATGGCCGAGTTGACCGGCCGCATCGGCGGCACGTCGAAGGGCAAGGGCGGCTCCATGCACATGTTCTCCACCGAGCACCGCTTCTATGGGGGCAACGGCATCGTCGGGGCGCAGGCCTCGCTCGGCACCGGTCTCGCCTTCGCCGCCAAGTTCAAGG
>CAYYTA010000014.1:0-57441 GCA_964474575.1 uncultured Caulobacteraceae bacterium | reverse complement strand
GGCGGCGCGTCAGGCCGGGGCGCGCGCCGAGGCGCGGCCGGAGGGCAGCCCAGCCGTCCTCCGCCGTGCCGGTGTCGTCGTCCGTGTGCGACGCCTGGCCGGGCCGGCGGCGTTCGGCGGCGAGGTCGGCCTGGCACTGGGCGCAGGTCTTAAGATGGGTCTCGACGCGGGCGCGCTCCTCGTCGTCGAGCGTGCCGGTGACATACCATGGCAAGAGGGCGCTGGCCGTCTCGTGCAGGTCACCGTGCAGGGCAATGATGCGTCCACTCATGTTTACAACCAGTCCGAAAATTCGCCCGCCAGGACACCGCGCAGGTTGCGGCGGGCATGATACATCCGCGTCTTCACCGTGTCGACGGGGCAGTCCATGATCTCGGCGATCTCGCGGTAGCCGAGTTCCTGGAAATAGGCCAGGTGCACCACCGCGCGGTGATCGTGGCTCAGGTGGTCCATGGCCAGCCCGAGCCGGTCGCGCGCCTGGTTGCGGCCGGTCAGTTGCTCTGGGCCGGGCTCGTGGCTTTCGCGCCGGTCGGCATAGAGGTCCTCCATCGGCTCGTCCGCCCGCCGGAGGGCCTTCAGCGCCCGGCGGTAGGCGATGGCGAAGATCCAGGTCGAGACCTTGCTCATGCCGTTATAGGTATCGGCCCGGTTCCACACCACCATCATGGTGTCGTTGACCACTTCCTCGACCACCGGCGGGCGGCGCACCATCCGGGCCAGGAAGTGCGACAGGCGGCTGTGATAGGCCTTGTACAGCGTTTCAAAGGCGCGCAGGTCGCCGGCCGCGACGCGCGCCACCAGCCGCACATCGTCCTGGGGCGACGGTGCGGGGCGCCGTTGGGCGTCGTCGGGCCTGGTCAGCATGCTGCCTCCTGAACCCAGTATATGCCCGCAACCCTGCCAACGGTTCACGTCCGCGCAAAAAAATCCCCACCCTCCCGCGGCTGCTGTAGGGAGGGTGGGGACAGGCGGCAGGCGGGACCCTGTGAGGGGGTAGGCTGCGATCCCGCCACCGCCAAGGCATGACCTATTGCGCGGTTACCTTTCCGTACGCGCCGTGGGTGCCGTCCGACGGCCCGGCGGCGTAGAACAGTGTGGTCATCGGCTGGACGTTGACGCCGTTGCCGAAGGCTATGCCCCACAGGCCGTCGATCACGATCGCCGAGCCGTCGGACTTGCTGAGCGTGCCGAGCATGGCCCCGGTCGACGGGTCGTAGACATTGATCCTGCCGTCGCCGAAATTGCCGACCAGCAGGTCGCCGCTGAACGGCCCGAAACCGGCCGGCGCCATGGCCAGGCCCCACGGCGCATTGAGCGCGCCGTTGCTGATCAGGCGCTTGATCATCACGCCGTTGGAGTCGAAGATGTCGACATAGCCGAGCCCCGCGCCCTTGACCTCGCGCCCGTTCGACGTGTCGACCTCGGCATAGGTGACATAGAGCTGGCCGCCGATCGCCTGGATGTTGAACGGCGCATAGCCGGCGGGGATGGTGGCGTCGGTGAAGCCGCCGCTGGCCGTGATCCTGGTAAAGCTGCTGTCGAAGACATCGATGCGGCCATTATGGAAGTCGGCGGCGTAGAGCCGGTTGGTGCCGCCGTTCAGAATGGCCAGGCCGGTGTAGACCGAGCCGCCTGCGCTGCCGTCATAGACGGTGTAGGCATTGTTCAGGTCGACATCGGGCGACCAGGCGGCAATGGTGCCTCCGATGGTGTCGAAGATGAACAGGCTGCTGCCCGACAGGCCGCCGCTGTAGCCGCCCATATAGCCGCCCGGGCCGCCGCCGGCGCCGTTGAGGACAAAGCTGGCCGCGCTGGAATTATAGACGACGCCCGTCGGATGCGCCAACCCGCCGGCGCCGGCCGGAATGGTGACCAGCGGCGTTTGCAGCACGCCGTTGCCGTCGTAAAGCGACGATTTCGACGTCCCGTTATCCGCCACCCAGGCGAAGCCGGTGGGATTGAAGGCGAGGCCCCAGCCGTTGATCAGATTGGCGTCGGTGTGCGGCGCCGTGGTCGCCGTGTCGGTGACCAGGTCGGCCGAAACATAGGCGCTGGCCGTGGCGCTGCTTGAACTGGACGATGATGAAGACGAGGACGAGGACGAGGATGAAGACGAAGAGGACGTGCCGCCATAACCGCCGCCCATGCCTCCGCCGCCACCGCCTCCATAACCGCCGCCGCAAGCCGCCAGGGTAAGAAGGGTGACGCCCGCGGCCACCAGGGCCACGCCTTGACTCGTTTTCATTGCCGTCCTCCGCATGAGGGATCTGAACCGGGTTGA
The DNA here is from genome assembly GCA_964474575.1 of uncultured Caulobacteraceae bacterium. GTDB lineage: Bacteria > Pseudomonadota > Alphaproteobacteria > Caulobacterales > Caulobacteraceae > Asticcacaulis. The sequence goes on along the minus strand of CAYYTA010000014.1, from coordinate 55,160 downwards.
AGTCGCAGCCGGCAGGTAAATCCCGCAGGCCGTGGCGGGCGTTCATCGCACGGTGAAAAAAAGCCGAAGGGCCTCCGTTTCCGGAGGCCCTGGCTACGCATGAGGATGCGCCATGAAGGGGCTAACCTGAAAACCGTTCCCTTTTCAAACGCATGGCGATGCGCAGGAAACGTGCCCCTTGAGGCCGACTATAACGCCTGGAGCGCGTCCCGAAAAGTGGGACGCACTTTGGCGCCGCCGTTTCGGATTACGATGCGCTTAAAAACAATAATGCCTCAATGTCGAGCCTGGCGTCTGGGCGGGCGAACAAGCGGGGGCGATGGCGCGCGCGTGTCCGGATCGATTAGCGCCGCCTGGGGATAGGTCGCATAAAGCCCCGCGCGGAAACGTTCGGGAATGCAGGCGCTGAACGCCCGGTGCGCCGGATCGCCGGGCGGCAACTGCAGGCGGGGATTGTCGGCCAGGCTGGCCGGAAGGGGAAAGCGCGGATCGGTGATCCACACATGGCCGTCGTCGCCGGCCGAGCGGATCGCCCGCCCAAGGCCGAAACGAAGCCGGCGGCGCGCCTCGCGCATCAAACTGTCGAGGGCCGCCGCCTCGGCCGCTCCGGCGGAAACACCCTCGGGCGCGGCCGGTGCGGCGGCGCGGCCGGGTATCGGCAGGCGGGTGACGACGAGGTGGCGGACCATCCCCGGCAGGTCAATCTCCTCCCACAGGCTGGCGCCGATCAGCATGGCCGCCGGATCGGCGGCGAAGGCGGCAAGGACTTCGTCGCGGCGATCTGGGGCAAGGTAGCTTATGACCGCCGCGCCCTGGCCGCGCAGCCGCCTGGCCAGCTCGGCCGTGTCCTCGTGGCTGCATGTCAGGACAAGGGTCCGCTGCCCCTGGAGAGCCACCTCGGCGAGCACGCCTTCGACATAGTCGTACCACAGCGGATTGCGCGAATTATCCTTGCTGAAGCGGACGCCGGTGACTGTCGGGCGCGGCGCGGCCGGATGGCTGAGGTTGAAGGTGAGCGCGCCAAAACGCGGCATGGCAAGGCTGCCGGAAAGGTCCTCGCGCACCTGAGCGTCAAGACCTGTGCGCCGGCGAAAGTCGTATAAACCCGGATCGCCGCCTTCGTTCAGCATGGCCGAGGTCAGGCACAGGCTGTCGGCCCCGATCAAAGTCCAGTCGATCCGGCCGGCCTCCGTCAGCCTGTCGGCGCCGTCGACGACCGCGCAGGCGAACGGCTCCATTGCCAGGTCGCCCTGGCCCGCCAGAAGGCTGTGCGGCGCAAGCAGGATATCCGCCGCCTGCGCCGCCTCCAGATGGGCCAGATAGGCTGCGCCGTGCGGGCCGTCGCTCATCTCCTCCGTCCGGATCAGGGGCGGCAGAGGCCCGTGGTCGCGCAGCACATCCGCCAGAAGACGACTCTCGCCGCACGCCCTCTCAAGGCAGGCCATGGCCGCGGCCAGATCCTCGCGCCGGGGCGGCAAGGCGGCGCGAAAGGTCTCCACCAGGCCGGGCGACAGGAAGCCGCCAGCGGAAAAGCGCCGCGCCCAGCCCAGCCGCTTGCCCGTAAGCGCATGCGCCACCGCAATCGCCGTGTCCAGTTCGGCGGCATAGTGCGGGTCGGTCACCGCCGCCGGCGGCAGGCTGACAAGGCCACGCCGGCCATTCAGAGCGCAGTACAGCGCCATAGGCACCATGTAGCCCAGCGTCTTGCCGAGACCGCACTCGCCTTCGAGCAGACTAACCGTGGCGCCGTGCCCGCCGCGTCCGCTGGCAAAGGTCAGCGCCACGCGGCGGGCGTATTCGGCCTGGGCGGGGTTAAAATGACAGGCTCGCCCGGCCTGCGCCATGGCCCGCGCCAGCGCTCCATCCGCCGCGAACGCCTCTTCCACCAGGCCGGGACAGGACGGCGCGGCCATGGCTACATCAACAGCGAGTTGACGCGATCGGCCTCGATGGACTGGTGTGTCGGGAGCACGCATTCGACCGGTTCACCCAGATGATAGGGTGGTTCGTAACGCACCGCCGCCCGCCACACCGGCGCCAGGCTGTTGAGGCTTTCCCAGGTGGTCACCGGGATCGGCCGTGACGGTGTCCCGTCGGACAGCATCAGCGCCCCCTGCTGGCGCGGATAGTCGAGATCGATGAACTCCGACCGCTGCAGGTCGACCTGGCCGTAGCCTGAGGCCCGGCGCTTGCCCAGGCCGGTCATGACCGACATCAACCGGCGAACTTCGGCAAGGTCGCCCTCACCCATGAAATAGGCCGCCGGGCTGGCATAGGCGCGGACGAAGGACTGGCGGTTGCGGAAGTCGCCGCCGCTCGGATCTACCATCCCGTAGCGGCCGTTCTTCTTGGTCTTTATTAGGAAGGGATCGAGTGTTTGCGGCCGCACCGCCGACCCCAGCACCAGCTCATCGGCCAGCACCGGCGCCTGAAGGAAGACCGATGACCCGCACCACAGCCCCATCTGGCGGCGCAGCGGCAGGTCGGCCAGGGTAAGGTCGAGATTTCCGGTTTCCTGGAATTTCAGCCCGGCCAGCAACGCGTCGAGTGTCGTATGGTACGACAGGACGACGGGAGTCTTCAGTTCCAGCCGGATGAGAAAATGACCCGCCACACGGTCCTCATGTCGTTACGCTGCCTTGTCTTGCTATATTTACCCCCCATGATAGTGTCAATGAATACAAGCTCTAACCGGTTTCCGCATGCCTGGCTCCGCCGCCGTCAAGTTCGCCTATGATCACCTCGCCCACTACCTTCATGACGGCGACTACGATCCTTACGGCAAGACGCACTACGCGCTGACCAAACGCCAGCCGATTGCTTCCAAAGATGGTGAAATCCGGCTGGGGGCAATGGGCGATGGCCTGCACATGGCGATGATTTCGGCGTCGAAGACCATTCTCAAGGCCGACATCAAACCATCGCGCCCCCTGCCCGTCACGATTGAATTCCGGCCGCCCGGCTGGCGTACCAACGCCAGCTGGCGCGCCGACATCATGACCGACCCGCCCCAGGAACCGTACATGGTCATCGTCTTCGACAAGAGCACGGACTATGCCGACACCCTGCGCCTGTCGTCTTCGGACATGCTGTTCGAATGCGGCCCCAAACCGCAGGTCTATAACCTGGCGCTCATCCGGCGCGGCCTGGCGACCTTCTCCAGCGTCGAGCCCGCTATCCTGTTCGACGCCAAGCGCCTGCTCGATCTGCGCCTGCGCCAGACCCAGGCGGCGCGCTATGTTGACGAACGGATGGCGAATATCCGGGAAACCTGCGCCGACATCTTCGACCTGTGCGGCGAGTTCCCCGAGGTCAATACGGCCGAATTTGACGCCATCCGCATGATCGCCGCCCTGCGGGCGCGTGACGGCAAGGTGGCGGCATGAGCGGCCTCTATGAAGTGATGGTGGCCCTGCCCGACGGCACCCTGCGCCAGCCGCAGGCTTTCCACACCGCCATCTACGGAGCCTTCCTGCCCGAGGGCGGACGGCGCGATTTCCTGTTCAAGGGCATGCGCATGGCCGGCGAGGCCGCCATCGTGCGCGCCCGCCGTTTTGGTGCGGCCTACCCCGCCCAGGCTCGTCCCGTGACCTACGGCCCCGGCCGCGACGACTACGAGTTCCACCTGACCGCCGCGCCCCAGTGCCGCAACCGCGCCACCCAGAAGCTGCAGTTCCTGCCGGCGGAGGACGGCAACCGCAACCACGTCCTCTGGCTTCAGCGCAAGGCTGGCGAATGCGGTTTCGCGCTTGCCGGCGACATTGCGTGCGACCGCCGCATCCGCCGCGTGCCGGAAAAGGGCAGTCTCAGCATCGACGAATGCGAATTCAGCGGACAACTAAGAGTCACCGACCATGCGCGCTTCCTCGACGCGCTGGAACATGGCATAGGGCCGCGCGGCGCCTATGGCTACGGCCTGCTGACGCTCTTTTAGAGCAGGCTGCGTTTTGACGGAATCAAAACGCAGCCTGCTCTAAGTTTTTGTTTGGTCGCGCAATCTATCCGATAAAGTGGTTCCACTTTATCGGATTGCGCTTTAGGAACCACGATGGCCGATCGCAGCGAGACCACCTACGTCATCCACCTGACCGGCCAGATGACCGCCGAAAGCCCCCTGACCACGACCACGCCGCCGCTGAAGAACCGGCCGCGCGATTCCGACGCCCCCCTGCCCCTGCCCAAGATGACCGTGACCTACGGCGACCAGCGCTTCACCGTGCCGTACATGCCGGGTTCGGGTATCCGCGGCAAGCTGCGCCGCTGCGGCGTCGCCCTGTTGCGGCGGGCGTTCCCGCAGGGCATGAAGCTGCACGACTACTATTATCTCGCCATCGGCGGGGTCAAGGGCGGCGAGCAGGAGAGCAAGTCCGACTTCGCCGCCGCCGTTTCTCTCCGCGCCAGAAACCCGCTGATCGGCCTGTTCGGCGCCGGCGCGCCATGGATGCAGGGGCGGCTGTCGGTCGGCCATGCCGTGCCGCTTGAGCCGATCTCGGAAGACTATGTCACCGGCGTGCGCACCGACGACATCGGCCGCGCCGGCGGAGCCATCGACATGCTGACCGCCGAGGAGCAGGCGGCCTGGGTCGATATGGCGTGGAACAATTCCCGGCGCAGCAAGAAGGACCAGGCCGCCCGACGGCTGCGCGAGCAACTGCGCGCCAAAGGCCTCGGCGATGCCGACCGTGCCGCGCTCCAGGCGCGTATCACAGCCGCCGAAACGGACATCGCCGAGCACGCCGCCCGGGCCTATGCGACCAGTTCGGTGCTGCGCCCGCTGCCTGGCTATGAATATATTCCCCAGGGCACGCGTCTCGGCCACAGCATGACCCTGACCCACGTCAATGACAATGAGATCGGCGCCTTCCTCGCCATCCTGCGCGAATTCGCCTTCAACCCGGTCATCGGCGCCAAGGCCGCGCATCACGCCGGCGTCGTTTCGGCGCGATGGTCCTATACCGTCCGCGAAAGCGTCAGCCACAAACCGGTCGGCCACGGTGCGGTCACATTGACGCCTTACGACGATCTCGGCATCGATGACGGCTTCATGGCGGCCTGCGCGGCGCGGTTTGTGACCGGGCTGGACGCCGGCGTTTTCGATTTCAGCGCGCCCCCGGCCAGGCGGGGCGCCGACGAAGACGACTGAACGAGGGAAACCATGGTCGGCAACAGCAAGCGTATTGGCGAACGCTTCTTTCCCTACAATATCAACCTGCCTGACGATCCCAACTGGGTCCATGTCACGCGGGAGGGCTTGGCCGAGCATATTGTCCGCCGGCGCGCCAGCGCGACCCTGAGCTGCCTGCTGGAACCGGCTTTCGACGTCTGCGCGGCCTACACGGGCGACGTCCTGTGGCGGGAAATCGGCGACGGCTTCGTCTTTTCCGCCGATCGCCGGGGGGCGGTCAGCATCAGCCGCGACGTCGACGACCGTTTGTGCGCCTTGCGCGAGCACCTGAGCGCCACCACGGCCGGAGCCGCGTCGGAGGTGCGCTGGTCGAACCGTTTCGTCGTGGCGGCGGCGCTTTACGCCTATTGCGGCCGCCTGGTGCGCTCGCCCAGGCGCCACGCGCCTTTACATGCGAATACAGGTCCGGCTATTTCGGCTTGACGGCGAATTATTCTCCGAACACTGTATATCGTCAATAAACAGGCACTGTCTTTCGCCAAAAAAGCCTTTCATGAAACGATTCGACCGGTTTTACGCACCGGCCGCCGCGGCGCGCCACGGTCCCCGCGTGTCCCGAGGGTTCGGGACCACCTCCCCGCAAATTTGTGCCCGGTGCAAGCCCGCCACAGGGCAGATTTTTTCCAACTTTGGCATTTTTATCGCTGAAATTATCCGCAGCAGCGTTTTTTTCTGCAATTCCAATCAGATAGACTGCCCGGCAGCCAAATGGGCCGCAGTTTTCATAAATTTCTGTGGAACCGTTTTTTGTTAGTACGGTTGAAAGTTGTATTTGTGACTTTATTAGAACATGTTGCAAGCGATATTGACGCAAATTTGTCAAGGAATTGACGGATTCGAGACACGGCGATTTAACTTGGTTTACCGGCAGACAATGCTGAGCATGCGGTGGGTGCGCCTACACCCATAATGTAACCCGGAGAAACAAGAGTGAAAAAGATATCTTTGCGATCTGGCCTGATGGCCACGACGACAATCTGCGGTGCAGTATTGTCGACCATGGCCGGTGTCGCGGTCATGACCGCCGCCCTGGCCCCCGCCACCGCCGAAGCCCAGGACTACACCTCGGGCGCCGTGTCGATCTCGGTTAAGGACTCCAACGGCGCCGCCGTCCCGGGCGCCACCGTCACCCTGACGTCGCAGGCCCAGGGCATCTCCAAGACCCTGACCACCAGCGCCACCGGCGTCGCCACGGCGAACGGCCTGGTCCCGGGTGACTACGACATCTCGGTTTCGGCCAACGGCTTCGACACCTACACGGGCACCGCCACCGTCGTCGTGTCGCAGGAAGTGACCTACACCTACGCCCTGCAGACGACCGGCGCCACCACGACCGTCGTTGTCAAGGGCAAGCGCGTCCGTCAGGACTTCAACAAGACCACGACCGGCCTGTCGGTCGACGTCACCACGCTCGTCTCGCAACAGGCCATCGGCCGTTCGGTCGAAGCCGTCACCCTGCTGGCCCCGACCGTCGTCAACTCGACCGCGTTCGGCGAGCCCTCGATCGGCGGCGGTTCGGCCGCTGAAAACGCCTACTACATCAACGGCCTGAACATCACGAACCCCGACACCTACGTCGGCGACGCGACCGTGCCGTTCGACTTCTACAAGACGATCGACGTCCAGACCTCGGGCACCCCGGCTGAATTCGGCCGCGCCACCGGCGGCGTTATCAACGCCACCACCAAGTCGGGCACCAACGACTTCATGTTCGCCGTTCACGGCAACTTCGCGCCGGACAGCCTGCGCGCCACGCAGTTCGCGCCGTCTAATACCACGAACCCCATCAAGTTCCGCAAGAGCGACGCCAGTTCGATCGCTGTTGAAGCCGGCGGCGCCCTGATCAAGGACAAGCTGTTCCTTTACGGCCTTGTCCAGCCGCAGGACACCGAGAGCCAGTTCTCGAGCCACAGTTCCGGTTATCTCGAGCGCGACAAGACCACGGACCCGTTCTATGGCCTGAAGGCCGACTGGTATATCACGCCGGGCCAACACCTGGAACTGACCTACTTCAATACCGAAGCGACGACGAGCGAAACGCGTTACAGCTACGACTGCGCGAACCACCACACCATCAGCCCCACCACGCACCGTCTCGCGCCGACGAACTGTAGCTCGGATGGTTCCGACGCGGTCATCGACTATTCGAAGGGCTTCGGCGCCAAGGCGACGACCGGCGGTCCGTCGTGGGTGGCCAAGTACACCGGCACCCTGACCAACTGGCTGACGGTTTCGGCGGAATACGGCGACTCGAAGTACAAGAATGACTTCATTTCTGACAACCCCAACGACTACTATGCCGCCGAGTATCATGGGGGCTTCTTCCTTCGCACCTCGACGAACCAGATCTACAGCGCCGCGACCTCGCGCGACGACTGGGAACGCAAGTTCAGCCGCGCCGACGCCGACCTGCGTTTCGAAGGCCTGGGCAAGCACCACGTCCGCTTCGGCTTCGACCAGGAAGACCTGAGCATGGACAAGACGCTGAAGCTTCCGGGCGCTCAGCCGATCCGCTACCTGGCCTTGCCGGATTATTACTACGGCTACATCATCTACGAAAACCTGGGCGGTCACGTCTCCTCGAAGGACACGGCCTACTACATCCAGGATTCGTGGGACATCACGCCGACGCTCAACGTACAGCTCGGCTGGCGTAACGACGACTTCCAGGCCAACAACCTGTCGGGCGAGCGCTTCCTGAACCTGACCGGGAACTCGGCCCCGCGTGTCGGCCTGAGCTGGAAGCCGTCGGAAGATTCGAAGTGGCGGTTCACGGCCTATTACGGCCAGACCTATATTCCGCCCGCGATGAACCTCGGTTTCCGTGGCAAGGACTTCTACTTCGCTGAGTATTTCTACTCCCCGAACGCAGATGGTCACTTCGACCGCGATGCAAACGGTCTCCCGATCTATGGCGATCCGTCCGGCGGCCGCGACATCTGCCCGACCTATCCGGCGGGCGCGCCCGGCAACATCGGCACCGGCGGCACCGACAACTGCGCCGTCTTCGGCAACGGCACGCAAGAGCCCGCCGCCAAGAAGGCCGCTGTCGGCCTGAAGGCGACGCGCGAAAGCGAAATCGACCTCGGCGCGTACTACAAGATGAACGACATGTGGTCGTTCGATCTGACCTACGTGAAGCGCAACCTCGACCGCGTTTCGGAGGACACCGACTTCGCGCCGCAGATCAACGCCTACTGCGCCGCGCATGGTATGAGCTGCAATTATGCGAACGAATATCACGTGTGGAACGTCGGTGATGAGGTGACGATCAACACCTTCTCGACCCTGCCGGACGGCACGACGAAGCAGGTCCACCTCACCGGCCTGGGTTTCCCGAAGCCGAGCCGCAACTACTGGGGCGTGACCTTCGACTTCAAGCGCGCCTTCGACGGCAAGTGGGGCATCCAGGGTTCGTACACCTACTCCAAGTCGACCGGCAATTATGAAGGCACCGTGCTCAGCCTCGGCAGCGGCACCGGCCAGACCGACGCCGGTTCGACCGAGCTGTACGACTACCTCCACCTGTCGGACAACTCGTACGGCACTCTGCCGAACAATCGCGATCAGGAATTCAAGGTGTGGGGCTCCTACGCCATCACTCCGAACTTCATGATCGGCGCCAACGTGCAGATCATTTCGCCGTACTACTACTCCTGCCTAGGCCGTTACCCGGGCGGTGGTTCGGGCGATCCGTCGTACCAGTACGGCCACGTCAGCCACTACTGCCTGGATCTGAGCCAGCAGCTCGGCACCAGCAATGGCAAGGCAACGGGTACGCCGACCTATGCCTACGTCAACTCGCCGATGGGTGCCGGCGGCAAGTCGGATTGGACCAAGACACTCGACCTGTCGCTGCGTTACACCGTGCCGGACAGCTGGTCGCTGGGTGGCAAGCTGGTTCTGCGCGCGGACATCTTCAACCTCTTCAACGATGAAGAAGTCCTGTCGCAGAACAACGCGATCGACAGTTCGTACGTTACGGGCCACTCCAACGCCAATGGCGTGACCTGCGGTCCCGACCATACCTACTGCGGCACCAAGAACCCGCTGTACGGCATTCCTACGGTCTACAACACCCCGCGCTACGTGCGCGTCGGTTTCGACCTCAGCTACTAAGATCGCGGCCTTCGGGCCCCGGTCCCAGGTTTGGCGGCGGAAGGGTAACCTTCCGCCGCTTTTTTTATTGAACACTTTCCGCACCGGCGGCATAAGCGCGTCCGATGTACATTAAGAGACGCTCATGACCTCCTTTCCGCGTATCCCCCTGATCATCGAAGCGCGCAAACGGCTCGATCGTCGAGGCGCCGTTGCGGTTATACGCGAAGACCTCGAAGCCGGGCCGCCTACAGGTGAATTCTGGAAGGAACTTTCTCAATACGCGGCCCAGCTAGGCGAGCAAAGCCTGGCGGTGGAGGCCGCTCGGCGTTACGCAGCGACGGCGCCGGCCGATATGGATCATGCTTTCTTTTATGCCATCACCTTGTCGCGCAGTAACCGCCTTGGCGACGCCCTGAGGCAACTGGATGGACTGTCGCCGGCCGACCAGAAACACCCGGCCATCCTGCATTTTCGCGGCACCAGCGCCACCCAGGCCGGCGATTTCGCCCTGGCGGAATCTCTGCTTTACGAGGCGCTGGACATCTCGCCTGCACCCGTGCAGTGGCTGGCCCTGTCCGTCGCCAAAAAATTCAAGGCCGGCGATCCCGATATCGAACGTATGGAAGCCGTGCTCAAACGCATTCCACGCGCGCCCGGGCCGGTTCAGGCCCAGCTATATTATGCCATGGGCAAGGCTTATGACGATATCCGTGACATGGAAAAAGCCGTCGCGGCGTACTCGCGCGGCGCTGCCTTCATGCGAAGCGGCTCGCAGGTTCCCGACGGCAAGGCATGGAACGCCTTTGTCTCCCATCTGATTGCCGGTTATTCTCCTGAAAACATGGCAAGATTGAAGCCGTCAGGCGCGGCTAGCAACCAGGTCATGTTCGTTACCGGTTTCCCGCGTTCGGGCACGACCCTGGTCGAGCAGATTCTGACCAGCCACAGTCAAGTCAGCGACGGACGGGAACTCAATCTGGTCCCGGTTGCCATGATTCCCGCCGGCAACATCGATTTCGATCTGGACGCAACCTATGAAACCAAGGCGGAGCTTCAAGACTACCTGACAACGGGCGACTTCACCTTCAAGGACGCCATGGCGTATCAGGAGCGGTCGACGAGCGACGATCCGTGGGGCGACATCGGCCGCGATTATCTCAAGATGGCGGAGGAGCGCTTCGGCACCGAGGGTTACGCTATCGACAAGACCTTGAATCTCGGCAGCTTCATGGGCCTGCTGCTGCACAGCCTGCCGAAAGCGAAAGTGTTCTGGTTGCGCCGCCGGCCGGAGGATTGCGCCCTGTCGATCTACCGCCTCTATTCGTCGCCGGGCGTCCTGCCGTGGACCTATTCGGCCGAGGACATCGCCGCCTTCTTCAAGGCCGAGGACCAGATGTACGCGCATTGGACGAAGATGTTCCCCGACCGCATCATGACCGTGCCTTACGAGGAACTGGTGTCCGATCCCCAGACCTGGATCCGCCGCATCCTCGCCCATGCCGGCCTGCCCGAGGAGCCGCAGGTCTTCGAGCCGCACAAGTCGACCCGGACCGTGACCACCGCCAGCATGGCCCAGGTGCGGTCGCCGATCTCGACTTCGCGCATCGGCGCGTCCGAGGCCTACAAGGACTTCACCGAAGCCTTCCGCCGCGCCTATTACGGCGCGTGACGCCGGGGCCATGACAGAAATTTAACTTGTCATGACGGCGGCCCGCGGAAAATAAACAACGACATCAAGCGTCCGCAACGAGCGGAGAATCGTGACGGCGCGGTGACCTCAACGGGGCCCCGCCATGACTCTGTCCGAACTCCGCCGTTTCGTCGCCGCCACCCGGGAACGCGAAGGCGTCAACTGGTATCTTGTTGATTCGACACCCCTTCCTGTCGAGACCGACCGGCTGTTCACCTTGCTTTGCTACGATGACGACGGCCGCCTCGTCCGCCAGGTCGCCGATATTGGCGAACAGGCGGGCGCGATTCCCGCCGGCATCCTGCTCGCCATCGCCGAAGCGCGCGCCACCGCCGGAATCAACAGCCATTTTCTGCGCCGGGCGAGCAGGAAATCCGCGTCGGCCGGCCGGGATGCCTTTTCCGAAGCCCGCCGCCGCTGGCTTGAGCAGGGCCGGCAAGCCTTTCTCGATGCCCATACGCCGCTGCCGGCGAGTTTGATCGTCATCTCTTGACCTTCCGGTCAAGCCTGCCATCATCGCCGGGAAACAAGGAAACGCGCATGGACGCCGTCAAGAAACCCGGACTGCTGAGCGTGGTCTTCTATGCCCTGGCCATGAATCTCGCCATCCGCTGGCTGGCCAACGGCGCCGCCATCGGGCCGAGGTCGCTGCCGATCTGGGTTGCCGCCGCCATTCTGTTCCTGGCGCCGCTGATCTTCGCCACGCTCGACCTGTCCGGCCGCTATCCCGGCGAGGGAGCGATCTATGCCTGGACGCGGGAGACACAAGGTCCCTTCGCCGGCTTCATGTGCGGCTGGCTGTACTGGGCCAGCAACCTGCCCTACTTCGCCGGCCTGCTGATCTTCATTGTCAACCTCGCCGCCAGCATCATCGGCGGCATCGAGGGCGGAGCTGCCATCGGCGCGTGGCTGAAGGAACCGTTCGGCACCTTCTGCCTGTCGCTCGTCCTCCTGGCCGTCATCGCCTGGCTGCACGGCAAGGGTTTGGGCGCCGGCAAATGGATACCCATCGCCGGCGCCGCCGCCACGCTCACCATCTACATCTTCCTGGTCGCCGCGGGCTTCTTCTTCGGCGCGCACAACGGCTCGGCCACGGATTTCGCCCACGCCGATTACGGCCTGCCCGCCAGTGCCGACGGCGCCATCCTGTGGTCGACCATGATCTTCGCCTATGGCGGAGCGGAAGGCGTGGCCCTGCTGCGCAACGAGATCAAGGGCGGCATCAGGACGCTGACGCGCGGCCTGATCATGGTCGCCATCCTGCTGGCCGTCGCCTTCGCCGCCGGCACCGCCGCCATGCTGATGATCATCCCGCAGGACCTGGCATCGCGTCTCGGCGGCCTGCCGGAAGCCCTGCAGACGGCCGCCGGAAAACTCGGTTTCAGCACGTTCGGGCCGTGGTTGCTGGCCCTGCTGGCGCTGAGCCAGACCGGAGGCCTGAGTTCGTGGTTCGGCGCCGCGGCCCGCCTGCCCTTCGCCGCCGGCCTCGACGACGCCCTGCCCAAAAGCCTTGGCCAGACCGACCCCAAGACCGGCGCGCCGGTGGTCGCCATCTGGGCGCAAGCCTTCCTCGTCGTTGTCATACTGGCCCTCAGCCAGGCCGGCACAACGGTCTCGCATGCCTACGACTTCATCGTTTCCATGGGCGTGCTGTCCTATACCGCGCCGTATGTCTACATGTTCGTCGCCTACTGGAAATCGCAGAAGACGCCCAATCCGCTGCCGCTGTGGGGCGGCCAGGCGCTGGGCCGGATCATGGCCGCCGTCGGCTTTGTCGTCGTGTGGAGCGCCATCCTGTGCAGCCTCGCCCCCATCGCGGATCCGAAGGACAAGGTCGCCGCCTATATGACGACCATCTCGCCCCTGCTCGGCTACTGGTGGCCGACCGTCGCCCTGCTGTTCGCGGCGACCATCATGGTCGGCACCGGCGCCGTTATCTACCTGCTCGGCAAGGCGCGCAGGGAAATGAAGGAGGAGGCATGACCGCCCACGCCCCTTCGTCGCCTCCGACCGTGCCCGCCTCATGGTATACCGATCCGACGTTGTGGCCGGTCGAACGCAAGCACATCTTCGCCACCAATTGGCAGTTCCTGACCCACGAGAGCGAGGTCGCCGCGCCCAGGGCGTGGCGCGCCGAAACCCTGGCCGGCTATCCGGTCGTCGTGGTGCGCGGCGATGACGGGATTTTGCGCGGCTTCCACAATGTCTGCCGTCACCGCGCCGGGCCTCTGGTGCGCGAGGACGCCGGCACCTGCGACGGCTTTTTGACCTGCCAGTACCACGGCTGGAAATACATGCTCGACGGCCGCCTGCGCATGGCGCGCGACTTCGGCGCGGCCGCGGACTTCGACGCGCGCGAATTCGGCCTGTTTCCGGTCAGGCTCGGTATCTGGCGCGGCCTGATCTTTGTCTGCATGGGCGATAATCCGCCGGATTTCGACGCCCGGATGGCGCCCATTGACGTTCGCCTCGGCGAGGTCGACTGGTCCGGATTGAAGGTCGGTCTGCGCCGCCAGCATGTCCTCGACTGCAACTGGAAGACCTATGTCGAAAACTATTCCGAAGGCTATCACGTCCATAACGTCCATCCCGGCCTCGACGCCGAAATCCTGGCCGACCAGTACAAGGTGACCATCGAAGGCCACGTCGTGCTGCACGATGTGCCGCCGCGTTCGCACGATACGGTCTATAACGGCGTGTGGGCGTGGGTGTGGCCGAATATCGCCATCAACTGCTACCAGAAAGGCCTGATGATCGAGCGCATGTCGCCGTTGGGTCACCTGCAGACGCGGCTCGACTACCTTTACCTGACGCCGGACGGCGAGCCGGTCGCAGGCGAGACGCTTGCCATGTCCGACGAGGTCACCGCCGAAGACAAGTGGATCACCGAACGGGTGCAGGAAAATCTCGATGCCGGGGTTTATGATACCGGCCGCCTGTCGCCGAAACATGAAGGCGGGGTCGCCGCCTTCCAGGCCTGGGTGCGCGAGGCCTTGGCCAAGGGGTAGACTTTCAAAGGGGGACCGAGATGAACATCAAGCATCTTGTGGGCGGACTGGCCCTGGCGGGGTTGCTGCTCGCCGGAGGTCCGGCGCCGGCGTCCAAGGCGCCGGTCAAGATCAATGACGCCATCATCGACGCCCTGATCTCGCAGGGCGCACGCCAGCTCGACGCCAAGGACGATGCGGGCGCCATCGAAACCTATAGCGCGGCGATCGCAAACCCGGTCTTCGCCTCGACCTCGCGTGAAAAGCAGCTTTCCGTCTATTACGGCCTCGGCCTCGCCGAATCCGACAACGGTGACGACGATGCGGCCTTCGCGGCGATGGACAAGGGACGCGCGCTCGCCGGCGACGGCGATGACGCCTTCTGGTACAGCTACGCCATTATTGCCCACATCGACCATCACTATGACGCCGCCGCCGACGGCCTGGCCAACTACGCCAGGCTCTCGCCCGACCACCTCAACGACATGGACGACGACGAAGTCAGCCTGATTGTCCGCGATTCGGGCAAGGCTGGCGGCAACGCCAAGCAGAACCTGCTCGAAGCCCTGTGGGGCGCCAAATACCATCCGTCCAATCCCTTCTGGACCGGCGAGTGGCTGTGGTCGGAACTGTTTGAAATTTACGCCGTCCAGGGCAATGACGACAAGGCGCGTGAAATCCTGCCCGCCCTCGTCTCGCCCGACTCGGTGCTCGATATCCGCATCGACAACCGCTTCGCCCGCTTCGTCGCCGCCGATCCCGGCCGCTTCGATTATGGCAAGGCCCAGGACGCCGAGATCGCCAGCGACCGGCAACTGGCCGACGCCCATCCCGACCTGCTGGCCGGTGTGCATAACCTCGCCGAGGACCTGGGCCATGCCGGGCAACTGGACGCCGCCCTCCAGGTGACCGGCGACGCCATCGCCAAGGCCGAGGCCGATCACCAGGCCTATAGCGACAGCGGCGATTACCTGCGCTGGGTTCATGACGGCCGCGCGGGCGCCCTGGCCCGGCTGGGGCGCTGGGACGAAGCGGCGGCGGAAATGGTTCTGGCGCGGCAGCTCTCCGGCAGCGACGACAAGGTCAGCCAGACGATCAACCTGGCCGACATCTATTACGAAATGGGCAAGCCCCAGGATGCCCTCGACACCGTCAAGGACATGGACGCCGGCACCGCCAGCCCCTACGGCGTTATGTCGGCCGATGAGGCGCGGGCCTGCGCCTATGCCGAGCTGGGCGACGGTGAGAAGCTGGCCGAGACGCTCCACTACGTCACCGCCCATATCGACGACGGCTGGGAGCCGGCGCGGTCAGCCCTGCTGTGCGCCGGCGACGTCGACAGGCTGGCGATGCACGTCATCGCCCGCCTCGACGACCCGGACACGCGCGTCGAAACCCTGGTTTCGGCGCAGGACTACATGCCCCTGCCGCACCCCAGCGCGATGCAGACGAAAATGGCCGGTACCTGGGCGAAGGTGATGGGACGTGATGACGTCACGGCGGCCATCGCCAAATACGGCGTGATCATCAGCGTGCCGACCTACCCGCCTACATATTAGAGCAGGATGATTTAAAGTGGAGTCAGAACGGCCTTTTCCTTCCCCGTTTACGGGGAAGGAAAAGATAAGCCGACAACCAAAAATCATAACAATCTAGATCTGGCTGACTTCGGTTCGGTGAAGCCACCGGCATGGACCGCCTCGATGAGGGCGCGGTGATCGGGCAACTGGCGCGTCGCGTTCTGGCCGAAGCCGCGCAGGTCGGCGAACAACCTTTCCGCTTTTTCCGAATCGTTGAACGAGGCCCGCGCCGCCGCGAAATCTGTCCGGAAATCCATGCCGTAGAGAATGTACTGATAGCTGAAGTGGGCGAAGCTTTCGTTGTCGATGATGAAATCGAAACGGCTGGGCGGGCGATAGGCCCAGCGCGCCAGCAGATCCTTCAGCCGTTCCGGAATTGTTTCGGCGGCGGCGTTGTCGCGCCAGAACGGTTCGTCGCGTTGGCTCAGGCAGTAGTGCAGCTTGAGGAAACCGATAATGGTCTCGTAGCGCGTGGTGATCAGGTCGTTGAACATCGCCGCCGACACGTTGACCGGACCGTCATAAGGGAAGAACTCGGCGAACTTGTTGATCGCCGATTCGATCAGCACGATGCCGGTCGACTCCAGCGGTTCGAGAAAGCCGCCCGACAGGCCGACGCACAGGCAGTTCTTCACCCAGTGCCGTTCGCGGTAACCGGCCTCGAAGCGGATGTGGCGCACGGCGTAGTCGCCCGGGCCGATGTAGGCGCGCAGCGTCTGCTCCGCCTGCTCATCCGTCGCATGGTCGCTGGAATAGACGTAGCCGATGCCGCGCCGGCTGTTGAGGCCGATGTCCCAGGTCCAGCCGGCTTCGTGGGCGGTCGAGACGGTGTAGCTGGCAAGAGGCGCGTCGGCCCGGGCATAGGGCACCTGCGCCGTCACGGCGCGATCGGCGAACAGGGTCGAACGGACGGGGCGGAACGGCACCTTCAGCGCCTTGCCGATCAGCTCGCTGCGGAAACCGGTGCAGTCGATGAAAAAGTCGGCGCTCAGGTCGCCATGTTCCGGCGTATCGATGGCCGCGATGCCGCCGTCTTCGGACAGGCGCACGTCGCGCACCGTACCCGTCAAATGGCGCACGCCCATCGCCTGGCCGTGGCGCGACAGCAGGCCCGCGAAACGCACGGCGTCAAAATGATACGCGTAGTTGAGCGGACCGTCATAGTCGCGGTCATGCCGCCATTTCGGCGCCCGCCGGGCATCGGCGACCGGCTTCTGAAAGGTCACGGCCTCGGCGAACGGCAGGCGTTTGTCCGCGTCCTGCAGCAGCCAGTAGGGCACGAGGTCGACTTCTTCGCGATTGTAGAACGGCGGGTCGAAGGGGTGGAAATAGGTTTCGCCCTTCGCGCGCCAGTCGGGGAACAGGATGCCCTGCTTGAAGGTCGCGTGACATTCGCGCAGGAAGGTCGCCTCGTCGATGCCGATGGCCTTGAGCGTTGCGCGGATGGTTGGGAAGGTGCCCTCGCCGACGCCGATGATGCCGATCTCGGGGCTTTCGATCAGAGCGATGTCGACGCCGCCGGTCTTCGCCGTGCCCAGCGTGTTCGCCAGGTAGCACGCGGTCAGCCAGCCGGCGGTGCCGCCGCCGACGATCAGAACCTTGCGCCGCTGCGCCATGCGTTTTCACCCTTTTTATATGATATCCGTCATAACATCGCGCGCCGGTGGCGGCAATCGTCGCGTTTGCGGGAAATTCCATTGCGCGCAACTGCGTTTAGTGGTGACATAAGGGAAAGCGACCTGATGGGCGGAACCACCTATGCGTTATGATGTCGACCACAAGGAGCGGACGCGCCTGCGCCTCCTGACCGACGCGGCCATCATGCTGCGCGAGGAAGGCCCCGACGGCGTCAGCGTCGCCACCCTGATGAAGCGCCAGGGCCTGACCCATGGCGGCTTCTATGCCCATTTCAGCTCCAAGGACGAACTGATCGCCTGCGCCATCGACGTGATGTTCGAACGCTATGCCGAACGCTTCCGCCTGCGCACGCGCGGCCTGTCGCCGTTGCAGGGCATCCTCGCCTACATTGCCTATTATCTCTCGCCCAGCCATTACAACAAGCCGGGCCAGGGCTGCCCCATCCCCTCGACCGGCGGCGACATGGCGCGGCTGGGTTCCGAGGCGCGCAAGCGTTTCGAAGCCGGCATGGCGACCATCCAGGAACTGATCGCCGCCCAGTTCGTCCGTCTCGGCTTCGATGTCGACGAGGCCATCGCCCAGGCCGTCGTGCTGATGAGCGAACTGGCCGGCGCGGTGACCATGGCGCGCGCCGTCAAATCGACCATGGCGCAGAAGCACATCTGCCAGAGCGCCCAGACCGCCATATTGACGCGGCTGCGCGCCACCTTCCCGGTGTTCGAGACCGCCGTCTATCCGGCGCCTGCGTCGGGCGAGGCCGAGCCCGCCGAACCGGCGCCCGCCGTCTCCTGAGCCCATGGACGCCATCGCCCTCAATCCGGGCGCGCGCCTTGACCTGCGCCATATAGGCCGCGAGCGCAACCCGCTGCTGGTTATTGACGACGTTCTCGCTGACCCCGACGCCCTGATCGCCGTGGCAAGGAACGCGCCGTGGGCCAGACCGCCGCACACGCAATATCCCGGCCTCAATGCCCCCCTGCCCGCCGCCTATTCGCAGGGCGTGATCCGTGCGCTTCGCCCCATGCTGCAACGGGCCTTCGGCATCCCGCACGAGCGGGCGCTTAGCTTCTTTGGCTTCTTCGCCCTGGCGACGCAACGCCCGGATCAGTTGCAGCCGATCCAGAAGATCCCGCACCACGATTCGTCCGATCCCTTCCGCATCGCCATGGTTCATTACCTGTGCCGTGGCCATAAGGGCGGCACGGCCTTCTTCCGCCATCGCGCGACCGGCTTCGAATCGGTCGATTTCCGCCGCACCGACGACTATCTGACGCAGGCCGCCGCCGAACTCGATCGCGACGGCCTGAGCCTTACGCGCCACGTCACCGCCGATACGCCCAATTTCGAGCAGATCGGCCATGCCGAGCTGCGCTTCAACCGTCTGGTCGTCTATCGCAGCCATGTCCTGCATTCCGGTCTGCTCGATGAGATCGCCATGAGCGACGATCCCGCCGTCGGCCGCCTGACCGCCAACAGTTTTCTCGACGTGGCTCGCCCTGGAAATCCGTGAAGCCGCAAGGCGTTATGACATGATCACCATCATGTGATTGTGGCATTTTTGCATGTCGGCGTTCTTTTTGTGACAGGCGGGAAACATAGGGTTTGCGGCGACGCGGCTTATTTGCTTATATTATGCGCGTCATATAAAAAATATCCCGTTGAATTGTATGACAATACAACGACAAAAAACGGGAACCAAGGGAGGCACATCATGATGATCGCTCTGGTCGCGCACCAGACGGAGTTCCGGCCGGATACAACATGACGGCCGCCGGTGGGAAGCCGGCAGGCGGCGATCGCGCCGCCGTCGCGTAAAACATAGCCAGTCAACGACCTCGCATTCAACCCGGCAACCGGCCTTCAAGAGCCAAAATATCCGTCATCCGGGGCGGGCGTCCTGCTCAGATCCAGAGCGTGTTGGGAGAAGAACAATCGTCATCCGGGTCCTGCCCGCGGGCGGCTTCGCGCGCGGTCCAGGGTCCATCCAGGTCAGGGTTCCACCAACACCGGCCGGCCGCCAGCCAAGGCGGCGGCCGCACAGGGAGACAAGTATGAGGACAACGCATTTCAATTCCGGCAAGCTTCTGCGTGGCGGCGCGTCGCTGCTCGTGCTGGCCGCGCTGACGGCGGCGGGCACGGTGTGCGCCGCTCCGGCCCGAGCCGCCGACGACACCGCCGCAGCCGCGCCGGCCGACGCCTCGACCGAGGTCGTCGTTATCGGCGTGCGCAAGGCGCTCAAGTCGGCCCAGCAGATCAAGAAGACCGCCGATACCCAGGTCGATTCGGTGACCGCGTCCGACATCGGCGCCTTCCCGGACAAGTCGGTGGCCGAAGCGTTGCAGCGCGTGCCGGGCATCACAGTGACCCGTTTCGCCGCGTCGGACGACTCCTCGCACTTCTCGGCCGAACCGTCGGGCGTGCTGGTGCGCGGCCTGACCCAGGTCCGCACCGAGTTCAACGGCCGCGACTCGTTCTCGGCCGACGGCGCGCGCGGCCTCAACTTCGCCGACATCGCCCCGGAACTGATGGCCGGCGTCGACGCCTACAAGAACGAGACGGCGGACATGATCGAAGGCGGCATCGCCGGCACGGTCAATCTGCGCACCCGCCTGCCCTTCGATTCCAAGGGCCAGCTGATCTCGGCGACGATCAAGGACAATTACGGCGACATCTCGAAGAAGAACACCTGGGATTACTCGGTGATCTATTCGAACCGCTGGGATACCTCCGCCGGCGAGTTCGGCCTGATGGCCGACTTCGCGTCGTCGCACGTCATCACCTCGACCAACGGCGTGATCATGGGCCGTATCGCCACCTATTGCGACGCGGGCTACGCCGACGGCAACGGCACGCCCATCGTCAGTTCCGACGGCAGCATTCCCTGCACCCACTCGCCCTACGGCGGCAACGGCTGGCAGTACATGCCGTCGAACGTAACCTATTCCGACAACAGCTATGACCGCAACCGTCACGGCACGGCCCTGGCCGCGCAATGGCAGAACCACGAGCATACCCTGCTCGCCACGCTGCAGTACAATGACAGCTATTATCAGAACAAGTGGACCGAACGGACGGTCGAGCCGTGGTTCCACGACCTGTGGGCCGCGCCGGCCTTCAACCCGATCACGTCCAACCGCACGGCGGAGCCGGCCTACGGCGACCCGGGCCTGACCTTCGGTTCCGACGGCATGCTGCAAGGCGGCACCATCGCCCAGCACTCCGACTACTGGGGCGCCGGCACCGACGCCTCCAACCCCGACAACAACATGAATCACGCCATCGTGGCGCCTGGCGTGCCGTTCATGGCCGGCTGCTACGACTGGTCGACCGGCTGCGCGCCGATGCAGATGGGCCTGCGCCTTGACACCACCGGCCGCATTTTCGACCGCCGTGAAGGTACGGAAGACGCCTCCTTCAACCTGAAGTGGGACATCTCCGACAAGCTCAAGGCCAATTTCGACGTCCAGCACATCCGCGCCAGCCAGAACAGCTACGATATCATGCTGAGCCCGCATACCCAGGCGGACGTCAACTATGCGGTGGATGGCGATGGTATTCCCGAGATCTCATTCGGCCTCGACAAGGGCAACAACTACGCCGCCGGCGGCCTGTCCAGCCTGCACAACTGGTACTACGGTTTCGTCCAGGACCACCTCGATCACTCGAAGGCAACCGAGGACGCTGTCCGCGCCGACCTCGAATACCGCTTCTCGTCCGGCGGCTGGCTGAACTCGATCAAGGCCGGCGTGCGCTATGCCGACCGCGAGCAGTCCGTCGACTATTCGGCCTTCAACTGGTCGGGCCTTTACGCCAACTGGGGCTGCGACGCGGCGATGTTCAACATCGACAACGGCCCCGGCGGCTATGTCGCCGATGGTTCGTGCCAGTCGCCGACCAACCCGACCAACGCCACCTTCAAGGGCTACAAGCCCGGCCTGTCGGAACTGGCCAACTTCGGCAACGACTTCTACAACGGCCACGTCCTGCAGAACGTCAGCATGCCGTTCCCGAACGTCGACCGCCTCGGTTCGCAGCAGGGCCTGATCGACGAACTGTCGGTCGCGGCGCTGAACAACCAGGTGCTGGGTCAGGGCTGGACCCCGCTCTGCCAGCGCGCCGGCGTCATTTCCGGCACCTGCTATAAACCATCGGAAGTCCTCAATGTCGACGAAAAGACCGACGCCGCCTACGTCATGCTGAAGTTCGGCGGCCCGGACAAGATGTTCCTGGGCGCCACCGTCGCCGGCAATGTCGGCATGCGCTGGGTTCGCACCGAGGACGAATCGGACGGCGGCATCGCCTTCCCGACCGCCGACTGGTACAACAATGCCAACGCGCAGCCGTGCAACAAGCCGATCACCGACCCGCACCAGGTGACCAACATCTCGTGCTGGCTGACCCCGGCCCTGCTCAGCTTCTCCAACGGCGGCTCGGCCCTGTCGACCTACGGCAAGACGCACACCAACTGGCTGCCGAGCTTCTCGGTGCGCTTCGGCTTCGACGACGACAAGCAGTTCCTCCGCCTGTCCGGTTCGCGCGCCCTGTCGCGGCCCGACATGGGCCAGCTTCGCAACTACGTCTCGATCGCCGCGCCGTCGATCGACGTGTCCGACACCTCGCCCTACGTCGTCTACAACTCGCCGACGGCGGCCCATGTGGCGGCCAATGTCACTGGCTACAACTTCGTGTTCACCGGCAGCTCGGGCAACCCCGCCCTGGCGCCGTTCACCGCCGACCAGTTCGACCTGTCGTATGAAAACTACTTCACCGACACGACGTCCTTCACCGCTGTGCTGTTCTACAAGCACTTCAACGGCGGCCTCGGCCTCGGCAAGGTTCCCCGCACCCTGACCAACAACGGGGCCAGCGAACCGGTTGTCGTCACCGGCGGCTCCAACGAGGGCGGCGGCGGGGAACTGCGCGGCATGGAAGTGGCCTACCAGACCTTCTTCGACAAGCTGCCCGGCCTGTGGTCGGGCCTGGGCGTCCAGGCCAACTACACCCACGTCGACCAGTCGGGCATCAACAACACCAACCTGGCCAACTTCCCGGGTTACGATGCCGGTTCCACCACCGCCTACGGCGGTGGCAACAACTTCGGCCTGGCGCTGATCGATTCGCACCGCCTGGCCGGCATTTCGGACGATTCGTACAACCTCGTCGGCCTGTACGAAAAGGGTCCGGTCGCCGCCCGCCTCGCCTACAACTGGCGGTCCAAGTTCCTGGTCAACAACCTCGACGCCATCATCGGCCTGCCGGTGTGGGAAAAGGCGGCCGGCTACCTCGACGCCTCGATCCGCTACAAGGTCACCGACAATGTCGAGCTGTCGCTGGAAGGCACCAACCTGACGGGCACCACCGCCGTTCTGCAACAGCAGATCTTCGGCGACTCGAGCGCCACCCCCGGCGCCAGGGCCGTCCTCAAGGATTCGAGCTGGATCAAGAACGACCGCCGCATCCAGTTCGGCGTCCGTTTGAAGTACTAAAGCCTCATGCCAAAAAGTGCCGCGGAGCGTCTTCGCACTTTTTGGATTAACATGAAGCGTTAGAAAAGTTGGGGCCTTGAGCCAATGCTAAAGGCTCCAACCACCTACTCGTTCCAGCAACACGGGCGCGCCGCCTGACCGCTGCGCGCCCTTTTTCACGTTTACGCGTGGCGGGTGTGCCGGGGATGTTGAATCGGAGAATCCGTGATAACGTCATCCGGTCGCATAATCACGAGGCGTCACGACGCGCCCGCCAAGACCACTGCAGGGCCATGCTGGACAGGACCGTAACCACCGCATCGAGGGGACGCCGATGAAGCGTCCGACCTCGCTCGACATCGCCGCCATGACCGGCGTTTCCCAGGCCACTGTTTCGCGCGCCCTGTCGCAGTCGCCGCTGGTCAACGACGAGACACGCGCCCGCGTCCTCGACGCGGCGAAGATGCTGCACTACAAGGTCGACGCCAACGCCCGCAAGATGCGATCGAAGAAGATCCACACCCTGGCGGTGCTGATCTCCGAGGATCTCGACAATCCGCAGAACCCGATCAACCCGTTCTTCCTGCCGATGGTCGGTTCGATCCTCAAATATTCCGGCCAGAAGGGCTACGACGTCATCGTGTCGCTGCAGCAGCCGGCCGACGACTGGGGCACCGACTACGGCTTCTCGCGCCGCGCCGACGGCATCATCTTCCTCGGCTGCCGCGACTTCGAGGGCTATACCCACAAGTTCGAATACCTCAACGAGGTCGGCGACCCGTGGGTGGTGTGGGGCGTCAACCGCCCGGACTGCGCCAAGCTGGTCATTGGCACGGACAACGAAGGCGGAGCGCACCAGGCGGTTACCCATCTCGCGGGTCTCGGCCGCAAGCGCATAGCCTATTTCGGCAAGTCCTCGGTCGAGCATCCTGAGTTTCGGGAACGCTTTTTCGGCTACCAGCGCGCCCTTCGCGACGCAGGCCTCGATTACGACCCGGGCCTGCGCCGCGACTGCTTCCTCGAACGCGAGGAAGGCATGGCCGAGGTCGGTCGCATGATCGACGATGGCGTGCAGTTCGACGCGATTTTCGCCTCCTGCGACCTCCTCGCCATGGGCGCCATGCAGGCCTTGATCCGGCGCGGCGTACGTGTTCCGCAGGACGTCGCCATCGTCGGTTTCGACGACCTGTGGGTATGCAGCTCGCTGTCGCCGGCCCTGTCGACCGTGCGGCAGGACACCGAGGCCGCCGCCAAGGCCCTCGTCGACGGGCTGTCGAGCCTGATCGAGAATGAGTCGATGCCCGATGTCCGCCTGCCGACGCAGCTCATCGTCCGCGAGTCGTGCGGCGGCCTCGACGTCCGCCATTAGAGCACCGATCTGGTTGCACCAGATCGGCGCTCTAACGGGTTGTTTCTACGCGTTTAACGCTTCTTCTTCACAGGCTTGAGCGGCTGGGCGACGAAGCGGATCGCCTGGCCGCCGCCGGGCGCCATCTTCACCGTCAGCGTATCGGCCGCGGTCACCGTCTTCTGCTCGATGGCGATGTCGAAGCGGGCGTCGCCGTGGTCGGAGGCCCGGCCGCCGTCGCGATAGATCTGCGCCACATAGGTCCTGGACGGATCGAGGAATCTCAGCGGCACGTCGACCGAGCGCGCCTCCTCATTGGTCACCGAGCCGAGATACCAGTCGTCGGAATTGCGGTCCTTGCGCACGATGGTGGCGAATTCACCCGGCTCGCCGTTCAGCGCGATCGACTGGTCCCAGTCGGTCGGCACGTCCTTGATGAACTGGAACGGGCCGGGGTACTTCGCATAATTTTCCGGCAGGTCGGCCGCCATCTGGATCGGCGAATAGATGACGACATAAAGGGCCAGCTCGCGCGCCTGGGTCTCCTCGATCGGCTGGTTGTGGCCTTCGAGCGACAGAACCCCCGGCGTATAGTCCATCGGCCCCGACAGCATGCGCGTGAACACCAGGCTCGGCACGTGGCTGGGCGGATTGGGCGGATGGCCCCAGGCGTTATATTCCTGCCCCCGCGCCCCTTCACGCGACACCCAGTTGGGATAGGTGCGGCGCAGGCCGGTGTCCTTGATCGGCTCGTGGGTATCGATGGCCACGTGGTACCTTGCGGCCGCCTCGACATTGGCCAGGTAATGGCGCACGCCCTCCTGGCTGTCGGAATAGCCGAAGTGGACGCTGCCGTCGGCTCCGGCGATCTGGTCGGTGCCGGCGTCGGTAACATAGCCGGTCTTGACAGAGTCGATGCCGTATTTGACGTCCTGCTGGAACGAGGCGTCCCATTGCTTTTCGTAATTGGCCATGTTGCCGCCGGTTTCGGCGTGGCCGATCAGGTGGACGCCCTTCCTGAGGCCATAGGCCGATATCGCCGCCATGTCGAAGTCGGGATAGCTTTGAGTGAAGGAGAACTGGCCGTTGCCGTACCATTCGCCGTCCCAGCCGGTGTTCCAGCCTTCGACCAGCACGCCGCGAAAGCCGTTCTTCGCCGCGAAATCCATGTAGCTTTCGACATTTTGCGTATTGGCGCCGTGGGTCGGACCGGCTTCCCAGGTCGCCAGCCCCATGTGCATCTCCCACCAGATGCCGACATATTTGTAGGGCTTGACCCACGACACATCGCCCAGCGTGTTGGGCTCGTTGAGGTTCAGCTCGATATTGGAATTGTAGAGCGCGGCGGCGCTGTCGGTGATGATCATCGTCCGCCACGGCGTCGCGAACGGCGCATCGCGCTCGACCGCGGGGCCCACGCTCGACGGCGCCAGTTGCGCCTTCAGCTTCTGCCCATCGACCCGGCGCAGCCACATCGAGGCGAAGTCGACCAGGGCCGCCTCGTGGAAGGCGATATAGACCCCCTTGTCTGTCTTGATGGTCAGCGGCGTATTGGCCTGGGCGACCTGGTTCAGCGGCGTATTTTCATAGAGATATTCAAGCTGGTCCCAGTCGCCGCCCAGGTTCCACCACGCGGTGGCGTTGTCGGCGACATCGAACTCGGTCTGCTCGGCCAGGATCTTGACGGTCTTCAGGTCGGGCTGGTCGGGGAATTCATAGCGGAAACCGACGCCATCGTCGAACAGGCGGAACACCACCGTCATGCGCCGGTTGTTCCATGCCGGCTGGATCAGGTGGACGCGGACCTCGTTGTAATTGTCGCGGACATAACGGCGCTCGCCCCACGGCTGTTCCCAGGTGTCGTCGTGCGTCGATGTCTCGACCGACTCAAGGGAAAAATGGCTGTCCATCTGTTTGGCGTTGGCCAGCAGGAAACCCAGACGAGACGGCGCGATGACCACGGCGCCGTTGCGATCGATCTCGTAGCTGGGCTTGCCGCCGGCATCAAGCGTGACCTTCACCGTCAGCGCATGATCCGGCGAATCGCCCTGCGCGATCACATCGTCCGCCGCGGCCGGCAACGCAAAAAAGGCGGCCATGGCCGCGGCTATGGTCAACAGAGGAATACGCATGTTTCCGTCCCCGAGGATAGGCCCTGATTATATGTTGATCATCAGCCTATGCGCAAAACGGTTCGCGAAAAACCCTGAATATACATATGCAAACGTATTCATTGCATGATGAAAATCATTGCAAACGTATTCAATATTGCGGGCAGGCCACAGCTGGCGTACGCCTTCTTCATCCGATCGGCTGGGGCTGTGCGCCCTGCTCCGGTCGCCAATCGAAATCGCTGCGGGGGCGGCGCAAAAATGCTCCAGCGGCCTCAGACATTCCGGCCGAATGACGCGGCCGGGATAGTAAATTACGAGGCATGGCTTTGTAATTTGTTCTTCTCCAACCTTCTCTGGTCCCCTTGCCCTTCCTCCGGCAAGGGGATTTTTTTGCGCGCAAAAAGGCCACAGCGGAGCACGACATCACGGCGTTGCTTGAAAGGACGGGCGGATTGTGGCAGCAATTCATCATAAATTTCAGTGCACATTTGACGGGGGTGACATGCGTTTTCTGCCGTGGCTTCCAGCAGCCGCCATCTTCGCGGCCATGGCCGGTCCCAGCCTTGCCCAGGATGAGCACGGCACCGGCTTCGTGGCCCTGACGCCGGAGCAGTATGACGCCCAGCCGCACGCCGCCCGGGCGCGCGCCGCCGTCATCCTGTCGAAGGTCGACCTTACGCCGTTCATGCCGCCGGTCGGCGACCAGGGCTATATGGGCTCGTGCTCGGCCTGGGCCGTATCCTATGCCGCGCGCAGCTATTACCTCGCCACCGACCTTGGCCACAAGCCCGTCACGCCCGACCAGATCTCAAGTCCCGCCTTCGTCTTCAATACCAGCACCTCGGCGCCCAGTAGCTCGGGCGTGCTGTGCGGCGGCGCCAGCATGCCCGATGCGCTGGGCGTCCTGGTCAATGAAGGCTCGACCAGCCTGGCGCACAGCCCCTACACCCAATCGAGCTGCGTGCCGACGCCAACGGCGCAGGACAGGGCCCTGGCCGGCGCCTGGCGCGTGTCGGGCTACGAAACCATTACCGGCCCCAACCTGCATGTCGCCGACAGCTACAAGGAGTTCCTCGAAAAAGGCATGCCGGTCATCATCGGTGTTCATATCAACACCAGCGAATGGTTCAATTTCCACCGCTCGGATGTCTTTACGCTGGGCCCCCAGTCTTTGAACGCCGGCGGCCAGCATTCCGGCCACGCCCTCGTCATCGTCGGCTATGACGACAACATGCGCGCCGCCAATGGCGATGTCGGCGCTTTCCGCATCCAGAACTCGTGGGGTCTCGGCTGGGGCGACCACGGCTATATGTGGATCAGCTACACCGCCCTGACCGCCCTGGTTTCGGAAGCCTATGTCCTCAAGGGCGTCACCCCGCCGATGCGGCCGCTCGACGACATCAACGCCCCGTCGCAGAACCCGCTGATCAATGCCAGGCCGACGCCGGTGGCGCAGGTGACGCCGATCTTCGCGCCGCCACCGCCTCCGCCGCCGGCCAATGTCCCCCTGCCGGACCTGACGGGCGAGCTGACCGCCATGACGCGGGACTTCAAGACCGGCGAGATCACCGTGGTGCGCGACGGCGGCGACTATCGCCTGACCGGCTACGGCTGCGTCGACGAGGTCAAATACCTGCGTGCCCGCACGGCCAGGTACGGCGGCCGCGTCTACGTCACCGCCGACGAAATCCCGTGGCCGGCCTGCGAAATCCGCGGCATCCTCAAGGACGCGGTCAACAGGGGCGCAGTCCAGGCCAACGTCGTCAACCTTGCCCCCGACGCCCCGCCGGTGGCGCGCGGCGTGCAGGTCACCGAGGAGGACGCGCCGGTCACCACCACCGCCATCCTGCGTAACGGCGACAGTTTCGAGATCGATACCGAGGTCCAGGACCAGGATCCCTACGTGCAGATCTTCTATCTCCAGGCCGACCAGTCGGCCAAGGAGATCTGGCGCGGCGAGATCAAGCCCGACGGCGACGGCCGCCGCCGCCTGTCGATCGGCGGGCCGAACTCGAAGATCAAGCTGACCGCCAGCCGTCCCTACGGCACCGAGGCGGTGCTGATCCTGGCCGGCCGGGACGTGATTTCGCCGCAGACCATGCCGCACAATACGTCGGAAGTCGGCTTCATGGACCGCCTGCGCAGCGACCTCGGCCTGGCGGTAAGAAGCAACCCCGACATCCGCGCCGCCATCGTCCAGGTCGAGGTGCGCGAAGGCGCGGCGGCCAGCACCGGCTGGCTGGTCACGCCGGACGAAATGTCGAGCTTCGGCACCGACAGCGATCCCGGCCACGCCATTCCGGTCCAGCTCTACAGCAACAGCCAGGCGCCGAAGATCACCCTGCTCAGCCCGTCGTCCAGCGTGACGAACGGCAAGGTGACGCTGAAAGCCACCTTCTCGGCCCACAAGGGTTCGTCGGTCCGTCCGGACAGCCTGCGCGTCCTTTACCGCACGCCGGTCGGCTGGTTCGACATCACCGACCGGGTGCGCGACCAGGCCAAGGTCACCGCCACCGGCATCACCAGCAATGCGCTCGGCCTTCCCGCCGGCAAGCACCGCCTGCGGCTGTCGGTGCAGGATTCGCGCGGTCGCGAGGCAATGGTCGAACTCAACCTTTCAAGTGGAGCGTAAGGCCATGCGTCTGCGGCTTTTGTCCATCCTGGCGGCACTTACGTGGTGCGGCCTGTCGCACCCGGCCCTGGCCGATGGTCCGGCGCGGCTGGCCCTGGTCATCAACCAGGTCGACTACCAGACCCTGACGCCCCTGCCCGACACCGACGGTGAAGCCGCCGATATCAAGGCTTCCCTGACCAAGCTCGGGTTCGACGTCACGACCGCGCGCGATGTCCAGGTTCAGGCGACGCCGGGCCATCCGTCGTTCAAGCAGGTGCTCGACGACTTCCGTCTCAAGGTCTCCAATTCGCCGGGCGCGATCGTCTTCGTCTATTATACCGGCCACGGCATGCATGATCCGACGGACGAAAGCGGCGAAAACTACCTGCTTGGTACCGACGCCAATATCCGTGTCGCCGCCGACCTGCCGCCGTCGGGCGTCCGCCTCAGCGACCTGACCGGCAATTTTTCGCGCGCCGGCACCAAGGCGCTGATCATCGTGCTCGATGCCTGCCGTGACACGCCGACGCTCGGCAAGGGCGTCGCCAAGGGCCTTGCCGCTGTCGCGCCGCAGGAAAACACGCTGATTGCCTATTCGACCTCGGAAGGCCATATCGCCGAGACCGGCGTTTATGCGCCCGTCCTGGCCAAGGCGCTGCTCGAGCCCGGCCGTCTCGACCAGGTGTTCAGCGACGTGCAGATGCAGGTCGCCGACGCCACCGCCCAGAAGCAGCATCCGTGGGCGAACAATAACCTCTATTCGGTCATCTGCCTGGTCAGCTGCACGGTCAATGTCAGTGCGACGGCGCCCGCCGCGACGCCGGTCGATCTCGACTGGCAGAAGGAACAGGCGGTGTGGGCTTCGGTCAAGGATTGCACCGACCTGCAATCCTATCTCGCGCAATATCCCAAGGGCGCCTTTGTCGCCCAGGCCCAGGGCCGGCTGACCGCCCAGACCTGCCCGATCGACGGGCCCGCGGGTGGCGTCGCTCCGGCACCGGTGAAGCCGCAGACCGTGACCGCCGATACAGTCCTGGTACCACCGGCGCACACGGCGTCGACCGAGGCCCCGCCCGCCGGCTCGAAGCTGGCCGCCGTCGCCCCGCCGCCGTGGTATGACGACGATCCCGACATGCTGGTCGACAGTTGCGACAGCGACGCCAATGCCGATTTCGACGCCGACCGCATTCCGGGCGCCCTGGCCGTGCTTGACCGCGACCTGAAGCCGGCCAGGGCGATCGCCGACTGCCGCCGCGCGCTCGACAAGTATTCCGACAACCGCCACCTCGCCTACAATCTGGCGCGCAGCTACGAGGCCAACAAGGACTACGCCGACGCGAAACTATGGTATGCCCAGGCCGCCGCCGCCGGCAACACCGCCGCCATGTACGGCATGGGCAACCTCTATTTCGCCGGCGAAGGCGTCAACAAGGACCCGGCCCAGGCCGTCGCCTGGTTCCAGAAGGGCGCGGCCGCGGGCAATTCCGAGTGCATGCTTTACCTGGGCATCATGTACGAAAGCGGCGTCGGCGTCGCGGAAAACACCGCCGAGGCGCGCAAGTGGTACCAGGCCTCGGTCAATGCCGGCAATGCCGGCGCCCAGGCCCTGCTCGACATGATGGCCAAGGACTGACGCCATGCGCATGATCGCCCTGCTGTTCGCCCTGATCGCCCTGCCGCTGTCCGCCGAGGCCGGCCGCGTCTCGACCCCGCCCAAGGCGACCAAGGTCGTCGGCGGGCAATATGCCGATCCGGCGCATTGGCCGGGCTTCGCCGCCCTGGGCGTCCGCCGCCCCGACGGCACGATCAAGCTGATCTGCGGCGCGACCATGATCGGCAAGCGCCATGCCCTGACCGCCGCCCACTGCGTCGAAAGCTACGACGCGGGCCTCGCCAAGCGCTGCGGCAATCGCCTGCAGGCGGCGGGGCAGCTTCTGTTGTTCCCCGGCCTGGTGGACATGAACAGGGCCGAAGACGACGAGGCCTACAAGGCGGTCAAGGTCA
This sequence comes from uncultured Caulobacteraceae bacterium, assembly GCA_964474575.1. Classification (GTDB taxonomy): domain Bacteria; phylum Pseudomonadota; class Alphaproteobacteria; order Caulobacterales; family Caulobacteraceae; genus Asticcacaulis. Next base: position 24,434 of record CAYYTA010000014.1, on the reverse strand, counting down.
CCGCCCACCCCGACGCCCACTGCGAGGACGAACTCGACCAGACCAGCGGCAAGCCGACCTACGACAACGACCTGGCCATCATCGAGGTCGACCACGCCTATAACGGCCAGCTGTCCGCCCTGTCGCTGTCGCCGGACACCGATCCCGACGCCGGCCTCACGGCGGTCGCCGGCCTCGGCACCACCGAGGACGAACACGCCAGCCTCTATCCCGCCCGCGACGGCATGAAGGTCGAGGCCTTGTCCGACCGCCTGCTCGAAGCCTTCCTGCCGCTCGTCTCCAGCGACGGTTGCCGCCAGAGCCGAAAGGGCACGGGCGGTGTGGTCGGCGACCACCAGGTCTGCGCCGGCTGGATCGCGCCGGCCGCCAAACAGGCGATCGGCGATTCGTGCAGCGGCGATTCCGGCGGCCCGCTGATGGCCTATGACGGCGCGCACCGCCCCTACCAGATCGGCCTGGTCAGCTGGGGCCCGACGCCGTGCGGCGTGGCGGGAGAACCCGGCGTCTATACCCGCCTGTCGGCCTTCGCGCCGTGGATCCGCTCTGAGGTCGCCGATGTCGCCGCCGCCGAACCCGCCGCGGCCGTCAACGAGGCCCCGGCCGAGGCCGCAGGCTTCAAGGCGCTTGAGGACCAGCTCGCTCCGGCGCAGGGCCGCCTCAGGATCGACATCTGCGACGACACCACAGGCCAATGCGGCCTGACCCGGCTCCATGTCGGACAACGCATCCGCCTCAAGGTGTCGAGCCCGCTGTCGGGCCGCCTGATCCTGATCGACAGCAATGCCGAGTTCAAGATCACCCAGGTCTTCCCCAACAGCTTCTCGTCCGACGCCGCGCGCGGCTTCATCACCGCCAATGTCGACGCCACATTCCCCGACGCCAGCGTGCCGTTCCAGATCGAGGCGCAGCTGCCCTACGGCGCGTCGCGGCTGATGGCCATCCTCGCCCCGCCGGGCGCCAATCTCGAGGACTTCGTCGCTTCGAACGAGACCAAGTCGAAAGGCGTCAACGTCACCTATGAGCCCGGCTGGGACACCCAGACCGGCTCGGACTTCTATGCCGCCAACCTGGCCAACCAGATCAATGCCGAGGCTGACCCGGCCGCCGCCGGAGCGACCAAGGCCGACGCGCCCCTGCCCGGCTGGGGCATCGCCATCCTCAATTACGAGATCGTCCAATGAAAGCCTGGCTGAGGCTCGCCGCTGTCCTGTTCGCCGCGATCTGGGCGGCTTTCGCCCTGCCTGCCAGCGCCTCCGACACGCCTCGCCTGGCCCTGATCATCAACCAGGTCGACTACCAGAGCCTGACGCCCCTGCCCGACACCGACGCAGAGGCGGCGGCGATGAAGGACTCGCTGACCAAACTCGGCTTCGAGGTGACGACGGCGCGCGACCTCCAGGTCCAGGCGACGCCCGGCCACCCGTCGTTCAAGCAGGTGCTCGACGACTTTCGCCTCAAGGTTTCCAATTCGCCCGGCGCCATCGTCTTCATCTACTATACCGGCCACGGCATGCACGATCCGACGGACGCCAGCGGCGAGAACTATCTGCTGGGGGTCGACGCCAATATCCGCGTTCCCGCCGACCTGCCGCCTTCGGGCATCATGCTGAGCCAGCTGACGACCCAGTTCTCGCGCGCCGGCACCAAGGCGCTGATCGTCGTGCTCGACGCCTGCCGCGATACGCCCAGCCTCGGCAAGGGCGTGTCCAAGGGCCTGGCCGCCGTCGCGCCGCAGGAAAACACCCTGATCGCCTATTCGACCGCCGAAGGCCACATCGCCGAAACCGGCGTCTATGCCCCTGTCCTGGCCAAGGAACTGCTCAAGCCCGGCAAGATCACCGACGTCTTCACCAACGTCCAGATCGACGTCGCCGACGAGACCGCCCAGAAGCAACATCCGTGGGTCAACAACAATATCTATCAGGTCATCTGCCTGGTCAGCTGCGAGGTCAATGTCGCGGCTCCTGCCGCTGCCGGCACCGGTCTCAGTGACGCCGCCCAGATGGAACAGACCTTCTGGACTTCGATTCAGGGCTGCGACGACTACAAGGCCTATCTCGACAAATATCCGTCCGGCACCTTCGTATCGCTTGCCAAAAGCCGCCTTGCCGCCCCCGCCTGCCAGACCGCGCCGGAGGTGGCCACCGTGACACCGCCGGTCCAGCAGCAACAGCAGTCCGTCATCATGGACGCGGCCTACCAGTGCGACGCCGAGGCCGGCGAGGAGTTCGACGACGACCGCCCGCGCGACCACCCCTTCGTCGCTCCCGGCAAGATGGTGCCCGACCGGGCGCTCGCCGCCTGCCAGAAGGCGCTCGACGCCGACCCCGGCAACCGCCACCTGATGTATAACCTCGCCGAGGCCCATCGCTGGGCCGGGACCTATGACGACTCGCTGAAGGCGCAGGACCTGCTCAAGACCGCCGCCGGCAAGGGCAGCGGCGCGGCCATGTACGCCATCGGCGTCATGGCGTCGCGCGGCGAAGGGATGACCGCTGACGACAACGCGGCGCGGCAATGGTTCCAGGCCGGCGCCAATGCCGGCAATGCCGAGGCCATGTCGTGGCTCGGCATGTTCGACAGCGCCGGCCGCGCCGGCCCGGTCGATCCGGCCGGCGGGCTTTCGTGGAACCAGCGCGCCGCCGACAGGGGCGTCAACTACGCCATGGCCAATATCGCCGCCATCTACTATTACGGCACCGGTGTGACCCAGAGCTACGCCACCGCCGAACAGTGGTATGAAAAGGCCGCCGACAAGGGCTTCGTCGGCGCCATGACCGCCGTGGCGCACCTTTATGAACAGGGTCTGGGCGTGACCCGGAACTATCCCGTCGCCTTGCAATGGTACCAGAAGGCGGCAGCGCTGGGCGACGCCGATTCCATGGCCATGCTCGGCAACATGTATTACAACGGTGAAGGTGTGACACCCGACGCCAGCCTGGCGCGGCAGTGGTACGAACGGGCAGGCGGCCTTGGCAACGTCGCCTCGATGTCGGTCACCGGCATGATGTACCAGCAGGGCCTTGGCGGCGTCCAGGACCTGACCAGGGCGAAATACTGGTACCAGATGGCGGCGTCGAAGGGCGACACCTGGTCGCAGAGCCAATTGGCCTCGATGCCCAATTAGCGGGGGATGATTTAAGTGGAATCAGAACGGCCTTTTCCTTCCCCGTTTACGGGGAAGGTGGCGTCGAGCCTTAGCGAAATGACGGAAGGGGGGAATCCCAACTGTCCATATCCCCCTTCCGTCGTCGCTTCGCGCCGACACCATCCCCCTAAACGGGGAAGGAAAGGATAAACCGGTTCAACCTAAAACCATAACGATCCAGCCTTCGCGAACGCCCTCAAATTGTCACATCCGGCACGTACCGCGAACTATAGGCACGATCCTCCCGATAGGGCATAAGAGGCCTTCGGAATCGCCGCAGCTCAAGGGCCGCCATGTTCGTCTCCAAGAAGCTCCAGTCCCTGGCCGACACCCTGTGGAACGCCGACGACAAGACCTTGCGCTGGGTGCTGGGGGGACTGATCGTCATCCTGGCCTGCTTCAACTTCCTGCGCGACCTCAACAACCCGCCCCACGCCTACTGGGACGAGAGCTACTACGTCACTGCCGCCGAGCGCTATCACGAGCACCGTGCGCAATACGCCTCGCACCCACCGCTGGCCTTCATGTTCATGGAGCTGGGCCGCGAGGTCACCGGCGTCAACAAGACCATCGACACCCACAATCTGGCCGAGGTCAAGAAGCTTGACGACCAGCACAAGCCGGCCGAAGGCTACGATTTCACCGGCATCCGCCTGTTTTCGGCTCTGTTCGCCGTGGCCGGCGCGCTGCTGTTCTATCTGATCATGCTGCGCCTGTCGGGCGAAGCCTTCGAGGCCTTCGTCTTCTCGCTGCTGTTCGTGTTCGAGAACGCCTATCTCGTCCACTTCCGCGCCGCTCACCTCGACTCGTACCAGCTGACCTTCACCCTTGGCTCGATCCTCGTCTGGCTTCATACCTACGGGCGAGAGCCGAAACGGCCGCTCCTGACCTATGCGCTGTTCGGCGCGCTGTGCGGCCTCAGCTTCATGTGCAAGGTCAATTCGCTGGTCATCACCCTTCTGGCCGGGTTCAGCCTGCTGCGCGACCTGTGGCTCAACCGGACGCGCGCCGTGGCCCTGCGTTCGCTGGCGCGGGGAACAGCCGCCGCCGCCGCCTTCCTGGCCGTGGTCGCCGGTATCTTCACCCTGCACGTCGTTCTCAATCCGGTGGCGCCCGATCCGCACACCGAGGCCGGCCGCAAGGACCTCTACTACATGGGCCAGCCGTACAAGGACTGGCTGGCGCGAAAGGCGCCGCTGACGCCCGCCGTCGTCTGGGACGCCACCCGGGGCTACTACGCCTACATGAAGCACGACTTCGTCGGCGAGGTGAAGACCGAGGCCAACGGCTCGCAGCCGATCCTGTGGCCATTCATGTCCAAGGCCATCAATTACCGCTGGGATTCCTACAACAACCGCACCGCCTATACCCAGATGATCGGCAATCCCGTCGACTGGACGCTGGGCGGCCTGGCGATCCTGGCCGCGATCGTCCTGATCCTGCGCCGGCACGCGCTCAGGGAAGGCGACGGCGAACGCGACGACTTCGACCGGCTGGAAGCAATCTTCGCCATGTACATGATCTTCTGGGTCTTCCACATCTGGCTCGGCACCCAGCGCGTCATGTACATCTATCACTATTTCATCGGCCTGGCGCTCAGCTTCATGCTGGTGCCCCTGGTGTTCAAGATCATCGCCCGCCGCGTCGGCGTCATCGCCAGGCATCGCTTCATGATCCTGTGCGGCGTCAGCCTGGCCATCGCCCTGGCCTATCTGTGGTATGCGCCGCTGACCTATCACCAGTTCATCTCGCGCGGCGAATGCGACGCCCGCAACTGGCCGGTCCAGCGCGTCATCTGCCAGCCGAACCACAAGCCGGCGGCGCCCGCCCTGCCCGCGGCCAAATCGCTTTAAGCCTGAACCTGCAACAGTGTCCGCTCATCTCCGCGCAGCCGTACGGCGGTCAGCACGCCGGTGAAATAGACGCCGGTGTCGATGCTGATGCGCCAGTCGAGGTTCTCCGGCGCCTCCATCGGCGTGTGGCCGTGAACGACGACATAGTCGCACGCCTTCTGCGCCCGCAGGAAACGGCCGCGGATATACATGAAGGTCTCGCCGCCCTGGGCGCCGAGCGGTTCGTCCGGATTGACCCCGGCATGGACGAACAGGTAATCGCCCGCCTGGAACGAGACCGGCATCCGCGCCAGCAGGGCCTTGTGCGCCACCGGCACGGCGCGCGAAAAGGCGTCGCGCACCTCGTCCCAGATATCGAGGCTGTTGGCCATGTAGGGCATGGTGACATCGTAAGAAGCGCAGGTCGCGCCGCCGCCCCACTCGCGCCACACCTCGCCGAACTCCGGCTCGGCCAGGAAACGCAGCAGCGCCGCCTCGTGATTGCCCTTGAGCGCGATCACATCGCACCACGGCGCGGCCTGCAGGCGCTCGATGCGCTCGATAACCTGGCGCGACGCCGGCCCGCGATCGACATAGTCGCCGAGCAGGACAATGCGCGGCGTTTCGTTCAGGCTTTCGGCGTCGATGCGGATGCGCGCGATCATGCGCTCGAACAGGTCGTCATAGCCGTGGATGTCACCCACGGCATAGGTCAGGCGGTCGATACGGGAAGCCATGTAGGCTTTATAGCTTTCAAACGCCGCGCAGGCTACCTCGCATAAGCTCGGGCGCGCAGTCGCGCTTGTCGAACGCAAGGGCGTTCGGAAAATAGGCAGACTACTGTTCGATGCCAAGGTAGATCGACGCCGTATAGCCGCCGGCGATGCTGCCGGTGGGCGTCAGGGTGGCGGCCGCCAGTTGCGAGGTCGTGTCGTCGCCGAAGACAGTGTCGGTGGCGAAGGTGATGGTGGCGAGATTGGCCGCTGAATTGCCGTAGCCGCCGGCCGCCGCGTAGACGGTCTCGCTGAGGGTGCGGTCGAAGGCGAACTGCGTCGTGCGCAGGCGGTTGGTATAGCTGGTCGCCGTCGACAGGCTGGCATAGACTTCGACATGGATGTGCGGCATACGGCCGGAATAGCAGCCCGGCACGATGGTCGTAAACGTGACGCTGCCGTTGGCGTCGGTCACCTGGACGCCGCGCAGGTAGTTCTGCCCCGGCTCGCCATAGAGCGAATAGTCGCCCGCGGCGTTGCAGTGCCAGATATAGATGGCGTAGCCGGCCAGCGGGTTGCAATAGAGGCTGGCATTGTCGAGCGTGATGGTGACGGTCAGCGGCACGCCGGCGGCGGTGCCCGAATATGGCAGGAGGCTCGAGCGGATGTCGCTGCGCACGATGCCGGTGACGCCGAGGACATTGACCACCGAGCCCGACACGGTATTCGAGCCATCGGCCGGGAACGGCCCGTTGGTCTCCTCGGGCAGCGGCACGGCGCACGGATTGGTGCCGGACGACGACGAGGACGACGAACTGCTCGACGACGACGATGAGGACGAAGACGACGAGGATGACGATGAGTCTTCGTAATAGGTCTCATACGCCCCTCCGCCGCCGCACGCCGCCAGCAGGCTGGCCGGCAGGGTTGCCGCTCCGAACATCATCAGCGCCCGGCGGCGCGACGGCGTCAGGGTCGAAACGATCAGGTCTTCGAGCGAGCCGTCGTCCTTGTGGGCGGGGTCTTTATCGGGCATGGGTCCGGGTCCTTTGGAATGTGTATGGACGGACCATGACCGGGGAATGCGGCGGCAATACCGCTTGAATTGTATCACAATTGACGGGGAGCGGCCGCCTGGCGGCTGAAACATGGCGAATGTTTCAGTCGGCGACCGGTAAATCTATATCGCTGACGATGCGTTCGCCGCCCTGGCGTGACAACTGCACCACCACGTCGATCAGCGACTTGGCGTAGGACAGGGTCTCCAGCCGAGTCAGCTGCGTGCCCGACTGCATGACCATCAGCGCGATCTGCTCCAGCGCGCCGCGCGGCGTATTGGCGTGGACTGTGGTGAACGAGCCGGGATGGCCGGTATTGATGGCGCGCAGGAAGGTCGTCGCCTCCTCGCCGCGGATTTCGCCGACGATGATCCGGTCGGGACGCAGGCGCAGACTGGCCTGGAGCAGGTCGTTGATCGTCACCCGGGCCTCGCCCATCTCGCCCTTGACCGCGACCAGTCGCACGGAATTCAAGTGATTGTCGGCGATTTCCGGCGTGTCCTCGACCAGGATGATGCGCTCCTGCGCCGGCACCGTCTTGAGCAGGGCGTTGAGAAAGGTGGTCTTGCCCGACGACGTGCCGCCGGAGATCAAGATGGTCTTGCGCGCCGCGACCGCCTCTTTGAGGAAGGCGATCGGCTCGGCCCGGGCGCGCCTGAGGTCGCGCGCCAGGTCGCCCGATGCCGCCCCCTTGATCGCGCCGCGATCATAGTCCTCCAGGCTGAGGTCGACCATGCGGTGGCGGCGGATGGCCAGGGCCCAGTGCCGCGACGCCGGCGGCCCGACCAGTTGCACGCGTTCGCCGGTCGGCAGCGATGCCGCCAGCAGCGGGTTCTCGCGGTTGATGCCCTGATGCGCCACGCGCGCGATCTGGGCGGCCAGGCGGCTCAGCAGCAGGTCGTCGACCTCGGCCGTCTCGACGCGGCGCATCGCCGGTTCGCCGGAGATCTCGACCCACACCTCGCCGGGCCGGTTGACCAGGATTTCGGTGACGTCGTCGCGCTCCAGCCATGCGAGGAACGGCTTGAGATAGGTGCGCAGGTATACGCCGTCGAGCGCGACCGGGCTGGCTTCGGTCTGGAGAACCGCCATCAGGACGTTCGCTCCGAAAATGCAACGCGCGCGCCCCCCCTCTCCCCGTTTGCGGGGAGAGGGCCGGGGTGAGGGGCCGACCAGGCGTGGAATTGCCCCTCACCCGGCCAGCTTCGCTTCGCTTGCTGTCCACCCTCTTCCCGTAAACGGGGAGAGGCGTATAGGTCTGTTCGGCGACACACCATCCTCAATTCCCCAGGGCGAAGTCGAGGTCGCGGGCGGCGAAGACCTCTATGGTCGCGCCCTGCGGCACCTTGATCGTCGGCGGGATCTTGGCGTCGTTGCTGAGCGCCTCGCCGATGACGCCGGTCGCCTGGCTCGACGAACCTATGACGATGGTGCTCGACCCGTTGCTTAAGGACGCCGACAGGCCGTTGACGATCGACAGCAGGATGGCCGAGCCGAAGCGCTTGACGAAATGGCTGTCGACGCGGCCGGACATGCCGGCCTGGCCCAGTTCATCGGTGCCGGGCGAGGCCAGTTGCACCGACAGGCCGTCCGGCCGGATCAGCCGGTTCCAGATGATGAAGGCCCGCGTCTCGCCGCTGGCCAGGCCGGACTTGTACTGGCCGACCAGGCGCGAGCCGCGCGGAATCAACACGGTCGTGCCGTCGAAGCTCAGGATATCGTGCGAGACGATGGCGCGCGTATAGCCGGGCAGGTCGGAATTGATCGCCGTTTCAAGAACCGCAGGAATGACCGCGCCCTGCGGCACCACCTTCGAGGGATCGCCGATCTTCTGGGCCTTCTGGTAGATGTCGCCGTTGACGCGGGCGGCGAACTGGTCGTTGGCGTTGAGCGTCACCGCGCCACCGGCAGCGGCGGACGCCTGGGCGCCGGAATTGGGCGCGGCCTGGGTCGGATTGGGTGCGACGCTGTTGTCGATGACCAGGGCCGGCGCGCGCGCCGCATTGGGATCGGACGGCGTGGCCGCCGGCGCGGGCGGCGGCTGAACCGCCACTGGGGGCGCGACCAGCATCGACTGCGGCGGCGCCTGATCAACCGGCGGATTGGCACCGGGATTGACCGGCCCCAGCACCGACGGCGGCGGAGCGACGGTCTGCTGCACCGGCTGCGGCCGCGGTTTCGGCGCCGGGTGATTGCCAAGAGACGCGAAGGTGAACAGCCCCAGCGCGCCGATACCGACGATACCGGCGGCCAGGCCAAGGCTGTCGCCCATGCCGGAACGCTTCGCCACCTGCGGCAGGGCCGCAGCCGACGCTGCTTCCAGTTCATCGGGTTCGAGCCTCAGGCGCGGGTCGTTGCCTGGCGGCAGGGGGCGGGCCGCTCTTGCCATCACTGACCTCCCGATTTGCCGCGCGGCTTGGGCGACTGCGCGTCGAGCCCTTCCACGCGGTAGGCGTCGTTATAGACCGTCACCTTCAGGTCGCCGCGCCGCATGACGAAGGCCGGCGCCACCTCCTCGACGACGAAATAGTCGCCGCGCGCCGCATAGTTGACCAGGCTTTCGGTCTTGTCGGAATTGAGCGCATAGACCGCCGGCGTCGGCACGCCGTTGGCCCAGCGCATGTAGGTGGCGACACCGTCGTCGAAGACGCGGACCGGCACCAGGTCGACCGCGCCGGAATAGGTGTAGGCGGTGTTGCGCTTTTCCGGCGGCGGCAGAAAGGCGTTCGGGTCTGAGGGCGCGGCCGGAGCCGCATTGGGCGGCGGCGGAGGCGGTGGATAGCGGAAACGCAGGTCGTAGGTGACCAGGCCATGCTCGCAATCGCCGGCGGACGCCGTCTTCAGTTCGAAATTGTAGCTGCGCTTGTCGCTGACCACCGTCATGTTGGTGAAGCCCCGGGCGGTCAACGGCTTGACGAACAGCAGATTGCCGCGCTTGTTCGGAGTCACCTGCCAGGCGCTGGAATCGCCGACGCCGACGTTTTCGACGTGCTCGTCGCTGGCCAGCATGATCGTGGTCTGGAAGTTGAGGCAGCCGTCCAGTTCGACCACCGCCCCTTCGTCGTAATCGATGGTGCGCAGGCGCGAATCCGTAAGGTCCGTCTGGGCGGACGCGGAAGCGGCAATGGCCAGTATGGCGAGGATGGAGACGAAGCGACTCATGGGGACGGCACCGTGGGCGGAGGCGGCGCGGGCGGCAAGGCTGTTCCTTGCGGCGGCGGGCTGGGACGGAAACGCTGGCCCAGGCCCTGGACGCGCGAGAAGCGATCGCCTGAGGTTTGCCGCGCCTGCGGATCGTAAAGGCCGAGGCCTTCGGCGCGCGAACCGCCGCCACCGCTTCCACCGCTGCTGTCGCGGGTCACGGCGGCAATCAGCGGCGCGGTGCGCTCATAGGCGTCGGACGTACCCCGGCCGCCGTTCAAGGTGATCATGGGCACGGCGGGCTGGGCCGGCATGGGGTAGATCGGCGTGATCGTGGGAGCGGCTCCGCCGCCGACGGTCGCCGGCTTTTCGCGCCCAGAATCCTTGACATATGCCGCCTGCCAGTCCTTGACCAGATTGGCCGCCACCCACATCAGGGTGAACAGGAAACCGCAATAGATCAGCGAGCCCATGAACAGGATGACCATCGGCTGGACGGCGTCGACCGCGCCCTGCGGATTGTCGCCGATGGCCTCGATCAGCGGCACGAACAGCATCAGCGCCGCCGTCCCGCCCAGCACCGTGAGGAGCGGCGCGAGCGCGAACACCAGCGACGTCCTCAGCCAGCCGTTGAACAGGCCGCGCGTCTGCGGGAACAGGCCGAACAGGATGAACACCGGCCCGAGGATCAGCAGCAGATAAAGCGTCAGCCGCGTCAGGATGAGCACGCCCAGCGTCGACACCAGCAGGAACAGGCCCGAGAGCCAGAACAGGGTCACCGGCATGGAGTGCGAGGAAATGACGCCGATGCCGGCGTTCTGGGCGTTGTTGCCGGCGTCGAGCGCACGCGCGATGTCGGCGAACTTGACGAACAGGACATCGAGCGACTGGGCGAAATTCATCACCGCGCTGCCCTTCTGGTTGAGCAGCGCCGCCGCGATTTCGTCCGGCCCGCCCATCAGCAGGCCGTAGAAGATGGCGTGATAGGCCGGCCAGAAGGTAATGAAGGTCAGGACCAGCACCATGGTCATGACGCGCGGACTCATCATGGCCAATGTCAGCCGCGTCCGCCCGGTCATGAAGCCGATGGCCAGCACGCCGACATAGAGGATCAGCATCGCCGTCAGGGCATAACCGAAGGCGCCGCCCGCCCCGAACAGGCGGTCATAGCCGGTCTCGACCGCCGCATTGATGTGGCAATCCATGGCCTGCAGCGAACCCGATACGCTTGTCTCGCCGACCAGGGTGATGTCCGGACAATAGGACTGGATCATCGCGCCCTCCGCTTCGGCTCGGCGTCGGGATAGGGCTGGCCGACGAGGTGCGGCCACCAGCCGCGCGGATCGTCGCCGAATTGCAGGCGCAGGTCGTCGAGCTGCCTGACCGTCGCTTCGCGCCCGCTCAGCACCGCCAGGATGTCCGGCATGCCCGACAGGTCGAGCCGCGCCACGACGGAATGGTTGCCGTGCTTGACCAGAAAGGCCCGGGCCGATGCCGGCAGGGCGCGGATCAGGTCGAGTTCGTGCAGGGTCAGGCCGAAACCGTCGCAGTAATCCTCGCCTTGCGCGCGCGGATTGGGCATGAAGATCTGCGTCGCCGCCTGTTCGATGATCGCCGTCGAGATGCGGCTGTCCAGCGCGTCGCGCGCCGACTGGGTGCCGAAGCCGAGGATTGCGTTGCGCTTTCTCAGCGTCTTCATCCAGTTGCGGATCGCGGCGGCGAAGATTTCGTCGTCGAGCGCCTTCCAGCCCTCGTCGATGATGATGATGGCCGGTGTGCCGTCGAGCCGCTCCTCGACGCGCTGGAACAGGTACATCATGCACGGCGTGCGTAAAGTCGGCTCATTGAGCAGCAAGGTCATGTCGAACCCGGCCACGCGCGCATCCATGTCGAGCAGGTCGCTTTCGTTGTCGAACAGCCAGGCGTGCTCGCCCTCGCCCACCCACGGCGAAAGCCGGGCCGCCAGGTCGCCATGCGTCGGCCGCCGGACGCCGCCCAGAAGTTCGCGGAAGTAGCGCAGGCGGCGGTACGGCGGTTCCTGCTCGAAATTGGCGTCGACGGCCTCGGTGACGATGGCCTCTTCCTCGGCATTGAGCGGCTGGTCCGGGCGCGACAGCAGTTGCGCGATCAGGGCGCGGAGGAAGGCGCGGTTGCCGGGATTGTCGGCCAGTTGCAGCGGATTGAAGCCGGTCGCCTCGCCCGGGCGCAGGGTGGCATAGTGGCCGCCGATGGCGCGCACGAAGATCTCGGCGCCGCGGTCCTTGTCGAACAGCACGGTGCGCGGCTGGAACTTCTGCGCTTGGGCGGCCAGGAAGTTGAGCACCACCGTCTTGCCCGAGCCCGACGGCCCTATGACAGTGAAGTTGCCGAGATCGGCCTTGTGGAAGTTGAAGTAGTAGGGCGTGCCCGACGACGTCTCGAACACCGTCACCGCCTGGCCCCAGTGGTTGCCTTCCGGCTGGCCGATCGGGAAGCCGTGTAGGCTGGCGAACGAGGCATAGGCCGCCGTCGAGATCAGGGCGCGGCGGGCGATATAGGTCTCGTTGCCCGGAAACTGCGCCCAGAAGGCGGGCTCGAGATTGACGTCCTCGCGCACCGCCACGGCGCCGAGGTCGGCCAGGGCGGCCAGGCACTGGGCCGACGCCGGGTCGAGGCTGTCGAGCGATTTTGCCCGCACCATCAAACTGAGGTGATGCTCGCCAAGGCCGATGCCGCCGGTGGTCAGGTCGTCCTTGGCCGCCATCAGACCGGCGCGCAAGGACATCGCCTCCTCGTCGGCGGCGCGCATGCGGCGCAGGGCCAGGTTGATCCGCTCCAGGCCGATCTGGCGGTCGACGAAACCGAAGCTTTCGGTCAGGGTCATCTCGAACGGCAGGCGCAGGATGGCGTCGCACATGCCCGGCGTGGCGTGCGGCGGATAGTCCTTGAGCGACAGGATAGCGGCGAAGTCCTTGCCGTCGCCGAGGCTCGACTGCTCCAGCGCCTCCAGGCCGAAACTGACGCGGCGATAGGGCAGGTATTGGCCGATATCGCTCTGCGGCTGGAGCACCGGCCGCATCTCGCCGTTATAGATCGCCGACAACAGTTCCAGCAGCTCGTTGCAGCGGCCGTTCTGGCTGTCGTAACCGCCAAGCAGGCGCGGCCCATAGGGTTGCAGCGCCGCCAGCAGGGCCTCGGACGCGGCGGTCAGTTCCTTGTGGTCGCGCGCCAGGGCGGCGGCCTCGGCCTGGTCGCCCAGCCCGCGGCCGAACAGGTCGGCGATGCGCTCGGCGACGCCGACCTTGCCCCTGGGGTTGCGGCGGACAACGGTGATGAACAGGTCGTTGACGAACAACTGCCGCGACGACAGCTTGGCCTGCCAGCGCGACTGGATCAGGCCGCAGACCGGGTCGTCGTACGCCGCCTGCAACGACACGCTCACCCGACGGCGGACGATGTGGTGATAGAGGACGAAGCGCGACGAGCCGATGGCGCGCAGAGCGGCGGCGCGGACGATCTGGCGATGATTGACCTCGTCGGTGTCGGCCGTCTCGAAGGCGAAGCCCTCGAGATAGATCGACTGCATCAGCGAGCCGTCCCGGAGCGCAATGGTGCGGTCGTCGAGGAAATGGCTGTAGGGCAGCCGGTCGCCGACCTTCTGCTCCTTGCCGAACCAGCCGGCGAAACCTCCTAAGGGCCTGGGACCGTCCGCCATCTCCCACCCCTCACGGATGATAGGAGTTGCAGCGCCAGAACCGATAGTTCTTCACGCGCGGACACCGCGACACCCGCGTCAGCCACAGGTCGAAAACGCGCGGCTCGCGCAGGCACATGAGGTAACCCACGACATGCACGACCGCCGTCGCCGCGAACGCCCAGAACGAGCGCGTCATCAGAAAGATCTCGGTCGTCACCACGGCGTTGATGATGAAATAGCTGTAGGTCACGCCGGCAAACATCTGCGGCTGGGTCAGCGCCTTGAATACCGGTGTCTTGATCAGGTCAGCCATCTGCCTCTTTAACCTTCGCTTCCGCCCCCGGCGAAAGCGACTTGCTCAAAATGTCAAATCAAAGCGAAGGGCCGCCCCTAGCTTTGATTTGTCCGTACTGGACCACCTCAAAACCGCCTTCGGTTTTGAGGTGAGGTATCAGTGCGCCATCGCCTGGATGCCGCCGACGATGGTCGCCGCGCCGAACAGGATGAAGACGCCGACGATGACGGTGGCGCCGTAGCGCCAGTTGAGCCGGCCGGTCAGCATCATGAAGCCGACGGCGGCCACGGCGATGACCGCCACGGTCGTCGCCACCTTGCCCATCAGAGTATCCTGGATCCAGCCAAGCGCATTGTTGATCGGCGACGAACCGGCGGGCTCATAGCCCTGGGCCCGCGCCTGGGTCGCCAGCGCCGTCAGCGCCATGGCGATCGAAAGCAAAACCGGATTCTTCATGACACACCTCACCCCTGACCATGGGCCGATTCTTTTTTGCGGCCCGGTTCTTTCGCGGAATCACTTGTGGATAATACCCGCTTGCTGGCTGGAAACGAGCCTTTTCAGGCCCGGCCGAGCCTTGTCTAGTCGGGAAAGACGACGCAACCAAGGCAGGCGGATGTAGATTCCGCCACGATCACGCAAAGTTCAAGGGCTTCAGCCTTTTGCGAAGGCGATCGTCACGCCGCGCTTCTTGAATTAGGCCAAGCGGCGTTCGCCATTCCCGAAAATGGCTAGTTTTCCGCAAATTCCACCGCGACGCCGCGTTTCTTGAAGTAGGATTCCATGATCTTGCGGCCCTGGCGGTTGTTCTGCGCCAGGCGCGAAGGCTCGACGGTGAGCACCTTCATGCCCTCCGCCGCCATCGCCGTCTTGGCGTCGCGGATGCAGTCGTCGATGCCGGCATTGTCGTTCTGCAGCGAGGCATAGATGTTTTCGAGGGCTTCGGCGACGGTCACGGGCGTTACTCCTGGGTAAGGGCCGGCTGTTATCAGGTTTGCGGCGAAAAACAAGAGCCGCGGCAAGACCTGTAAAAAACAACGTTCCGCGATCTCCGTTAAGGTTTTTGAATCATGAATCGGCTATAGATCGGCCTCGATCCCGACCTTCCGAAACGGAGCGCCGCTGTCCATGCGTCTCTTTGCCAATATCGCACGCGACTTCACGTTCATGAAGCGCCTGATGCGCATATTGCGCCGCATAAAAAGCGTCAGCCCGGACTCCGGCAACCTCGTCTGCGACGATTTCGAAAAGGCCGCTGCCCAGCATCCCGACCGGGTCGCCGTCCTGTTCGAGGGCAAGACCATGACCTATCAGCAGATGGACACCCTGGCCAACCGCTACGCCCACTGGGGCCGGTCGCGCGGCCTCAAGCCCGGCGACACGGTGGCCCTCTTCCTGCCCAACCGCATCGACTATCTCGCCGCCTGGATCGGTCTTAACAAGATCGGCGTCATATCCGCCCTGATCAACAATTCGCTGACCGGAACCGGCCTCACCCACTGCATCAATATCTCGACCTCCAGCCTGACCATCGTCGACCGCTCGACGCTGCCGGCCTTCCAGGAGGTCGCAGACAGTTGCGAACGCCATCAGGCGCTGTGGTGCCTGGACCTCGACCGCAGCGAGGAAAGCGACGCCTGCCGCGGCCTCGACATGGCGCTGCGCGGGGTTTCGAGCGTCCGCCCCGACCCGGCGATCCGCATGGGACTCAAGGCCGGCGCGGTCGCACTCTATATCTATACCTCCGGCACCACCGGCCTGCCCAAGGCGGCCAAGATCTCCAACGCCCGCGCCCAAATGTACATGAAGGCCTTCGCCGGCCTGACCAACATGAAGCCGGATGACCGCGTCTATTGCGTCCTGCCGCTCTATCACGCCACCGCCGGCCTGTGCGCGGTCGGCGCCGCCATGATGAATGGCGCGACCCTGGTGCTGAAGCGCAGGT
Source organism: uncultured Caulobacteraceae bacterium (assembly GCA_964474575.1). Lineage (GTDB taxonomy): Bacteria > Pseudomonadota > Alphaproteobacteria > Caulobacterales > Caulobacteraceae > Asticcacaulis. The sequence goes on along the minus strand of CAYYTA010000014.1, from coordinate 8,626 downwards.
TCTCCGCCTCGCAGTTCTGGAGCGATGTCAGGAACCAGGGCGTCACCCACATCGTCTATATCGGCGAGTTGTGCCGCTATCTGGTCAATTCGCCGCCCGCCGCCAATCCGTCCGACGAAACCCAGCATAAAGTGCGCATGGCCTTCGGCAACGGCATGCGCCCGGAAGTGTGGGACAATTTCAAGACTCGCTTCAACATCCCGTCGATCGTCGAGTTCTACGGCTCGACCGAAGGCAATGTCTCACTGTTCAATCTCGACGGCCAGCCGGGCGCCATCGGCCGCGTGCCGCGCCTTATCCGCGACCGCTTCAATGTCCGCCTGGTGCGCTTCGACGTCGAGGGCGAGACGCCCGAACGCCGGCCGGATGGCCTGTGCTACGAATGCAGGCCCGGCGAGATCGGCGAGGCGATCGGCCAGATCGCCCACGACGCCCGCCACGCCTATTCCGGCTATGCCGACAAGGCGGCGACCCAGAAGAAGATCCTGACCGACGTGTTCAAGAAGGGTGACGCCTGGTTCCGCACCGGCGACCTGATGCGACAGGACAAGGCCGGTTACCTCTATTTCGTCGACCGCATCGGCGACACCTTCCGCTGGAAGGGCGAGAACGTCTCGACCTCGGAAGTGGCCGAATACGCCGCCTCGGCCCCCGGCGTCGAGGAGGCCATCATCTACGGCGTGCCAGTGCCCAACCACGACGGCAAGGCCGGCGAGGCGGCGCTGATCACGCGCGAGGGCTTCGACCTCAAGGCGTTCCGCGACCATGTCGACAGCCACCTGCCCGCCTATGCCCGCCCGCGCTTCGTCCGCCTGCTGCACAATGTCGAGACCACCGGCACCTTCAAGTACAAGAAGATGGACCTGGTGAAGGAAGGCTTCGACCTGAAGCAGACGAATGATCCGATCTACGTCCGCGTCGTCGACGATTATGTGCCGCTGACGCCGGCACTGGCCAGGGAGCTGGCCAACGGGCAGTTGCGGTTGTAAGTCTTACCACAGGATATGGCCGAGCAAATCGCCGGGCGTGGTGCCAATGACGACAACCACGTTGCCGCCGCCAAGGTCGATATGCGTGTCCGTACCCACCAGCGTAAGCATGGACGTCGTCACATGACCGCCCGTGACCGCCTGAAGGTCGATCCGGTCGCCTTGCGAAGCTGAAAAGTCCTCAATCACGTCGAGTCCGCTGTGGGCGCCGAAGATAAAGCGGTCGGCGCCATCCCCTCCGGTCAGGGTATCATTGCCGCCCTCTCCGTTCAGCCTGTTGTTGCCGGCGTTGCCGATAAGGCTGTTATTGAGCTCATTGCCATCGGCCTGCAGATTGGTCGTGCCGGTCAGGACCAGGTTTTCAACCTGCCAGCCAAGTGTCAGGCTTATGGATGAGAGGATCGTGTCCGTCCCGTGGCCACCGTATTCCACGACCGTATCCCCCACATTATCGACCACATAGGTATCGTCACCGTGGCCGCCTCCCATATGGTCCGCGCCGGTGCCTCCATCGAGCAGGTCGTTGCCGTCATGGCCGGTCAATGTGTCGTCACCCGCGAACCCCTTGAGCACATTGTCGCCGTCGTTGCCGCGCAGGACATTGTTCAGCTTGTTGCCGCTGCCGTTGAGATTGTCCGTGCCGGTCAGGCCCAGGTTTTCGACTTGCCAGCCCAGGGTATAGTCGATCGACGACCATACCGTGTCATTGCCGCCGTTGGTATATTCCGTCACCAGATCGCTCGCCGAGTCGACGACATAGGTGTCGTCGCCATGCCCGCCCCACATCTGATCGGCGCCGGTACCTCCATCCAGCCGGTCGTCGCCGTCGAAACCCAGCAGCGTGTCGTCACCGCCGAGACCTTTGAGCACGTTGCCGCCGGCATTGCCGCGCAAGGCGTTGTCGAGCCCGTTGCCTACGCCGTGCGTATCGCCCGTGCCCGTAAGCGTCAGCTTCTCGATAAAGTTACCAAGCGTATAGCCAACGCTGGACTGGACCGTATCCGCGCCGCCGTCATCGCTGCCCGGTAAGCTTTCTTCCGAGACGACATCGCCGGCATTGCTGACGACGTAGGTGTCGTCGCCATGGCCGCCGTACATGCTATCGGCGCCGGCCCCGCCATCGAGCAGGTCGCCGTGCGACGTGCCGAACAAAAGCTGGCTGCCGGCCGTCGAAGCAGCATGGGTTTGTAAGCGCAGACGCATGCCGTCATTCGGGATCACGAAGCCGGTCTGCCAGCTTACGGCGAGGCCACCATCCGGCAATCCCCCGACCGACGGCAAGTAGGCATCGGTTCCACTCACATTGAACTGGATTTCCGGACCAATCCGCTGGCCCTGGTCGTCAAAGCGCTGCCCCTCGATGAATTTGGAAACTCCGTGGGTGGTGGTCGCCTCCCAGACAACCTCAAAACCGCCATCGCTCAGAGCCGCAATATCCGGATAAAGATGAGAACCAACCAGTGTGGTGTTGACAAGAATCTCCGTACCGACGGCGTGGTCGCCGGCGTCAAATCTTTGCAGGAAAATACCAGGGGCTTCGCCCGATCCATTTCCCATCCAGGCGATGACATAGCCCCCGTCGGCCAGGGCGGCGATGGCCGGAACAGCCTGCCTGCCATCTGTCGCGGCATTCACCGTAAAGGCGTCGCCCAGAGCGTGGCCGGTCGAACTGAAATGTCTTGCCAGAATATCCGGCATCGAGGACGGCGGCGCATCCCACGTAACGACATAACTGCCGTCGCTCAAGACCGCGACACCGAGATTGCCGGTCCCATTTGTCGTCGTGTGATTTCCGACTTTAGTTTGAGGCTGAGCCAGCTGGCCATCGGCGTTGACAGTCTGCGCGACGATGTCGTTCCTGGCGGAATTCGTGGCATCGATAACGGTCATCGCGACGACATAGCCGCCGTTCTGCAAGCCCGATACGGCGAATATGCCCGAAAAGACATTGTTCGCGATCAGGGTCTGTCCGCCCACAGCGGCACCGCTTGCATCGTATAATTGACCATAAACTGGCCGGCTCGTGGTATTTCCCACGTTCCAGACGACGACAAAACCGCCGTCCGAAGTCGCCGCAACCTTGGGCACTGCTGCGCCGGCGGCCGGTATCCTGGTTTCCGGACTTTCCGCGACACCCGCCGGGCTGTAAAGCTGGTAATAGATACCGCCCGAAGCGTCGGCCGAAGTATTCCGCCAGACGATGACGTAACTGCCGTCCGCCAGGGTCGCTATGTCGGTATCTCCCCAGTCACCGGGAAGGTTGCCGACCGTCGTTTGCGCGCCGGGATCAAGTACGGTGGTCACGACAATTGTTCCCCCTGGACATTGCCTCCTTTGCGCATCGCCTCCGTTGTAGCCATCATGCGCGGGGACAGCTTAAACCCCATCGACTGGCGGTGCAATTCGCCATTCGCCTGGCTGTCCCCGCGCATGGCAACGGCTCTAGCTGAACAAGAGGTCCGATCCGTGCAGCGTGATATTGCCGTCGAGCACGGCCACGGCCTTGGCGTCAGCCGAACCGGTGCCATCGGAATCCCACCACAGGGTATGGGTCGAGGCGTCAAACACGAACTGGGCATGCGTTCCGACCGCCGCGTTGCCAAGCGTCAACTCATCCGCCGCCAGCACATGCCCCGAGGCGAAGCCATAGGCGGAACCGGCAAAGGCGAGATGGTCGACGCCGCTGTCGAAGTCGGTGACGTGGTCCAGCCCACCTGTGCCGGCGGCTTCGAAGACGAAGGTGTCGCTGCCGCCACCACCGGTCAGGGTGTCGTCGCCTCCCATGCCGCGCAGGACATTGGCGGCGCTGTTGCCGCGGATATGGTTGTCGAGCGCGTTGCCGGTGCCGTTGACCGCCGCCATGTCCGTCAGGTTGAGGTTCTCGACATACGCGCCGAGGGTATAGCTGACGGACGAATTGACCGTATCGATCCCGCCGGCGTCGTGGCCGTTGGCATCGAGCTCAGAAACCTTGTCGCCGGCCTGATAGACGCGGTACGTGTCGTTGCCGGAACCGCCCCACATCTGATCGTTGCCCGACCCGCCGTCGAGCAGGTCGTTGCCGCCGAGGCCGATCAGCACATCGTCGCCGCCGCCGCCGTGAAGCTCGTTATTGCCGCCGTTGCCGGTCAGGCTGTTGTTGAACGTGCTGCCCCAGGCCACATCGGCGCCGCCGGTCAGGACAAGGTTTTCGGCATGGCCACCATTGAGCGAATAGTCGACCGAGGCATAGACCGTATCCGTTCCCGCGCCCGTCGCTTCCACGACCTTGTCATTGACGTTGTCGACATAGAAGCTGTCATCCCCCGAGCCGCCGGTCATGGTGTCGGCGCCGGAACCGCCGATGAGGATGTCGTTGCCGCCGCCGCCGGTCAGCGTATCATTGTTGCTTCCACCATCGAGGATGTCATCGCGCGCCCCGCCATTGAGGTGATCGGCGCCCGAGCCGGTGTGAATGTGAAAGATGTCGCCGTTGCGAATGGTGGTGCCGTCCGCCAGTGTGACGCCGGCCGCCGTCTTGGCGTCGACGCCGGAAAAGGTGAAGTTCTTGCTGGAATCCTGGCGCCAGAGCTCGATGGTATCGACATTGGCGCCGCCGTCGAGGGTGTCGGCGCCCCACCGGCTGATGAGAAGATCGTCGCCGGCGCCGGCCTTCAGGGTATCGTTGCCACGCGTGTCGGACAGGATGTCATTGCCTGAGCCGGTCGTAACCGAGACCGATTCGATATGCCGGGCGATGCCGACCGCCTGCCCGGCATAGCTGAGGCTGAAATCGGTGCCGCCCTCGGCGCCCCACGCGAACGTATTTTGAGTTCGCTGCGAATAATCGACGACCAGGCGGTCCTTGCCCGAACCGGCGTCCCAGAAGAAGTGGTCATCGGGGTTCGACACCTTCAGCGTATCGTCACCCGATCCGGTCGCCAGGATGACATTTTCGACATTGGCGATATGGGTGCCGTCGTCGAGGCTAAATCCGGCCGAGCTGGCGCCCTTGCCGGCGTCATAATTCAGGTCCAGGTGCGAGTCCGAGCGGTCGAGCACCAGGGTGTCGACGCCGCCGCGTCCATCGACCGAGGTCGTGTCGTTGCTGGCATGGAGCCAGTCGTCATGCGATGTGCCGACGAGGATATGGGAAGGGTGGGATTGGTTCGCCGTTGTGGGCATGTCGCGTCTCTCTCAGTGCAGGTCAGGGCCTCTCCAGCGACGCGGAAACTAACCTCGCGTTAACCACGCGGCAATGATGCCGCCAGGGCGGATACCCCAAGGATTTGCAAGAAAGACATAAGCAAGAAGCCCCGACGTTACCGTCGGGGCTTCAGTATCTTACCGCCATTTATCCTATATCGTATCGTTCGCTGTGCGGAGCCCGGCCCCTCACAGCCGAACGAGACTAATAGTGCACGCGTAAGGTGACGCCATAGGTCTTCGGCTGGCCGAGGAAGGCGTCGTAGGTGTTGCTGTCCAGTGCCTTGTTGTAATAGGTGCCGCCCGGCTGCACCGTCGACTGGAAGCCCGTGCCCTGCAGCGGCGCGTTGATGACGACCTGCTTGTAAGTCACGTCGGTCAGGTTCTGCGCCCACAGTTCGACGGTCCAGCTGCGGTCGGCGGCGCCGATACCGATACGGCCGTTGACCAGGGTATAGGCGTCCTGCTCCTTGAACGGGATCAGGTCCGAACCGGTGTTGTACTTCGAGGAGTACTTGGCGGTCAGGTTGGCGCTGGCGCGCAGGTTGCCGAAGGTGTGGCCCCAGGTGAAGGCCGCCGACGAGGTCCACTTCGGCGCGAACGACACCTGCGCGCCCGGCAGCAGCGACAGGCCCGGGAAGTGCGACGGGTTGATAAGGTCGGACGCCGTGAACTGGCCGTACTTGGTGTCGGCATAGGAAACGCCGCCCTGGAAGCTGACGCCGGAGATCGGCGTACGCCAGTAGACATCGGCGTCGAAGCCCTTGGACGTCAGGTCCGGGATCGACTCGACGACGAAGGCGGTGCCCAGGAAGGTGTTGAGCTGGAAGTTCCTGTACTTCTGGTCGAAGGCCGTGATGTTGAACATCAGCGCCTTGTCGAACAGCGCCGTCTTCAGGCCCAGTTCATAGCTGTCGGCCGTTTCGGCCGGGAACCACAGCGAGGAGTCGGGCGTGATGCCGGTCTGGGCGCGGTCGAGGTTGAAGCCGCCGGCCTTGTAGCCGCGTGCGTAGGAGCCGTAGATCATGACGTCGTCGGTGACGTGGTAGGCCAGCTTGAGCGTGCCCGAGAAGTCGCTGTCGCTCTTCGACTGGGCGACCTTGCGGTCGCCGCCGACGGCCGCGCTCGAGAACTGGAAGTTGGCCCAGAACGGGCACAGGGCGCCGACCAGGGTCTGGGTGTAGCTGGTGCCGTGGGCCATGTCGTAGCCGATCGCCGCGCCCCAGTAGGGGTTGGTCGGGCTCATGCCGTGGGCGATCTGCGCCGCCGCCGTCTGCTCCTGGGTCAGGCCGGCAAGGCAGGCCGCACCGCCGTCGCTGTTGTTGTAGAGCGCGGTCATCGCCTTCTTCTCGTGAGTCCAGCGCAGGCCGAGCGTGGCCTCGAACTGGTCGGTGATCTTCCACGAGTCGTTGGTGAAAAGGGCATAGCTTTCGTCGTTCTGCGTGTAATGGTCACGCGCCGACGCGCCGGCGACGAAGTTGCTGCCGTAAGCCTTGCCGGTCAGCTTGGAGACGAAGGTCGGGTCCTGCGACGTATAGGGCGCGGGCAGCGAGCCGGAGATCAGCAGGCCGAGGAACGGCTCGTACGACGCGCCATAAACATAGGAGTCGTGGCGGTCGAGGTCTTCCTTGGCGTAGAAGCCGCCGACCAGCCAGTTGACGCGGTCGCTGGCGCCGACCAGGCGGAATTCCTGGCTGAAGGTCTTGAAGCCCGCGTCGAAGTCGCCGTTGTCGTTGCGGTAGAGGATGTCGGCGCCGGAATAGTCGAGGTCCTGGCCGTTGGTCGCCTTCCAGTTACGCAGGCCGGTGATCGAGGTCAGGGTCGAGTTGAAGAAGTCCGGCATCTTGATGTTGGCTTCGACGCTGACGCCGCTGTCGCGCACGACCTGGTGGGTATCGCGATTGGAATAGGCGGTGCGCGCGTCGGGATCGGCCGTCGCCATGACGCCATGACCGCCGGCCAGCAGGTTGAGGGCGGCGCCCGTCGGACCGGTGCGCGTCTGTACGGCGACGCAGCAGTTTTCATCGCGGTGGGTGTAATCGCCGATGACGCGGATGTCGGTATTGGCGTTGGGCACGAACAGAAGCTGACCGCGGACGGTGTCGAAGTTCTGGTCCTGGTCGGCGCCGAGTGTGCGCGGGCCGACGCCGGTGTCGACATTGGTATAGCCGTCGTGTTCACGGTGGGCGACATAAAGGCGGCCGGCGACCTTGTCCGACAGCGGGCCGGTGACCGAGGCGCCGTAGCCCTGCTGGCCGTAGTTGCCGAAGGTGGCTTCGCCGTCGACGCCGAAGGTGAAGGACGGCTTCTTGGTGATGATGTTGATGACGCCGGCCGAGGTGTTCTTGCCGAACAGCGTTCCCTGCGGGCCCTTCAGCACTTCGATGCGTTCCAGTTCGCCGAGATCCTCGAAGCCGACGCCGTTGCGCGGGCGGTAGACTCCGTCGACGACCACGCCGACCGAAGATTCAAGGCCGGGATTGTCGCCGACCGTGCCGACGCCGCGGATGCGCGCCGTGGTCAGGGTCTCGTTCTGGGTCGAGGTGACGGTCAGGCCCGGCGTCAGGATCTGCATGTCCTTGATGTCGTGGACGCCGGCGTCCTGCAGCAGCTTGGCCGACAGGGTGGTGACGACGATCGGCACGTCCTGGAGGCGCTGCTCGCGCTTCTGCGCCGTGACAATGACGGTGGTGGTGTCGTCCGATTTCGCGGTGCTGGCGTCCTGCGCGGCGGCGGCCACCGGCATGGCGGCGATGAGGGCCGAGGCGGCCACGCCGGCCATCAGCAGGCATGTGCGGGCATTAAGTAATTGTGCGGCGTTTTGCATAAGTTTCCCTTGGGTAAGTTTCGTCTCTGCTTGTCATTTCTTATGACCGGGGGAGCCGGCCGCCGCCTGTAAGACTCAGGCGGCGTTTGACTTTTCCCTTAACACATGACGTGCACGGAAACAAACGGCGTCTGATTTCATGCCGCATCGCACACTTGACGTTAGGGAAATAAACCACGGCATTTTACTTGGCGAAGACTGAGGCCGCCCGGTGCTTTGCTGCAAACAGGCGTAAATACTGACTTATTCGTTGATGAGGAGAGCGGCCGTCCTCCCGGGCGGATTTATTGCACCCGCACAGGCTGGCCGCCGCTCTTCGCCACAATACCGAATTCAGCGTGGTTTTTGGCCTGATTCCCGTCGCGCGGCATAGGCCGCAGGCGGTTAAGCGCCACGGATTGCCGACGGTCTGGCGCATAAAAGCCACACCTGCCCTTGTGCGCGGACGGCAAAAGCGGCTAAATCGGGTGTGACCGGAGGCAGGTTCATGAATTTCAGGCGTTTGGCTTTGACAATGGCGTGGCTGGCGGGTTCAGTCCTGGCCCTGAGCGGCTGCCACAACGTGCCCGATTACCTTGTCGAAGGCCGCCTGCCCTTCGGCAAGGCCGCCGACGCCCAGGCGCGG
>CAYYTA010000013.1:0-16084 GCA_964474575.1 uncultured Caulobacteraceae bacterium | reverse complement strand
CCGCGGCCTTGAGCAGCATGCGGTCGGCGAAGGCGCGCATCAGCGTCCGCCTTTCCTCCGGCGTCAGTTTCTCCTGGGCTTTGGCATCGTCGCGAGACATGGCCAAAGACTGCACCGGGAAAAATGCAGCGGGGATTATATTTTGGGAAAGCGGCGGGCACGCCTGCTGGAAAGGCCGTTATGACGTGCAGCCGGGACTGGCGAGATGGAAACCTGGTCGCGTTCATTCGGCAGAGCGGCTTGACCCACCTCTCCCCTTTCAAGGACGAGAGGCGAGTGAAACGAAGCCGTAAGGGCTGAGGGGATGACGCCTGCAGACCCCTCATCCGGCCCTTCGCCGGTAACCGGTGCAGACCACCTTCTCCCCTTGAAAAGGGAGAAGTGAGCATAGTTATCGCCTTACCTCTTTCCACGCCGAAATATCGCCTGGGCCGAGCGGTCGACATCATCTTCGCTCGTCGGGCATGCCGGCCTCCGTGAAGGACATTGTCCGAATCGTGATCCTGTGAGGTCAATTAACACTTGATCGCGACAGGCCTTGTCCCTATGTGACCGGCCGTTTGTCCGCCGTCCTGCTTAGTCTGGAGATTCCCGATGACCGATTTGCTGCCCGGATGCACCGGCGTTCTCGTGCTGGCCGATGGCACGGTCTATCAGGGCCTCGGCTGCGGGGCCGCCGGGGAAGCTCTGGGCGAGGTCTGCTTCAACACCGCCATGACCGGTTACCAGGAAATCCTCACCGATCCGTCCTATATGGACCAGATCGTCGCCTTCACCTTCCCGCACGTCGGCAATGTCGGCGTCAACCCCGAGGATGTCGAGCAACTCGGGGATGACCCGAAGCGCGCGGCGAAGGGCGCCATCTTCCGCGACGCGCCGACCGAGCCGGCCAACTGGCGTTCGACCCTCTCGTTCAACGACTGGATGGCCTCGCGCGGCGTCGTCGCCATTTCGGGCATCGATACGCGCGCCCTGACCCGGCGCATCCGCGAGCACGGCATGCCGCACGCCGTCCTGGCCCATTCGCCAACAGGCGAGTTCGACCTGGCCGCCCTTCAGCGCCGCGCCGCCGATTGGACCGGCCTCAACGGCCTCGACCTGGCCTGCGATGCCACGTCCGCCCAGGCCTCGGCCTATGAAACCGACCTGTGGCAATGGCCCGAGGGCTTCGGAGCAAGCAAGGATCACAGTTTCAAGGTTGTGGTCATCGACTATGGCGTCAAGCAGAACATCCTGCGCGCCCTGACCCATATAGGCGCCGACGTGCAGATCGTGCCGGCCAGGACGTCCGCCGCCGACATCCTGGCGCGCAAGCCCGACGGCGTGCTGCTGTCGAACGGTCCGGGCGATCCCGCCGCCACCGGCCAATACGCCGTGCCGGTCATCCAGGACCTGGTAAAAAGCGGCGTGCCCGTCTTCGGCATCTGCCTCGGCCACCAGATGCTGGCCCTGGCGCTGGGCGGCCGGACGATCAAGATGGAGCAGGGTCACCACGGCGCCAACCATCCGGTGCAGGATCACACCACCGGCAAGGTCGAGATCGTGTCGATGAACCACGGTTTCGCCGTCGACCGCGACAGCCTGCCCGACGGCGTGGTCGAGACCCATGTCTCGCTGTTCGACGGCTCCAACTGCGGCATCGCCCTGGCCCACAAGCCGGTGTTCAGCGTCCAGCACCACCCCGAGGCCTCGCCGGGCCCGGTCGATTCGCTCTATCTGTTCGAGCGCTTCGCCGAGCACATGCGCGCCGCCCAGGCCGTCGAGGCCTGATATCTATCTTGATATCTACCATAGGCTAACCTATAATAGGTTTATGGACGATACAGCGAAGATCTTCATGACCGGCCGCAGCCAGGCCGTGCGCCTGCCCAAGGCCTATCGCTTTGCGAGCGATGAAGTCTATATCCGTCGCGATCCGAAGACGGGAGACGTGATTCTCTCCAGCAAGCCTGTTCGACACACGACATGGGACGCCTTTTTTGCGGCTCTGGACCAGTTGAAGCCCGAAGACGTTCCTCACGACTTTATGCTGGACCGCAATCAGGGATTTCATGATCGTGACCCGTTTGCAGGATACGAAGAGTGAGCCGTTACCTCCTCGATACCAATACCATTAGTCAGTTCGTGAAAAAGAAGGCGTCTGCACACGCATTCGAAAGGCTTAACCATTCGGATGCCAGCCAAATCTGCGTTTCCATTGTCAGCCGGGCCGAGGTTCTGTTCGGACTGGTCAGGGCCGCCAATCCACCAAAACTTAGCGCAACGGTCGAAGCTTTCTTCCAGACGGTGGAGATTCTTGACTGGGATGAAGGCACCGCCCAGGCCTGTGCCAAGCTGCGCAGCGCCACCGAGTCCGAAGGTATGGGCATGGGGGCGCTCGACCTGATGATCGCGGCGCAGGCGATGGCGGCAGGCGCGACGCTCGTTACCAATGACGGCGCGCTAAAGCGGCTGACGCCATGGCTGCCCGTCGAGGACTGGACGCTGTAATTTGTTAATTTTGCGGGTTGCGCCGCCCTGCCATAGGCTCTAAAGCAGCCGCTTAGCCCGAAACCCGAGATTCCCGGACGGACTGCGCCCCGCGCAGCCCGCTCTTGTCCTGCGAAAGAAAACGATGCCCAAACGTACAGATATCAAGTCCATCCTGATCATCGGCGCGGGGCCCATCGTCATCGGACAGGCGTGCGAGTTCGACTATTCGGGCGTCCAGGCGTGCAAGGCGCTGCGCCAGGAAGGCTATCGCATCATCCTGGTCAATTCGAACCCGGCGACGATCATGACCGATCCCGAGGTCGCCGACGCCACCTATATCGAGCCGATCACGCCGGAATTCGTCGAGAAGATCATCGCCCAAGAGCGCCCGGACGCCCTGCTGCCGACCATGGGCGGCCAGACGGCGCTCAACACCGCCCTGGCGCTCGAAAACACGGGCGTGCTGAAAACGTACAATGTCGAGATGATCGGCGCCAGGGCCGAGGTCATCGACAAAGCCGAGGACCGCCAGAAGTTCCGCGACGCCATGGACAAGCTGGGCCTCGAATCGCCGAAGTCGCGCGCCGTTCATACCATGGAAGAAGCGCTCGATGCGCAGGCCTTCGTCGGCCTGCCCGCCGTCATCCGCCCGTCGTTTACGCTGGCCGGCACCGGCGGCGGCATCGCCTTCAACATGGAAGAGTTCAGGGAAATCGTCGAACGCGGCCTCGATCTTTCCCCCACCACCGAGGTGCTGATCGAGGAATCGGTGCTGGGCTGGAAGGAATACGAGATGGAGGTCGTTCGCGACACGGCGGACAATTGCATCATCGTCTGCTCGATCGAGAACGTCGATCCGATGGGCGTGCACACGGGCGATTCGATCACCGTCGCGCCGGCCCTGACCCTGACCGACAAGGAATACCAGCGCATGCGCTCGGCCTCGCTGGCCGTGCTGCGCGAGATCGGCGTCGAAACCGGCGGCTCGAACGTGCAGTTCGCGCTCAACCCCAAGGACGGCCGCATGGTCGTCATCGAGATGAACCCGCGCGTGTCGCGGTCGTCGGCCCTGGCCTCGAAGGCCACCGGCTTTCCCATCGCCAAGATCGCCGCCAAGCTGGCCGTCGGCTACACGCTCGACGAGCTGAAGAACGACATCACCAGGGTGACGCCGGCCTCGTTCGAGCCGTCGATCGATTATGTCGTCACCAAGATCCCGCGCTTCGCCTTCGAGAAATATCCCGGCTCCGAGCCGATCCTGTCGACCTCGATGAAGTCGGTTGGCGAGGTCATGGCGATTGGCCGCACCTTCGCCGAGTCGATGCAAAAGGCCCTGCGCGGCATGGAAACCGGCCTGTCGGGCTTCGACGAGATCGAGATCGCCGGGGTCAGGGACGCCGAGCCGGCCGCCGTGCGCGAAGCCGTCATCCGCCAGCTGGGCATCGCCACGCCGGACCGCCTGCGCGTGATCGCCCAGGCCTTCCGCCACGGCCTGACGGTCGAGGACATCAATGCGGCCTGCGCTTACGAGCCGTGGTTCCTGCGTCAGATCGAGACTATCGTCTCCGAAGAGGCCAAGATCAGGAGCCTGGGCCTGCCCGGCTCCGCCCACGCCATGCGCGCTCTGAAGGCCATGGGCTTCTCGGACAGGCGCCTGGCCGCGCTTACCGGCCAGACGGAAAAGGAGGTGCGCGCCCATCGCCGCGGCCTCGACGTGCGGCCGGTATATAAGCGCATCGACACCTGCGCCGCCGAGTTCAAGTCGTCGACCGCCTATATGTATTCGACCTATGAGACCGGCGCGCTCGGCCAGGCGCCCGAATGCGAGGCCGAGCCGTCGGATCGCAGGAAGGCGATCATCCTCGGCGGCGGTCCCAACCGGATCGGCCAGGGCATCGAGTTCGACTATTGCTGTTGTCACGCCTCCTTCGCTTTCCGCGACATCGGCCTGGAAAGCATCATGGTCAACTGCAACCCGGAAACCGTGTCGACCGATTACGACACCTCCGACCGCCTCTATTTCGAACCGCTGACCGCCGAGGACGTGCTGGAACTGATTCACGTCGAGCAATCGAAGGGCCAACTGCTCGGCGTTGTGGTGCAATTCGGCGGCCAGACGCCGCTCAAGCTGGCCCAGGCGCTGGAGGACGAAGGCATACCGATCCTCGGCACCTCGCCCGACGCCATCGACCTGGCCGAGGACCGCGAGCGCTTCCAGCATCTCCTGCGCGACATCGGCCTGACCCAGCCGGTCAACGCCATCGCCCGGACGCCGGAAGAAGCTTTCCGCGCGGCGCACGACGTCGGCTATCCCATCGTCATCCGCCCGTCCTACGTGCTGGGCGGCCGCGCCATGGAGATCGTGCGCGACGACGAGCAGCTCCAGCGTTACGTGCGTGAAGCGGTGCAGGTGTCGGGCGACTCGCCGGTCCTCATCGACCAGTACCTTTCGGCCGCCATCGAAGTCGACGCCGACGCGCTGGCCGACGGCACCGATGTCTTCGTCGCCGGCATCATGGAGCATATCGAGGAGGCCGGCGTCCATTCGGGCGATTCCGCCTGTTCGCTGCCGCCGTTCTCGCTCAGGCCCGAGACGGTCGCCGAACTCGAACGCCAGACCGTGCAACTGGCCAGGTCGCTCAATGTGCGCGGGCTGATGAACGTGCAGTTCGCCATCCTCAACCCCTATTCGACCAATCCCGAGATCTTCGTCCTCGAAGTCAATCCGCGGGCCTCGCGCACCGTGCCGTTCGTCGCCAAGACATTGGGGCAACCTCTGGCCGGCATCGCCGCCAAGGTCATGGCCGGCGAGACCCTGGCCTCGTTCAATCTCAAGCCGCGCGATTATCGCCATGTCGCCGTCAAGGAAGCCGTCTTCCCGTTCGCCCGCTTCGCCAATGTCGACACCGTGCTGGGTCCGGAAATGCGCTCGACCGGCGAGGTCATGGGGCTGGACTGGGTGCGCGACGGCGAGGACATGATCGACGCCTTCTCGCGCGCCTTCGCCAAGTCGCAACTGGGCTCGGGCACGAAACTGCCGACCTCGGGCAAGGTCTTCGTCTCGGTCAAGGACGCCGACAAGCCGGTGATCGTCGAGGCCGTGCGTGGCCTGCTCGACATGGGCTTTTCCGTCGTCGCCACCGGCGGCACCTGCGACTACCTGGCCGACCAGGGCCTTCAGGTCGAGCGCGTCAAGAAGGTGCTGGAAGGCCGGCCGAACATCCTGGACGCCATCAAGAACGGCGAGATCGCGCTTGTCTTCAACACCACCGAAGGCAAGCAGTCGCTGGCCGACTCGTTCTCGATCCGCCGCACCACGCTGATGATGAAGATTCCCTACTACACGACCGCGTCCGGCGCCGTCGCCGCCACCCGCGCCATCAAGAGCGGCCGGGCCGGCGAACTCGACGTGCGGGCGTTGCAGGCATATGCATAGGACGAAGCCCGAAATCCCGATTTGGTGACATCCAAAGTCAAAGCTGTCATATGCGAGTTGCAAACCAGAGGTGAGTCGTGGTCAAGAAGGCGGCTATCGATAGCAATGCGTGGAACACAGCCGCGGAACTGCCCTACAATCTGAGAATTCTGGATTTCGAACATGCAATTCAGGATATTTATGATTTTTTTCACGATGTGAACGGCCTGCTGAGCCAAAAGGGACTTCATCGCCTGGACGATATGATGCGTCCTGCTGCCATGAGTGGTTTGATTTCGGACATGATCACGGCATCTTTGGCGCGTGCCTCACGTTCGTTGGTTGAAAATCGCCATTTCAACGGGCACCCTGATTTGGTTTTAAAAGGGCACTATGCGAATGACGCCACGCCTTCGGGTTCCGAAGGCGTCGAAATCAAATCGACACGCAAGGCCGGAGGCGCCGTGGATACGCATGGCGCGCGCGCGCAATGGATGTGCGTGTTTGTATATGACGTGGACAATACGACTGAACCGGCGGCGGCGCGCGAGGCCATGCGGTTTACCGAAATCTATTTGGGCCAGGTTACGGAAGCTGATTTCCGCAGCAACGGCCGCGGAGTCCTGGGAACACGAACGGCAACGCTTCACGCCAACGGCATCGCGAAATTACGCCAAAACTGGATTTACAAAGTGCCGAAGGCTAATCTGTGGCTTTAACATCCAGCGCGGCCAGCCTGGGAACGGAGCGAACGGCCAGATCGTAAAAATCGCTGTCCATCTCTACCCCGACGCTTTTGTAACCCACGGCATTCGCCGCTGCCAGCGTCGATCCACCGCCCATGAAGGGATCGCACACCACGCCCGTTCCGAGAGGCAAAACTGCCCGCACCACCTGTCGCATAAAGGCTTGCGGCTTGAGCGATGGATGGGGCGCGATTTTCTTTTCTGTTGCCGGTGTCGGGTGAGAGCGAATTAGGTCTCCAAAAGGTCGATCGGCGGAAGGTCGCCGAAAACCGCCCGTTCCCCATTGACGAAGATTATCCTGCGCCCGACCTTCCAAAGGCTTTCTAAGAACAACCCAAGGTTCCCACTGCGACCTGGGCATCACCGATACGCCTTCAAATTCTTCGTGCGCATTTTTGGGCCTGTCTCCACCGCGCATGGTCATGACCTGCCGAGCAATATTGCCGCGAAGTTCAAGGCCAGCTTCCGACATGGCCGTACCCACGATGTGGGCCAGCAGCGAATTGGATGCCACAACGATGTTTGCGCCCGGTACCGCTACTCGTGTCAGAACCACGCCCAAGCGTTTAAAAAATAAAAACAGTTCCTTGAGGTCCTTGTCATTGAGAACCGTAAATCGCGGCAATGGCGCGCGTTGGTGACCGTCAAACGACGGTGGAACCCGCCACACTCCTCCCTTGCCGGCACGGAGCTTAGCCGTTTCCTTTTCCGTATATTCGACCAGGCCGTAGGGCGGGTCGGTCACCACGGCATGGATGGAATTGGCCGGCTGTCGTGCTAACCATTCGAAGCCATCGGCATTATAGAGTTTCGCCAACCCGACGTTTTCGGCTCTATAACCGATCCCGGCGTGACTATGCTCATATCCATTGCCATTCAGCCGATAATGTCCCCTGGACGTGCGTTCGAAAACGCCGGGAGTATTGAGATTCAGGTAAGACCTCACCGAAGAGGGCGCCACCTCACCAAGCCGTCCCTTTACAGCCAGCGTGATATCTTCCGTGGAGGCGTCGCCCGGTACGGCCGCCAAATAGTCCACGATGGAATCACGTATCAATCCAGGAGCTACCGTCATAGAATCACACCTCACTAAACCAGTGTTGCATTTTGACGTCTAGACGTCAAGATACGATGTTCTATATACGTTCTTATTACAAACCTGCCGCAAGCGACAAGCAAATTATGTGACCAGCCCGCTGCAATGGACATTTCGCCCATTGCTTCACGGTTGTCTCGTTGGCTTGCTGGCGCGGCGATTTATGACGCAGTCCCAGGCCCAATAATCCGGAACTCACCGCTCAGGTGCATCATGCTCATCAGGTACAGCATGCCGTCGAAATAGCGCTGCTCGCCTTCGGGCACCGGCGTGTCCCACAGCGCTTTCAGGAACGCGTCCGAAACCGGACCGGGGGTCGCGGCCAGGCTGCCGACCGTGGTGGCCGCCAGCATGCCGGTGGAATGACGCTGTGACATCGGCTGGCCGTCCAGCGAATAGCGGTCGGCAAACGTGGCAATCCCCTGCCCGTTCAGGAAGCCCTGGATGCGATCGCTTAACGCTGCCTCGCGCGCATCCTTGTGCCACCAGCTGTAGTCGACCGACCAGTTGCTGGCTGTGCGCCAGCTGTCATAGGCGAACTGGCTCGGCTTGCCGTCCCAGCCCATGGCCGGCGTGCCATCAAAGTTGCTGCGATCGGGCGCCAGGCCGGTCTTCGGGTCCGTCACCTGGCTGAAAAAGTCACGGCTGGCGCTGGCGGCGCGCGCCCAGAAGGCGCGGTCCTCGACCGGCCCCCAGCGCGCCCAAAGCTCATAAAACGCAGGCAGGTGGTAGGACGCATCGGTGCCAGGGATATTGGTTTCCGGCACGAAACGCACCATGGCTGAGGCTTCGTCGACCATGGGGCCGACCGTCACGTCGTGCGGCTTCTGGTCGAAATGGTAGGGCGGCCACGGCTTGCCATCCTTGATCGCCTGGGCCTGGGCGGCCCGGTTGTTGGGGCTGGGCCACGGCGTATCGGGCTGGATGAACGGCGCATCGCCGGGATGGATGCGGAACGGCGATGTCTTCGTCATCAGCGCGCGGTGACGCATGCCGCGCAGGATCCGGTCGGCCTCGGCCTTGTAATTGTAGATGCCCTCGCCATTGCCCCAGCGGTTGGCGGCGAAGTAGAGCGCCATGGCGTAATATTCCTCGCCATCGGGCGCCGCCCCGGTGGCGCGCGGCGATCCGTCCGTGCCCATCGACCAGGCGAAATAGCCGAGCGACGGATTATCCGGGTCGGTGGTCAACATGTAGGTCTTCGACCAGTTCCACAGGGCGTCGAATTCGCGCTTGTGGCCAAGCTGGACGGCGATCATCATGCCATAGCTCATGCCCTCGGTGCGGGCGTCGTTATTGGCCCAGTCGGTGATATAGGCCAGCGGCCCGTTGGCATTGGCGCCAGTCTCGAAATAGACGCGCTGCTCCTGGCCATCGCCGTGGAACAGCGTCTGGAAGGCGGCCTCGATCTTGGCGTGGGTTTCCTCCGGCGTGTGGCCCAGGCGTTCGACGAAGAGATTGCGGTAAACGCCAGTCTTGTAGGCGCCGCTGCCGTCGTCCATCACCGGCGCCTTCTGGGGTTCCGCCATGACCGGCGCCGTGCCCGCAACCAAGACCAAGCCCATGATCGCCGTCGCCAGCGCTGCCGTTTTCAACATATTGCAATTCCCTGTCCGGCGCACTGCGCCGCGCTTTGGTAACGCTACCATCTTCACTGTTCCCTGCCAAGCTGGTGGCGGGCGGACGGCTGGCATTTGCCCCCTTCCCTCCCCACATGATGCGTGGTTTAAGCCGTTAACTTTTGCGATTCCCCCGAGAGCTTCATGCCCGCCGCCAGGAAGATACCCGCCCCCCGCCCCGTTCGCTGCGCCATCATCGGCACCGGCCCGGCCGGCTGGACCGCCGCCATCTATGCCGCGCGCGGCCTGCTGGCGCCCGTCATCTTCACCGGCCCGCAGGACGGCGGCCAGCTGACCATTACCACGGATGTGGAAAATTATCCCGGTTTCGCCCAGGTCATCCAGGGTCCGTGGTTGATGGACCAGATGCGCGACCAGGCCAGGCACATGGGCACCGAGATCATCTCCGAGATCGTGACGAAGGCCGACCTCAGCAAGCGCCCCTTCCGGCTCGAAACCGAATCCGGCGCGCAATTCCTGGCCGAAACCCTGATCATCGCCACCGGAGCCCAGGCCAAGTGGCTGGGCCTGGAATCGGAGAAGACCTATCAGGGCTTCGGCGTGTCGGCCTGCGCCACCTGCGACGGCTTCTTCTACCGCAACAAGGTGGTGGCGGTCGTCGGCGGCGGCAATCCGGCCGTCGAGGAAGCGCTGTTCCTGACCAAGTTCGCGTCGAAGGTTTATCTCATCCACCGCCGCGAACAGCTGCGCGCCGAGAAGATCCTGGTCGAACGCCTGATGCACGATCCGAAGATCGAGCCGGTGTGGAACGTCGCCATCGATGAAATCCTCGGCGAGACCAATCAATTCGGCGGCCTTGGCGTCACCGGCGTGCGGCTTCAGGACGTCAATACCGGCGCACACCGAACCCTTGACCTCGATGGCGTCTTCATTGCCATCGGCCACGCGCCGTCGTCGCAGCTGTTCGAGGGCCAGCTGGAAACCAAGCAGGGCGGTTACCTGGTCATCGAGCCCGGCACGCCCAAGACCTCGATCAAGGGCGTCTTCGCCGCCGGCGACGTCACCGACGATGTCTACCGCCAGGCGGTGACCGCCGCCGGCATGGGCTGCCAGGCGGCGCTGGAGGCCGTGCGGCTGCTGGCCGAGGAGGATCATCACCACGCCCTGGCGACCGCCGCCGAGATCGAGCAAGAATTTTCCAAACTGCCTCTTGCGAAGAAAAAAGTCGCCACCAAATCATAGGACGAAGGCGCCGGAGACCGGGCCTTCTTGAAGGACACATCGCCCGTCAGGGGATGCAGATGTCTTTCAAAACCAAACCTTTGCGTGCGATGTACTCCGCCCGCAAGGCCTCGCTTATGATAAGGAGAGCCCCATGCGTACCGCTATCGATTATTCCCCGCTCTATCGCTCGGCCGTCGGTTTCGACCGCCTGTTCAACCTGCTCGACAGCGCCACGGCGACCGCGGCCGCGCCGGGCTGGCCGCCGTACAATATCGAGCGGATCGCCGCCTCGGATGATGCCGGCAGCGATTCCTACCGCATCGAGATCGCCGTTGCCGGCTTCAGGCCGGACCAGCTCAATATCGAGGTCAAGGAAAACGTGCTCACCGTCACCGGCAAGAAGGACGGCGACGAAAGCGCACGCACCTTCCTGCATCGCGGCCTGGCCGAGCGTTCGTTCGAACGCCGCTTCCAGCTTCATGACCACGTCAAGGTGACCGACGCCGAACTGGCCAACGGCCTGCTGGCGATCTCGCTTCAGCTCGAAGTGCCCGAAGCCAAGAAGGCGAAGACCATCGCCATCAAGACGTCGGCGAACGACAGCGCCCCGGTCCTGCAGGCGGCCGAGTAAGCGCCTGACCTTCGCCTTGGCCGGATAGGCGTCCGGCCGAGGTCTGTTTCTCCCTGATGAACTTCCCCCGGCCTTCAGGCCCCGCGGACGTGCGCGCCTCCCTCGCGCCGCCGCGGGTGTCCTGAGGGCTGTTTTTATGCCACCGTTTCGACGGTCGCTCCGGTCATCACGTGCTGGATGAAGTCGAAGTCGGCCTGGCCGATCTCGATGAGGCCCAGCCGCAAGGCGTAGCCCCAGTTCGATCCTTGCGCGAAGTCGAGCCATTCGAGCAGCGGCCGGATCGGTTGTTCGGCCCCGTCCAGCCAGGCCACATCACGCCGGTGAGCCTGGAAACCCTCGGACATGTAGCCCTGATACGGCTCGCGGTCCCTGATGCGGCCGATCGCCGTAAAGCTCTGAAAGCCGTCTTTTACGCCCATCTTCTCGGACGGCGAATAATAGACGATGCCGTCGCCCGGCCGCATCCTTTTCAGTGGCGAAAGCTTGCCGTGATTGACCTGCATGAAGCCCTCACGCCGCCCGCGCCGGACATGTTCGGCGCAGGCGACGGCCAGCCAGTACTTCACCACAGGTTCCTCCCGTCGATGACCTTGACCGGCACGGCGTCGAGATCGAAGTCGTCGAGCAGGCGCGCATTGATGGCGATGCGCATGTTGGCGAAATCCGGCTTGTAATCGACCCAGGATGGGCCACGCGTCATGGTGTTGCAGCCGCAATGCGGGCAAAAATGGTGTTCAACCATCTTGCTTTGCCAACGATAGATGCCGAGCGTATCCGGCTTGTCCATCGTGACATCGGTATCGGGATAATAGGCGTAGAGCGCGCCCTTCTTGCTGCAGATGGAACAGGTGCAGCGCGTCACCTCGGTAGGCGCCTCGACCTCGAATTTGGTGGCGCCGCAATGGCAGCTTCCTTTGATGCGCATGGCTTACCCTCTCGCCGTGAATGTCGAGAGGCTATGCGCCCATACTGCCAGTTTATGTCAGGATGCGAGGCGCCCGCGAAGGCCAACGCAGGTCACGTGCTCCAGCGCCTCGAGCTTCATCATCGCGCCTTCGAGATTGGCCCGCGACATGTCGGCGCCTTCGAGCCTTGCCAGCTTGAGATCGGCGGCGGCAAAATTGACGCCGCGCATGCGCGCCTCACGAAGATCGGCCGGCAGGCGGCGCTCGCTGTCGATCTGCAACGCGCCAAGCTTCGCGCCTTCCAGATCCGCGCCATCGAGCCGGGCGCGGAACAGCCGCGCTCCGCGCAGGTCGGCGCCGCGCAGGATGCAGTTGCGCAGGTCGGCCTCTTCCAGATGCGCGCCCTGGAGCTGGACGCCCGTCATGTCGAGGCCGTAAAAGACCGCGCCCTTGGCCGACAGCGCCGTCAGGTTCAGCCCCTTGATCGAGCCCAGGCTGCGCAGGTCGGCATTGTCGAAGGTCGATGGCTTTCCCTCGCGGCCGAGGGTATCGACCCAGCGGGCGTGATCATGCAGCATGTCGCCGTAGGGCATGCGGCGGACGTCGGTGCCGACCGCCTTGTCGGTCAGGATACCCGAAAGGTCGGCCTGGTCGGTGCGCATCTGGTCGGTCTTGGCGCCGATCAGCACGGCGTCTTTCAATGACGCGCCGGACAGGTCGGCGCCCGACAGGTCGGCCCCGGCCAGGTCGACATTGTCCATGATCGCCTGCTTGAGGTTGGCGCGGATAAGCTTGCATGACTTCATGGTGGCATCGGTGAAGTCGGCCTTCATCGCCTGGATGCCCGACAGTTTCGAACGTTCGAGATTGGCGCCGCGCAGATTGGCGTAGGTCGCTTCCGACGTGCGCATCGAGATTTCGACGTAGGAAAGGCCCGCCTGCTTGTCCGGCAGGGCCAGGGCGCCTTCGCGCAGGTCGGCCTCGTAGAGGTCGCAGCCGCTGAGGTTCGCACCGCGCAGGCACGCGCCCCTCAGGTCGGTGCGACGCAGGGAGGCCTGGGTCAGGTTGGCCAGCTGCATGTCGGCGCAGAACAGGTTCGACTTGTCGAGATTGGCGCCGGAAAGGTCGGCATCGCACAGGATGGCGGCAGTGAAATCGGCGTCCTGCAATACCTTGCCGCGCAAGGATAACCCTGAGAGGTCGCACCAGGCGAACGACGCCCGCGCCCCGCCCGGACGGCAGGCAAAGAAGCGCTCATGCCGCTGGCAGATCTGGTCGACCTGGGCCTGGGTCAGCTTGTTGTAGCGGTGTTCTCCCGCCGTGGCGTTCATCGGATTGGCGCGCTTTCACACGGATACTCGCGCGAAGTCTGCCACGAAAATCTTAATTATTCAGATAGTAGGCCGGCTTTTCGCAGGGCGCGGGCCAGGGCCGAGCCGGGCTCCGTACCCAGGTTTCGGTATCCGCGGTCGCCCCATACCTTGAGCTCGGCGGCGAGATCGGCGGACGGATCGGCGTCGAACAGGGCGTCGACCGGTTGCGATTCTGTTTCTATCACACGCGGGCGGCCGGTCCTGAGCCAGTGGACAAAGCCGGCGATCAGCGGCGCGGCCTCGTCCGCCAACAGGCCGGATTCAAAAGGAATTCCCGCGCTTTCCAGCCGTCGCGGGCCCTGGTGCGAGGCGTGTGGCGACGGATCGGCGCAGGCGTACACAATGCGCGCCACGCCGGCCTCGGCCAGCTTCTGCGAACAGGACTTGCCGCCGCCGGAACGCTGGCCGCAAGGTTCAAGCGTGACATAGGCCGTGGCGCCGCGAGCCCTTTCGCCGGCCTGGTCGAGCGCGATTTCCTCGGCATGCGGCCGCCCGCCGCCCCCGGTCGCGCCCTCTCCGGCCACCTCGCCGTCCTTGACGATGACGCACCCGACCGGCGGATTGGGCCAGGTTTTGCAGAGCTGGCCACGCGCGAGTTCAAGCGCGCGCCGCATGAAGCGCATGTCGTCCCCACCCCACTTCTCCCCTTTCAAGGGGAGAAGGTGGCCCGGCGGGCCGGATGAGGGGTTCTTTGCCGGCAGAAACCGAAAATCGTGATCGGATATTGCTTCTGAAATTCTGCCATCGGCAATCGCCATCAAGGTGTCGATGACCGACTCTGGTGCCGAAAGCATGTGGACACTGGGAAAGCGAGCAACGGACCAGCCATTTTCCGCCATAGTGTTATCGCGAAGATGGTCGGTACGGTTGTCAACATGTTGGCTGCCATCGAGCTCAACCACCAGCCTGAGTTCGACACAGGCGAAATCGGCAATGTAAGGCCCTATGGGGACTTGCCGTCTGAATTTACAGCCATTCAACCTGCGGCTTTTCAAGGCCAGCCACAGCCGGGCTTCGGGTGCGTTTTCGGCCTTGCGCAAAGCCTGGGCAGTTGAAGTCAGCCGGCGGCGGGATCGCGTCATCGTCCGTTCCTGGGGCAAATCACCCCTCATCCGGCCCTTCGGGCCACCTTCTCCCCTTGAAAGGGGAGAAGTGAAAAGAGCTTCACACCGTCTCCGGCAGGGGATTGGCGCGTTCGGCGTCGAGATACTTCGCCCATTGCGGCTTGAGCGCCGTATCGAGATGAACCACGAGCGGATTGCCCGTCGGCACTTCAATATCGAGGATCGCCTTGTCGTCGAGTTCGAACAGCGACTTGATGATGGCGCGGATCGAATTGCCGTGCGCCGCCACCAGCACTGTCTTGCCGGCATT
Organism: uncultured Caulobacteraceae bacterium; assembly: GCA_964474575.1. Taxonomy (GTDB): domain Bacteria; phylum Pseudomonadota; class Alphaproteobacteria; order Caulobacterales; family Caulobacteraceae; genus Asticcacaulis. Next base: position 1,268 of record CAYYTA010000013.1, on the reverse strand, counting down.
GAGCGCCGGCACGATCGAACCCGTCCAGAACGGCAGCACGCGGTCGAGGGTCGTCTTCAGGCTTTCGGTATCGGGAAGGTCCGCGCCAGCATAGCGGCGGTCACCCTTGAAATCGTAAGGGCTGTCGGCGCCCAGCGGCGGCGGCGGCACGTCGTACGAACGCCGCCAGATCCTGACCTGGCCCTCGCCATGCTTCGCGGCCGTCTCCGCCTTGTCGAGCCCGGTCAGCCCGCCGTAATGGCGCTCGTTCAGCCGCCAGTCCTTGATCACCGGTACGAAGCTCTGGCCGGCTGCTTCGAGGGCGAGGTTGCAGGTGCGGATGGCGCGGGTCAGGACGCTGGTGAAGGCCATGTCGATCTCGATGCCCTCGGCCTTGATCAGTTCGCCGCCGCGCGTCGCCTGCTGCTCGCCCTTGGCGGTCAGGTTGACATCGACCCAGCCGGTGAAGCGGTTTTCGAGGTTCCACTGGCTTTCGCCGTGGCGGAGGAGGACGAGGGTCGGCATGGGGAGGCTACCTTTCGCTGAAGTCCCCCGCGATATAGAAGCCTGTCCCGCGACATGCAAGCGATCGCGCGCGGCGCTCAGTCTTCATACGATGGCCGTTTCCCGCCCCGCGTCAGCACGGCGAGAACCACGGCAATCGCGAACCCGGCGAGCAGGTACCAGCGATCGGCGACGACATCCATCACGCCCTGATGCTGCGCCAGGCCGTGACCGACCATGAACACGATCAACATGGCCACGCCGGCACAGGCGATGACCAGCAACGAATTCAAGAACCTGAGCATATCCATCCTCCCCGCTGCCGAAAGGTTAATCGTGGAAAAGCGGGCGGCTCAACACACAGGGCCGTAACATTCGGATACGGAAGGTTAGGGCCCGGACTTTTCCTTGCGTTTGCGCCAGCGATCGTAGCCGAACCAGGCCAGCGCCATCAGCGGGAGATAGACGACAAGCAGGGTCGTACTCCAGTTCTCGACATGGACATAATGCCAGTTCTCAACAACGGGGCGCAACAACCAGACAACGGCAAACAGGCCGAAGACGGCGCCCGCCGTGATCGCCGCGGTGGCGGTGACCGCCTTCGACATCGGCGACCTGAGCTTCTTCCAGGCCTCGAAGGCGGCGAGTGCGACCAAGAAGGCGATAAAATAAAACCCGAAAGGTATGGCATGACCAACGAGATGGTTGCGGTCACCTGCCGGCATGTCGCGGAATTTATAGATAACCAGCACGCCGGCCGCCGCCCAGGTCGCCACGCACAGGCC
>CAYYTA010000012.1:0-16510 GCA_964474575.1 uncultured Caulobacteraceae bacterium | reverse complement strand
GCCAGGCGCTGGAAACCATCGTCGAACAGGGCGAAGGCGCATCAGTCCATTCCGATACCGGCCATTTCCAGCGCTTCGTGGCGATCCGTGAGTCGTTCGACACATTGGCTGGCGAAGGTTTTGTGCCCGCCTTTCCAGCCGCCACCAATCCCGTCATGCGCCATCCGCCCGAGCCGCAGGGCCGCGTCTGGGTGTCGCGCGACGAGCCGCGCGGCGTCATCGACCTCGGCAATGCCGTCTATAACCACATGCTGCGCTGTCTCGCCCAGGGCTTCGCGGCCACCGACAAGGCGGAAAAGCGGCTTATGATCAATGCCGCCATCGACATGATGACGGCGTTGGCGCCCCTGGCCAAGGAGTTGGCGCGGCTGAAGGCCAATGACGAGGACGCCTGCAATGCCGGCTTGTCGTTCGCCACCTTGCGCAATGCCGGCGTGCCGAAAAGCCACCCCAATGTCGTGCGCGGCATGGCCCAGCGCACGGTGGAACTGGTCGAGGGTGCGCGGGCGTTGAAGGCCACGCCGCGTGTGGCGAAGGCTACGTCGGCGCTGGAGGCCGTGGCGGCAACCCTGCAACACGCCGCCGGCGAGGCACCCGTCGCTCCGCCTCCGCCGCCTGAGACCGTCAATCCAGTGTCGGCAGCGCCGAAAGTTGAAAAGAAGCCGCCCGAGGTGGTCGACGGACACGACCTGACCCTGGTCGTCAATATGCAGCGCTGCATCCATTCACGTTTTTGCGTCACCGGTGCGCCGAAGACCTTCATCGCCAATGTCGAAGGCGACTGGCTCTATCCCGATGAAACCGACGCCGGGCTGCTGGTTGAGCTGGCCCATGCCTGTCCGTCGGGCGCCATCGGCTATCGTGGCAAGGGCGCCATCCCGGACGAAGGCGCGCCACAGGTCAACATGATGCGCATTCGCGAGAACGGTCCGAACGCCATCCATGCGCCCTTGGTCGTGGCGGGCGAGGACGCCGGCTTTCGCGCCACCTTCTGCCGCTGCGGCGCCTCTAAGAACAAGCCCTATTGCGACGGTTCGCACCATGAGATCGCATTTACGGCCTCAGGCGAGCCGGAAACGATCAGTCTTGATCCGCTAAAAGTGCGCAATGGCGCGCTGAAGGTCGATCCGCAAAGGAACGGGCCTTTGAAGGTGGCCGGCAACCTGGAAATCTGCGCCGGCACGGGCCGGGTGGTGAAGCGGGTGGAGCAGGCGACGCTGTGCCGCTGCGGCCATTCGAAAAACAAACCGTTCTGCGATGGCTCCCACCGCGCGGCGGGGTTCGAGGCGGACGGGGTTTGACGTTCGGAAATATATGGTAACTCTACGTAAAATAACCGTGGATTTCGATTCGTGCACATTACGCCGGAAAATGTAATTTATTCGATCGCATCGTTTGTTGGCGGAATTGCGTTGACTTCGCTTATAACTTTTTCAAAAAATAGGGTGCGAATATTATACTATCAAGTGGCGCATGAAAAGTGGGGGTTATCTATAAACGACCAAGTTCATGGAGACGTAAAGGTAATTTGGAAGGGGACGGAATTAAAAAATCTTTTCTTTAGCACTGTGACAATAACAAACAGAGCAACTATAGATATAGACAACTTTAAAATTAAAGTATTTACCGGAGATGATACTGTTTTGCTAACTCAGCACGTTCAAATTGAAAATACTTCATATGTTCCTGATTTAACAGAAGAGTATAAGAAGAAGATTGAAGTCGTAGATGGGGGGCAGCCTTCAATGCAGCAGATATACAATTTTGGTCATGAACGGGAGTTTCATATACGTCACCTCAATCGTGGAATGACATTTTCCGCAAAATTTCTTACCACAGTCCCGGGCGAGAGTCCGGGGCCATCAGTTTGGGCGGACACGCTTCATTCCGGCATTAAGTTGGAATACTCTACCAATAAATTCAATATTTTCGGCGTTCCGGCAAGGGAAGCGAGTATTTGTGGGTTTGTTTCATGTATATTTGTTGTAGTAGCATTCTGGATTTTTCCAATTGATTCCAGGTACTCAAGTGCGGTGAGTATGATTGTTGGCTTGTGTTCGTTAATTATTGGAACTTATATATATAAAGTTATTAACGGCACGCTCAGAATTGTGTTTGGGTAATTTTTCTTTACAGCCTTCTAAGGTGCATTATATTTAGCAAAAATTCCGTTGTCTAAGCAGCAAATTTTGATGACCTTGATCCACGGCCTGTGTCCGGAAAAATTTGCCCCCGTTCGCGATGTCTTCGCCGCCAGTTTTGACGCGGGTGCCGAACGCGGCGCCCGTTTCACCGCCGTGATCGATGGCGAAACCGTGCTCGACCTGTGGGGCGGTTCGGCCGACCGCGATGGCCAGCAGCCGTTTGATGACACCACGCTCACGCCCGTCTTTTCAACCGGTAAGGCGGTCATGGCCTTGCTGGTTGCCCGCGCCGTTGACCAGAAGAAGCTCGACTACGACCAGCCGGTTTCCCAGCTCTGGCCCGAGTTCGGCCAGGCCGGAAAATCGCGCGTCACGCTCGGCCAGTTGATCTCGCACCAGGCCGGCCTGCCGGGATTTTCGCCACCGCAGGACCCGACCATCTGGTTCGATGTCCAGGCGACGCTCGCCGCCCTGTGCAAACAGGCGCCGCTGTGGCCGCTGGGCCAGGGGTCGGGCTATCACCCGGTGTCGGGTGGCTATCTGGTGGGCGAGGTCTTCCGTCGTGGTACGGGGCGGACGCTGGGTGTGACGCTGAAACAGGATATCGCCGACCGTTACGGCATCGAGGTGATGATCGGTACGCCGGACGACTATGCCCCGCGCATCGCCCAGATCCAGAAGCCGCCCTCGGCGCCGGACCTCGGCACCATAGACAAGATCAAACAGGCGGCTTTCCTCGATCGCGGCTCGGCGCCGGGCGGGCGCGGCTCGTCGGAATGGCGGCGGATGGAGATTCCGTCGGCCAATGCCCATGCCACGGCGCTGGGCCTGGCGCGGCTGATGAGCGTCGTCGCCAATGGCGGCGTGCTGGGTCGCGATCGGCTGATCTCCGAAGCCGGCCTGGCCAATGCCACGCGCGAACGCGTCTCCGGCCTGGACCGTGTCCTGCCGTTCAAGCTGTCGTGGGCGGCGGGGTTCCTGCGTAATGCCGGGCTGAATATCTACGGGCCGGGCAAAAACACCGTCGGCCACTCAGGCTGGGGCGGATCTTGCGCCATGGCCGATCCGGACAAGCGCCTGAGTGCCGCCTATGTCATGAACAAGCAGTCGGCATACCTGATCGGTGACCCGCGGGCTGTCGGCCTTATCAATGCGGTATATCGCTGCCTGTAATCCAGGCCGACAGCATTTTAGTTGCGCTATCGCTTCGCTGCTTGAGCGCGGTCGGCCTTATCAATGCGGTATATCGCTGCCTGTAATCCAGGCCGACGGCATTTTAGTTGCGCTATCGCTTCGCTGCTTGAGCGCGGTCGGCCTGATCAACGCGTTATACCGCTGCCTTTAACATCTGCGCTCGCCGCCACGCTCCAAACGCGAACACGGCCGCGCCGAGCCAGATAAAGGCAAACGACACTGCCCGCGCGACGCTGAACGCCTCGCCCTGCATGAGACCGATGGCGAAGGTCAGGGTCGGCGAGATGAATTGCACGAACCCCAGGGTCGACAGCGGCAACCGGCGCGCCACAAAGCCGAACAGGGCCAGCGGCAGCACCGTCACCGGACCGGTCAGCAGGAACCAGAAGGCGTGCATGGGCACGAAGAAGTGCCCCTTGCCCTGCATTTCGAACCAGACGAGATAGGCCAGGGCCGGCACGAACAGGTAGGCGCATTCGATGAACAGGCCGGGCAGGGCGGCCACCGCTGTCTGCTTGCGCAGGATGCCATAGCTGCCGAAACTGGCCGCCAGGATCAGCGCCACCCACGGGACAGTCCCGATGGCGAAGGCCTGGATGGCGACGCCGATCACCGCCAGGCCGATGGCAGCCTTGCCCCAGTTATCGAGCCGTTCGCGGAACATCACCGTGCCGGCCGCCATGTTGACCAGCGGCGTGATGTAATAGCCCAGCGCCGATTCCAGCGTATGGCCGTTCGTTACCGCCCAGACATAGACGCCCCAGTTGACCGCGATCAGCAGCGAGGTGACGAGCAGCATCCAGCGCAGGCGCGTATCGGCCAGGGTCGCGCCGACCGCCGGCCATTGCTTCGTCGCCCAGACCAGCCCGCCCGCCCACAGCACCGACCACAGCGAGCGGTGGGCGATGGTCTCGATGGCGCCGCCGCCGAACGTATGAATCGGCGCATAGAACAGCGGCACGAAGCCCCAGATGACATAGCACGTGACGGCCAGCAGGACAGGCGAGGCGAAGGCGGAACGATTTTCTGGATCGGACATGGTTCGGAACATGAAAAGGCCGGCGGATATCGCTACCCGCCGGCCGCTGAATATCAGGCGGAAAGGGCGGTCAGGCCGCGGTCTTGGCTTCGATGACGCCGCGTTCGTCGAGCAGCTGCGCAATCTGCACGGCGTTGAGCGCCGCGCCCTTGCGCAGGTTGTCCGAAACGATCCACAGGTTGAGGCCGTGCGCCACGGTCGGGTCGTTGCGGATGCGCGACACGAAGGTGTCGAACTCGCCGACCGCCTCGATTGGCGTGACGTAGCCACCCGGTTCGCGCTTGTCGACGACGGCGACGCCCGGCGCCTCGCGCAGGATTTCACGGGCGAGCGACTCGTCCATCTCGCTTTCGAACTCGATATTTACCGATTCCGAGTGGCCGACGAAGACCGGTACGCGCACGCAGGTCACGGTCAGGTCGATGGTCGGGTCGATCATCTTGTGCGTCTCGTTCCACATCTTGGCTTCCTCGTCGGTATAGCCGTCGTCGCGGAAGGTGCCGATGTGCGGGATCAGGTTGAAGGCGATCTGCTTGGGGAACTTCTTAGGCGTCTTGTCGCCCATGCCGTAAATGGCCTTGGTCTGGTCCCACAACTCGTCCATGCCCTCCTTGCCGGCGCCTGAGGTCGACTGGTAGGTCGAGACGATGACGCGCTTGATGGGCGCTGCGTCATGCAGGGGCTTCAGCACCATGACCAGTTGCGCGGTCGAGCAATTGGGATTGGCGATGATGTTCTTCTTGCGCGCGTCCCAGATGGCGTCGGGGTTCACTTCCGGCACGATCAGCGGCACGTCCGGGTCCATGCGCCACACCGACGAATTGTCGATGACAATGGGGCCCATCGCGCCGATCTTCGGCGACCATTCCCTGGACACCGCGCCGCCGGCGCTCATCAGCACGATGTCAACCCTGGAGAAGTCGAATGTCTCGAGGTTCTGGCAGATCAGGGTTTTTGTGCCGAAGCCAATTTCTGTGCCCATAGATTTGCGCGAAGCGACCGCGTAAATCTCGCTGACCGGAAACCTGACCTCTTCCAGGATCGCGAGCATTTCGCGACCCACGGCGCCGGTGGCGCCGACAACGGCGACCCGATAACCCATAATGTTGCTCCTGAAACGGACTGATGCGCGCAATATTACGCAGCGCGCACATGGCGCTTTTCCTGCGGTTTTACAAGGACAAACTCGCGGCAGGCCCGGCTTTGGCGGAAGGTGTGCCCTATCTGGCGACGCGCAGCGTGCCTTGAAGGCCCATGCGGTTGCCGGTGCTTAAGATGCGGTCGAGCGCGCCAAGAAGAGCTTCGGACGTGAACGGCTTGACAAGGTGGCCGTCGCCGCCGGCCTCGATGCCTTCATCGATATGATCTTCGTCGGCATGGCCGCTGAGGAACAGGATCGGCGTGTAGCCGAGCTTGAAGCCGTCCTCCATCTGGCGGATTTCACGCGCGGTGGTCAAGCCGGCGCGGGCGGGCATTTCCATGTCCATGACGACGGCGTCGTATTCGGTTGTCTGGTAAGCCTCGACAGCCGACATGCCGTCCTCGGCGAAATCGACATCGATGCCGGTGGCCGCCAGCATCAGGTCGATCATCTTGCGCACGGTCGAATTGCCTTCAACGCATAAAAGCCGCACCTTCAGTTTCCTACTCTTGAATCACACGAATCAGGGTCCGCGATTTATAAGTATGTTATAAAGATCGCGTCTTAGCCAAGTCTGAACATGACCTTGCGTCAGTGCGGAGTTTTTCGGCTGACAATCTGTGCCGAAGCGGGACAAATTGCGGCGGGGATTCGAGGCCCGCGGAGTAAAAACCATGCAAATTCAGGCTTTGGTCATCGGCGGCGGCGCGGCCGGCGGCGCCTGCGCCATCTGGCTCAAGAAACTGGGTGTGGAGGTGGTGCTGCTCGAAGGCGCCGATCGCATGGGCGGACTGCAACTGTCGTCGCCCTACGAAAACCTTTGGATGCCGGGCATCCAGGGCAGGACCGGCCAGGACATGGCCGCCGATCTGGAAAGTCATGCGCGCGCCGTGGGTGTCGATATCCGGCTGAACTGTCCCGCCCTGTTGGTCGCACCGGGCTGGCGCGTCACGATCCCGAATGGTGAGTTGTTCGTGCAATATCTGGTTATCGCCACCGGCACCCGGCCGCGCACCGGCCCCTTCACGCCATCGGCCACCGTAGCCATCGGGCCGGGTACGCCGATGGAGTCGATGACGGTCGAAGGCCGCAAGATCGCTATCCTGGGCGGCGGCGACAACGCCTTTGACCAGGCACGCTTTGTCCGCGATCGCGGCGGGCAGGTAACGATCTTCACCCGGACGCCGCCACGCGCCCAGGCGGTGGTGCGGGCGATGATTCCCGATGTGCGCGTCGTCACCGGCCCCTATGCGGCCGAGCAGACGGCGATGACCGTCAATGGCGAGGCCTTCGACCTGTTCGGCGTGATGTATGGCTTCGAAGCGGTCCTGCCGCGGGGCCTGGCCCCGGCGGTGGCAGGCGGTTTCGTCGCCGTCGACCGTTATGGCGCGACCAGCCTGCCCGGCGTCTATGCCTGCGGCGAGGTTACCGATTACTGGCACGCCTGCGTTGCCACCTCGATCGCCCACGGCGTGTAGGTCGCCTGGCAGATCGCGGAAAAGCTCAGATCAACGAACGGAACTTGAGCGTTCCCGGCACCTGCCTCAGTTCCTCCAGCGCATCCTTCGGATAACCCTGGTCGACATCGACGATGACGTAGCCGAGCGTTTCGTTGGTCTTGAGATGCTGGGCGAGGACGTTGAGGTTATGGCGCGCCATGATCTGATTGATCGCCGCCAGCACGCCCGGCACGTTCTTGTGCAGGTGCAGGAAGCGGTGCCGGCCCTCGACCTCGGACAACTGGACGTGCGGCATATTCACGCTGAAGGTGGTGTCGCCGCGATTGAGGAAGTTGAGCAGGCGTTCCGAGGCGAACTGGCCGATCGCCTCCTGAGCCTCTTCGGTCGAGCCGCCGATATGCGGTGACAGGACGACGTTCTTCAGCCCCATCAGCGGCGAGGAGAACGGGTCGTCATTGGTGCGCGGCTCTTCGGGGAAGACATCGATCGCCGCGCCGTGCAGCTTGCCCGAGGCCAGGGCCGCCGCCAGCGCCTCGATATCGACGACGTGGCCGCGCGAAAGGTTGACGAAGATGGCGCCATCCTTCATGCGCGCGAACTGGGTGGCGCCGAAGATGTTGGTGTTCTCGTGGCGGCCGTCGACGTGCAGTGAAATGACGTCGGCCTCGGCCAGCAGGGTATCGAGTGAGCGGTAGCGCCGCGCATTGCCGAGGCTGAGCTTCTCGGCGAGATCGTAATAGATGACGCGCATGCCGAAGCTCTCGGCCAGGACCGAAAGCTGCGAACCGATGGCGCCGTAGCCGATGATGCCGAGAGTCTTGCCGCGAACCTCGTGGGCGCCGGCCGCCGACTTGTCCCACTGGCCCTTGTGCATCGCCACCGACTTGTCGGGGATGTTGCGGGTCAGCATGACGATCAGGCCGATGACCATCTCGACCACCGACCGGGTGTTGGAATAGGGTGCGTTGAAGACGGCGATGCCCTTTTGTGAGCACGCCTTGAGGTCGATCTGGTTGGTGCCGATGCAGAAGGCGCCCACGGCCATGAGCTTGTCGGCCGCCGCGACCGCCCTGGCCGTCAGGTTGGTCTTGGAGCGCAGGCCGAGGATGTGTACGCCCTGGATCGCCTTGATCAGGTCGTTCTCGTCGAGCGCCCCGTTGACGGTGGTGACGTCATAGCCCTCCTCGCGGAAGGCACGGATAGCCTCCGGGTGGATGTTTTCGAGCAGCAGCACCTTCAGCTTCGAGCGCGGGAAGGAGTAGCGGCCCTGGTAGCCTTCGTTGTGCAGGACCTCGTCGAACGAGGCGGCGAGGATGCCGCCGTCGGCGGTCTCGGCCGCGGTGACGACCTTCGGCCGCGACACGTTTTCGGTGAAGGCGTAGAAGCGGTCGGCCGCGCCGTCCTTGTAGACCTCGAAATCGGTCCAGCCGTCGCCGATCATCACGACGTCGCCGCCGAGGCCGAGCTGGCGCACCGCCACCACCTTGCCGCCGTCCTGGCTAAGCGGATTGGACTGGTCGACGCCGATGGCGACGCCGCTGTCGTTATAGATCAGGCGGTTGGCCAGGACATAGCCGGCGTCGATGCCGTAATCGGCGACGACAGGATCGATGAAGTCGTGGAAACCGCCGGAAATGATGCGGATCCTGCCGGCCTGTTCGCTGAACACCGCCTTGTTGCGGATGATCGAGGCCGACACCTTGTCCTTCAGGACCTCGACCAGCTGGGCGATATCGTCGCGCGTCGGCTTGAGGATCTGGATGCGCTTCTGCAGGGCGTCGGCGAAGGAAATCTCCCCCGACATGGCTTGGTCGGTCAGGGCCTTGATCTGCGCCACGTCGGCGGCGCGCTCCGGATTGGCGGCCGACAGGAGTTCGGCCAGCACGTCGAGCGCCTCGACCCGCGTGAAGGTCGAATCGAAGTCGAGCACCAGGGTGGCGAGGTTGGGCTGGGTGAAGCTTGCATTCATCGCGGTCATGCCTATCTGAGGGCGTCGCGACCGAAAGGGGCCCCTGCCCGATGGGCGTTGCGATAGGCCAAAAGTGCTTTCGGCACAACCCGCTTTGTCCTTTCTTGTGGCGATAGGGCCGCTAAACCGTTAAAGAGTTTGACCAGACCATGATGCAGCCCGGCGAGTTCATGCCCGAGACCGACGCCCCGACCGAAGACTATTCCGCTCGTTTTGTCATCGAGACGCATCCGGTGCATGGCCGGCTGGTGCGGCTGGGCGACACGGTCGACTCGATTCTCAAGGCGCACGACTATCCGGAGGTCATCGCCAATCTGCTGGGAGAAGCCTGCGTGCTGGCGACCCTGGTTGGCGCCTCCCTGAAGTTCGAGGGCCGGCTCATCCTGCAAGCCCAGGGCGACGGCGCGGTGCGTTATGTCGTCGCGGACTACGACACCCGGGGCGGCCTGCGCGGTTTCTGCCGCTATGACGAGGAAGACCTCGGCCGGCTGATCGCCGGCAATGAAGGCAGCTTCCAAAGCCTGGGCGCCAGCGCACTGCTGGGCAAGGGCACCTTCATCATGACGCTCGATCCTGAGGACCAAGCCGAACGCTACCAGGGCATCACCCCGATCGAGGGCGAATCGTTGTCGCTATGCGCCGAGCACTATTTCGCCCAGTCGGAGCAGGTGCCCACCCAGATCAAGCTGGCGGTCAGTGGTGTCGACGGACCGCAAGGACGGCAATGGCGCGCCGCCGGCGCCATGATCCAGGCCATAGCCAGCGACGAGTCGCGCGGCGACACGCGTGAGTCCTTCGACCACGTCCGCGCCCTGTTCGAGACATTGGGCGAGGAGGAACTGACGGATTTCGAGCTTGATGTCTCGCGTCTGATGTACCGCCTCTTCCATGAAGACGGCGTGCGTCTGTCGCCGCCGAAAACCGTGTTCAAGCTGTGCCGCTGCTCGCAGGAGCGCGTTGAAACCCTGGTCCAGTCGTTCAGCGACGATGAAAAGCGCGAGATGGTCGAGCCCGACGGCAAGGTGCACATCACCTGCGAATATTGCTCGAAGACGTTTCTGGTAGGGCTGTGAGACCGGACCCCCGGTGCTCGGCGGGGTGTCCACGCACCGGTTGCCGCTCCGGCCGTGAAAAGTTATAGTCGCCGGAAAGTCCGCCATCAGACGCGGGCTGGCCCCGGGGGGATGTCACAGCCGATGCGTCACGCTTCACGTCGTCATTTCATGGCCTGCGCCGCTGCTTCGCTGGCCCTGGCGCCTTTGGCGCGCGCCCAGGACACGACTCCGGCGGCGACGCCTGACGCCAGCAGCCCGGACTCCGGGAGTTTGGCCACCCGCACCGATGACGCCAGTCACCTGACCGTCGAGGTGATGATCAATGGCCAGGGGCCGTTCCGCTTTGTCGTCGATACCGGCTCGGAACAGACCGCCATCGCCGATAACGTCGCCAATACGCTCGGCCTCAGGCGCGGCCAGCCGGTTCAGGTCGACGGCATCGCCCGCCGCATTCCCGCCGAGACCGCCTCGGTTGATGAACTGACTTTCGGGCCATTCAAGCACAAGAACCTGCGCCTGCCGGTGCTGCCGCGTGACTATCTGTATGCCGACGGCTATCTCGGCCTCGACGTTATCGACGGCAGCCGCGTCACCTTCGATTTCCGGCATCACGAACTGCGCATCGAACGCGCCACCCTGCCGCCATTCGAGGTCAACAATTTCAACATCACGCGCGTGACTGTCTATGGTTCGTCGGGACGCCTGCGTGCCGGCGACTGCATGGTGGACGGCATCCGCGCCAGCGCCTTTCTCGATTCGGGCGCCGAGATTTCGGTCGGCAACATGGCCCTGCGACAGGCCCTGCTGAAGCGCAATCCGGTATTGCCGAACCTCGGCGCCCTGACCCTGACCGGGGTTACGGGTGGCCAGATCAGCGGCGACATCGTTCCGATCAAGCAGATCAAGCTCCAGGACCTGCGCTTTACCGACTGCACCCTGGTCATTGCCGACGTGCCCAATTTCGGCACCTGGAGCCTGGAACGCGCTCCGGCCTTGCTGATCGGCATGGACTTCCTGCGTCAGTTCGCCAATGTCTCGATCGACTACCGTTCAAAGGAAATCCGCTTCGACCTGGCCGGTGTCACGCCGCCGCTGACCAATCGGCGCAATGTATAGCGCCGCCAGAATGGCTCAGCCCTGCATATCCAATGAGTAACCGGCGGAGCGAACCGTTCTAATGGGATCAAACTCTTCCGTCTCGTTAAGTGCTTTGCGCAGGCGGCCGATGTGCACATCCACGGTCCGCGTTTCGACATAGACGTCGTTACCCCAGACGGCGTCGAGCAGTTGCTCGCGCGAGAAGACGCGTTTCGGATACTGCATGAAGAAGTCGAGGAGCTTGTATTCCGTTGGCCCGAGGCGGACCTCGCGACCCTTGCGCTGGACACGGTGCGACATGCGGTCGACGCTGATTTCGCCGAATTCGACACGGTCCTCGGAAAGGCCCGGCCGGATGCGGCGCAAGACAGCGCGGATGCGCGCCATCAGCTCGATCATCGAAAACGGCTTGACGATATAATCGTCGGCGCCTGTGTCGAGGCCGCGGATGCGGTCGCCTTCTTCCGAGCGCGCCGTCAGCATGACGATCGGCAGGTTGCGGGTCGAACCCTGGGCGCGCAGGCGGCGGCAGACCTCGATGCCCGACACCTTCGGCATCATCCAGTCGCACAGCAAGAGGTCCGGCTGGCGCTCCTTGATCATGGTCATGGCCATTTCGCCATCGTTGGCGATGGCGACGTCATAACCTTCCTTCTCAAGATTGTAGTTGAGCAGGGTGACGAGCGCGTCTTCGTCCTCGGCAACGATGATATAGGGCTTCATGTCTCGACTTTACTTCGTGTGCAACGTGTCGCCCTTGGGGCGGTCCTCGACGTAGTCTTCACCGGTCAGCTCGAAGTGAATGTACTCGGCCATGTTGGTGGCGTGGTCGCCGATGCGTTCCAGGTTCTTGGCCATGAACAACAGGTGGGTGCAGGCCGAAATGGTGCGCGGGTCGCCCATCATGTAGGTGAGAAGCTCGCGGAACAGGGCGTTGTAGTGCTCGTCGACCTCGGTGTCCGATACCCAGACGCTTTCGGCCAGGTCACTCTTGCCGCCCTTGTAGGCGTCGAGCACGTCGCGCAGGCGCGATGATACCAGCTTGCCCATGCGCTCGATCGAGCGCGTCAGCGGCGACATCGGCTCGACCTCGGCAATGATGACGGCGCGCTTGGCTATGTTCTTGGCGAGGTCGCCGATGCGCTCAAGCGAATTGGCCGTCTTCATGGCGGCGACAGTGCGGCGCAGGTCGTCGGCCATCGGCTGGCGCAGCGCGATCAGGCGGATGCACTTGCGCTCGAGATCCTTTTCCAGCTCGTCCAGGCGGTGGTCGCGCTGGACCACGTTCTGGGCGAGGGCGACATCGCGGCGGGCCACGGCTTCGACGGCGTCGGCGACCTGGGATTCGGCGAGGCCGCCCATCAGCACGACCTCGGCCGAAAGCTGATCCAACTCCTCGTCGTAGGTTTTGACGATATGTGTATTCATCTTGAACTGGGCCACGGCAAGTTTTCCTGAAATCGAGATACGAGAGAGGATTCGTCGTTCAATATAGAACCGCCGACGACTCCACGCCACCCCGATCACGAGGCGGTTTATAGAGATTTTGTGACAGTTTTATTATGCAGCACCGAGCCGCAATGCCTTATTTCATAAGGTGGTTAACCGGCATCCTTGAGCGGCGGCATGATCTTTTCGCCGTCGATTGCCGCCAGGCGCGGCCCATCGCCGCCGGCGCCGTAGGCGCTCTTTTGCGGAAAGTAGGCGGAAAAGGCGGTGAAGGTCTGCGGACCGGTCACCGGCAGGGCCTGGATATTGCCGTCGAGCAGGGCGATGTCTTCGTCCGGGCCGGCCGAGCGTGCCTGGCTTTCGACAACCAGGCCGCCGCGGTGGCGGTTGACGATGTGCTTGACGATGGCGAGACCCAGACCTGTACCGAGGCGGTCGCCCGACTTCTGGCCCTCGACGCGGTAGAAGCGCTCGGCCAGGCGCGGCAGGTGCTCGCGCCGGATGCCGGGACCGTCGTCGCGCACGCGGACCCGGGCATAGTAGTCGTGGACATTGCGGTCGGGGCGCAGCAGGACCAGCTTGGCTGCCGCACGGTCGTGCGCCGCCACCGCCTGCTCGATCGTCAGGTCGAAGGCGATTTCGATGGCGATTTCGGAGCCAGGGGGCGCGTATTTGAGCGCGTTGTCGGCCAGGTTCTGCACCACCTGCAGCAACTGGTCGCGGTCGCCGGCGATGCGGTAGAGGCCGGGCCCCGGCCCATCGACGCGCAAGGTGACGCCCTTTTCCTGCGCCATCAGCCACAAGCCGTCGACGACGTCGCGGACCACCGACGGCAGGTCTGCTTCACCCGACGGCGGCACGTGCTCGTTCATCTCGATGCGGCTGAGCGACAGCAGGTCGTAGATCAGCCGGCCCATGCGGTCGGCCTGGACCGCCATGATGTTGAGGAACTTGTCGCGCGCCGCCTCGTCGTCACGCGCCGGTCCGCGCAGGGTCTCGATGAAGCCCGACAGCGAGGCCAGCGGCGTGCGCAACTCGTGTGAGGCATTGGCCAGGAAGTCGGCGCGCATGCGCTCCATGCGGCGGACGTCCGTCTCGTCGCGCAGGACCAGGAGGGCCAGGCGGTTGACGTCGTCGCCGGACGGCAGGGGCGAGGAAAAGGCGCGCCAGTACTGATCGCGCGCGCCGCCCGTGGTTTCGAAGGTCGTGGTGCCGTTGATGTGGCCGAACAGGGCCTCGTCGACGCATTCCAGCACTTCCGGATTACGCACGGCGGAGACCAGAAGGCCGGTGTTGCCTTCAAGATGGAGGGTTTTGCGAGCGGCCGCATTGGCATAGAGGATCCAGCGGCCGGCGATATCGTCGGACTCATGGCCCGTAATGATCAGGGCCGGGTCGGGCACAGCGCCGAGGATTGTCTCGACGCTCAGGTACTGGGTCGCGCTTTCGGGTTGGGCCTGTGCCTCGGCAGGTGCCGGGACGACCGGTCCACGCTCCATGGCCGCGATACGCCGCCACAGTGCATAGACGGTGTAAGCGATGACGACGGTGGCGACGTAGACGACATAAGGCCGCGTAGCCGCGTTCACAGCCAGGCCGATCAAGCCGATCAGGCCGAGCCAGGTCCCTCCGGGAACCACGTCGAAGAACGTGCGTCTGTCCATGAAAAAAATTGAAACCCTAAGAAAACAAAACCTTTATTAACGGAAAGATCGCCGCTCTTAAAGAGATTTGACGACAGGCTTGTGACGGGTACGGAAAGAGTTCGTCAAGCTTCCATGGCGTCAGGGTTTACACGCCGGACACAGAGCCATGCTTTTATAACCAGCGAACGTCTTCGTCATATAGGCGCGCGCCTCGACCGCCGTGGCGAACGGTTTGGACCACGCTGTCCTGCCCTTGGCGTCCTTGGGCAGCGGTTCCTGGCCCTGGCCATCGAGACACTGCGGGCAATCGCCCCTATGGACGCGGGCGCGCTTCAGCGGCGCGACATGGCCGACATAGAAGTTCACGGCCTGACCTGGCCGGTGCCGCGCACGACGTATTTGAAGGTCGTCAATTGCTCGGCGCCTACGGGGCCGCGCGCGTGCAGCGCCGAGGTCGAGATGCCGATTTCCGCGCCAAGGCCAAACTCGCCGCCGTCGGCATATTGTGTCGAGGCGTTCCAGATGACGATGGCGGACTCGACCTCGTTGAGGAAGGTCTCGGCGGCCTGCG
The DNA here is from genome assembly GCA_964474575.1 of uncultured Caulobacteraceae bacterium. Lineage (GTDB taxonomy): Bacteria > Pseudomonadota > Alphaproteobacteria > Caulobacterales > Caulobacteraceae > Asticcacaulis. Next base: position 1,744 of record CAYYTA010000012.1, on the reverse strand, counting down.
GGTTCTCGGTGATGATCGCTTCGGTATGGCCGGAACCGTAGGTCTTGATATGGGCGATCGCCTCGGCTTCGTCCGCGACGACGCGGATCGAAATGATCGGCAGCAGATATTCCGTCCGCCAATCTTCGTCTGTCGCGGCCTTCATGGGATAGATGGCCTGCGCCTTGGCGTCGCCGCGCAGCTCGCAGCCCTTGGCTTCCAGCGCCTTGGCGATGTCTGGCAACAAGGTCGCCGCCACCGTTTCGTCGATCAGCAGGGTTTCGGTGGCGCCACACACCGACACCCGGCGCATCTTGGCATTGACCGTGACATCGACCGCTTTTGTCGGGTCGGCATCCGTGTGGACATAGGTGTGGTTGAGCCCTTCCAGGTGGGCCAGCACCGAAACGCGCGCTTCCTTTTGCACGCGTTCGACAAGTGAGCGGCCGCCGCGCGGAATGATCAGGTTGATCGTCTTGTCCAACCCGCCCAGCAGCAACCCCACCGCGTCGCGATCCGAGGTCGGCACCAGTTGCACGCACGACGACGGCAAGCCGGCTGCCTTGAAGCCGTCCTCGAACGCCGCATAGATGGCCAGGGCCGAATTGAGCGCTTCCGATCCGGTGCGCAGGATGGCGGCATTGCTGGAACGGATGCACAGCGCGGCGGCATCGGCCGTCACATTGGGTCGCGATTCATAGATGATGGCGATGACGCCGATCGGGGTCGAGACGCGGGCGATATCCAGTCCATTGGGCCGCGTCCAGCGCGCCAGTTCCTTACCGACCGGATCGGGCAAGGCCGCGACTTCCTCCAGGCCCTTGGCCATGGCTTCGATGCGCGCCGGATTGAGGATCAACCGCTCGATCATAGCGTCGGTCAGGCCCTTGTCCTTGGCGAACTGCTGGTCCTGGGCGTTGGCGGCCAGAATCTGCGCCTCCCGGGCGCGGATCGCCTTCGCGGCTTCGAGGATGGCCTGGGTGCGGACGTCCGGCCCAGCCAATCGCAGGGCCTCGGCGCCGGCCCTGGCCTTGGCGGCCATGTCGGTCATCAGTTGCTCAAGCGAAAGGCGGCTTTGGTCGTCCATGGTCATCTTCCCATTGGATGTGCGGGTGATATGGCGACGTATAGCTGAAAAACCAGTGGCAGGTCAGCCCTTAAAACACATCCGGTGGCGCGATCTTCGGTCTGCGGAAAAAGCGAACGAGAAAGCCGATGGTGGATCCGATCAACGCCGAAGCCTCGGCGACAACAAGGCTCACCAAAAGCACCACATGAAGTACACTTTGGCCTTCGGGGTCGTCATCGCCCATATTTCTAAAGCCGATCCAGGCCATGCACGCAATGACAAGGAACAACGGCAAGCAGAAAGCCAGCGCCGCCCCGGCCATGCCTCCGCTCCCTTTGCCCATGCCAATGAAAAGCCCTGACACAACGCCAGGCAAAACGGCCGCCGCTAATGCGATCGAAAGAAAAATCATGCCCGCTTCCGTTTCCAACAAGCTAGAAAGCTTACCTCATCTCGCGAACGGGCGTGAAATCATCCTTGTAGCTACATTGTCCACCGCCCAATGCCCGATCAAGCTTGTCCAGTCGGGAAAACGCGTTATGGCGCTGAGGCAAGGGCGCGTTTTTCACCCCACCGCCATGTCGTCGCGATGGATAACCTCATCCCCGGCGGTGTACCCTAAAATCCCCTCGATGTCCTTGCTGGCGCGGCCGCGGATCATGCGGATATCCTCGGCATTGTACGAAACGATGCCAC
>CAYYTA010000011.1:0-54539 GCA_964474575.1 uncultured Caulobacteraceae bacterium | reverse complement strand
CTGGGCGCAGGTGATGGCGGCGCTGGCCTTGTTGTCCGGATCGCGGAAGGCCTCGGCGCAGGCGACAACATCCTTCAGCCCGGCCTGGGTTTCGCCGCTGTCGAGCAGGGCGCAGCCACGCAGGAAGCGCGCATGCAGGTCGTCCGGATCGAGCCGCAGCGCCTCATTCAAGAAGACCAGCGCCATGGCGTGGTCGCCCTTTGCCGCCAGCACACTGCCCAGCGTTTCCCACAACGCCGCCTCGCCGGCGCGTCCCGGGATCACCGACTTGAGGAAATCGGCGGCCTCGTCGAACCGCCCCTGCTCGCGCAGGGCGCCGGCATAGGCCTTGAGAATGACCGTATCCTGGCGGCCATGGGTGATGAGATGGGCGCAGAACTTCTCCGTCATGTCCCATTGGCCGAGCCGGAACGCCAGGTCGGCCAGGTTGGCGGCGATGTCGAGCGATTGCGGCTCAAGCGCCAGCGCCTGCTGCCACGCGTCGAGCGCACCCGGCAGATCACGCGCCGCCGTCCGCTCGCGGGCGCGCCGCGACCAGCCCGCGACGCCTGTGCGTTCAGGCCGCATGACCGGAGGCATCGGCCTTAACGAAGGTCTCAATGAGGGCTTCGCGGACGTCGCTCATCACCTGCGACCAGTCGGTCAGCGACGGCGAGAAGAACACCCGCGTCGTCGGGTACCATGGGAAATGGTCGGTCCCCAGGCTGTTCCATGAATACTCCGGCGACACCATCCATACGCATCCCCCGGCAGCCCCGGCGATGTTGCTGGTGGCGTTGGCAGGCCCCAGCAGGCAGTCGATCGCCAGGCACAGGGCGCTAAGGTCGTCGAGGTCGTTCTTCAGGTCGATGCCGGGCGGAGTCCAGATCCTGATGCCCATCGCCTCGGCCTCGGCCATTTCCTCGGTGGTGTCGCCGTATTGCAGGTTGATGAACTGGATGCCATCGAGGGCAAGGATGTCCTTCCATTGCTCGAACGGTGAATAGAAGCGGTCGCGGCGCGAATGCTTGATCAGCGATTTCCACAAGATGCCGACCTTGGGCAGGCCGTTGAGGCCGTTGAGCACGGCCTTCCAGTAGGCGACGCGTTCGGAATCCGGGCGGAAGAAGGCGTTTGACTTCGGGAAGTCGGCCTCGCGGCGGCGGTAGCGCGACAGGAAGTCGCCCATCAGCGCCCAGCTGTCATAGGCGTTCCAGTCGGCGACATCCGGAAAGATGCGCACCGTCGCGCCCTTGTGCTTGGTCGTGTGGTGGCGATGGATGGTCGCGGTGGGGAACGCCTTCTGGAACAGCGGTACCAGGCGTGGCTCGACGCCGATCGACAGGTGGCCTTCCGGCCCGATCTCCTCGAGCAGGTCGGGCAGGACCGTGGCGAACATGATCTCGTCGCCCAGACCCTGCTCGGCGGAGACGAACATGCGCTTGCCGCGCACCAGGCTGCCCTTTTCGAAGCGCGGGCGCGGAATGATGTAGTTCATGCGCTCGACGGTATCGTCCTTGGTCCGCGCCTCGTACCACGCCCAGCCCTGTTCGTAGTCGCCGAGCACAAGGTAACAGCAGGCGATCGACAGCTTGCATGAATGGATGTGCATGGCTTCGGTGAACAACGACAATGCCCTGAGCAGAAGCTTGAGCGCTTCCTGGGGCCGGCCGAGCCCCCACAGGGTGTTGCCGTAGTTATAGATGGCGTGGACATTGTCCGCGTCGTGTCTCATCGCCTCGCCGTAGAAGATCGAGGCCGTGGCGACGTCGCCCTGGGCGTTGACGACGGTGCCGAGCACGTTCCACAACTGCGAATTCGTCGGGTCGGCGGCCAGGGCCGGCTTGAGCAGGTCGATCGCCTCCTCGTAGCGGCTCTCCTCGCGAAGCGTCGTGGCCAGGTTGTTGATCGCCTCGGAATGGCCGGGCTCGCGCTCCAGGAAATAGCGGAAGAACTTCTCCGCCATGTCCGCCTGGCCGATGCGGATCGCCAGCCGGCCCAGGTCGTTGGCGATCGACACATTGTCGGGCATCAGCCTGAGCGCCGTCTCGTAGCAGGTGAGGGCGGTCATGGTGTCGCCGCACTTGTCGCGCGCGATGCCGAGGATATGCCAGGTCTCGCCGCACTTTTCGTCGACGTGCAGCGCCTGCAGCGCCAGTTCGCCGCCCGACTGCCAGTCGCCGGTCTTGAAGCGCGCCAGCGCGCCCTTGAGCAGGGCCAGGGTATCGACACGCTTGATGCGTTCGGTGTGTTCCTGAAGAAGGGTCAGGGCCGCGGTCGAGCCGGCGTCACCCAGGATCTGCGACGCCGGGTTTATCAGCACTGGCGGGACGTACGGCGCGGTATCGCCGGCCGCGGCAGGGGCGACAAAGGCTGGGGCGGGCTTGGCGGGTTCCCGCAGCAGGGCGTGGGGCGGCTTTTTCGGGTCTTGCGGCATCATAGGCTCCACAAGCAGGGGACTGGCTCATGACGGGAAAATTGTGCATCCTGCATGCAGGGATTCGCTTAACAGCACCTAAAGAATTCCGGCCGGGCAGGGTGGGCGTCTCCCGGAGCCTCATGCCAAAAAGTGTTTTTTGCACTTTTTGGATAAACATGAGGCGTCAGAAGTGATGCATAGCCATGCCCTGTTTCACGTGCTTAACCGCCGGGAAACCACATATTAACTCGGGGCGGCTAAAGCTGGCGGAAACGCGCCGGCCGCCGCTCAGGCCAGACGCGAAGGAAGTCCGATGCCGCTGAAACTGTCCCTCAAGCCCGGTGAACGCTTCGTCCTCAATGGCGCGGTGGTGCAGAATGGCGACCGGCGCTGTTCGCTGGTGTTGCAGAACAAGGCCTCGGTCCTGCGTGAAAAGGACATCATGCAGGAGGAGGAGGTCAACTCCCCGGCGCGGCACATCTATTTCCCCGTCATGATGATGTATCTCGACGAGGGTGGGGCCGACAAATACTATGACGAGTTCCTGCGCCGCATGACCGAGTTCATGAACGTGATCTCGAACACGGCGGTCCTGGCCGAATGCGTCGGCGTGTCGCGCTCGATCATGCTGAAGGAATACTACAAGGCGTTGATGGGTTGCCGCAAGCTCATCGACTACGAAGACGAGCGGCTGGGGAAGAAGGCATAGATGTCGTTAAAGGCGTATCAGACCGCGGCGACCCGCGCAGAAAATCCGCGCGAAACCGAATACCGCCTGTTCGGCCAGGTGACGCGCGCCCTGATGGACGCCGAAAAGATGGACAAGTCGATGATCCGCGAGCGCATGGACGCGCTCGACTGGAACCGGCGCATGTGGTCGGTGCTGGGGGCGGACTGCTCGGTCGACGGCAACGGCCTGCCCGACATCGTCCGCGCCAACATCATCTCGCTGTCGATCTGGGTCAACAAGCACACGTCCCTGGTCATGCGCAACCAGGAAGAGATCGGGCCGCTGATCGAGATCAACCGCATCATCATGCAGGGCCTGGCGCCCAATGGCATCTCGGGCGATGATGCCGCAACACCGGGCCGCTCGGCTTCGGTCTGACGCTTTACACCTACCAGGGGCGCGCCGGCTCTTCGTATTGCCGGGGCCTACCACACGATATGGCTGAGGACATCGGCCTGGGACGTGCTGACGACATTGATGGTGTTGCCGAAGCCGAGGTCGATGATGGTGTTGCCGCCGGACTGATGGACCAGCAATGTGGTTATGACGCCATGGGTGTAGGCCGAGATGTCGATGTGATCGTCCTGGCTGGCGGAGAAATCCTTGATGATGTCGGCGCCGGAATTCGGGCCGAAGACGAAGGTGTCGCTGCCCAGTCCGCCGTAGAGCCGATCGATGCCCGCTCCGCCATCGATGAGGTTATTGCCGGCATTACCGACGATGATGTTGTCGAGAGCATTGCCGGTGGCGCTGAGATTGGCGCTCGTGATCAGGGTCAGGTTCTCGACATTGTCGGTCAAGGCATAGCTGACCGATGAAATCACCTTGTCGGACGTGCCTTCATTGAGGTTTTCGATTACTGTGTCGCCTGAGTTGTCGACATAGTAGGTGTCGCTGCCTTGGCCGCCTAGCATGGTGTCGGCCCCGGTATTGCCATTGAGGCCGTTATTGCCGGCATTGCCGGTCAGCGTGTTGGCCAGGTCGTTGCCGGTAGCGTTGATGTTGCCCGTACCGGTCAGCGTCAGGTTCTCGACGAAGCTGTAGATGTGGTAGGTCACCGATGACATGACGGTATCGACACCGCCATCGTCGTGGCCCGCGACCAGCTGTTCCGACACCCGGTCGCCATCGTTATCGACGACATAGGTGTCATTGCCCGCCCCGCCGAACATGCGGTCATTGCCTGCTCCGCCGTCGATGAGGTTGTTGCCAGTGTTGCCGACCATCACATTGGAAAGCGCATTGCCGGTGGCGGTGAGATCGGCCGTGCCGTTGAGGAACAGGTTCTCGACATTGGCGCTAAGCGCACAGCTGACGGTCGACAGCACCTTGTCGGTCCCTTCGTTGACATTCTCCGTGACCACGGTCTGGGCGTTGAAGACTGTATAGACATCGTTGCCCGCGCCGCCGATCAGCGTGTCGATGCCGGCATTGCCGTGCAGCACATTGTTGCCACTGTTGCCGTTGATGGTGACCGAGCCGTTCCCGGTCGCGCCGCCGCTGATGTTGCCGGTGCCGGTCAGGGTGAGGATTTCGATGTAAGGCCCGACATAATAGGACGGCGCCGACGACAGCACGGTATCGATGCCATCATCGCCTTCATTAACCCCGTCAATGATCTGCGGGGCACCTTCATAGGCGACGTCGCCGATATTATCGACGACATAGGTATCGTTGCCCAGGCCGCCCTGCATATGGTCGGCGCCATCGCCGCCATCGAGATAATCATTGCCGGCAAAAAATATACCGAAGCCGATGTCGCCAAACAGCGCGTCATTACCGTCACCGCCATAGAGGTGATCGTCGCCGGAATTTCCCTCTAGAAAGTCGTCACCGGCCTCGCCGTAAAGCTGGTCGTCGCCTTCGTGACCCACGACGATGTCATTGCCGCCAAGGGCATGGATGGTGTCATTGCCAGTGCCGCCGTTAATAAAGTCACTGTCCTCCGTCGACGAATTAAAGGGCACGGCGGCGAAAGTGGCCTGCGTCCAGACGGTGCCGTCGGCAAAGTCGATTTCCTGAATCTTGCCGCCGTCGCCGTAATAGCCTCCGACGGTAATCCGGTCGCCCGCACTGCCGATGTTGATGACGAGGTTGCTGTTGTCATCGTGGGCCAGCGTCACGTCGCTGGTGGCGATTCCCGCCGCCAGGACGATCTTGTTGACCGTTCCCGCGTCAGTCGTTTCAGTGATGTAATCCTGGCCGTCGCCCGCCGCGAACAGATAGGTATCCGAGCCCAGCCCGCCGTTCAGTTCGTCATCCCCGGTTCCGCCGGAAAAGGTATCATTGCCAGCACCGCCAAAAAGGACGTCATGATCGGCGCCGCCGAAAAGGCTGTCGTTACCGTCGCCGCCGTAGACAAGGTCGTTGCCGCCGCCTGTTGAAAAGGTGCTGCTGTTAGAGTTCTCGGCATGGATGGTGTCGACGCCATCACCGAGCGTGATCGTGCCGCTGCCGCCGTTCAGGTGTATCTCGGCGCCGGAAAAATTGTCGTACTGGCCGATATTGCTGGCATGGGTGACGCCGCCCGACATGTCGAAGTTGATGTCCTGGCCCGCGTTCGCATCATAGACGAGGGTGTTGCCGCCATCGCCGATCACATGAAGGGCACGGCCGTCCGACGGTGCGCCACCGCTAACCGTTACCGGACCCGAAAGCTTGAGGGTGACGACCTCAAATTCGTCGGCAGTCAGCTTGTTGCTGCCGTTGGTCGCGAAGATCGTGAAGGCTTCGGCGGACGCATCGTAGGCGATGGTCGCCTGCATCTGGCCGTTCTTCGACAGGTCGAGATTGAAAGTGTCGCTGTCACTGTCGACAGAGTTGGCGCTGGTGCCGGACACCGGCATCGTGCCGCCATGGAACAGGTTATGGGGCCCATGAATGGTGGTGACGTTGATCGTATCGCTGCCGCCGGCGGCGTCGATGAAGTCGTTCGTGCCGTTCTTGAGTGTCGCGAAGTCATTGGAGGAACTGAGCACCAACTGCAGCGTTTCGATGCCGGTGAAGCTGATGTCGCCGACGCTGCTGGCCGCGCCGGCCGTGAACAGCAGATTGTAGCCGGTGCTGACGTCCTTTAATGTGCCGGTGAACTGATCGACGCCGGAGCCGCCGTCAACGTTCCACGTGCCGCTCGACTGGTTGATCGAAAAGATGTCGCTGCCGGCGCCGAGTTGCACCATGTAGCTGCCGGTGATGGCGGAGTTGTCGACGATGACCGTGTCGTTGAAGGCCGTGGCGATGATGTTTTCGATCGAGGTCAGCTCGTCGGTACCCGAACCGCCTGTCACTTCGGCGCTGCCGGCGGTGTAGGCGACGTTGATGCCGCCATCCGCGGCCAGGGAACCGCTGTAATCGACCGTGTCGGCTACGCCGTCCGTGCCGGTGAAGGTCTCGTCGCTGGTCGTGGGTGTAAAGCTCGTCATGCCATCCTCCCTCAAGGATCACGGCCTGCCCTGCCGACAGGTTGCGCGGGCGACATCTCAGTACGAACCTGCGACGAGGTCAATGCGGATTTACCGGATGAAGATCACACCGCCTTGGGACGGGAAGAGATGTCACCCTCGATCATCTTCCCACCGTCCTCGGGGACCGAGGCGGGCCTGGCGATAAGTGGCCGGCAGGTACGGAGGGCCTTTACATCGGCGCGTCCGTGCTGGTCAAAATTTGCCGGCCAGTGGCAAAACTTGCCGAAACCTTGACAGCGGCGGCCGGCGATCAATATGCGATTCGCGTCGACGCAACTAAAAAATATTGATTACAATCAATAGTATAAATTAAATTTCTTCATCCGCTCCACTGGCATGCCGGTTGCTTTTTGAGGGGTAAGCCAAAATGGCCCCGCGGTAAAAATACCGTGTCAACCCGACCAGAATGGAAGGACCAACCGAATGTCTCTCTCGGTTAATACCAATATGGGCGCGATGGTCGCGCTCCAAAACCTCAACATGACGAGTGCCGACCTGTCGGCCACCCAGGCCCGGATTTCCACCGGCCTGAAAGTGGCCAGCGCCAAGGACGACGGTGCCACCTTCGCGATCGCTCAAAGCCAGCGCGCCACGGTGTCCTCCCTCGACGCGGTGAAGGACTCGCTGAACCGGACCTCGTCATCGATCGACGTGGCCATGTCGGCGGGCGAAAGCATCTCGGACATGCTGACGCAGATGAAGGAGAAAGCGCTCGCCGCATCCGATACGTCGCTCGACACGACCAGCCGGACGGCCCTGAACACCGATTTCGCCGCCTTGCGTGACCAGATCACCAAGACGATCTCGAATGCGGTCTTCAACGGCATCAACCTGGTCGACGGCAGCCTGACCAACGGCCTGACGGCCCTGGCCAATGCCGACGGCAGTTCGCACCTGACGGTCGCGTCCCAGGACCTCAGCCTCGGTGGTTCGATCATCACGGTCAGCACCAATGCCGGGTTTACGACCGCCACCTCCGCCAACGCGCTCCTGACCACGATCGACACGTCGATCAGCCAGGTGTCGGCGTCTTTGGCGAAGCTCGGCACCTCGTCGAAGGCTGTGGCGAACCACGCGACCTTCATCGGCAAACTCCAGGACTCGCTGGAAGCCGGCATCGGCAATCTCGTCGACGCCGACATGGCCAAGGAAAGCGCCCATTTGCAGGCTCTGCAAACCAAGCAGCAGCTCGGCATCCAGGCCCTGTCCATCGCCAACCAGGCGCCGCAGATCGCGGTCAGCCTGTTCCGCGGCTAACCCCTTCGCCCCCGCCGGCATGCCGGCGGGGGCTCCCTTTTCCACCACGCCACGAACTGGCGGGTCGCAAGGCCCGCCTTTTTTGATTCCTGGCGCGGCGGGCAGGGTGCGGCGCATCTCGCTTTCATTTCGCAAGGTGAATCGGGCGCCCGGCAAATTCTGCCGCCTCGGCAAATTTTGCCGGGCGATACGCGAAAAGGGGCAAATAATGCCGCGGAAGGGTGAACTTAAACCTATTTTAAGACCAATGATTTCAAATGGATCGGTTGCGTCAGGCGAAGGCTGCCCATGGCCCTTTTCTTGCACGTAACGCCTTAGGCAAAATGCCGCCGGCCGACAAAATGTCGCCGGTTTATTCTAGAAGAAGGAATAGACTGAATGTCTAGCGTGAATACCAATGTCGGGGCGATGATCGCCCTGCAGAACCTCAATGCCACCTCGTCCGATCTGCAAGCCACCCAGAACCGTATCTCCACGGGCCTGAAGGTCGGCAGCGCCAAGGACGACGGCGCCGCTTTCGCCATCGCTCAATCGCAACGCGCCACGGTTTCGTCTCTTGACGCCGTCAAGGACTCCCTGTCGCGCGGTTCGTCGGTGGTTGACGTCTCCATGTCGGCCGGTGAATCGGTTTCCGACATGCTGTCGCAGCTGAAGGAAAAGGCCCTGGCCGCTTCCGATACCTCGCTCGACACCACCAGCCGCGATGCTCTGAAGAACGACTTCGAATCCATCCGCGACCAGATCACCAAGACCCTGTCGAACGCGACCTTCAACGGCATCAACCTCGTTGACGGCACCAACTCTTCGATCGCGGCCCTGGCGAACTCGAGCGGTACCTCGACCATCACGGTCGCGGGTCAGGATATGTCGCTCGGCGGTTCCGTCGTGACGCTTTCCACCAACGCCAGCTTCTCGACCGCCACCTCGGCGTCGAACCTGCTGACGACGATCGACACCTCGATCAGCAACGTCTCGGCGTCGCTGGCCAAGCTCGGCACGTCGTCGAAGGCCCTGGAAAACCACATGACTTTCGTGGGCAAGCTCCAGGATTCGATCACGTCCGGCATCGGCAACCTCGTCGACGCCGACATGGCCAAGGAAAGCGCCAAGCTGCAGGCCCTGCAAACCAAGCAACAGCTCGGCATCCAGGCCCTGTCCATCGCCAACCAGTCGACCTCGACTGTCCTGAGCCTGTTCCGTTAATCCGGACGGGGGCGGGCATCACCTGAGGTCCGTCCCCAGCTCGGCCTTCGAGGCCTCTCTGAACCTTAGGAGGGCGCCAGGCCTCCCCGCCGGCGCAGCATGGAGATGATCAATAATGTCGTAAGTTTTCCGCAGATTCCCGATGTCGCCCAGATCAAGCCTGCCCCGGCGGTTCCCGCCGAAGTTCAGGCCGCCGGTCCTTCCAATCCCTCGCAGAACCCGCACGACAGCGATCTGGCCGAAGGCAAGGGGCAGGACCAGGGTCCCCCGCCGGAATATGCCCTGCGGCTGACCATGGACAAGGATCCCCGCACCGGGGACTGGGTCTACAAGGCGATCGACCGGTACACCGGAAAGGTTGTCCGGCAACTGCCCCGCCAGGAACTGCTGGATATGAAGCGGAACGGTAATTATCAGGCCGGTTCCGTCATTAAAACAGACGTTTAGACCTTAGTTGCAGGTCCGAATCCGGAAATTATCCACCGCGCATTGTTAATGCGCGGCAAAAGTCGTTTGCGCGCATTAACCATTTGCTTACCATAATCCTTAAGACTTTGATGAGTCGGCAAAGTCCCCGGGAGGAATCACGCCATGTCGGTAAGCGTTCACACCAATACCTCTGCGATGATCGCGTTGCAAAACCTCAACGCGACCAACAAGCAGATGGAAGATGTGCAGCAACGCATCTCGACCGGCCTTCAGGTTTCGACCGCCAAGGACAATGCCTCGGTCTACTCGATCGCCCAGGGCCAGAGGGCGGATCTCAACGGCCTCAACGCCGTCCGCGACAGCCTCAACCGCGCCAATTCGGTCGCCGACGTTTCGATGGCCGCCGGCGAGTCGGTATCGGACCTGCTCAACCAGTTGCGCGAAAAGGTGGTCGGGGCGATGGACACCTCCATCGACACCACGTCGCGCAATGCGCTCAACGGCGACTTCAAGGCGATCCTGCAGCAGATCACCCACATCGTTGAAAACGCCACCTTCAACGGCTCGAACATCCTCGATGGCTCGCTGTCGAGCGACATCCAGTATATCGCCAACGCCGACGCCAATTCGACCATCACGCTCAGCGTCCGCACCATCGCGCTCGGCGGGCCGATCATTACCATCACCGCCGGCGCGCAACTGACCAGCGCCACCTCGGCGTCGAACATTCTGAGCCAGCTCGACGCCTCGATTCTCAACCTCAACGCCAATCTCGGCGCGCTGGGCTCTCAGGCCAAACAGATCGAGGGCCACATCAGCTTCATTTCCAAGCTTCAGGACTCGATCCAGGGCGGCATCGGCCATCTTGTCGACGCCGATATGGCCAAGGAAAGCTCGCGCCTGCAGGCCTTGCAGGTCCAGCAGCAACTGGGCACCCAGTCGCTGTCGATCGCCAACCAGGCGCCGCAGCAGATCCTGAACCTGTTCAAGTAAATCCCGCTTTCCGGAAGCGTATCGAGGCGGGCCTGACGGCCCGCCTTTTCGTTTTCGGGTCACGCGGAGCCGGAGGATTTAATCCCGTTCCATGCGAAGGCGTGGCCCATGCGGACGACGCAGCAATTCAGCATCGCCGTGCCGCTGCGCGGCGTCTCGCACGACGGCATCTTGCCGGGCCTGCGTGTTCCCGGCGTTAGGATCGCCTTCTAGATCGAGGCTGACCTGATCCTGATTGTGGGCGTTTTCGGTGGCGGCCAGGATTTCGAAAACGCCTTCCGATGCTGCCGCGCCCGGCAAATTTTGCCGCCTCAACACCTTGAAAAATATCGTGTTCCCGGGCGTTAACCGACAAAAGTTTACGCTTCTTAAGGATTGTCGCGCCATAATGCGCGCGAAACGTCTGTCCTGCCTCGAAGGCGCCCGCCCGTGATTTCGTTCGATGCATCCCTGCTGACGGCGTATTACAACTCCAAACTCGGTATAACGAGTTCGGGGACGGACGGTTCTGGCTCGACGGGCGGAACGATGACGCCGGCCAATAAGACCCTGTCGCCGACCGGAATGGCCGACGCCCCGGCCTCGCCGTGGGGCTACAGCTCGAACATGGCGCAGGAATCGGACCTGGTCACCAAGGTGCTGGGCGGCCACCACTTCATCGACCCTAACGCTGTCACGTCCAACGTCACCGGCGCCTCGCCCGACTATACCAAGCTGTTCACCCTCTACCAGGGCCTGAACGCGCTGGAGGGCCTGGCGGAAAAAGCCCAGGACAAGACCTTGTCCGCCCTGGCCCTGACCCAGGTCAAGCACCGCTTCGCCGATGGTCTGGCGGAGGTCAATTCGTACATCCAGGACACCAAGTACGACCACATTTCGCTGACCGAAGGTACGCTGACCGACGAGCTGAAGAACACCTCGGGCACGGCGCGCACCAACAGCACCTATACGGGCCCGGCCATAGCCACCGGCTCGGCGACCACCTCGGCCAAGGCGCTGGAAGGCGACGTGCAATTCGATCTCTCCGTCAAGAAGATCGGCACCGCCACGCCCTTCCAGGTCCATATCGACCTCAGTGAGATGGGCACCCAGACGCGCAGCATGTCCAACGTCGTGTCCTTCATCAATGCCAAGCTCAAGGACCAGGGCCTGTCGACCCGCTTTTCCGTCAATCGCATCCCCGCGGTGCCGGAAACGACCACGGTCAACGGCAAGACGGTGACGACGTCAAAGGGCGTCGACAGCTTCGGTTTCCAGATCAAGGGCGTGTCGTTCGAGGACGTGACCTTCTCGGCGCCCAAGACCCAGGATTCGGTCTATGTCGTCCAGACGACCGGCGATCCCGACAAGAAGACGACGGTCAAGGCCGACGACGGCACCAAGACAACGACGGTCGGCGCTGGCGTTTCGACATCGCTGCTCAAGTTCCAGGCCGACACCTCCGGCGGTGACGCCGTTGCTCCCGCGGACGCCCTGGCGGCCCCGGTCTCCAAGGTCGGCGACAAATACTGGGTGGCGGGAGAGGAAAGCCAGGACGCGCTGCCGCCCACGGTCAACAATGTCCGCGCCACCCAGGCGGGACCGGACGGCTCGCTCTACGTCCTCGCCGACATCGACGGCACGACCTCCGACCAGACGATCAAGGGCTCGCAGGACGTCGCCCTGATCAAGTACGATTCCGCCGGCAAGGTGGTGTTCACCCGCACGCTCGGCGCCAGCGACTCCGCCTCGGGCTACGCCATGACCGTGGGCTCCGACGGCAAGGTCGCCATCGCCGGCACGGTGACCGGCGCGCTCGACATCTCGCAGACCTCCACCCAGGTCATCGGCACCGGCGTCAACGCCATCACCAAGACGACGACCACCAATCTCGGCACCAACGGTGTCGATCCCAATGTCGCCGACAGCTTCGTCACCGTCTTCGATGCCGGCGGCGTCGAACAGTGGACCCAGCGTCGCGGCTCGACCGCCGACGACCAGGCGACCAGCGTCGCCTTTGGCGACGACGGCTCCGTCTATGTCGGCGGCCGCACCCAGTCGGTGCTGAGCGGCGTCAAGAACACGCCGTCGGCCGGCGGCTATGACGGCTACCTGATGGGCTTCACCGCCGACGGCAAGGCGACCTTTACCGTCCAGACCGGCACCTCGGCCACCGACGCGACCTCGGCCGTCGCGGTCGACAACGGCAAGGTCTACGCCACCAGCATCGAGAACGGCAACGTCATCGTGCGCGCCTATACGCCGACCTCGACAACCACCACCGACTCCAAAGGCAAGTCGATCACGACCTACGGCGCCACGGTGTCGGCGGCACGTGACCTGGGCGGTATCGGCGGCGGCTCGGTCAGCGCCATGGCGATCCAGGACGGCAAGATTTACATCGGCGGCTCGACCGGCTCCAACAAGCTTCTCGACGGCACCAACACCTCGCCCAGCACCTATTCCGGCAGCCAGGACGCCTTCGCGCTCCAGGTCGACGAAGACCTCAGCACCACCGCCGACGACAAGGTGTCCTACTACGGCGGCGCCGGCGTCGAAAAGGACGCCAAGGTCCAGTTTTCCGGCGGCAAGGCCTGGATTTCCGGCGCCACGACGGGCGACATCGCCGGCACCACGCGCATTGCCACCGCCGCCAAGACGCAGGACGGCTACCTGGCGCGCCTCGACGTCGCGACCGGCGCGGTCGAATACCAGACGCGCTTCAGCGGCACCGACGGCGTCGTCAAGGCGGATTCCATCGCCGTGTCGCAGAACTCGTCGAGCGTCCTCGATCGTCTTGGCCTGCCGATGGGGACCATCATGCAGAAGGACCTGACGACGGATGCCAAGGGCAAGCTCGAAGCCACGTCGCGCATCGTCTCGGGCACCAGCGTCCGCGCCGGCGACCAGTTCTACATGGTCGATCCCGACACCGGCATCAAGAAGACCATCACCATCGACGCCAACGAGACGATGGAGAGCCTGGCCACCAAGATCACCCGCGCTTCCAGCTACAAGCTCAAGGTCGACGTCACCAAGGCGCTCGGCAAGCCGATGAGCGTGCTCGACATCAAGCCGGCCAATGCCAGCTCGAAGATGGAGTTCGTCGCCGGTCCCGCCGGCCGCGATGCCCTGGCGGGCCTGGGCCTGGCCGCCGGGGTGGTGACCTCCGACGCCAACAAGACCATGGACGCCGCCTCGACCGGTTATCTCACGTCGCAGAAAGGCCTGGGGCTGAGCTTCGACGCCAACCTGAATCTCAATTCGGACTCCAATATCAAGGACGCCATGACCTCGCTGCAGGCGGTGATGAAGAACGTCCAGAAGGCCTATAACTACCTGAAATACGGAGATCCGCAGCCGAGCACCGGCACCAAGACCGGCAACACCTCGGGCACCGCGCCGGCCTACCTGACCAGCCAGATCGCCAACTACCAGGCCGGCCTCAACCGTCTGCTCGGCACCGGCTGATCGTCCCTTTGATTTTCATTTGGTCGCAGCTCTTAGCGGAAAAGTGCGTACACTTTTTCCTAAGCATGCTCCGCTTGACACGCGGCCTATAAAAAGGCTTTCGTGAGCCCGGCGCCGCGCGCGCCTGCGGAGGGAAGACGTCATGGCGAAAAAGGTTCAATCGCGCTGGATCTGGCTGGGCGCGGGGGCCGCGGTCGCGGTTGTCGTGGCGGTTGCGCTGGCGCTGGTGCTCTCTTCAGGCCACAAGAACGACCCGAAGATGACCGATGCGCCGCCGGGCCTGACCTTCAATGTTTCCGACCCGACGCCGCAGCTCGATTCCAAGAAGCCGCTGCGCTGCTATGTCAACGGCGCCGATGTCGGCGACCTGACCCTGGCTGAATGCGCCAAGAAGAACGGCGTCGCGGCGCAAGGCCTCGATGTCGGCCTCGACGACAACGGCAATGTCGTGGCGGCGCCGACCGGCTCGCTGACCCCGACTCCGACCCCGCCGGCCTCGGCCGGCGCCGCGCCCGATAAGACCAGCCCCCAGGCCCAGGCGCCGGAACAGACCGCCGAAGTCGTGCCCGACACCGCGCCGACCGCCGGGCCGGCGGGCGTCTGCCTGCGCTACAACTCGAATTCCTGGAACAAGCTGGCCGACAACGTCACGCTTGGCCAGTGCGTGCGGATGCTCTACGACCAGCGCTGCGTCTCGCCGGGCAATGCCTCCTACGGCCGCTGGGCGGACAAGACCTTGCGCCTGGTGCCGCACCGCGTCGAAATCTCCGACGACAACACCAATTTCCGCCTGCTGGTCGAACAGGGCCAGGGTTGCTCCGTGCCGATGGTGCACTGAGGCCGCCGCAACTTTCCCTTGGCGCGGCCGCGCGTTCCGTGGTTAAGTTGCCCTGAAAATAAACCCTGGGGGAGATCGCCATGCGCCCGCATATCCTGTTGCTTTCGGGGCTGACCGCCGCCGCCGTACTCAGCGGTTGCAGCCATGCGGTCCAGGCGCCGCCCGACGACAATGTCTGCTATTTCATCGGCCATCCCAACGGACCGGACGGCAAGCCGGCGCTGAAATTCAATCCGATCTCCAAGAATGAGCCCGACCTGGAACACTGTGCCAAGGCGCTCTACCTGGCGCGGATGAACATGCTGCAGACCAACACCGCCGGCGACATGACCGAGGGCGTCTACAATGGCAGCTTCCTCTTCGTCACCAACCGCCGCGTCGACTTCTCGCAGCACTACGAAGGGCCGCTGTTCCCGTTGCTGATCAAGGATCCCTATACCAACCGGCTGGTCCAGCCCGGCGCGGTCATGGTCGAGGACACGCCGTCCGACGACAAGGATTCCCACACAGTCGATCTGCCCAAGGACCTGCCGAAAACGGGCGCCGCCGATCAGCCCGCGCCGCAAGCCCAGGCCGCGGCGTCGAAATAGAGATGACGAATCCGGACCGCGTGGCCTTCACCACCCGCATCCTGCGCAAGCAGGCCGACCTGCCGCGCTATATCGTCATCAAGCCGGAACACCTGCCGGGGCGGAGCCAGGCCTTCGTTGCCGACATCTGGCTGAACGCCGCCGGTCCGTTCGAACGCAATATCCGGCCGTGGGGCAAGGGCTCGGACGTCTTCTTCTGCAACCTGACAGAACCGCAGTGCCGCAAGGCCGGCCTGGACACCAATGATTCGTGCGTGGTGACCTTGGCGCCGAGAGGCTAAAGCGCTCGCGCCGCGATGATCGGCCCCCCGCTTCCTGCCTGGACCAGAACCGCCGATTTCAGCCCCTCCGGCGCGGCCGGCAACGCGTAGGTCTTCGCGTCTCCCGACCATGATCCAAGGGCGACCAACTGCCTGACGATATGGCGGTGCGGCAGGGTGCGTCCGGCGTTTTCGCCCGCCGATATCGGCACCTCCAGGCTCCTCGGTTCGTAACGCACCAGCCATACCGTCGCCTCTCCGCCGTGCGTTGCCGCGCCGATCGTCAGCTTGCCGTCGGCCTCCGAAATATCCGGCTCCGGCCCGGTGCGGGCGAAAGCCTTGAGGCCTTGCTCGACCTCGGCCAGGCGCATGCCGTTGATCGCGCCGCGCCCGTTGATGACCATTTGCGGCGTCTGCACGCCGTTGCGTCCGAGCCCGCGGGCATAATCATACTGTCGCTGTGTGAACGCGGGCGCGGCGAAACTGTCCTTCCAGCCCAGGCGGTCCCAATAGGTGACGGCGAAGCTGAGCGTGATCAGGTCCTTGCGGTTTGCCAGCTCGTTGAGCACCGCATTGGCCGGCGGGCATGATGAGCAGCCCTGGCTCTGGTAAAGCTCGATCACCTGAGGATGCATGGCCTCGCTCCGTGAGCAGGACGCCAGCGCCGCCGCCAGCAGGATCAATATCGTGCGCATCGGGCTATCCTTTCATCTCCGCCTGACGCTTACCACAGGTTTGGGCGCCTCCACCCGGGGCAGCAAGAAACCGCTTGAACAAAACGGGAACATGATATATGCGTGCAAGGGTTAATAAAAGTGTTAACACATGGCCGCCGTGCACGGCAAAAGCTTGGCTTGGCGGCCATAAGTCTTTAAAGCTTTCTCCCAACGAATCGTGGTCCGCCCGGCGCCGAAAGCCCGGAATGCGTGCGGGCCGGAACCAAGGAAAAAAGTGATGGCAGGCAGTGTCAACAAGGTCATTCTGATCGGCAACCTCGGCAAGGATCCCGAAATCCGCACGCTCAATTCGGGCGAGCGCGTCGCCAACCTCACCATCGCCACCTCGGAACAGTGGCGCGACAAGGCTTCCGGTGAGCGCAAGGAACGCACCGAGTGGCACCGCGTCGTCATCTTCAACGACAACCTGGCCAAGATCGCCGAGCAGTATCTGCGCAAGGGCTCCAGCGTCTATGTCGAGGGCAGTCTGCAGACGCGCAAGTGGACCGACCAGAGCGGCCAGGAAAAATACACCACCGAAGTCGTGCTGCAGCGCTTCAACGGCAACCTGACCCTGCTCGGCGGCCGCGGCGAAGGCGGCGGCGCCAGTTCGGGCTCCGGCGGTTACAGCGACTACGAGGACTCCTACGGCGGCGCCGGCGTCGCCGAACCGGCGCGCGCGCCCGCCCGCCAGCCGCAACCGGCGCAGGCCTTCGACCTGGACGATGAGATTCCGTTCTAGGATTGGCCTACGACGCGTTGAGAGTAACCCAGACAAGATATTGAGCGCATGAACGACGTAACCACCGGCGACGACATGGACCATGGAGGGGGCGATCACGGAGCGGGCGGCTCCGGCGGCGGCATGACCCCCGGCATCGCCCACATCGCCATCGAGGACGAGCTCAAGCGCTCCTATCTCGACTACGCCATGAGCGTGATCGTCTCGCGCGCCCTGCCGGACGCCCGTGATGGCCTGAAGCCGGTGCACCGACGCATCATCTACGCGATGCACGAGGAGGGGCGCACCTCCGACAAGAAGTATGTCAAGTCGGCCAATATCGTCGGCGACGTCATGGGCCGCTACCACCCCCACGGCGACAGCGCGATCTACGACGCCCTGGTGCGCATGGCGCAACCGTTCTCGATGAGCCTGCTCCTGGTCGATGGCCAGGGTAATTTCGGCTCCGTCGACGGCGATCCGCCGGCGGCCATGCGCTACACCGAAAGCCGCATGACCACGGCGGCCGAGGCGCTGATTGCCGACATCGACAAGAGCACCATCGATTTTGTCGACAACTACGACGGCAGCCGCCGCGAACCCTCGGTCCTGCCGTCGCGCCTCCCCAACCTGCTGGTCAACGGCGCCGGCGGCATTGCCGTCGGCATGGCGACCAATATCCCGCCGCACAATCTCGGCGAAGTCGTCGACGCCTGCGTCGCCTTGCTCGACGATCCTTCCATTTCCCTGGAAGCTTTGCTCGACATCGTCCCGGGCCCTGACTATCCGACCGGCGGCGAAATCCTCGGCCGTTCGGGGGCGCGCCAGGCGCTGATGACCGGGCGCGGCTCGGTGGTGACGCGCGGCAAGGCGGCGATCGAGACGATCCGCAAGGACCGCGACGCCATCGTCATCACCGAAATTCCGTATCAGGTGAACAAGGCGGCGATGATCGAGCATATCGCCGAACTGGTCCGCGACAAACGCATCGAAGGCATTTCCGACGTTCGCGACGAAAGCGACCGCCAGGGCATGCGCGTCGTCGTCGAACTGAAGCGCGACGCTTCCGGCGACGTCATCCTCAACCAGCTCTATCGCTTCACGGCGCTGCAAACCTCGTTCGGCGTCAATATGCTGGCGCTCGATCATGGCCGGCCGCAGCAGATGGGCCTGCGCCGCCTGCTCGACCTGTTCCTCGAATTCCGCGAGGACGTCGTCGTCCGCCGCATCCGCCACGAGTTGGGCAAGGCGCGCGATCGCGGCCACGTCCTGGTCGGCCTGTCGATCGCCGTCGCCAATATCGACGAGGTCATCCACATCATCCGCACGTCGGCGGATCCGACCGAGGCGCGCGAACGCCTGTGCGGCCGCGTCTGGCCGTCGGCCGACATGGCGCCGCTGATCGACCTGATCGCCGACCCGCGCTCGATCGTGCTTGAGGGGTTCCAGGTCCGCCTCACCGACGAACAGGCGCGCGCCATCCTGGCGCTGACCCTGTCGCGCCTGACCGGCCTCGGCCGCGATGAAATCGGCAACGAGGCGCGCGCCCTGGCCGACGCCATTGCCGGTTTTCTGGAAATATTGGGTTCGCGTGAAAAGATACTCGCCATAGTGCGCGAGGAACTGATCGAGGTCCGCGCCCGCTTCGCCGTGCCGCGCCGCACGGCCATCCTCGAAGGCGAAGGCGACATCGAGGACGAGGACCTGATCCCGCGTGAGGACATGGTCGTCACCGTCACCCATTCCGGTTATGTCAAGCGCACGCCCCTTTCCGCCTATCGCGAGCAGCATCGCGGCGGCAAGGGCCGCTCCGGCATGGCGATGAAGGACGAGGACGCCACCACGGGCGTCTATTCGGCCTCGACCCACCAACCGATGCTGTTCTTCTCGTCGAACGGCAAGGTCTACAAGCTCAAGGTCTGGCGCCTGCCGGTAGGCCAGCCGCAATCCAAGGGCAAGGCCTTTGTCAACCTGTTGCCGATCGAGCCGGGCGAAAACATCGGCAACATTCTGGCGCTGCCCGAGGACGAGGCCGCCTGGGACAGCCAGGACATCATCTTCGCCACGCGCTCGGGCGACATCCGCCGCAACAAGCTCAGCGACTTCGTCAACGTCAACCGCGCCGGCAAAATCGCCATGAAGCTGGAAGACGGCGACGCCATCGTCGGCGTGGCCATCTGCAACGAAGACCAGGACGTGCTGCTGTCGACCTCGGGCGGGCGTTCGATCCGTTTCGCCGTTTCCGACGTGCGCGTATTCAAGGGCCGCGATTCGACCGGCGTGCGCGGCGTCCGCCTGCTGGGAGATGACACGGTCATTTCCATGGCCATCCTGCAAAGCATGCACGCCACGCCTGAAGAACGCGCCGCCTATCTGAAATGGTCAGGCCAGCAGCGCGCCGCCGCCGGCGTCGAGGGCGACGAGGCCGAGGAAGCGCCCGCCGCCGAGGAGGAGGCCGAGGAAGCCGCCGCCGACGTCGTTCTGACGCCGGAGCGCATCAACGAGCTCCAGGCCGGCGAACAGTTCATCCTGACCATTTCCGACAACGGCTACGGCAAGCGGACCTCATCCTACGAATACCGCCGCACCGGCCGTGGCGGGCAGGGGATCACCGCCATGAGCCTCAGCAAGCGCGGCGGCAAGCTGGCGGCCTCGTTCCCGATCGAGGCCGGCGACGGCCTGCTGCTGGTGACTCACAGCGGCCAGTTGATCCGTACCAACGTGACCAAGGTCCGCGTCGCCGGCCGCAACACGCAGGGCGTCACCATCTTCCGCACCGGCGAGGGCGACCGGGTCGTTTCGGTCGAGCGCCTGCCGGATTCGGGCGATGACGATGCCGGCGCCACCGACGAGGCCCCGGCCCTGGGCGGCGAGGCCTAGTTTACGCCATCCGCGAAGCCTGATAAGCCGGGGACAAGCAGGGGACGCGCATGCCGACTGGCCACAGAACGGGACTTTATCCGGGGACCTTCGATCCCGTCACCAATGGCCACGCCGACATTATCGGCCGGGCGGTCAAGCTGGTCGACCACCTCGTCATCGGCGTGGCGCGCAACATCGGCAAGGCGCCGATGTTTACGGTCGATGAACGCGTCGATATGGTGCGCGAACAGGTCTTGCCCTTCGGCGACCGCGTCGAGGTTCGGCCGTTTTCCAGCCTTCTGATGCACTTCGCCGAGGAAGTCGGCGCGGGCGTCATCATTCGCGGCTTGCGCGCCGTGGCCGATTTCGAGTACGAATTCCAGATGACGGCCATGAACCAGCAGCTCAACCGCGAGCTCGAGACGGTTTTCCTCATGGCCGATCCACGGCATCAGGCGATTGCATCGCGACTGGTCAAAGAAATAGCCCAATTGGGCGGCAATATCGCGCCCTTCGTGGCGCCCAGCGTGGCAGAACGCCTCCTGGCCAAGGTTAGGGAATGAACGGATGATGTCGTGGAAGAAAAACAAGGCGCTTTTCGGTGGCGCGATGGCGGCCCTCGCGATGGCGACGGCGACCTCCGCCCTGGCGCTTGATCCCGGCTATCGCGATCTTGACGCCGCCCATACTCTTGTCATCGACACGACCAAGGGGCGGATCATCGTCGAGATGTATCCGCAACTGGCCCCCAGCCACGTCGAGCGCATGCTGACCCTGACGCGCCAGCATTTTTATGATGGCCTCATCTTCCATCGCGTCATCGAGAACTTCATGGACCAGACCGGCGACCCGAAGGGCGACGGCTCGGGCGGCTCCTCCCTGCCCAACATGAAGGCGGAATTCACCATTCGCCACGACGCAAGCTTCCCGATGACGGTCGCCACCCGCCCGGCCGGCGCCCTGGTCGGCTTTGTCGGCGCCATGCCGGTCGAAAGCCAGGTCAGCGAGCTGATGGCCATGACCAAGGACGGCAAGACCCAGGCGTGGGGCCTCTATTGTCAGGGCACGCTCGGCATGGCCCGCGACAACGACCCCGACTCGGCCAACAGCCAGTTCTTCCTGATGCGCGACCCGAACCCCAGCCTGGAAAAGATCTACACCGCCTTCGGTACCGTCGTCTCCGGTCTGGACGTCGTGCGCAAGATCAAGATCGGCTCGCCGGCGGTCAATCCCGACAAGATGATCTCGGTCCAGGTCCTTGCCGATATGCCCGAAGCCACCCGGCCGCATATCGAGGTGATGGATACGTCTTCGTCCGAGTTCCAGGCCGTGCTCGACACCACCCGCAAGGCCCAGGGCACCAGCTTCTCGGCCTGCGACGTCAAGCTGCCGTCGAAGGACCTCGATGCCCCGGCCACGGCCGCCGCCACCACGCCGCCACCACTGGTGACGCCGGGGCCGGCTTCACCGACCGCGCCGGCGGGTTCGGCGCCGAGCAACTGATATCTTTGCTCGGCACGGTATTGACACGCCGCTGCTTCCACGGATATCAGCCTTGAACAACGTTCAAGATATCGAAGGGGGGTATCGGTGCGCCGCCCGCCTATGACGACCTCGTCGCCAGCTTCAAGGCCGACACGGCCGCCGGCCGCGACATGCGCGCCTACCTGATCGCCAACGAACTGCTGCTGCAATACGGCGGCATGCTGGAAAAAGGACCCGGCGAAGATGCAGGCCCTGCGCAATACCGCCGGCGCGACCGAACTTGACGCCATGCCGTTCGGTACTTTCCGTTACATTACCTTCGCCAACCTGGTCAGCAATTCGGATACCGGCAAATGGGATCCTGCGATCCTGGCCGCCATGCCGTCGGTCGAGGATTGCTTCTGGAAGCATATCGCCGCCTATCCGTGGACCAGCAGTGTGTTCAAGGACCTGGGGAACCGCGAGCTATCCGGCTACCAGACCGGCAAGGCGTGGCAGGCATGGGATCTCGGCCGCGCCGTCGACCCTCAGGCCGCCAACGGCGCGATTGCCGATGTCGCCAAGCTTGAGGCATGGGTGCGCGCCGGCCATCCTGACGCTTTTTAAGCCGGCACGGACATTCCAGGAATTTATTTTTTCGACTATCCGCTCCGATAGCCTTCCCGCTGCCATGTCACCTAAGACGGAGCATGGCCACGGGTACATCACGCATTGTCGTCGTCACCGGCGGGGAATCGTGCATCGGCGCCGCCTGCGCGCGAGCATTCGGTGCAGCCGGCGACCGCGTCGCGGTCTTCCCCCATAGCGACGCCGGCGACATCTCGGTGCGCATCGCCGCCAGCGGTGGTACGGCGATCGGATTTGCCTGCGCGGTCGATGGTTCCGTCGCCGTCGAGGCGGCCTGTGTCACCGGCGCGACCTTCGAGATCGATGGCGGACTGTTGCAGGGGCCGGGCGCATGACGGCCGACTCGCGCCCCGATCCGGTCACCGGCGACCGCAAGGAAGTCGTTCAGGCGAAGCCCGACGCCAACCTCGATTTCAACGTCGAGGAGATCCAGCGGTTGACCATCAACGGGCCGGCGGCCTTGACCGGGCGCGACCTGATGAGTCCCTATGTGTGGCAGGAGCCGGACGGCCGCTTCGGCATCATGCTGCGCGCAGTGCCGGCGCCGGATGCGCCGCGCACCGATACCGGCCAGATCTGGGCAGGATGGAGCCGTGACGGCGCGACCTTCGACATGTGCGAAAAGCCGTCCATCACCGGCGGCCCGGAAAAGGAAGACCTCGGCGGCGTCGAGGACCCGACGGTCCTGCGCATGGAGGACGGCAGCTACGTCGTCTATTACACCGGCGTCGCCGCCGACATGGCGCATGGCGAAATGTTCTATGCGACGGGGCCGGCCCCCGACCGGCTGAAGAAGACGGCGGTCGCCCTGGCCTCGACCAAGTCGATGGGCAACACCAAGGAGGCGACAGTCGGCCGCACCGCCGACAGGCACTGGCGGCTGTTCTACGAATACGCCGCCGAGGACGCGTCGCGCGTCGGTCTGGCGGTCGGTGACGGGGTGGGCGGTCCGTGGCACGAACTGCCGACGCCGTTCATGCCGCGTGAGGATGGCTGGGACAACTGGCATCTCTCGACCGGACCCATGCTGATGGACGATCCGGACCGGCCGGTGATGTTCTACAATGGCGCGACTCGCGACGCGCGCTGGCGTATCGGCTGGATCGCCTTTTCGCGCGATTGTCTCAACGTGGTCGACCGCTGTATACAGCCACTGCTGACGCCGCCGCCGGTCGACGACCGTACCGACACCGACATCGCCTTCGCCGCGTCGGTGATCGTCGACCAAGGCGTCATCTGGCTCTACTATTCGCTGGAGGACAGGCGGCTGGCGCGGGCGCTTATCCGGCGCAGTTGACTATTTTCGTTTGCGC
Organism: uncultured Caulobacteraceae bacterium; assembly: GCA_964474575.1. GTDB lineage: Bacteria > Pseudomonadota > Alphaproteobacteria > Caulobacterales > Caulobacteraceae > Asticcacaulis. The sequence goes on along the minus strand of CAYYTA010000011.1, from coordinate 31,203 downwards.
CGGCGCCGGGTCTTGCGTTTGGCCATCGACAGCAGCAGACCTTCGCGCAGGCCCCGGTCGGCGACGCGCAGGCGCTGGCATGGCCATAGCCGGAGCACGGCCTCCAGGATCGCGGCGCCTGCCAGCACCAGGTCGGCGCGGTCGCGGCCGATGCACGGCTCAAGCTCGCGCCCGCCGCGACCGAGCGACAGCAGCCGGCGGATGACATCGCGGCAGTCGCCGTGGCTCAGCCACAGCCCGTCGACCCGCGACCGGTCGTAACGTTCAAGGCTGAGGTGCATTCCGGCCAGCGAGGTGATCGCGCCCGACGTACCGACGATATAGGCCTCGCCGCAATCGAAGTGCGGGCGCAGGGGTTCCGCCGCCTGGAAGGCCTCGACCTTGGCCATGACGTCGGCGACCATGCTTTCGAACCAGGCGTCGGCGTCGCCGTTCTCAGGTTCGGGAAAACGCTCGGCCAGGGTCACCACGCCGACCGGCATCGACACCCAGTAGCGCGGTCGCGGCATGCGACGCGTCATGCGCAAGGCCCCGGCCTGGGCGGCCTGCTGGGCCGGGTCGGCGGTGACGGCGGAACTGAGCGGGGCGGGTGCGCGTTCCAGTTCGACCCACGACAGCTCGGTCGAGCCGCCGCCGACATCCATGACCAGGGCGGCGCGCGCCGGCGGCGACACTTCGCGCCCGTCGAGCAGCGAGGCGCAGCCCATGACCGACAGGTGGGCTTCCTCCTGCGGCGAGATGATGTCGAGCTTGAGGCCGGTTTCGCGCTCGACCCGGCGGATGAAGTCGCGGCCGTTGCCGGCGATGCGGCAGGCCTGGGTGGCGACGGCGCGGATACGAATGGCGCCGCGCTTCTCGATCTTCTCCGCGCAGATCTTCAGCGCCTTGAGCGCGCGTTCCATGGCGCGTTCGTTGAGGTTTCCGGTGTGGGTCAGGCCTTCGCCCAGGCGGACAATGCGCGAAAAAGCCTCGACGATGCGGAACTGCGCATGTGCAAAGCTGGCGATCATCAGGCGGCAGTTGTTGGTGCCGAGGTCGAGCGCGGCATAGAGCGGCTCGCGCGGGCCGGGCGCCGCGCCGGGCGTCACCGGACGCCGGCCATGTGAGGGAGCCCGATGCATCGGCTCTGACCTTCGCTTGCGCGGCCGCCGGCAGGCAGCCTTTCCCCGATACCTTAGGGGAGCGGCGCGCCCTTGCCAACCAGTTTTTGGCACTGCCTCAAGGGACGACTTTATCATAACCGGGTTATGCGCGACAGCGGCGGGTGTGGTCAAAAAACCAACCTTCATCGCCTTCGTGAAAATGCGTTTTTTGCGACAACCGAAGGGGGAAGGATGCTGATCGCGCCCCCGCCTTGGGTGCAGTATGGTGAGGGAAGGGGGAGGGGATGGACAGCATGCCGCAGCAGCGTTGCGCGAAATTCGGTATCGGCCAGGTCGTCAGGCACAGCCTGTTCGACTTCCGCGCCGTCGTCTTCGACGTCGACCCCGAATTCTCCAATACCGAGGAATGGCTGGAGGCGATTCCGGCCAGCGTCCGCCCCGACCGGCACCAGCCCTTTTATCACCTGCTGGCGGTCAAGGGCGACGCCCATTATGTCGCCTATGCCTCCGAAGGCAATCTTACTCCCGACGACACCGGCCAGCCCCTGACCCACCCGCAGATGGAACTGCTGTTCGAGCGCTTCGAGAATGGGCGCTACCTGCCCAAGTCGCGCATGGCCAATTAGGCGTTGATGCCGGGTTCATGATGGTTGGAAGATGGTGGCAAGGGAGCTGGCTTATTCGAGATCTTCCTGGCGAACAGGATGCTCGATATAAATCTGATCGAATTTCATGCGTTGTGCCCAGTTGATGCCGGCCGCTAAGGCTTCGACTTCACTGTCAAAAATGCCTTCGGGATTGGAATTCGAGATAACCTCACCATTCAGGTGTTTGCTTGTGAACCTGAATTGTCCGCCCGGCATTTTCTGTACCGCAAAAGAACTGCTGTTCTTCGGCGCCTTGTGGCCCTTGGCCAAATGTTCGACATGCATGGTCATAATCCTTTCTGGTTAGGTGAAAACAGTAGCGTGATTTGTCGCAGTTAAGAAAATCTTAACGTTTAGATGTTTACGCGAGCAAGCTATTGCTAGGGTGTGTCACGACATGCCGCCAAGATAGAACGGCTGTTCGGGCGCTTCGAGAACAGCCGTTTCCTGCCAAAGCCGCGCATGGCCAATTAGGCGTTCATGCCGGGTTCATGACGGATGGGAGATGGTGGCAAGGGCGCTGGCCGGTCAGCCCCGCTTCGTCGCGTTATGGGTCCAGGGTGCTTGCACCCTGGTGGTGAGCCCGCTGGGACTCGAACCCAGGACCCCCTGATTAAAAGTCAGGTGCTCTAGCCGGCTGAGCTACGGGCTCACACACAATGGATGCTTGACCCGGGGCGTGAAACGAGGGATCAAGTGGGGGAACTCATAGAGGGGAGTTTCTCTTTTCGCAAGCGCAACAGCCTCATTTTATATATTGTTTTTTTACCGGGGCGGCATGCAGAGAAGTGGCTATGAAAGGGGCGGAGACCAGAATGAAGTCCAGGCCTGAAACGGAGACGGCTCGATCCGGGGCGCGCCGCGCCGCTTTCGTCGCGCTGGCCATGGCTGGACTGATGATGGCTGGCTGCGCAAGCGCGCCCCGCTACAGCATAGACGACAGCGCCTCGCCGCAGTCCCACAATGACCGTGGCCGCGACGGATCCAGGCCCGTCCGCTCCTCAACCGACCATGACGACAGCTGGGGCGACGCGGTGTCGGCGCCGCTCGACGACCTCAACCTGCGTCGCCAGGAAATTCCGCAGATCCTGCAGGACGCGATCACCAAGCCTTACGATCTGACCGGGCTCGACCACTGCGAGGACATCGCCGCCGAGGTGCGCCAGCTCGACGCCCTGCTGGGCGAAGACTTCGACGAGCCGCCTCCGCCGCCCGACCAGGCGACGACGGCGCAGAAGGGCGGCCGCATGGCCAACAGCGCAGCGGTCGACGCCGTGCGCGGCGCGGCGCGCAGCGTCATTCCCTTCCGCGGCCTGGTCCGCCAGATCACCGGCGCCGACGCCCACCAGAAGGAAGTCGACAAGGCGATCCAGGCCGGCAAGGTCCGCCGCGCCTATCTCAAGGGCGTGGGCATGAACAAGAATTGCGCCCCGCCGGCGGCGCCGTCGTGGTTCAAGCCACGCGTCTATGTCGAAACCTACGTCCAGCCGGCGCCCGCCGCCGCGCCTCCGCCCAAGAAGCGCACCGGCAAGCACCACCACTGATAATTCGGTTGCATACTCGTGGTTGTTGTGTCACCTAAATTGTCCTGAAACAAAATGAGAACCGGTACGGCCGAGGGCGGAAGCAATTGGTTCAAAAGTTGAATTACAATCAGCCGGCGGAAGTGCTTTACCGCCGGCTTCTCGAGGATTTGCCGGCGTCAAACGCCCTGCCATCGCTCTATGTTGTCCAGCATGTGGTGATGAACACCATTCCTTTTTTCAAGGCGCTGGCGGAAAATTTCGAGATTTCAGGTATCATCGCTAAACCCAATTCCATTGATGTCACGGCGCGCGGAATTCTGGAATATGACGGTCGCTTTCCTTTATCGGATGTCAGCCGGGACGATTTGCAAAAGGTGGACAAAAATCCCCGTGATTTAAAAATTACCCAAAATCCGCATGGCATCATAGCGCTTGATGTAGGCGCATATTTCTTGAATTGCATGCGCTCCAAGACCTTTGACGGGCGAATCCAAGGCATCGTCGAGGATACTGAGAATGGGCACGAAAAGTACGAAAAGTTCTACAAGGACGGGAACACGACGACCTTCCCCATTTTTTCGGTTGCGCGCAGCCCGCTCAAGGAGCCGGAAGATTTTCTTGTCGGGCAGTCAATTGTCTATTCGGTGGAAAACGTCATCCGGGAATATAACGCCCTGCTCATCAATCGCCAGGTTCTGGTTGTCGGTTACGGAAAGATAGGCCGGAGCATCGCGAATTCCCTGGCTGTTCGCAATATACGAGTGTGGGTGTATGATGACAACGCGGTGAAACGTGCGCAGGCGCTGTCCCATGGATTCGCGATTCCGGATCGCGCTTTCGCCATAAAAAACGCCGATCTCATCTTTGGCGCCACAGGGCGCAAATCCCTGTCCACCGCTGATTTCCTGACGATGAGAACCAATACTTTTGTTGCTTCGGTAACGTCTGTCGACGATGAATTCAACATCAAGGATATAGCGGAAAGTTACAAGTCTTCCGTTGAAGACGGCAGCCAGATTCTTTCTCGGGAGAATCAGGTTATATATCTCTTAAATCAAGGCAACGCGGTTAACTTTCTGCATAAGAATGCACTCGGCGTTTACATTTATCTTGTAGGTTGTGAGATATTGATGTGTCTGCGCGAGCTTATCGAGGATCGCCCGGCGGCTCCTTATAACAGGATCCTTGAATTGAAGGATGCGCAGCGGGAGCGTATCGCCGAGTTGTGGCTTGAAGCTATGGGACCGGGTACATGGAAGGTCTGAGCGAGTTTTTGGCGACGTGCGCGGCGGCCAGTCCTCATCGTTGGCCTGCCTTGGAGGCACTGATCGTCGCTGCCCGTGAAGGTTCCGACGTGACGGCGCGTTGGACTTACCCACAGCATATTACGGCATCGGCGTGCGTACTCAACGAAAGTATGACGCAAGTATTGATGATCTTCTCGCCGAAGTTCGGGCGCTGGCTTTTGCCTGGCGGTCATCTTGACGCGGGCGAAATGCCGCGTGAAGCAGCCTTACGTGAGTTTATGGAAGAATGCGGCGTTTCAGCCGCTTCGTTGATATTACCGCCAAGACCTTATCCGGCGGCAATAAATGTCCACGGGATTGAGTGTAATCCGCGTAAACTTGAGCCGCGACATATACACGTAGATTTTCAATATATTTACGTTTGTCGGGATTCCGAGCGATTGGAATGTAATCCCGATTGTCGTGAAGTCAGCCAGTTCGCCTGGAAAGAAGTCGCTTGCCTTCGTCAGGCCTACGAGGAATTGTACATCTTCTTGAGTAGGGAGAAGCCGAATGACGAGTTACGATCTGCAAAGGCTTAGCAGTCTGCCTACAGGCACGATGGTTCTCGAGAAGGACGGACATGTTCTTGAGGGAAATGTCGTCATCGATATGACGGCAACCCTCGCGGCCGCGAAAATACTCCGAAGTCATAAAATGCTTGACCCTTTCAATTACACCAGCAAGGCGGCGCTGATTGAAAAGGCTATTAATGAATATAGCTGGGGTCTTGGTAAACGCGGCTATCACGCCAGGCTTCTGGACAGCAATCAATAGTCGCGCCGCCATTTTGCCAGCAGATCCGCGCGTAGCGTGTCGAACGTGCCGGCGCGGATCGCTTCGCGCATGCGGATCATCAGTGCCTGGAAGAAGGCGATGTTGTGCCAGCTGAGCAGCACCTGGCCGAGGATTTCCTCCGAACGGACCAGGTGGTGCAGGTAGGCTTTCGAATAATCCCGGCTGGCCGGGCAGTCGGACGTGGGGTCTAGCGGCGTATCGTCCTCGGCGAAGCGGGCGTTTTTCATGTTGATCGGGCCGCCCCAGGTCCACACCTGGCCGTGGCGGCCGGAGCGGGTCGGCAGCACGCAGTCGAACATGTCGACGCCGCGCGCCACGCCTTCAAGCAGATCGATCGGCTTGCCGACGCCCATCAGATAGCGCGGACGCTCCCAGGGCAGGAGGGGCGCGCAAAAATCGAGCGTGTCGCACATGGCCTCATGCCCTTCGCCGACCGCCAGCCCGCCGATGGCGTAGCCGTCGAAACCGATCTCGAGCAGGCGGTCCGTCGATTCCTGGCGCAGGGCTTCGAAGGTCGATCCCTGCTGGATGCCGAACAGGGCCTGGGTGTCGCGAATCCCGAAGGCCTGCTTCGAACGGAGGCCCCAGCGCGCCGATAGTTGCAGCGCCTCTTGCGCGCGCCTTTCCTCGGCCGGCCAGGCGACACATTCGTCCAGTTGCATGACGATGTCGGAGCGGAGCAGGTCGGCCTGGATCTCGATCGAACGCTCGGGCGACAGGACGTGCTTTGACCCGTCGATGTGCGAGGCGAAGGTGACGGCGTCCTCCTTGACCTTGCTGATCTTCGACAGGCTCATGACCTGGAAGCCGCCGCTGTCGGTCAGGATGGGGCCGTCCCAGCCCATGAATTTGTGCAGGCCGCCCAAACGCGCCACACGCTCCGGACCCGGCCGCAGCATCAGGTGGTAGGTGTTGCCGAGGATGATCCTCGCATGCGCCTGCCGGACCATGTCGAGCGTCAGCGCCTTGACGGTCGCCGCCGTGCCGACCGGCATGAAGATCGGCGTCGGAATGTCGCCTCGCCGGGTCTTCAGGGTTCCGGTGCGCGCCTGGCCTTGCGAAGCGTGGATTTCAAAAGGAAACGTCATGGGCGGCTCAGGTTGTCGATCAGGCAGGCGTCGCCATAGGAGAAGAAGCGATAACCCGAGGCGATGGCGTGGGCATAGGCGGCCTTCATCCGGGCCTGACCGGCCAGGGCGCAGACCAGCATGAACAGGGTCGACTTGGGCAGGTGGAAGTTGGTCAGCAAGGCGTCGATCGAGCGCACGACGACGCCCGGGGTGATGAAGATCGATGTCTCGGCGGCGAAGGGACGGATGCGGCCTTCATCGTCGCGGGCGGATTCCAGCAGGCGAAGCGAGGTGGTGCCGACGGCGACGATACGACCGCCGGCAGCGCGGGCCGCGTTGATGCGCGCGGCGGAAGCCTCTGAAATCTCGCCATATTCCGCGTGCATGACGTGGTCACGCGTATCCTCGGCCTTGACCGGAAGGAAAGTGCCGGCGCCGACGTGGAGCGTAATGCGTTCCAGGCCGACGCCGTTCGCCGCCAGCCGATCCAGCAGGGCGGGCGTGAAATGCAGGCCCGCGGTGGGCGCGGCCACGCTGCCGTCCTCGCGCGCGAACACGGTCTGGTAGTCGCGGAAGTCGCGTTCGTCCTCGCGCCGCTTCGAGCGGATATAGGGCGGCAGCGGCATGGCGCCTACGGCGTGCAGGCCGCTGATCAACTCCGCCGGGCCGCGCGAGAAGACCAGGGTGCAGACGCCGTCCTCGCCCTTGGCGGCGACGCGTGCATGCAGTTGCCGGTCGCCTCCAAACCACAGCTCGTCGCCTTCGCGCACCTTGCGGCCCGGCTTAAGGAAGGCCTGCCATGTCGAGAGCCCGTCCCACTTGATCAGGGTCGCCTCGATGGCCACCTCGCTGTCGCGCGCCCGCACGCCGGCCAACTGCACCGGCAGGACTCGGGTGTCGTTGACCACCAGGAGGTCGCCCGGCCGCAGGAAGTCGCCGATCTCGCCGACGCGGCTGTCGGTCATCGCTTCGGCCGCGACCCTCAGCAGACGCGCGCTTTCGCGCGGTTCGGCCGGACGCAGGGCGATGCGGTCCTCGGGCAGGTCGAAATCGAAGTCGGAGACTAACATGGGCGGCTGTGAAACGCGCAAATCGTTCCTCGGTCAAGGGCTTATTTACCACGCGTCTTCGCCGCAGCTTAAACCGAACCTTGTAGGCTGAGGCCATGGCATACCGCATCGCCCCATTCGCCATCCTCGCCTTTGCCGCCCTGCTTGCGGGGTGCGACAGCCCCGCAGACCTCAACCGCAAGGCCGAGCTTACCAACGAACTGCGCGCCGCCCAGGCCGACGACATGGCGCTGGCGCAACCGCTCGACACCCGCCGCACCGCCTTGATCGAGCATGCCGGCGAGGAGAACGGTTGCGACGGTTATTGCCTGCGCCTGCTCTATGGCGGCGAGGCGGATTGTGCGCGAGACAATCTACGGCGCACGCCAGCAACTGGCGCGGGGGCATGCGGGTTGTTCGTAAGGAGCTTTACGCCACGGCCTGGGCGGGGCCGCGATGAGCCTTGATCCAGTCGAGACCTTCATCGAAGGTTTCGAACAGGTTGATGACGCGGAACGGAAAGGCGCCCTGGGTGCCCGACAGGCGCGCCCTCACCAGGGGATCGGTGCTGATGATGGCGATGAGGCGGCCCTTGTCGCGGCCCTGGGCCAACATCGCCCAGCGCAGGCCCAACTCCTGGATCTCCTCGGCGGTGACCAGGCCGTCGTGGCGGCGGAGATCGACCAGGCTGTCGTAGGTCCACGGCTGGTCGACGGCGCTCAGCTGCTCCATCATGCTGAAATTGATCTGCTCGCCCTCGATATCGCCGATATAGCGCATGACCAGCAGGCGGAGGTCGTTGTCGACGGTCAGGGTAAGGCGGGAACGCATGGGGAATTCCGGGGACAGGATGCCCGGGCAATCTGCCACACATGCCTTAAGACGATGTTTAAATCGCAACCGTCGGCTTCACCCAGTCGAGGGCTTCGTCGAAGGTGTCGAAGATGGCGGTCGGGCGATCGGGCATGACATCGGCCAGGTCGACCAGACGGGCCTTCAGCGCCGTGTCGGCGGTGACCAGGGCCAGGCGGCAGCCCGTGTCGCGGCCCTGCTCAAGCTCGCGCCATTTCTGCGTCAGAAAGGCCAGGTGATCGCGCGACAGCTCGGCCTCGTAGCGGCGGAAATCGATGATGGCGTCATAAAGCCACGGCGCGCCGGCGGCGCGGATGTGGTCGATCATGTCGGGGGCGTCGGGGCGATCTTCGCGGTCGGACAGCCGGATGATCAGGATGCGGTTATCGGCATCGATGGTAAGGCGGATACGCGAACGGGCACTCATGGTACTGGATACTCTGTACGGATACTTTTGGGCACAAAGGGGAGGGCGGCAGGATAGTCCGCCGCCCGTCTCCAAAAGGTTAAGCGTCGGCCGCTACCTTCATGCTGACGATCTTGCCGGGGTTGCGCGGCGGCTCGCCCTTGGGCAGGGCGTCGACATTCTCCATGCCGTCGGTGACCTCGCCCCAGACGGTATACTGACCGTCGAGGAAGCGGGCGTCGTCGAAGCAGATGAAGAACTGGCTGTCGGCCGAATCCGGGTTCTGCGAGCGCGCCATCGAGCATACGCCGCGCACGTGCGGCGCGTCGGAAAACTCAGCCTTGATCTTCTGGCCCGAGCCGCCATAGCCCTGGCCTTCCGGGTCGCCGCCCTGGGCCATGAAACCGGGGATGACGCGGTGGAAGACGATGCCGTCGTAAAAGCCCTGGCGCGCCAGCTCCTTGATGCGGGCGACATGGCCGGGCGCCAGGTCGGGGCGCAGCCGGATGCTTACCGGACCGGTGTCGAGCGTCAGGATCAGGGTGTTTTCGGGATCGTCGGTCATATGAGGGCTCTCCATGAAGGGGCTTGCGCGGTTTTGCCCCACATAGGCGATCGGCCCCGGGATTACAAATAAGAATGTGGCAAGAGTGGGAGAAGCAAGAAACCCTTTCACCGCTGCGCTACGCTTGCGGTCCCATCGCTGGCGAAAGCCATACTTTCGCTGGCGCTATACCCCAAATTTCAAGAAAATTTGGGGAGGCCCAGAAACGCGCGGGCTTTTTTGTACCTCCCTGAATTTCGTAGAAATTCGGGGAGGGGGACCGCACGAGCGGGCCCTTGCCTCGGCACGGGCGAGTGAGATGTGGTGGAGGGGAATCTTGCTTGCTTTTGGTTACGCCGAGAAAAACCTCAGCCCGTGCACTCGGCCGGTTTCTTCTCGCCGGCGCCATACGCGGCGCAGGAACGGTCGATCTCGTCCTGGATCACCTTGCAGGTGTTCTCGGCATTGCACGGCGGATGCGTCGCGGTGGAAACGGCGATGCAGCGATCGACCAGCTTTTGCGCCGCTTCGCGCCCGATGGCCTCGGCGCAGCTCTGTTGCGGACCCGGGGTGACCATGGCCATGGCCGAAGCGGCCTCGGCGTCGGTCATTTCCGGGGCAGGGGTCTCGTCCGGCTGGACCGGCGTGGTGGTGACGGCGCCGGCGGTGGTGACCGCGCCCGATGGCTTGCAGCCGGTGACGGACAACAGGGCCCAAGCAAACAAAGTCGTGGCGGACAGGACGACGAGGGCGGTCTTCATGCGGGTCTCCGGAAGCACGGACCACCTTAACAGCCTTTGCAGACGAAGCCAACGCGGCTATACCGCCGCCATGAACGACGAACCTCCCGCCAAGCCTTCTGAAGAAAAACGCAGGCGCATGATCAAGCCGCCCACCGGCGGCAACCTTTCCGGCCGCGCCAAGGGCCACACAGCGGTCAAGACCGCCAAGCAGCGCACGCAGTCCTCGGCCAAGTGGCTGGAGCGGCAGCTGAACGATCCCTTCGTCGTCCGCGCCAAGGCCGAGGGCTGGCGGTCGCGCGCCGCCTTCAAGCTGATGGAGATCGATGACCGCTACCACCTGCTGAAGCGCGGGGCGCGGGTGATCGACCTCGGCTGCGCGCCGGGCGGCTGGGTGCAGGTGGCGCTGAAGCGCGGGGCGTCCTTCGTCGCCGGCGTCGACCTCCTGCCGGTCGATCCGGTGCCGGGCGCCGAGCTGATCGAGGCCGACTTCACCGACCCCGCCGTCGGGCCGCGCCTGATGGACATGATGCGCGGCGCGCCCGATGTCGTGCTGTCCGACCTGGCGCACAATACCGTCGGCCACCGCCAGACCGACCACTTGAAGATCATGGCTCTGCTGGAGATGGCGTCGGATTTCGCCCTCGCCAGCCTCAAGCCGGGCGGGGCTTTCGTCGCCAAGGCCTTCCAGGGCGGGGAGACCGAACACCTGCTGCTCAAGCTCAAGCTCAGCTTCGACGAGGTCCGCCATTTCAAGCCCAAGTCAAGCCGGGCGGATTCGAGCGAAATCTATATTGTAGCCCTTGGGTTCAAGGGCTAAGTTTCTGCGATCGGTTCAGGGGATCGCTCATGAAAAAACCCATCGGATTTGCCATCGGCGCGCTGGTCGCGGTGGCGCTTGCTTTTGTGGCCATGTGGACCGTCCCGTACTGGACGCACGCCTCGAAGGCGGTGACCGTCACCCTGGTCGACCATAAGCTCATGCGGGACCACGGCAAGCTGAAGGACACCTATCTCGTCTATACCACCGACGGCACCTACAAGAATGTCGACAGCCCGGCCTATCTCAAGTTCAATTCCTCGGACCTACAGGGCAAGCTGGCCCAGGGCGGCAAGTTCCGGATCGATTATTACGGCTTTCGCATTCCGGTGACCTCGACCTATCCCAACATCGTCAAGGCCGAGAGGGTCGACTAGGCCATGGCCGACACGACGCCGAAGCCGCACTACGCGACGCTGCTGCCCGGCGACCCGGCGCCGTGGCTGATCGTGCGCGCCAGCAACAATCCCGAGTTCAAGGTCTCGACGCTCGGCGGGCGCTATACCCTGCTCGGCTTCTTCATGTCGGCGTCCGACAGGGCGGCGCGCGGCGCGCTCGATGCGCTGGAGGCGCGGCGCGACCTGTTCGACGACGACAAGCTGACCTTTTTCGGCGTGTCGTGCGATCCGGATGACGAAACCGAGGGCCGCGTCACCCAGATCGTGCCGGGCTACCGCTATTTCTTCGATTTCGACGGCCGTATGGCGCGCGCCTACGGCATCCTGCCGCAGGAGGGCAATGTCGCCCGCCGCGGCTGGGTCCTGCTCGATCCGATGATGCGCGTGCTGGCGACCTTTCCCATGCGCCACGACAACGGCGAGCTTCCCGGCATGCTGGCCTTCCTGGAAGGCCTGGCGCCGGTCAGGGTGGCCAATGGCGTCGAGGTCCAGGCGCCGGTCCTCTACCTGCCGCGCGTCTTCGAGCCGGAACTATGCCAAAAGCTGATCGACATCTATGAAGCCAATGGCGGCGAATCCTCGGGCTTCATGCGCGATATCGGCGGCAAGACCGTGCTGGTCACCGACACCTCGCACAAGGTGCGCAAGGACGTGATGCTGGAGGACGCAGGCCTGATCCGCGCCGTCCAGGCCCGGGTGCAGAGGCGGATCGCGCCGGAAATCCAGAAAATCCACTGCTTCAACGCCACCCACATGGAGCGCTACCTGATCGGCTGCTACACCGCCGAGGACGGCGGCCATTTCCAGCCGCACCGCGACAACACCACCAAGGGCACGGCCCACCGCCGCTTCGCCGTCTCGATCAACCTCAACAGCGAGTTCGAGGGCGGAGAACTGAATTTCCCCGAATACGGCCCGCGCCTGTTCAAGCCGCCGGTCGGCGGGGCGGTGGTGTTCTCGTGCTCGCTGATGCACATGGTGACGCGGGTGACCAAAGGCCGGCGCTATGCCTTCCTGCCGTTCCTCTACGATGAGGCGGCGTCGCGGCTGCGGACGGAGAACAACCCGTTCCTCGCCGACGAGGCGCTGCACTACAAGGGGTGAGCTTCGAACTCCGGTTCGATGTCGCGGGCGCCGTGCAGGACGCGGACAACGCGAATGCCGTCGGGCACGGGCTCATAGAAAACAACGCAGGTTTCAACGGGAAAGCTTCGCACATTGTCCGCCAGCTCACTGCGGGCGCGGCCTGAGAGCGGGTTATCGGCATAAAGCCATGTCTTGGCGACGATCCTGTCGATCACCCGATCGGCGGCGGCCGGATTGTCGAGGGCGATATGCAGCCAGATATCGTCAAGGTCCTGCGCGGCAAGGACCGTCGTGACGACGCGCGCCATGGCCTATTCGCGCAAGGCGGCAAGCCGCGCCCGGCCGCGCTGCTTGATGGCGTCCGCGTCCAGTTCGCCGGCATCGCCGCTGTCCAGGCCGGCGCGGATGTCGTTGCGCAGGGCGTCCAGACGCGCCGCTTCGCGCTGGTCACGCGCTTCCATCAGCCGCAGGGCTTCGCGCACGACCTCGCTGGCGTTGTTGTAAAGACCGGTATCGACCTTGCGGCGAACCATGTCTTCCAGCTTGGGCGTAAGGTTGACATTGAGCGTCATGGCTTTCTCCGCAGCCCAAGATAAGCCTTTGTCCATTATTGTCAATGTTTGACAATCTTCTTCTTCGCTGTCGCAGTCTTGAGGCCCGCCACGCTGCGCACGATCCAGCCGCGCAAGGCGTCCTTGTCGGTGAGCATGGCGTCGGGGACGGTGACATAGGTCTTGCTGACCGGCTGGCCGGGATCGTATTGCAGCGGCTTGGCGTCCTTAACCGCCAGCAGCGCCTTGTGTTCGGCCGGATTTTCCATCTTCAGCGCCAGGCCGACATCGCTCAGCGAACAGAAAGGCTTGCCATGGGCGTAGGCCATGATGCCGCCGAACATCGCCTTGAACGCCAGTTCGAGATCGGGCGGGGCGGCGGCTTCGACGACGGTTTGCAGGTGCCTGGGATCATGGGGCATGGTCAAACCGTCTCCGTGGTGGCCTTGACGCCGTCGCGCATGGCGGCTTCGAGCACGTCGACATCGATATCCTTCAAGGTCTTGAACTTGATGCAATAGCCGGTGACGCTGGCCTTGCCGATGGTCTCTCCATAGGTCTCCGCCAGATAGGCCTTGTCCTTCAGCCCCATGACATAGACGGAAATTCCGCTCGTATTGGCGCTGATGCCGACCTGGTAGAACTCGCGGCTTGAGCCGTCGGCATACTGGATGGCGTAGGTCCCGTAACCGATATTGGGGTTGCTGACGACCTTGCCGCTGCCGTCCTTGCCGTCCAGGAACCACAGTTTGCAACCCGGAAAGGCGGCAAGCGTTCGCGTGTGCAGCGCCTGTATGTCGCTGCGCTTGGCCTCAGGCTGGCTGGCGATATAATCCCTGATCTGGTCTTCGACGTTCATCGGCGCGACTCCGGCGGCTTGATTTCAGGTCGTGACCTTACCAGGTCGTGTCAGCAGGCACACGCGTGATCGAAACGCGGGCGATGAAACAATATTTTCCGCCAAAATCCCTCCGGCCCCTTTACCTGCCGGTCCGATTCCCATATGCACGGCTCGCAAAATGGAGAGTCCGTCATGGATATACGCGAAGGCCTGACCTTCGACGACGTTTTGCTGGAGCCCGGCCCGTCTGAAGTCGTGCCCACTCAGGTCGATACGAAGACCCGCTTCACCCGAACCATCAATCTCAACATCCCGCTCGTCTCCTCGGCGATGGATACCGTCACCGAAGCCAGGCTGGCCGTCGCCATGGCCCAGGCCGGCGGCATGGGCATCGTCCACCGCAACCTGACCAATGACGAGCAGGCCGACGAAATCCGCGCCGTCAAGCGCTTTGAATCGGGCATGGTCATCAATCCGATCACCATCCACCCCGATACGAAACTGGCCGAGGTCCGCGACATCATCGCTAGGCGGAGCATCTCGGGCTTCCCGGTGGTCGAGCGCGACACGAAGAAGCTGGTCGGCATCCTGACCAACCGCGACATCCGCTTCGAAAACGATGGCGGCAAGACCGCCGCCGAGCTGATGACCCGCGACAACCTGATCACCGTCCAGGAGGGGGTGGGGCAGGCCGAGGCGCGCAATCTGATGGCCCGCCACCGCATCGAACGCATCATCGTCGTCGACGATGCCTACCGGGCGGTCGGTCTGATTACCGTCAAGGACATGGAAAAGGCCCAGGCCTATCCCAACGCCGCCAAGGACGGCGCCGGCCGTCTGCTGGTCGGCGGCGCGTCGACCGTCGGCGACGCCGGCTTCGAACGCTCGATGGCCCTGGTCGAAGCCGGGGCCGATGTGGTCGTCATCGACACCGCCCACGGCCATTCGTCGCTGGTCAGCCAGGCCGTCATGCGCCTGCGCAAGGAAACCAACAAGGTCCAGATCGTCGCCGGCAATGTCGCTACCTATGAAGCAACAAAGGCATTGATCGACGCTGGCGCCGACGCGGTCAAGGTCGGCATCGGGCCGGGCTCGATCTGCACCACGCGCATCGTCGCCGGCGTCGGCGTGCCGCAACTGACCGCCATTCTCGACTGCGTGCGGGCGGCGGAAGGCACCGGCGTGCCGGTCATCGCCGACGGCGGCATCAAGTTCTCGGGCGACCTCGCCAAGGCCATCGCCGCCGGGGCCTCGACCGCCATGCTGGGGTCGATGTTCGCCGGCACCGAGGAAGCGCCGGGCGAGGTCATCCTCTACCAGGGCCGGTCGTACAAGTCCTATCGCGGCATGGGTTCCCTGGGGGCCATGGCCTCGGGCTCGGCCGACCGCTATTTCCAGAAGGAAGTGCGCGACAACCTCAAGCTCGTCCCCGAGGGTATCGAGGGCCAGGTGCCGTACAAGGGGCCGATCGCCCCGGTCGTCCACCAACTGGTCGGCGGCCTGCGCGCCGCCATGGGCTATGTCGGCGCGCCCGACATCGTCGAGTTCCAGAAGCGCGCGCGCGTCGTCCGCATCACCGGCGCCGGCCTGCGTGAAAGCCATGTCCACGACGTGATGATCACCCGCGAAGCGCCCAACTACCGCCAGTAAACTCTTGCTATAATCTGGGACCCGACTTGACCCCTGCCGCCCGACTGCAAGCCGCCGCCGACATCCTCGACCTGATGAAGGGTGCGCGCCGTCCGGCCGAGGAGGTGCTGAAGGACTGGGGGCGCGGTCACCGCTACGCCGGCTCGAAGGACCGCCGCGCCATTGCCGACAAGGTCTATCAGTCCTTACGCGGCCGCGAACGCCTGGCCCATTTCATGGGCGACGACAGCGGGCGGGCCCTGGTCATCGGCGCGCTGCATCTGCAGGACGGCCTGACAATCGCAGAGATTGACGCGCTCTATACCGGCGACGGTTATGCTCCGCCGCGCCTGACGGTGGCCGAACGCGGGCGGCTTGAAGCCGGGGCGGGCGAGGTTCCGGCCTGGCTGGCCGCGGGCCTGCCGGAATTCGCCGCCGAACGCTTGAAGACCGTTTACGGCGACGGCTGGCTGGCCGAGGCCGAAGCCCTGATGCTGCCGCGCGCGCCGATCGACCTGCGCGTCAACGGCGACCGCGAGCCGATCCGCCAGGGCCTGGAAATGCTGGGCTACAAGCCCGAGGTGACGCCCTATTCCAGGCAGGGGCTGCGCCTGCCGGCCGAGCCGCCGCCCAATATCCGCACCCTGCCGGCCTTCAAACAGGGCCTGATCGAGATCCAGGACGAAGGCTCGCAGATCATCTCCTTCCTGGCCGGCGCGCAGCCGGGCATGACCGTCGTCGACTACTGCGCCGGCGGCGGCGGCAAGACGCTCGGCCTGTTGCAGGCCATGGGCGGGGAGGGCAGGCTGATCGCCTCCGATATCGACCGCACGCGCCTCAACAATATCAAGCCGCGCCTGGCGCGGGCGGGCCTGCACGCCGACCTGCGCCAACTGGGGCCGTCCGGCGAAGGCATGGAAGACCTGGAAGGCTCAGACGGCAAGGGATTGGCCGACCTGGTCATGGTCGATGCGCCGTGCTCGGGTTCGGGCGTATGGCGCCGGCGGCCGGAAACGGCGGCCCTGCTTGAGGAAAAGGAAGTGCGGCGGTTGCATGAGCTTCAGGTCGCCATTCTCCGGCGCGCCGCCAAGTTGGTGAAGCCCGGCGGCCGGCTGGTCTACGCCACCTGCTCGATCCTGCCCGACGAGGACGAAGAGACGATCGCCGCCTTCGAACACCTCAACAACGGGTTCACGCCGCTGCCGATCTCCGAGGCCGCCAAGGTGCCGCAGCTTGATACGGCGGGCCTTGCCGCCCTGGCCAACGGCCACAGCTTGCGCCTCAGCCCCCACATGTCCCATACCGACGGCTTCTTCGTCGCCACCTATGAAAGACGGCTCTGATATGGCCCAACACGAAACCCTGCTCATCATCGATTTCGGCAGCCAGGTGACGCAACTGATCGCGCGCCGGGTGCGCGAATGCGGCGTCTACTGCGAGATCCACCCCTTCACCAAGGCGACACAGGCCCTCGAAAACCTGAAGCCGAAAGCGGTCATCCTGTCGGGCTCGCCGCACAGCGTCATCGAGGAGGGGCCGCGCATCGACGCCTCGCTCTTCGACATGAATTTGCCTGTGTTCGGAATATGTTACGGCGAACAGTTGATGTGCGACCTGCTCGGCGGCAAGGTCGAGGCCGGCCATGACCGCGAGTTCGGCCGCGCCGTCATCGAGGTCTTGAAGCCGTCGCCGATCTTCAAGGGCCTGGATGCGCAGGAAACCGTGTGGATGAGCCACGGCGACCGCATCACCGCCATTCCCGACGGTTTCGACGTCATTGCCGTCTCGGAAGGCTCGCCCTTCGCCGCCATCGCCAATGAGGCGCGCAAGTTCTACGCCGTGCAGTTCCACCCCGAGGTCGTGCACACGGTACACGGCACCGACATGATCCGCAATTTCCTGTTCGAGATCGCGGGCTTCGCGGGCGACTGGTCGATGGCCTCGTTCCGCGATGAGGAAGTGGCCCGCATCCGCGCCAAGGTCGGTAAGGGCAAGGTCATCTGCGGCCTGTCGGGCGGGGTCGACTCATCGGTCGCCGCCGTCCTGATCCACGAAGCCATCGGCGAGCAGCTGACCTGCGTCTTCGTCGACACCGGCCTGCTGCGCAAGGACGAAGGCCGGCAGGTGGTGTCGCTGTTCCGTGACCACTACAATATCCCGCTGATCCATGTGCAGGCTGAAGCCAAGTTCCTCGGCGCCCTGGCCGGCGTCAGCGATCCCGAAACCAAGCGCAAGACCATCGGCAAGCTGTTCATCGAGGTCTTCGATGAAGAGGCCGCCAAGATCGAGGGCGCCGAGTTCCTGGCGCAAGGCACGCTCTATCCCGACGTGGTCGAAAGCGTGTCGCCGTCGGGCGGCCCGTCGGCGGTGATCAAGTCGCACCACAATGTCGGCGGCCTGCCCGACTACATGAAGCTGAAGCTGGTCGAGCCGCTGCGCGAACTGTTCAAGGACGAGGTCAGGGCGCTGGGCCGCGAACTCGGCCTCGACGCCGCGTTCGTCGGGCGCCATCCGTTCCCCGGCCCCGGCCTCGCCATCCGCATCCCCGGCGAGGTCACGCCCGAAAAGGTGCGCGTGCTCCAGGAAGCCGACGCCATCTATCTCGACGAAATCCGCAAGGCCGGCCTTTACAACGAGATATGGCAGGCTTTTGCCGTCCTGCTTCCGGTCAAGACGGTCGGCGTCATGGGCGACGCCCGCACCTATGAGGACGTGCTGGCCTTGCGCGCCGTCACCTCGTCCGACGGCATGACCGCCGATTTCTACGAGTTCCCGTGGCCGGTGCTCGGCCGCTGCGCCACCCGCATCGTCAACGAAGTGCGCGGCGTCAACCGCGTCGTCTACGACGTAACATCCAAACCGCCCGGTACGATAGAGTGGGAATAGGTCATGACTCTCAAACGCATGGACAATGTCGGGATCGTCGTCGAAGATCTTGAAAAGGCGATCGATTTCTTCCGCGAACTCGGCCTTGAACTCGAAGGCCGGGCGATGATCGAAGGCGAATGGGCCGGACGTGTCACCGGCCTGGGCGACCAGCATGTCGAGATCGCCATGATGCGCACGCCCGACGGCCACAGCCGGCTCGAACTCTCCCGCTTCCTTGCTCCCGCCGTCGTTGCCGATCACCGCAACGCTCCGGTCAATGCGCTGGGTTACCTGCGCGTCATGTTCGCCGTCGACGACCTCGCCGATACGCTGGCAAGGCTGGCTCCGCACGGCGCTGAGCTCGCCGGCGAGGTCGTCGACTATAACGGCATATACCGGCTATGCTACATCCGCGGCCCCGAAGGCCTTCTCATCGGCCTCGCCCAGGAACTCGGCTGAGCTGCGCTTAGAGCAGGCGTTTTGAAGGAATCAAAACGCCTGCTCTAACTTTTTGTTTGGTCGCGCAATTTATCCGAAAAGTGGTTCCCACTTTATCGGATTGCGCTCAGCCGGCCAGCACATCGTCCAGCTGTCCGAACTGCTCGTCACCCGGCGCGCCATTGGCGCCCGTCGCAATGACTTCGTCAAGCGCCGCCTTCGACGGATAGAGGTCGCGCCATGTGACCACAGTCACGTCGCCGCGTTCCTCGAAGGTCACCGTGGTGACGGTGCCCGCGTCGCCGTCTTCCTCGTTCGTCCAGACGATGCGGGCGTCGGGCACCACCTCGATATACTTGCCGAAGAACGCCATGGGCTCGGGCGCGCTGGGATGGCCGATCACCAGCCTGTACGAGCCTCCGGTGCGCACGTCCATTTCGCACGACACCATGGTCATGCCCATCGATTTCGGCAGCCACCACTTCCTGAACAGTTCGGGCTGGCTCCATGCCGCGAATACCAGGCGCGCCGGGCCGTTGACGGTCCGCTTCACGACAAATTCGCGGTCGGACGACCGTTCCGCGGCTACAGGGTTGTCTTTCACGTCGCTCATCGCTCTTTCTCCTTCTGCTTCAAATCCTCGACAACCGCATCCAGGGCGTCGAAACGTTCATCCCATATCCGGCGGTGCCGCTCGATCCAGGCGGCTTCCGCCTCCAGCCCGCTGCGGCCGAGCCTGCACGTCCGCACGCGCCCGACCTTGCGCGTGACGACAAGTCCCGCCTGTTCGAGGATGCCAACGTGCTTTTTCATGCCCGTCAGCGTCATGTGGAATTTTTCGGCCAGCTCCGTGATCGAGGCGTCCGAACGCCCGAGCTGCTCCAGCACGCCACGGCGGGTGGCGTCCGATAGCGCGGCGAACGAGGCATCGAGATCGGGCATATGCTGAACCATTTGGTTCAGTATTAGCACCCAGATTTCCAAAACGCAAGGGGGAGGGAGGCGGTACCTACGACGCAGCTTCCAAGCCGGGCGCCATCGAGCAGGGATAACTGCATCAGTTTCAAGCGACCGAAATCTCACCGAAGCACTTGCATGACTATGCTTTCACGCTAAAATTTTGTCCGGCAGGAGATACGCGGTTATGTCAAAGCAAGGGCAACACGTCGTTCCAAGTTCGGGGGGCTGGAGTGTAAAAAGATCGGGTGCGACTCGGGCCACTAGCGTTCATCCGACGCAGGCCGCAGCCATCGATGCCGCGACGGCAATAGCGCGTAACCAGAAAACGGAAGTTTACATTCATGGCCGGGACGGCCGTATTCGAGAGCGGAACTCGTACGGCAATGATCCTCATCCGCCTAAAGGCTAGATTTGCTGCCGTCGTTTGAGCATTCTGTTTTCATCAATTGCCCCTTTGATGACGACTATGCCCCCATCCTTCAAGCTATGGCCTTCTGCATCACCGACCTCGGCTTTTATCCTAGGCTTGCCCCAGAGAACGCCGATAATTCTGCAAATCGATTAGACCGGATTCTTGACCTTATACGGGGATCAAAATTCGGCATTCATGATTTGAGCCGGTGCCGGGCGGCATCAGCTGGCGAATATGCGCGTATGAATATGCCGTTCGAACTGGGTATAGATTACGGCGCAAGAAAATTCGGCACCGGAGAGCATATTGATAAGGCGATCCTGATATTTGAGGAGACTCGGTATGAGTATCAGAAAACTCTGTCGGATATATCCGGCTGGGATATTCAGGTTCACAGCGGAGATTTTGAGAAAGCCGTCCGGCATGTGCGAAATTGGTTGTTAAGGCAGGCGGGAGCCAAACCAATAGGACCAAGCCGAATCTTGACTGATTACGCCACATTTCAAGAATGGTATTGGGAGCGCGAATTGGCGCAGGGCGCTTCTCAAGACGACATTAAAGCTTACCCCACTATTCAAATGGTTCAGGCGATGCGGGAATGGTACGATTCCAAATCGACCGTTTAGTTGAAATTATTGAGCACAATCAAACGGGGTTTGAGGGATGTCTGCCACTGTCGGCGTGAGCGAGCACGGCAATTCGGCGATCCTGATTACCGTCGGTGACGACGGCGCGCTGCTCGACCGGCGGCGCATCGACCTGACGCATGGCCTGCCGACGCATCCCTACCATCATGAAGGCTCGTGGGCCGTGGGCCGCTATACCGACAGCCCGTGGGCCAGGCCGACGACCCTGCCCGACGCCATCGCCCTGGTCGAGCGCGTGCATGAAGCGGCCGCCAAAGGCGCGCGACAAGCCCTTGACGACCTGGCCGCCGCCGTGCCGCAGGTCAAGGCCATCGCCATCCGCCTCTGCCCCGACCTGCCGTCAACCATTGAGGAATGCATCCGCAACAACCGGGCTGCCAACATGGCCGACGGCATCATGTACCGCCAGGCTCTTGCTGACGCCGCCGGGGCGCGCGGCTGGACTATCCACTGGTACGACCGCGATACGGTGTTCGACGCGGCGGCAAAGGCGATCGGCCACGACATTAACGCCCATCTCGCCGCCATGGGCAGGACGGCCGGCCCGCCGTGGCAGGTGGCGCACAAGCTGGCCGCCGCCGCCGCCATCGCCGCAATGATGCCGTCCAGTGAAGTCTTCGGATGCCTTTACGATGGTGGACGTACGCGAACAATCGAAGAAATGGACGCGGGCATAGCGGGTGAAGCTGTACGTCGTGCCAAGGATTGATGGCCGATACCTGAGTCTACTTCGCCAGCATAACCACGCTGCCGGTCTCGAGCAGCGACTTGAGGTTCGACAGGATGCGCGGCCAGCCGCCCGAAACGGCGCGGATGGTGTTGGAATCCGGCACATCGGCCGAATGGGTGACGCTGAGCTTGGTGGCGTCGCCATAAGGCTCGATTTCGGCCACGAAGTGCGTATAGCCCTCGGCCGTGCATTCCGGCATGAACTCGTTGCGCCACTTGAGCGCCAGGCGGCTCGGCGGGGTGAATTCGAGCACCTCTCCGGCATCCGTCACCTTGCCGTCGGCATGGACCATGCGCCACGCAGAGCCCGGCTTCCAGTCGGTGTCGAAGGTCACGCCGAAGAAATACTGCTTGATGAACTCGGCGCCGGTCAGCGCCTCCCACAGCTTTTCGGGCGTGGTGCGGATATAGCTGACATAGACGAACTGGCTGGCGGACATGGTCATTCTCCTTTTGAGGGTGGGGTTTCGAGCTGGTCCTTGAGGTCCGACAGCGTGCGCAGGCGCGGGCGCTCGAACTTGCCGATCCAGCGTTCGGTGATGTCGTTGATCGGCACGGGATTGATGAAGTGCAGCTTCTCCCGGCCGCGCCATTGCACGGCGACGAGATTGGCGTCTTCCAGGATGCGCAGGTGCTTGGCGACGGCCGGCCGCGTCATGTCGAGCCCCTGGCACAGTTCGCCCAGCGTCTGCCCCGCGCGCCCGAAAAGGCGGTCGAGCAGCTCGCGCCGGCTGGCGTCGGCCAGGGCCTTGAAGACACGATCGTCGTCCATAAATGGAACCATTTGGTTTCCTTTCGTGATGCGCTTATAGGAAACCTTTTAGTTTCATGTCAAGCTGGAATTTTCAGAACAGGGAAGGCTGCTCGGATGCCACCGGTCCAAGCCGGACGCCTTCCAGTTCCAGCATCCTGAGCTTGCTGATCTCGCCGCCGGGCGCGGAAAAGCCGCCGACCTTGTTGCCGGCCGCCAGGCAGCGATGGCAGGGAATGATCAGCGCCACCGGGTTCCTGGCCATCGCCTGGCCGACCTCGCGCGCCGCCTCCCAGCCCTCGGCGCCGGCCGCTTTCGCCAAAGCGCCATAGGTCGTGGTCTGCCCCCACCCGACGCGGCGCAGGGCGGCATAGATATCGCGGAACAGGCCGCTCTGGCCCTCGAGGTCGAGGCGCACGCTGGAAAAATCGACCGCTTCGCCGGCGAAATAGCGCTTCACCGCCGCGATCGTCTCGGCCACATCGGGCGGCGGTTCGGCCGGCGTCGCGCCCGGTATCCGGCGCAGCAACAGGCGCTCGGTGTCCGCCGCTGCCGCTGTCGGCAACTGGAAGCGGGCGACGCCGGCCTCGCTCCAGGCGATGCCACAGAATCCGCCGGCGGTTCCGAAGATCAGGTCGTGCATGGTCACGCCAGGCTGAATACGGCGAATTCCGGCGCCGGGCTGATCCAGCGCGCCGCGACGCGCCAGCCCGCCTCCTCCGCCAGGGTACGGAAGGACGCCTCTGTGAACTTGTGCGAGTTTTCGGTGTGCAGGCGCTCGCCGGCCTTGAAGGCGAAGCTGTGGCCCGCCGCCGTGACGATCTGGTCGTGGCGGCTGACCAGGTGCATCTCCATGCGCGCCAGGGCCGCGTTCCATACCGCCAGGTGGTCGAAAGCGCTGAGGTCGAAATGGCCGTTCAGTTCGCGGTTGATGCGGCGCAGCACGTTCTTGTTGAATTCGGCCGTCACGCCCCCGGCGTCGTCATAGGCGGCGACCAGCGTCGCCTCGTCCTTGACCATGTCCGCGCCGACGATCAGCCGGCCTTGCGGCCCGAGCAAGGTCCGCAGGCCGCGCAGCAGGTCGAGCGCTTCGGCCGGCGCGAAATTGCCGATGGTCGACCCCGGGAAGAAGCCGGTCAGCGGCCGCCCGCGCAGGCTCGCCGGCAGGTCGATGCGGCGGGTGAAGTCGGCGGCCAGCGGCTGGATGTCGAGCTCAGGGTAGGCTTCGGCCAGCCGCGCCGCCGCCATCTCCAACGCCTCGGGGCTGATGTCGACGGGCACATAGGTCGCGATCCGCGGCGCGGCGTCAAGCAGCAGGCGCGTCTTGTCGCTGGCCCCGCTGCCGAGTTCGATCAGCACAGCGCCGTCGGGAATGGCGGCTGCGATCTCCGGCGCGATGTCGCGCAGCAGGGCGGTTTCGGTGCGCGTCGGATAATATTCCGGCGTGCGGCAGATGGCCTCGAACAGGTCCGAACCGGTGGCGTCGTAGAAATATTTCGGCGGCAGGGCTTTCTGCCGCGCCGACAGGCCGGCGATGACGTCGGCGGCGAAGCCGGCGTCGGTGTCGTCCCTGCCGCGCGCGGTCACGGCGTCGCGGGCCAGGCGCACGCCCGAACGCATCCACCGCTTGCCGGGCTGGAAGAAGTTGCGATAGGTAACGCGGCTGTGGCCGGCGGGCGTGAAGGCGCTGCCGCCGCGCAGCGTCATCTGGCCGCTCATGAACTTGCCGTTGTACTCGCCGACCGCGCCGGCCCCCGGGCGGAAACCGGGATAGGGCAGGTAGGCGCTGGCCGTCCACTGCCAGGCGACATCGAAGGCCTCGGCGATGACGCCGTCGCGGGCGGCCATCTCCCATTCCGCCTCGGTCGGCAGGCGCGCGCCGGCCCAGCGCGCGAAGGCTTCGGCTTCGTAGAAGCCGACGTGGCTGACCGGCGCATCCGGATCGACCGGGCGCAGGCCGGCCAGGGTCATCTCCCGCCAGCCATCGCCGCCCCGCCGCCAGTAGAGCGGCGCCTCCCAGCCTTCGGCCTGCACCGCCGCCCAGCCGTCCGACAGCCACAGCTCGGGGCGGGCATAGCCGCTGTCGGCCATGAAGGCCAGCCACTCGCCGTTGCGCACCAGGCGTTCGCCGATCTCGAACGGCTGCAGCCATGTCTTGTGGCGCGGGCTTTCGTTGTCGAAAACGAAGCCGCTACCCGCATGGCCGATCTCGACCAGTCCGCCGGGCCGCAGCAGGAAACGGCCGGCCCGGCTGGAAACGTCGGCGGGCCAGGCCGGATCGTAGGCCGGCGCCAGCGGCGACTGGGCGAACAGATGCAGGATGTCCATCAGCAGCAGTTCCTGATGCTGCTCCTCGTGCGCCAGGCCGAGTTCGACCAGCCCGGCGTTCGCGTCGCCCGCCGCGATCAGCGCTTCCATGGCGTCATCGACATGGCGGCGATAGGCAAGGACATCGGCCAGCGGCGGACGGGTCAGCAGCCCGCGCTGCGCTCTCGGCTGGCGCGGTCCAAGCGCCTCGTAATAGGAGTTGAACAAGAAGGCGTAGTTCGGATCGAACGGCGCATATCCCGCAACGCCATCCAGCAGGAAGGTTTCGAAGAACCACGTGGTATGGGCCAGGTGCCATTTCGCCGGGCTGGCGTCGGGCATCGACTGCGCGACCATGTCCTCGGGCGACAGCGGCGCGGCGAGATCGAGCGTCCGCCGGCGCGTCGATATGTAGCGGTCAAGCAGGGAAGGCGCGGTGTCGCTTAAGGGACAGGGTTTCATGACGCTGACCTTTCGTGGTCGGGACGTGGAAACTTTACGCTGGCAACGCAGACAAGGTTACAGGAACGCTATGCTGTCGACTCGGTCGGGATAGAAGGCCAGGCGGCCGGCGATGGCGGCGGCGGCCGGGAAGGGCCGTTCGTAACTCCACACGGCATTGGTTCCACGCGCGCCGGCGGCCGGAATACTGAAATAGGCACAATCGCCCTTGTAAGGGCAATAGGTGGCGTGGTCGGCCGCCTCGAGCTGCGTCATGTCGGCGTCTTCGCGCGGAATATAGACCACGGCGGGGCAGGACGCCGCCTTGAGGCTCACGGCGCGGCGGCTGTCGGCGATGACCCGGCCGCCGGCGCGGACGACAACGCGCCTCGGCTCGGGCATGATGCCGATCGGATGTTCGGGGCCGGGAATCTTGACGGGCTTGTCGCTCATGGCGCCGTGCTCCTGTGGCTGTCGCCGCAGACATGGCCCCTCGCGACCAAAAGTCCACCCCCGTAACCGCGTTCCGTCGACCCATACTGTCAGGACCTGTCAGCAGTCGCAATGCCAAGCATGAACCGTACAAGCCTCCGGCCTGTTCGCAACCCTGTCGGCCTGTTTCCGGTTGCCGTAAGCTCCCGCCTGTGACAATCCTTGAGGCAATCGTCCGGGGATAAGCGCAATCGGAAAAGCGGGCTCACTTTTCCGATAAATTGCGCGCCACGAAAACACGACGATGGAGGGAAGCATGTCACATCTCAAAGCCGCGGCGGCCGCTGCCGTCATCGCCTTTTGTCTGGCGGGCGCCGCACCCGCCCAGACCTGGCTCTTCCAGGACGACAATTCGCCCGAGGACGTGCGCATTGCCTCGATACTGCACGAAATGACGATCGACGAGAAGATCGACGCGCTGTCCACCAATACCGCCGTACCGCGCCTTGGCATCCCCAATATCGGCTCGTCCGAGGGCATCCACGGCATGGTCCAGCGCGGCAACGCCAGATGGAACTTCCCGGCCATCCCCACGACCCAGTTCCCGCAGCCGCCCGGCATGGGCGAAACCTGGGATCCGGCCCTGGTGCGCAAGGCCGGCGGCGTCGAAGGCTTCGAGGCGCGCTACATCACCCAGACCGACAAGCCCTACCACCACCCGGTCCTGATGGATTGGGGCCCGCAGTCGGACCTGGCGCGCGACCCCCGCTGGGGCCGCAGCGAGGAGGTCTATGGCGAGGATCCGTTCTTCAACGGCACCATGGCGACGGCGTTTGCCAAGGGTCTGGAGGGCGACGATCCGAAATACTGGCAGGCCGCGCCGCTGCTCAAGCACTTCCTGGCCAACAGCAACGAGAACGGCCGCTCGTCGTCGTCGTCGAACTTCGATAACCGCCTGTTCTGGGAGTATTATTCGGTGCCCTTCCGCATGGCGTTCCAGGACGGCGGCGCGCGCGGCCTGATGGCGTCGTACAATGCGTGGAACGGCACGCCGATGACCATCAATCCGGTGCTGCAAAAGGTGGTCAACGGAGAATGGAACGCCGATGTCATCTCGTCGGACGGCGGCGCGGTCACCAACCTCGTCAAATGGCACAAGGTCTTTCCCGACCAGGAGCAGGCCGTGGCGGCCTCGCTCAAGGCCGGCATCAACCAGTATCTCGACAACTACAAGGACGCCCTGCACGCGGCCTTGAAGGACGGCCTTGTCACCGAGGCCGACATCGACGCCGTCCTGGCGCGCAAGCTGAGGACCGTCCTGCGTCTCGGCGTGCTCGATGATCCGGCCAAGGTGCCCTACAGCACCATCGGCACCGGCCCGGAGCCGTGGACGACGGATGCCGACCAGTCGGTATCAAGGCAGATGGCGTTAGAATCCATAGTCCTTTTGAAGAACACCGGCCTGCTGCCACTCGACAAGACCAGGCTGAAAACCGTCGCCGTCGTCGGGCCCCTGGCCGACAGCGTCCACTGGGACTGGTATGGCGGCCACCCGCCCCATGCCACTACCCCGCTCGACGGCATAAAGGCCGCCCTGGGGCCGGACGTGACGGTCAACTACGCCGCCACCGGGGCCGACGCTGTCACCGCCGCGAAAGGCGCCGACGCGGTCATCGTGGTGGTCGGCAACGATCCAACCTGCGGCCCGAACATGGCCACCGACTGGAACGACAACGGCACCAATCCGTGCGCCGACCCGGGCGACGGCCGCGAAGGCCGCGACCGCGAAACCCTGGCCCTGGCGCAGGAGGACCTGGTCAAGCAGGTCATGGCCGTCAACCCGAAGACGGTCATGGTGCTCGTGTCGAGCTTCCCCTACACCGTCAACTGGTCGGAAGGTCATGTGCCGGCCATCCTGCACATGACCCATGCCTCGCAGGACGAAGGCGCGGCCATAGCCAGCGTCGTCTTCGGCGATTACAACCCCGGCGGCCACCTCGTCGAAACCTGGCCGGCCTCGGAGGCGCAGCTTCCGCCGATGATGGACTACGACATCCGCCACGGCCGAACCTACATGTATTTCGAGCGAGGAAACTGGGGCAAGCCGCTGTATCCATTCGGTTACGGCCTGAGCTATACGACCTTCACATATGCCAACCTGCATACCGACGCCACGACGCTGGCCAGGGACGGCACGGTCATGGTCAGCGTCGACGTCACCAATACCGGCGGCCGCGCCGGCGACGCGGTGCCGCAGCTTTATGTCCAGCATCTGGGCTCAAAGGTCGACCGCCCGGCCGAGGAACTGGAAGGCTTCCAGCGCGTGACGCTCGCGCCCGGCGAAACGAAAACGGTGACGATCCCGCTGAAGGCCTCGCAACTGGCCTACTGGAACGACGATGCGAACGGCTTCGTTGTCGAAAGCGAACCGGTCAGCCTGATGATCGGCGACTCCTCGGCCGACATCAAGCTCAAGACCACGGTGACGGTGGAGTAAGGGCAGAAAACGCGGGGAGGGGAGTATGTCTAACGGATTTTGGGTTGGCGTAGACCCGGGCGGTGCCAAGGCTTTCGGCGTTGCTCTCATATTCCCATCGGGTGAAATCAGAACGAACTGCGTTTCCTACGCTGACGAGGCGGTTGAACTGATTGCATCCTGCCCGGATGGTGTCGGCGTTGACGCGCCACTTTGGTGGTCATCCGGCCAATCGGCGGATCGTTACGCTGATCAGTGGATTCGTAAGACGCACGGCATTCCATCTGGAACCGTACAAGCTGCGAATTCGTTGCGGGGTGCGGCAATCGTGCAAGGTGCAATGTTTGTAGCGCGACTGCGGGAAAAATTTCCCAGTGTCCGTGTGACGGAAACCCATCCGAAGGCGATTGCGAAAGCTCTTGGAGGTTGGGAAGGAGAATACCTGTCAAAACTCTTGGGCAATTCGCATCGAACAGATCACGAGCGCGATGCTCTTTTCGCTGCAATTTCCGCACGTGAAGGGTTTGAGGGGCGGTGGCCAATAGATTTATCGATAAAACGTTTGAAGTCAGAACAAGACCCCAAAACCTATTGGCTTGGTCCGGTCAGCTATTTCTGGCCTGAAATTCCTGACGCCGAAACGCGTTTCCGGTTGCGGTCGGCCAGGGGCGACAAGGCGCGCGGACTGGATATCCTCGACCAACTGGACCGTTACCACACGTGAAAAAGCGCCCCTTGCGGAGCGCCTTTTGTCAGTGATGGCCGCCCTTGTGCGATCCCTTCTTCGGGATATGCGCCTCGTGCATGGCGATGGCGACCGCCTGCTTGTGCGAGGTGACCTTGTGGCCCGAGCCGCTTTTCAGCGTGCCGTGCTTGGCCTCGTCCATCACCTTGTGGACCTTGGCGCGCTGGGCTCCGGATTCCTTGGGCATGATCGTGCTCCTTCAATGGAAACGTCCCCGACTCGCAGTAAAGCGGACGGGTGATAAATTCGCCATGCGACAAGGGCCGAGCATATGCTGAAAATCTATGGCATCCCCAATTGCGACACCATGAAGAAGGCCTTCATCTGGCTGGCCGCCGAAGGCATTCCTTACGAATTCCACGATTACAAGCAAAAGGGCATCGACGCCGTCCACATCAGGGCCTGGGCGAAGGCGGCGGGCCTCGAAAAGGTGCTCAACAAAGCCAGCACGACCTTCCGCGACCTGCCCGACGCCGACAAGGCCGACCTCACCGAGGCCAGGGCCATCAAGCTGATGATCGCCCAGCCGTCGATGATCAAGCGGCCGGTGATCGAGGTGGGCGGCAAGGTCTTCACCGGCTTCAAACCGGACACTGTGGCTGGATTAAAGGACCTACTAGGGCGCGTGTAGGCCCCTCCCGCCGCTTCGCGGTCCCCCCTCCCCGTAAACGGGGCGGGAGCGGCGCTGGCCTAATCAGGAATGACCTTGGCCAGCAGGTGATCGAGCGCCGCCGCGTCCTCGTCCGACAGCCGCCGCCCGAAGGCTTCGCCGATCGCCTCGGCATAGACCGGCCACATGCGCCGCCGCAAGGCCTTGCCGCTGTCGGTGATGGCGATGATCTGGCCGCGCCGGTCGCCGGCAAACGCGCGCCTGACGAGATAGCCCTCCGCCGCAATGCGGTCGAGCAGCCGCGACAGGCTGTATTGCGGCAGCATCAGCTCCTTTTCAAGCTGCTGCGGGCGCAATCCGTCCTCGCCGGCGTGTTCCAGTTCGAGCAGGGCGTCATACCACGGCAAGGGCGGCAAATCCGCCGCCTTCAAGGCCGCCTCGACGCGGGCAAAGGCCGTCTGGTGCGCATGCAGAAGCCGCAGCCAGGCGCGGAAGGTGGTTTCGGTAAGGCGTGTGTTCTCTTGGGCATTCATACCCGCCCTATGGCAGGTTTATGCACTTGCATCAAGCGTATAGAGCACCGGCCCGAGCGCGGCCGCCGCTTCAATGCGTTCGCGCCGGACACCATGATCGTCGATCAACTGGTCGCAGATCAGCCGGCTCTGGTCATGGCCGCACGACACCCACGCCCTGAGGCCGTCCTGTGGCAGGAACAGCCCTTTCAGCAAATCGTTGAGCGTGCGCGGGCCGTACAGGCTCCGGCGGCTCAGGCGGTGAAGCGTGACGCGCGCCGCCGTCTCGAAATCGGGCGCAGCCTCGGCCTCGACGACGACGATGGCGTGCGCCTCCGCCGGCAGCCGGCGCAGCCTGGCCCGCAGCAGGGGCAGGGCGGCGCCGTCGCCGACCAGCAGGTAATGTCCCCCGGCAGCCATGTCAGGACCTTTCGATCTTCTTGGCCAGGTCGTCGATCAGGTCGACGATGGCCTCGATATCGGCCTGGGCCATCGGCTTCATGCCGCGCGCCTTGATCGTCGCGCCAAGGTTGTGCATGGCGCGGAACAGAGGCGCATAGTCGCCGTGGCGGGTATCGCCGGCGCTGTCGTCCATGGCGGCGAACAGGGCGTCGACGGCCTCGGCCTTTTCGGCCAGGAAGGCGCGGCCGGCCTCGGTAATGTGGGCCATCTTGCGGCCGTCGTCGCCGGGCTCGACGGTGATGAAGGCTTCGTCCTCAAGCCAGCTCAGGGTCGGATAGATGACGCCGGGGGAGGGGCTGTAGGCGCCTTTCGACATGTCCTCGATCGCCTTGATCAGTTCGTAGCCGTGCGCCGGCTTGTCGCTGATCAGTTTGAGGATGACCAGACGCAGGCCGCCGTGGCCAAAGCCGCGCCCTTCGCCGCGCCCAAGGCCACGCCCCTCGAAACGGCCCTCGCGGCCGCGGCCGAAGTGCTCGAACGGGTTGCCGCCGAAGGGGTTGTGGCCAAATGGCCCGTGACGGTGAGGGCCTCGGCCGAAGCCGTCGCGATGGCCATGGGCGCGGTCCTCGCAGCCGTGGCGGTGATGATGGAAGAATCCTTTCATGGAGTGCCTTTCAAATTAGACTATAACGCGATATATCGGAGTTGCGGGCGCGTCGACATGGTGAGTGGCCCGAATTCGATGCAGTTTAGATATATCGAAATAATATCGAACGCAAGCCTCGCCGGTGATTTTTTGAAGACCGCATAAAAAGCCGGTCCGTAGCGGAGGGATCTCTTTCTTACCCCTCTCCCCGTTCACGGGGAGAGGACGGGAGGCAAGCTTCGCAGAAGCGCGGGCGACCGGGTGAGGGGCAAACAGGCTTCATCCACAGATAAGCCGGACAAGACCAGATGGTCCGAGCGCGGTTCACGCTCCCGCGCATGCCCCATGAACGCGAATGACCGCTTCGCTGCCGAGTTATTCCCCGCAAGGACAGCCGCCCCGATCTCGCAACCATCTGTCTTGTCTGGCTTATCCGTGGATAGCCTTCTTCCTTGCCCTTAACTTATCCCCGCCCTCCGAA
>CAYYTA010000010.1:0-59357 GCA_964474575.1 uncultured Caulobacteraceae bacterium | reverse complement strand
GAGGTTGACGGCTTCGGTGGCCGACTTGGTGAAGACGATTTCGTTCGTATCCGCGCCGATGAAGCGGGCCACGGTTTCGCGCCCGGCTTCGTAGGCGTCGGTCGTCTCATTGGCCAGGCGATGCAGGCCACGGTGCACATTGGCATAGCTGTGGCGCATGGCATGCGACATGGCCTCGATCACAGCTTCCGGCTTCTGGGCTGAAGCGCCGGAATCGAGGTAGATAAGCGGCCGGTTGTTGATCTCGCGGCTCAGGATCGGAAAGTCGGCGCGCGCCTTTTGCACATCAAACGGCATAGAAGTTCTCCGACTTTTCCGCCAGGAATTCCAGTACCTTGGTGCGCAAGTCCTCATCCTCGATCTGATCGGCCACCGGCGTGACAAAAGCCTGCATCAGAAGCCGGCGGGCGACGGCTTCGGGCATGCCGCGCGACTGACAGAAGAACAGCGCCGCTTCGTCCATGGCGCCGATGGTATTGCCGTGGGCGCATTGCACGTCGTCGGCATAGATTTCCAGTTCCGGCTTGGCGCGGACGTGGGCGCCGTCATTGAGCATCAAGGCTTGATGGCGCATGCGGGCGTCGGTGCCGTCGGCCCCGCGCTCGACCTTGATGCGGCCCTGGAAGACGGCGGTCGCCTGGTCCTTGACCAGCCCCTTGATCAATTGCTGGGTCACGCCGTCTCGTTGGGCGTGGTTGACGCGGGTAGTCAGGTCGAAATGCGCCTTGTCCTTCAACAGGTAAGCGCCATGCAGTTCAACCGATGCGCCATGGCCGGCGTGGTCGACATGGGTTTCGAAACGCTGGAATTTCGCGCCGGTCGAAAAGACGTATTGCTTGAAGGTCGACCCCGGCCAGGTGGTCACAATAGTACGACGAACAGAGATGGCGTCGGCGGGCTCGTCCAGGATGACGATGCGGGTTAGACTGGCATCTCGGCCTACTTTCAGGTTTAAGGTCGCGTTGGTTGCATACAAATCGTCACCCGCGAAAGCTTCAACCAACAGGAGTGACCTGCCGGCATCAATGACTATATCGTAGTCATCTTGGTGACCAATCGGGGTCTTTCCCCCAACCTCCAGGTGCCTTATATAAAGCTTGTCCTTGACTGTATGCCATGCATCTTCCAGGTGGCCGTAGCTGGAGCCGCGGACGTTCAGTTCGACAAAACCTTTCAGCCTGCGCTGCCACCTGTCCAGGTCGAAGAATCCATCCCAGCCAATTCTTCTTTCCGGCGCCGCGCGAAGAACGCGCGACAAGTCGCTGTATTTCCAGTCCTCGTCGCGGCGCGTCGGATAGGACGCCGGATTGAAGATGTCGAGCGAGTCAAACATCAGGCTGCGGGCTCCAGATATTCGTCATAGCCGCGCGCTTCGAGTTCGAGCGCCAGTTCGGGGCCGCCGGAGCGGACGATCCTGCCGTCGACCAGCACATGGACGCGGTCGGGCTTGATGTGGTCGAGCAGGCGCTGATAGTGGGTGATGACCAGCATGGCGCGGTCGGGCGCGCGCAGGGCATTGACGCCGTCGGACACCACCTTGAGCGCGTCGATATCGAGGCCGCTATCGGTCTCGTCGAGGATCAGGAACTTCGGCTCCAGCATGGCCATCTGCAGCACTTCCATGCGCTTCTTCTCGCCGCCGGAAAAGCCGACATTCAGGGGCCGCTTGAGCATGTCCATGTCGATCTTCAGCGACTTGGCGACCTCGCGCACGCGGCGCAGGAAATCGGGGGCGGAGACCTCGGCTTCGCCGCGCAGTTTCTTCTGTGCATTCAAGGCGGTACGCAGGAAGGTCAGGGCCGGAACGCCGGGGATTTCGAGCGGGTACTGGAACGACAGGTAGAGACCGGCGGCGGCGCGCTCATGCACCGCTTTTTTCAGCAGATCCTCGCCGTTGAAGGTGACGGAACCACCGTTGACATCATAGCCCGGACGACCCGCAAGGGCATAGCCCAGCGTCGACTTGCCGGCGCCGTTGGGGCCCATGACGGCGTGGACTTCGCCGGCCGGCACGTCGAGCGTCAGGCCCTTCAGTATGGTCTTGTCGTCGACGGAGACGGTGAGGTTTTGGATGGAAAGCATTTATCTAACGGGAAGGTTGAAGGCGAAGGCAAGCGGAAAATAAACAAGCCAGGGATTGGCGATGGCGAGGCTTGGCAGAACACGAAGCGCGGTAGCAACAGATCGCGGCAAGGCGGCGATAAAAAAGCCGAGCCAGGCGAGATAAGCCATCACCACAAGCCCACCGGCAATAGCCATTATCGTCGGATTTGACCACGTCACGACCATCGAATAGCCCGCCGCTGCAACGACCAGGAACAGAATGGCCAAGCCATAGGTAATCCCAACCATGGGCAAGGTGTTTGACCGGACGATCATTCTACTCTCCCGTCAAAAGAGGTGGTCGCGCCGCTTCTCTTCCCTATCGCTTGCGATGGGGAGGTGGCATCGAGCGAAGCGAAGATGACGGGGTCATTGCCGGCGGAAAGATACCCCTCCACCGCTTCCTTGCGCTTGCCAAACGATTCACTGGATCGTTTGGCTGCGCTCACCCCCTCCCCATCGCTTCGCGATAGGGAGGAGAGATGTGACATCGCCGCCGTCATCCCACGCTCCCTTCGAGGGAGATGGCGACCAGTTTCTGGGCCTCGACGGCGAATTCCATCGGCAGTTCCTGTAGCACCTCGCGGACGAAGCCGTTGACCAGCAGGGCCACCGCCTCTTCCTGCGACGGGCCGCGCTGCATGGCGTAGAACAGCTGGTCCTCGGATAGGCGCGTCGTCGTTGCCTCATGCTCGAACTGGGCGTGGGCGGTGTCGCTTTCGATATAGGGCACGGTATGGGCGGCGCAGGCCTTGCCGATCAGCAGGCTGTCGCACTGGGTGAAGTTGCGCGCGCCGGTGGCCCTGGCGTGGGCCGAGACGAGGCCGCGATAGGTGCCCGACGACCGTCCCGCCGAAATACCCTTGGAGATGATGCGCGATTTCGTGTTGCGGCCAAGGTGGATCATCTTGGTGCCGGTGTCGGCCTGCTGGGCGCCGTTGGTGACGGCGATGGAGTAGAACTCGCCGACGCTGTCGTCGCCGCGCAGCACGCACGACGGATATTTCCAGGTGATGGCCGAGCCGGTCTCGACCTGGGTCCACGACACCTTGGAGCGCGCGCCGCGGCAATCGGCGCGCTTGGTGACGAAGTTGTAGATGCCGCCTTTGCCTTCCGCGTCGCCGGGGTACCAGTTCTGCACGGTCGAGTACTTGATCTCGGCATCGTCCAGGGCGACGAGTTCAACGACGGCGGCATGCAGTTGATTTTCATCGCGTTGCGGCGCCGTACAGCCTTCGAGATAGCTGACATAGGCGCCTTTGTCGGCGATGATCAAGGTACGTTCGAACTGGCCGGTATTTTCGGCGTTGATGCGGAAATAGGTGCTGAGTTCCATCGGGCAGCGCACGCCCGGCGGGACATAAACGAAGGAACCGTCGGAAAAGACCGCCGAATTGAGGGCGGCGAAATAGTTGTCGGAGACCGGGACGACGGAGCCGAGATATTGCCGCACCAGGTCAGGATATTCGCGCAAGGCCTCGGAAATCGAGCAGAAAATGACGCCCGACTTTTTCAGTTCATCCTTGAAGGTGGTGATGACGGAGACGGAGTCGAACACGGCGTCGACGGCATATTTCGGCGCACCCTCGACGCCGGCCAGGACCATCTGTTCCTTGAGCGGGATGCCGAGCTTTTCATAGGTCTTGAGGATTTCCGGATCGATCTCGTCGAGCGATTTCGGTCCGGCCTTCTTCTTCGGTGCGGCGTAGTAGTAGAGGTCCTGATAGTCGACCGGGGTATATTTGACCTTGGCCCAGGTCGGTTCATCCATGGCTTGCCAGCGCTCGAAGGCCTGCAGGCGCAGGTCGAGCATCCATTCGGGCTCGTTCTTCTTGGCCGAAATGAAGCGCACGATGTCGGCATTCAGGCCTTTCGGTGCGAACTCCATGGCGACATCGGTGACGAAGCCGTGCTCGTAGGCCTCCAGCCTGGCGATCGTGTCGATGGTTTCCTTGACAGCGGCCATTACGCAACCTCTTTGGCGTGACGCTTCAGATAGGCGGTATAACCCGCTGACCAAACGTCATAAAAAGCCTTCCAATCTCTGGCATGGGTGGTCCAGCCGGCGGACACGCGCAGAGCCTTGTCGGCCAATTCGGGGCGGCCCATGGCGGTGACGACGCGGCTGGCCTTGACCTTGCCCGACGAGCAGGCCGAGCCTGACGAGACGCAGATGCCGGCCATGTCCATATGGATCAGTTGCAGCGACGACGGCCAATGGCCTTGCGCCAGGCAGAGGATACCCGGAACGCGCGCGGCGTCTTCGCCGAGAATGGTGACGCCTTGCGCTTTCAGTTGAGCCTCGATCTGGCCTTGCGCAGCCAGTACGTCGCCCCCCACGGCGTGGCAGACGCTGACTGCCACCGCGAAGGCGGCAATGCCGGGGACATTTTCGGTGCCGGCGCGCAAGCCCAACTCCTGGCCGCCGCCGGTCACGGCCGGACGGAGCGTGCGGCCGCGGTCTTGGGCCAGGGCGCCGACGCCCTGGCCGCCGCCGATCTTGTGTGCGGAAAAACTTAAAGAATCGGCGCAAAGGGCTTGAAAATCCACATTTACCTTACCGAGCGCCTGGACGGCGTCGACGTGCAGCCATCCCCCCCGCGCATGGACCGCCTGCGCCGCCGCAGCCACATCCGAGATGACGCCGGTTTCGTTATTGGCCAGCATGACGGCGGCGAACGGCCGGCCATCATGGCTCTGCAAAATCTCATGCAAATGCATGATATTGGCCTGCCCGTCCCCGGTCAGGCGCAGGTGAACAACCGGCTTGCTTACCGCCGTCGCGCCGGTGAAGACGCTGTCGTGTTCGCCTTCGCCGACGATCAGATAGTCGAAATCGCGCGCCTGATGGAGGGCCAGGGCGTTGGCTTCGGTGCCGCCCGAGGTGAAGACCAAACCGGCCGCGCCGGTGGCGCCCATGGCATCGAGAATCGCCGCCCGGGCGTCTTCCAGCGTCATCCTGGCCTTGCGCCCGGCGGCATGGACCGACGAGGCGTTGCCGCCGGCGTCTGCGGCGCGCAGAAACGCGTCGCGCGCTTCCGGGCGCAGGGGCGATGTCGCCGCATGGTCGAGATAGATCGCCAAAGCCTTATGCCTCCAGCAACTGCGGGCGCGGTTCGGGCGACGTGATCGACACCTTCTTGCGCGTGCGCTTGCGGATCACGTCCTCCAGCGACACCTGCGCCAGGTAGTCGTGGATCGCCAGCCCTAAGTCTTCCCACAGGTTGTGGGTCAGGCAACGCTGGCCGCCCGGCATGCAGCCGATCTCGCGCGCCGCCGCGTCCTTGCCCAAAGAACTGGCGAGCTTCTTGTTGGCGCCGAGCTTGTTGGAGGTCATTTCGCAGCGCGTCGCCTTGATCGGTTCGTCGACCGCCAGCACGATCTCGGAAACGAACAGCAGGCCCGCCGCGCGCGCCAGGGTATAGCCGCCGCCGGGGCCGCGCGCGCTCCTGACCAGCCCCGCCTTGCGCAGCCGGGCGAAGAGCTGTTCGAGATAGGACAGCGAAATCTGCTGGCGGTCGGAAATCTCCGACAGCGAGATCGGACGGCCGCCCTGGCCGTTCATGGCCAGGTCGGTCATGGCCATCACGGCATAGCGTCCCTTGGTCGACAGGCGCATGAAAACAGGTCCGGAAAAGCGTGTGCGGCCACGAGCGGCCGTTCGCCGGAGACCTAGTATTCCCGACTCCCGTAGTCAAGAATTAGATGCGAAAAAACTGCGCGGTCACAGGAAATCGAAGGGGTGGTAGAAATCCATGTCCTCCAGGTCGTTCAGTTCCTTATCGTAGGTTTCGGACGACTTGGTGATCTCCACGTCCTGGCACACATTGCCCGGCGCGAAATAGGTGCCGTAGATGTCCTGCTTCTGCGGATCGTAGGCCAGGCTGATATAGACATTGTTCTGGTAGGCGACACCTTCGATCGGCTGGCCGTACATCGAATCCTGGCTGGGGTCCTTGGGGATAGAATACTGATCGTCGCGTTCGACGCCGTTGCGCATGTATCTCGAGCGCACGATGATGACATCCGACCAGTCGGAATCGCTTGGGGTTTCGTCCGACGGCGTGATGGATACCCGGCCAGGATAGAAGATGTAGGTGATCGGCTCGCCGCAGATCGTTCCCGTCCAGGTGCCGTAAAGCAGATCGGGCCACGGCTCCGATGGCGATTGCGCCATGGCGGGGTTCGCTGCCGCCCATATCAAGCCCGCGACCAGAGCCATCAGGCCCGCCAGCGTCATCCGCTTCTTTTTCATGACCGTCCCCATTCCCCGGCGAAAAAACTACCCAAAGCCGGAAGCCCTGTGCTACATCGCCTGCCACTGCGGCGAAGACCGTCATATTATTACCATTTCCGCGTCCCCCGGGCAAATCGCTCGTCGGCGCCGCCCTACGTGCACAAGGTGAATGCATGCCTGAAGTTATTCTCGCCGGCGCCGCAGGCCGCATCGAAGCCCGCTACAGCGCCGGCAAGGTGGAGAACGCGCCGATCGCGCTGATTCTGCATCCGCACCCCAAGGCGGGCGGGCACATGAATCATCCGGTCACGGTGCAACTGTTCCACCTGTTCATGACGCGCGGCTTTTCGGTGCTGCGCTTCAACTTCCGCGGCGTGCAGAAGAGCCAGGGCGAGTTCGATTCCGGCGTCGGCGAGCTGGCCGACGCGGCGACGGCGCTCGACTGGCTGCAGGCCAAGAACCCGACGGCGTCGCAGTTCTGGGTCGCCGGCTATGACTTCGGCGCCTATATCGGCATGCAGCTTTTGATGCGGCGGCCGGAAACCGATGGTTTCGTGTCGGTGTCGCCGCCGACCAACGCCTATGATTTCAGCTTCCTGGCCCCCTGCCCGGCCTCCGGCATGTTCCTGAACGGCGGCAACGACATCGTCGTGCCGCCGGCCGAGGTCGAGCGCGTGGTCGCCAAGCTCCGGACGCAGAAGGGCATCACCATCGACCACGAGGTCGTGTCCGACGCCAATCACTTCTGGACCGACCAGCTGTCCGAGGTCGAACAGCGCGTCGGCGCCTATATCGACAAGCGGATGGCGGAGAAGGGTTAGGCCGTCGCCCGGCGCGACTGCGGATAATAGGCGACGCCACCAGTCAGGGGGCGCGCCACGCCGGTCGTGCCGGGGAACGAGATCGGCAGGCCTTTCAGCGAACGCGCCGCCATGTAGGCGAAGCCCTCGGCCTCGAACACCCCGCCGCGCCAGCCGAGGTCCTCGGCCGTCACGACCTCGGCCGGGTCGAGGGCGGCGCGGATCTGTTTAACGAGGTGCGTATTGCGGCGGCCGCCGCCGGCCAGGATGACGGTCCGGGGCTGGGCGCCCAGTTGCTCGACGCCGGCCAGCAGGCTTTGCAGGGTGAAGGCCGAGAGCGTCGCCATGCCGTCTTCGAGGCTCAGCCCCTGCACGCCGTCCAGTGTGAAATCGTAGCGGTCGAGCGACTTCGGCGCGGGGGCGTCGAAATAAGGGTGCGCCATGTAGCGCGCCAGGACGGTGATGTCGGTCTCGCCGGACGCCGCGATCTGGCCTTCGTGGTCGTAGTCGCCATGTCCATGCAAACGCATCCACTGGTCCATCAAGCCGTTGGCGGGGCCGGTATCGAGCGCGGTCAGGCCGCCGCGCCCGCCGATCAGGGTGATGTTGGCGACGCCGCCAAGATTGACGACGAGGACCGGCAGGTCCAGCCCCGCTTTGGCCACCAGGGCGTCATGATAGACCGGCATCAGTGGCGCGGCCTCGCCGCCGGCTTCGATATCGGCCCGGCGGAAGTCGCAGACAACCGGTACGCCGGTAGCATCGGCGAACGCCTGGCCGTCGAAAAGCTGGACCGTACGGCCGGGAACACCGTTTTTGGGGCGCTCGTGCAATACCGTCTGGCCATGCGCGCCTAAGGCGTCGAAAGCGCTGAAATTCAATCTGTTAGCCTTGAGAAATTCATCTGCCGCCTCAAAATGGGACGCGACGATGACGCGGCGCGCCTCGGCGAAGATGGCCGGTTCCACGTCGCCGCGCGGCCAGGCAAGCGCCGCCCTGGTCGTTTCCTCGAGCACGCCGCGCACATCGGCGGGCATCGGCGCTTCATGGCCGGGGCCGAAGGCGATCTCGTTCTCGCCGTCGGTGTCGATGACCGCCATGTCGATGCCGTCGAGCGAGGTTCCGGTCATGAAGCCGAGGATTTTCATGGATTGCGAGCCTCCCGCTCTTGACGCCGTGCAACGGAATGGGCCACACACGGCGACCTTCTTTTGTAACGCCTCACGTTTATTCAAAAAGTGCGAAGACGTTTTTCAACGGCGCTTTTTGGCGTGAGGCTCCAACCGACACCTTAGCCATGACCGAGCCCAGCTTCAAATCCGATTTTCTGCGCACGCTGCAAGAGCGCGGCTTCATCCACCAGTGCACCGACGAGAACGCGCTCGACGCCCTGGCCGCCCAGGGTATGATCACCGCCTATATCGGCTTCGACGCCACGGCCTCGTCGCTGCATGCCGGATCCCTGGTCCAGATCATGATGCTGCGCTGGCTGCAGAAGACCGGGCACAAGCCGATCGTGCTGATGGGCGGGGGCACGACCAAGGTCGGCGACCCCTCCGGCAAGGACCAGTCGCGGCAGTTGCTCGACGACGCGAAGATCGCCGAAAACCTGAATGGAATCAAATCCGTCTTCACGAAATTTCTAAGCTTCGGTGAACAGGGCAACCAGGCGGTCATGGTCAATAACGACGACTGGTTGTCGGGTTACGGCTATATCGAGTTCCTGCGCACCTTCGGCACGCACTTCACCATCAACCGCATGCTGACCTTCGATTCGGTCAAGCAACGGCTGGACCGCGAGCAGCCCCTCACCTTCCTCGAATTCAACTACATGCTGATGCAGGCGGTCGATTTCCGCGAACTGAACCTGCGTCACGACTGCGTGCTGCAGATGGGCGGCTCGGACCAGTGGGGCAATATCGTCAACGGGGTCGAGCTGACGCGGCGCATGAACACGACGGCGGCGTTCGGGCTGACCACGCCGCTGCTGACCACGGCGTCGGGCGCCAAGATGGGCAAGACGGCGTCGGGGGCGGTGTGGCTCAATGCCGACCTGCTCAGCCCTTACGATTATTGGCAATACTGGCGCAATGCCGAGGACCGCGACGTTGGCCGGTTCCTGCGCCTGTTCACCGAGCTGCCGCTCGACGAGATCGCGCGCCTCGAAGCCTTGGAAGGGGCCGAGATCAACGACGCCAAGAAGGTGCTGGCCGACGAGGCGACCAAGATGCTGCACGGTGCTGAGGCGGCGGCGACCGCGCGCCAGACGGCGCAGAAGGCGTTCGAGCAGGGCGTGCTGTCGGCCGACCTGCCGACGGTGGAGATGGTTTGGAACCCTGATAACCAGTTTGAACTAGACCAAAGGACCGCAGAAGCTCTTGTTGTCGGTGCGGGGCTTGCAAAATCAAACCGCGAAGCCAGAGACCTCATAAATGGTGGCGGCATTCAAATTAACGACCTCAAACCCGTTTTGCCAAAATACTATTCTCGGAACGACATCCTCGAAAATGTCGGTGCCTTTAAAGTCCAAAAGGGAAAGAAGTCGATCGTGCTGGTGAAGCCGGTTTAGCTCCCTCCTCCCTATCGCTTGCGATGGGGAGGAGGGAGTCTAAAGGCCGCCTTCGGGCACTGGGCCAATCTTGCGGAAATGCGAGGTGCCGCCGGCAACGACCACATCGTAACCGTCGGCCGTCAGTTTCCAGGTCGCGGAGGCAGGACCGTCCGGCATCCGGATATTGAAGTCGATCTCGTCGCCGTTGCGCACCGCCGCGCCCTCCATCAGGCCGCCGAGCGAGTTGTAATAACCGAAGGTCACGGCGCCCGAACCGGCATTGTCAACCTTGCCGGCGGCGGCCTGTTTCCCGATGGCGTCGCCTGAGCCCATTTCGGGATGATAAGCGGTGACGCCTTCATAGACGACCGCGCCATCGGCGGTGCGCACCTTATGCACGTCGAGCGCCAGCATGCCGCTTTCGGACAGAGTGAAGCAGTGGGTGTCGGTGGCCTTGTCCGGCATGTCGGCCTGGTAGCATGAGCCGGCGAGGCTGGCGAACAGGTCTCTGGGCGTCTGCGCCGGTTCGGCGGACAGGGCCTTGGACGGCGTGTCCGCCATAGCTATTATAGCCAAGGATATCAGCAGCATGGCGCTCCCTCCTGAAGCCAGCTATCACCGAACGCCACCCCGCCGCGGGTGACGCTAGAAGAAAGATTTGCCCACAGATTGGCACAGATTGACACAGATTTTTTCGGAGCCCTGCATGACCACCTTGATCTTGGTCGGGAACCATCGGGGCTGCAGACCGCTATGCAATGAGCGCCTTCGGCGCCCGCATATGGCTCACAGTGTGCTTAACATACGGCCAACAAGGCTCTGAAAAATCTGTGTTAATCTATGCCAATCTGTGGGCGCTCTTCTTCTTTTTATAGCTGGCTAGTTCCCCGCGATCTTGTCGGCCTCGGCGCGGACCTGGGCCATCCTGTCATGGTCGGGCGGCAGGTCAAGCGCCGGGATCGGATCCTTGCGCGACGATTGCTCCCACACCTTCATAAAGCCCGGCATGATCAGCGACAGCGGATCGACGGCGACCTGGGGCGTCTTGAAGGCGCCGCCGACGTCATATTTCAGGCCGACGAGGCCCAACCCCTTGGTCTTAAGGTCACCGAAGATCGAGTTGATGCCGTAGGCCGGGATCAGGGTGCCGTTGAGCGTCATCGTCTTCGCATCGGTATTGGTCGTGCCCCAGACATTGATGCCGAGCGCGCCGCCGCGCGCCCAGCCGTTGTCGATGAAGACGACATGGTCCTTGTAGCGTATCGGAAAATCGAAGTCCGAGAAGGCGATGCCTTCGCCACTCAAGGTATCGGACAAGCCTTCGAGCGAGGCAACGGTGAGCAGTTGCGCCAGGACCGGGAGTTGCTTGACGCGCGCCTTTTCACCGTGGACGCTGGCGTCGATCTGGCCGTCGCGATAGGCGCCCTCGATGGTCGCCTGGCCGCCATAGACGTTGATTATGCCGCTTTCGGTGCGGATGGCGTCGCCGATATCGTCGGTCTTCAGGCTGAACAGGCTGTAGTCGCCATAGCCCTTCATGGCCAGGGCCAGCGGGCTCCCGTTGGCGGTCGTGGCCGCGCCCTCGCCGTCGAGGCCGCTCTTTCCGTCCCAGTCGAGGTCGAGCTTGATATGGCCGAAGGCGCCCTCGGCGGAGGTCTTAAGCCGGGCGAGGTCGATGACGAAGTGGGTCGGGCGCGCGGCGGGGCGGTCGGCGGCGGCCACGGCGCTTTGCACCGGATCGCTGCTGCCCGTCTCCGCCTTGGCGGCGTCGAGCCACGGCCTCAGGTCGAGCTCCTGGCCGCTGATCGACATGACCGAGGCGGGTTGGCCGGGAAGCGCATAGTACTTGAACGTCACGTCGATGAAGTCTTTGAGATAGACGCTTGAAAAGTCTGCGAATTGCAAATTTCCATCCGTATCGAACGAGGCGCGGCCGTCGATGCGGACGTGATCGCCGGAGCCGTAGATGCGCGACAGGCTGACCCCGCCCATGTCGTTCCCCTGGGCGTCCTTCTGCGGGTCGAAGGAGACGGCGAACTCGGCCTGTTCGCCGGCCGGCTTCTTCCAGTCGGTGGCCTTGACGCCCAGTTCGGCGCGGCTGGCGTCGAGATTGAGCACCGCGCCAGGCTGGTTGGGTACGCTGTAGAGGCTGAACACCAGGCCAAGCGTGCCGTCGATGCGCACCGGCGACTGCGAATAGCCCAGAGCCGCCAACATGTCCG
Source organism: uncultured Caulobacteraceae bacterium (assembly GCA_964474575.1). Taxonomy (GTDB): domain Bacteria; phylum Pseudomonadota; class Alphaproteobacteria; order Caulobacterales; family Caulobacteraceae; genus Asticcacaulis. The sequence continues at coordinate 47,444 of CAYYTA010000010.1, read as the reverse complement.
GCGTGACGTCGCCGCTGACGCGCAGGTCGTAGTCGTCGCCGTCCAGTGGCAGGGGCGGCGGCGGCGCGACCTCGCCGGCTGCCAGGATCGGGTGGCGGATCGGCATGGTGAAGGTGACCGTTTGCCCGAGCAGGCTCGCCGTGCCGTCGAGGCGGGTATCGCTCTGCAACCACAGGGCGGTGACGTCGACCGGCGTCTTCGGCTGGAAGAAGGCCGTGGGCAGGCCGAGCGTCGTCCAGTCGGCGGGCTGGACGTGCATGGTCAGGCGGCGCTGCAGCTCGTCGCTGTTCGGGATTTCCGACCAGCCGAGCGTGGCGTTCATGTTGTCGAGCTTGAGCAGGGCTTCCTTCGAGTCGGCGTCGAGCGCGACATTGACCGTCAGATGACGGGCGACCTTGAACATCGGCAGCGCGCCATAGCCCAGCTGCTGGGCCTCGTCGGGGGTGATGATCGAGGTGTAGACCAGGCGCGGGCGCTGGCCCTGGATATAGGCGATGTCGCCGGACAGGCTTTCGGCCTGGACCTCGCCGCTCCAGATGTCGCCCGAACGCAGCAGGTCGATGCGCGTCGGCAGTTCGCGCTTCAGGTGTTCGAAGATCGGCAGGCCCTGCCCTTCCATGCCGTCGGACAGGGTCACGCCGTCGATGGTCACGTCCGAAGGCCGTTCGTCATTGGCGTCGCCACCCTGCCAGGCGACATCGCCGCGGAAGATGGCGGCGTCGACCGTGCCGTGGCCCTTGCCGCCCTCAAGCGTGAACTGGCCCTTGATCGGCACCGGCACGCGCGGGCTGCCGCCGAACTGGGCGGCGTTGAAGCTGCCCGTGAAATCGACATACTGCGTCTTCGGCACGAACTGGGTGCGATAGCTGATGTCGCCGGAATAGGGTCCGACCTTCGCCGGGCCGCTGACCTCGAGCCGGTCGGCCAGCAGGTCGCCGGTGATGGTCAGGTCGCCTTCGCTCATGTCCCAGCCGAGCGCCGCGTTCTTCAACGCCGCATCCTTGATGGTGCCGTTGAACTTGACGCTGAAGGTGTGGCTGTCGATGTTGTGGAAGGTCGGGAAGTCGATGTCGACACGGACGCTGGCCTCGCCCGCCATGCGGTCCTTGTTGAGGCCGTGCTTGCCGAGTTGGCCATCGGTCAGGGGATCGACGGCCTCGATGACGCTGACCGCCGGGGCCTGGCTTTCCAGCCAGATATGGGTGTGGGTCGCATGGTCGTGGAAGCTCGGCACGTCGAGCTGGCCCCTGGTCAGGACGACATCGACCAGCCGCCCGCCGGTCACGTCCATGCGGAACGAATTGCCAAGCAGTACGCCATGGCCGGTCAGGCCGCTGGCGTCCTGCATGCGGTGCTCGATGGCCAGGCCCATGCCGGAGAAGTCAAAGTCGAGGCGCAGCTGGTCGTCCTGCAACTGATCGGGCTCGAAGGCGCCCGGCGGCGCCTTGAGCACGAAGTCGGCATTGCGGTAGTCGCCGCCCTTGATGCGCGCGATGAGGTCGCCGCGCGTGATCGGCGACAGGTGCTGCGGCCAGAAGGCGAAAACCTCGTCCTTCGAGAAGCGGCCCTTGATCCTGGCCGTCAGGTCGGCGCCCAGCTGGCCCTTGTCACTGGTATAAACCGTGCCCTGGCTTTCAAACGGCGTGCCGTCGAGCAGGCCGGTCAGGGTATCATAGGTGAGGCGGCGGCGGGCCGGGACGTAGCTGCCCTTGAGGTGGGCCTGGGTCAGGGTCTGAGGATCGAAGTCGTCGGCCAGGCGGCCGGTGACGCGCGGACCGGAGAAATCGAAGGCGAGGCTGAAGTCGCGTTTGGCCTCAACATTCTCTGGCGTAATGACGACCTTGCCCGACAGATCGGTATCGATCAGGTGCGCCTTGACCTGGAAGGTATTGAAAGCAATGGTGCGGGTGGCCGAGGTGTAGGCGGCGCGGATGACGGCGGAGTCGAAGTCCTGGCGTGACTGGCCGAAGGTGACGTGGCCTGCCCCGGCGCGCAGGTCGAGCCAGGTGTTGTCGAAACCCTTCTTCGCGCTGTAATCGACGCGGGCAAGGCCGTCGAGCGGCGCGTCGACCCCGGCGATCAGGCGCGTCATGCCGGCGGCCGGGAAGACGGCGGCAGGGACCAAACCGCGGATGTCGGCGGAGATGGTGGCGACCTTAAGTCCAATCTCGCCCGACGCCTCGGCCTGGATCCGGGCATGGCTGCCGCGGCTGTCGATATCCAGGTCAAGATGTGACTGCAAGCGATTGTGCAGCTTGCTGAAATCGACGGTCTTGACGGCAGCCGTCCAGTTCAACAGGCCGTCCTCGCTGACCAGATGCAGTTGGCCGCCTTTCAGCGATACCTGGCGAGCGAAGCTGGCCGGGCGGCCGAGGCGCTCGTGGCCGGTCAGGTCGGCCAGGAATTGGTCGAGGCCGGCGACCGCGCCGGATGTGCCGCGCGCGTCGTAGCCTAGTTCGTACTTGCCGCCCTTCGACACCGAGGCGGCGACAAAGAAATCGCTGGCCGTCAGGCGCGCCGGCGACAGCTTGCCGAGAACGAGGCTGTCGGCGGCCAGCGCCATTTCGGTGGTCTTGGCGCGGGCGATGATACGATGACGGGCGTCCTCGATCATCAGGTCGTCGAAGCGAAAGCCGACGGCGCGGGCGTCGGGGAACCAGACCAGGTCGAGGTGGCGGATAAAGACATGGGTGTGCGGCAGGGCGCTTTCGAGACGCGAGGCGATCACCGGGCGTATATTGTCAACATTGATCGGACCTTGCCCGAGGCGCACGACGCCAAGCCCGATCATCAAGACGACCCAGCCGAGCAGGAAAAGCCTGAGCCGTTTCCTTATGAGGTCGAAAAGTCTCTTCACTTATGGCCGGAGATGGGGTTGATCAGGGGCTGCACGTATCCGCGCCGCCACCTTATGCGAGGGAACAGAAAATACCGTTAAAAGCGGCGCGGATTCACCCCTTTAGACCCCGAGAAAGGCCTTGTCATGGCGAAAACGGCGAATTTGCCCTTCCAGCCCTATCCCGCCCCGGACTTTTCGCTGCCGTGCAGCGACGGCGCGACGGTGTCGAAGGCCGGCCTCGTCGGCCAGTGGACGGTGATCTTCGTCTACCCGGCCGACGACACCGAAACCTGCACCAGAGAGGCCTGCGCGTTTTCGGAGGCCGCGCCGCAGTTTCGCGCCCAGGGTGTGAAGCTCTACGGCCTCTCGCCCAACAATCTGAAGGATCACGACAAATTTATCCACAAGTACGGGCTGAACATGCCTTTGTTATCGGACGAGAGCACGGCGGCGATTGACGCCTTTGGCTCATGGGGCGAAAAGACATTGTATGGACGCACCTATATGGGCGTCGATCGTTCCACCTTCATCATCGATCCGAACGGCTTCGTCAGGCAGGTCTGGCGCAGGGTCCGGGTCAAGGATCACGCCGTCCAGGTATTGGAGGCGGTCAAAAGCCTTATGGCGTAAAGAGTATCAGGTTTCATGCGTTGCCAGTTTCAACCCCCGCCATCGGCACCGATCTTGAACAGCAGACATCACGCGCTGTCAAATTGGGACATCTCCGATGATGAGCATAACCAACTTTTTGTATTTGTTGAATTTTGCCGGCTGGCTCGTGGCTTACGCGAATCAGCGGCGGATTCTAGCTTGCGCAGATTGTCCCGCAAAGGCATAATTAACAAAAGGTTCAGGTGGCGGCGGTAATGAGTGACGAAAGACCAGAAAGCGCAGGCGGCTGGCTCGAGAATCTGTTTCCGGAGCGTCATATCTATATCCGGACGGACGACGAGACCCACGGCGTCACGCTGACATCCGGCCGGCAGCTTCTGCTCACCATACTGGGCGGCGCCCTGTTTACCTGGCTGGCCATCGCCACCAGCTTCACCATCTTCATCACCGCGGCCCATGGCACGACGTCCGAACGCCAGATGGCCATGCTCAAGGCCCAGTCCGAGCGCTGGATCGCCGATCGCCAGGCCCGCCTCGACCTCGCCACCCAACAGGCGACGGCATCGTCCGGCTCGCTGGAGCAACTGGCCGACACGGTCGAGAAGCGCCACAATGGCCTGATGATGATCCTCAAGGATTTCAAGGGCGTACCCGGCGCCGCAGCCGCGCTGGCGCCGCAGCCGATCGACGACAGCCTGCCGCCGATCGACCGCATCTATTCCGTCCGCGCCGAGCAGGAACGCATGATCACCGAGGCCGAGGTCGTCGCCCAGTCGCGCGCCGAACGCCTGCGCCTCGCCTTCCGCCTGGCCGGCCTCAATCCGGCCAGCTTCGCCGGCACCGACACCGGCAATCCGCTGACCGCGTCGAAGGACGCCAAGAGCCTGGCCGACTTCCTGGGCGTCGACGAAGACTTCGCCGAGCGTGTGCGCAGCGCCGCCATGGATCTTTCCGACATGCGCGGCCTGCAGGCCAGCGCCGAACAGATTCCCTTTGGCCGCCCGACGATCGGCACGCGTGAGAGCTCGGGTTTCGGCGTCCGCTTCGACCCGTTCAATCACACGCCGAGATTCCATGAAGGCCAGGACTTCGCCGGCCCCTACCTGACGCCGATCTACGCCACTGCCCCGGGCATCGTCTCCTTCGTCGGCCAGCGCACCGGCTACGGGAATGTGGTTGAAATCGACCACGGCAACGGTTTCAAAACACGTTATGCCCACCTCGCCACCGCCAGCGTCCATACCGGTCAGCATGTCGCCATCGACCAGCGCATTGCCTCGATGGGCTCGACCGGCCGCTCGACCGGCAACCACCTGCACTACGAAGTCTGGTTCGGTGGCCGTCCTCAAAACCCCGCACGTTTCTTGAAGGCAGGAGACTATGTTCAACAAAACTAACAAACCCGCCCCCGCTCCGGCCGCCACCAAGCCGGCCCATGTCCCGCCGCCGCTGGACACCAGCCCGGCCATGCGCAAGCCCGCCGCGCCACGCACCGGCGGCTCCGCCATCGGCGCCGGCCTCATCGTCGACGGCAATGTCACCGGCACCGGCGACCTGCACCTGGACGGCACCATTCGCGGCGACGTCAAGTGCGGCTTCCTGACCGTCGGTGAATCCGGCAATATCGAAGGCAAGGTCGAGGCCGACGGCATCGAGGTCCGCGGCCGCATCGTCGGCGCCATTTCGGGCAAGCAGGTCAAGTTGCAGGCGACCGCCTATGTCGAGGGCGACATCACGCACGAGCAGTTGGCGATTGATGTCGGCGCCTATTTCCAGGGCCGCTGCCTGCAGACGCGCCGCGACGCCCCGGCCGCTTCGCCGGTGGCCGCGCCGTCGGCGCCATCCGCCGCCGGCGACTACGGCACGCCGAGCCTCGGCTCCTACGACATGAACTCGATCTCGGACCTGAAATAACGCATATTTCATCATGACGACGAAGAAAGCCGGGAAAGACGCTGATCTTCCCCGGCTTTTTTATGGTTTTCTTATGAAATCCATGCGGTAAAGCCGCCGCCTCTTTAAGCCACGGCGCGCATAGCTTAGTCTTGGCCGTTCCTGCCCTGAGAGTCGCTGCCCCGCGCCCATGAACGACATCCCGAAACGCCCGCCCCTGACGCCGGAAGCGCTGTGGTTCATCCTGCGCGAGACGTTTCGCGAGTGGAATGATGACAAGGTGCCGCGACTGGGGGCGGCGCTGGCCTTCTGGTCGATGCTGTCGATCGGGCCGCTGCTGCTGATCGTCATTTCGATGGCCGGAATCGCCTTCGGGCGCGACGCCGTCTCGGGCTATGTCTTCGCCGAAATCCGCCGCCTTGTCGGCGATGTCGGAGCACAGGCGATCCAGACGATCATCGCCGGATCGCGAAACGCCCCGGCCGGCGTGCTGGCGACCGTCATCGGCTTCCTGGTGCTGATCGTGTCGGCGACCGGCTTTTTCGCCCAGCTTCAGGATGCGCTCAACACCATCTGGAACGTCGAGGGCCGGCCACGTGGCGACATACTGAGCTTCGTCAAGAAGCGGTTCCTGTCCTTCACCATGATCCTGGGGATCGGTTTCCTGCTGCTGATGGCGCTGGTGGTGTCGGCGGGGATTTCGGCTGTGGCGCACATGTTCGCCGGCTCGGCGCCGTCGCTGCTGATGCACCTGCTGAACCTGGTGGTGTCGTTCGCCGTCATCACGCTTTTGTTCGCCATGATCTTCAAGGTCCTGCCCGACGTCGACATCCGCTGGCGCGACGTGTGGGTCGGCTCGGCGATTACCGCCCTGCTGTTCTCGATCGGCAAGTACTTCATCGGGCTTTATCTGGGTCGCAGCGCCTTTTCCTCGACCTACGGCGCGGCCGGATCACTGATCGTCGTGCTGCTGTGGATCTACTATTCGGCGCAAATCTTCTTCATCGGGGCCGAGTTCACCCAGGTCTATGCCCGCTACATGGGCGAGCAGATCATCATCAAGAAGGGCCGGCGCCAGGCCTCGGCCACCAAGGCCGTCGCCGCGGCGGGTCACCTCGATGTCGCCGGTTGCGAGGTGGTCAATGTCGCCAAGGCGTCGGACGCGGCACATGCGGAACCGAAGCTTTAAAGGTTTACCACCGATAAAGCACGAATTCGGGTGTCAGTCCCGGCTGGTCAGCATGTGTTTTTCGTGGTTCAAATCTTACAACGGCAATTACGGGCTTTATGCCGCGGATCAGACTCGACATCCGTGTCGCCGCGCAGCGGCATCCCATGACTTTGCCAAACGATTCACTGGATCATTTGGCTGCGTTAAACTATCCGTGGTTCAGTTCTTTGGTCAGGCCTCGGCGGAATCGCGCGTAACGCCGACGCGCTGGGCCAGGGACGCGCCCATGAACGCGTCGAGATCGCCGTCGAGAACGCCTTGGGTATCCGAGGTCTCGACATCGGTGCGCAGGTCCTTGACCATCTGGTAGGGTTGCAGGACGTAGGACCGGATCTGGTGGCCCCAGCCGATGTCGGTCTTCTGGTCGTTGAGCGCCTGGGCCGCCGCTTCACGCTTCTGCAACTCCATTTCGTAAAGCCGGGCGCGCAGCATCTTCCATGCCTCCTCGCGGTTGGCATGCTGCGAGCGGCCGGCCTGGCAGGCAACAGCGATACCGGTCGGTATGTGGGTCAGGCGCACGGCCGAATCGGTCTTGTTGATGTGCTGGCCGCCCGCGCCGGAGGCGCGGTAGGTGTCGGTGCGCACGTCGGCCGGGTTGATGTCGATCACGATGGCGTCGTCGACGACCGGATAGACCCACACGGAGGCGAACGAAGTATGGCGCTTGGCGTTGGAATCGAAGGGTGAAATGCGCACGAGGCGGTGGACGCCGGCCTCGGTCTTCAACCAGCCATAGGCGTTCTCGCCCTTGATTTGCAGCGTTACCGACTTGATGCCGGCCTGTTCGCCCTGGGTTTCTTCCTCGACCTCGATGGACATGCCGTGAGCCGAGGCCCAGCGCGTGTACATGCGCAGCAGCATGCCGGCCCAGTCGTTGGACTCGGTTCCGCCGGCGCCGGAATTGATTTCGAGATAGGCGTCGTTGCCGTCGGCCTCGCCGCTGAGCAGGGCTTCGAGTTCGGCGCGGGCGGCGCGCGTCTTGAGGCCGGCCAGCATGGCGCGCGCTTCCTCGATCAGGCTCTCGTCGCCTTCCATGTCGCCGAGTTCGGCGAATTCGACGGCGTCCTTCAGTTCCTTTTCGATGGCGCGGACGGCGTCAACGCTGGCGGCCAGCTTGGCGCGTTCACGCGTGATCTTCTGGGCGTCCTCGGGCTTGTCCCACAGCGTCGGATCCTCGACGCGAGCGTTCAGTTCATCGAGACGGCGTAAAGCGGCATCCCAGTCAAAGACGCCTCCTGAGCAGGCCCGTGGACTGCTCGATATCGCGGGCGGAAGCCTCAATATCCAAACGCATGATGTTTTCCTTCGATCAGGGGGCGGATGTAACGGCGCGCCTCCCGGAAGGCAAGGGGCGACGCGCAAATTCCGCTTGCCAGTTGCTGCACCGGAGTTAGTGTCGGCTGAAACAAGGGAGGCTGACATGCGCAAGGTGGTGACGGTATCGGCGGCGGTTGTCGCCTTGGCGCTGACGGGCTGCGCCCACATGGCGACGCCGGTGACCCCGGTGACGCCGCCGCCCGCGCCGCAGGACGTGCTCGACAAGGCGCCGGCCGAGGCCTGGAAGGCGATACCGGCTGGGGACATCGTGGTCATGACCCTGGCCGACGGGACGAGCTTCGCCTACGAACTGGCGCCCGATTTCGCCCCGGTCCACAGCGCCAATGTCCGCCAGCTGGTGCGCAGCGGCTATTTCGATGGGGCGTCGCTCCTGCGCGTGCAGGACGGCTATGTCGTGCAATGGGGCCGGCCGGACGAGGACACCACCAAGCCAACCGGCATCGAGGCCCATCCGCCGGCGGAATATGAAATGGATGCGCAGGCCCTGAAGGCGGCGGGGATGACCTTCCGCCCCCTGCCCTGGCGCGACGCCTATGCGGACAGGATCGGGCTTGTCCGCAGCTGGCCGGTGGCCAGCGACGGCAAGGCCTACTGGCTGACCCACTGCTACGGCATGATCGGCGTGGCCCGCGACGTGCCGCCCGACACCGGCGACAGCACCCAGCTCTACACCATCATCGGCCAGCCCGCCCGGCGGCTCGACCGCAACCTGTCCGTCGTCGGGCGCATGCTGAAGGGCATGGACATCCTGGCCGACCGGCCGCGCGGCACGGAAGCGCTCGGTTTCTACAAGGATGACAGCCAGCGCATCAGGATCGTGTCGGCGAAGATCGCCGCCGACCTGCCCGAGGACCAGCGCCCGGGCTTCCAGATTCTCGACAGCGACAGCGCGACATTCGGTATCTGGCTGCAGGCCAAGGCCAACAGTCTGGGCGGTTTCCTGGTCAAGGCGCCCGGCGCGCTCGATGTGTGCAGCGCCCTCCCGCCGGTCCGAACGACGCCGGCGCCCTGATATTATATTTCCGCGACGGAATTTCGACACGGCGTCAGGCTACCGCATAGGTCGCAGGCAAAGCCTTGCGCCACCGTACCCTGACGCGAAACCGGGAGGTGGAATTCCTGAAACCGTCTGTATTTTTACAGTAAATTCTTGTTAACCCTGCCAAGGCACAATCATCCCACAGTAGAGTTCAGCGGCATGCGCGCCGTGGAGGGGCAGATATGTTCGGCAGGAAGGACGACGCCACGTCGGCGGTCATCGAGGCGCTTCATGCCTCCCAGGCGGTGATCGAATTCACGCCGCAGGGCGTCATCATCGACGCCAACAGCAATTTCCTCGATACGGTCGGCTACAGCCTCGCCGAGATCAAGGGCCGGCACCACAGTTTGTTCTGCGACGGCGAACACGTCAAAAGCGAAGCCTATGCCGCCTTCTGGCGCGACCTGGCCCAGGGCCGGTTCGCCACCGGCACCTACAAACGCTTCGGCAAGGGCGGCAAGGCGGTATGGCTGCAGGCGACCTACAACCCGATCCGCGACCGCGCTGGCCGCGTCATCAAGGTCGTCAAGTTCGCAAGCGACATCACCGCACAACGCCTGAGCGATCTCGACCGGCGTGGGCGGCTCGACGCCATCGACCGCGCCCAGGCCGTGATCGAATTCACCACCGACGGACATGTCATCGACGCCAACGCCAATTTCCTGGCGACGCTCGGCTACAGGATCGACGAGATCAGGGGGCGCCACCACGAGATGTTCTGCGAGCGCGACCATGCCCGCGGCGAAGCCTACCGCCGCTTCTGGGCCAGCCTGGCGCGCGGCGACTACCAGTCCGGCGAGTTCAAGCGCGTGGCCAAGGACGGCCGCGAGGTCTATATCCAGGCGACCTACAACCCGATCCTCGACGATGACGGCAAGGTAACCAAGGTCGTCAAGTTCGCCACCGACGTCACCGATGCCGTGCACAAGCGCCTGCGCAACGAGGCGGCGACGCGCGATCTTGGCGACGTCGTGGCCGGCGTCAGCCAGGCGCACGAAAAGGCCGCCGTCGCCAATTCGGCCTCGTCGGAGACCGGCGCCATCATCAACTCGGTCGCCGCCGCCGCCGAGGAGCTGAGCCAGAGCGTGCGCGAGATCGCCAGCAACATGGGTAGCGCGCGGGCCAGCGTCGAGGGCGTGTTCAAGCACACCGAGCACGCCAATGCTTCGGCCAGCGGCCTCAACCAGTCGGCCGCCGCCATGAGCAATGTCGTCACCCTGATCCAGGACATCGCCGGCCAGATCAACCTGCTGGCGCTCAACGCCACCATCGAATCCGCCCGCGCCGGCGAAGCGGGAAAGGGCTTCGCCGTCGTGGCGTCGGAGGTCAAGAACCTGGCCAATCAGGCGGCGCGCTCGACCCAGACCATCGCCGGCGAAATCGCCACCATGCAGTCGGCGACGGCCGATGTGGTCGAGGCGCTGGGCCTGATCACCACGTCGATGGACGCCGTCCTGCGCAATGTTACCTCGGTCGCCTCGGCCATCGAGCAGCAGAACGCCGTGACGCGCGAGATCAGCGGCAACATGCAGTCGGCGGTCACGGCGATGCACGAGATCAACGACAGCCTGGGCGAAATAAGCCACACCTTCGAGGGCGTCGCCGACGCCTCGCGGAAGTTAAGAAAAGACATGGAAAATTTGGCGGCTTAAACAGATTGTTGACTCTGGTTCGCTAGGCTTCCCGGACAAGCCGGAGGCAATGACCATCCGGCGTAAAATTCCGTTGTGATGGTAGGTGAACTTGAAGAAGCTGTCGTATGACCTGCTTAAGCTGTTTCGCGTGCCGACGGGCAATGATGAGCTGGCCCTGGCCCAGTTCACGGCCTTCTCGAAGCAGATTCCCCTTCTTTACCTGATATTGGGCAGCAATTCGCTGGCTGTGGCGTGGACCTTCCGCAGCCTTGCCCCGGCGTGGCTGGCCATCTATATCCCGGCCGGCCTGTGCGTGCTGTGCGTGGCGCGGCTGGCCTGGTGGCTGCGCCAGCGCCGCAGCGTGGTCGATGGCGCGTCGGCCGTGCGGAACCTGCAGCTGACCAACAAGCTGGCGGCGCTGATCGCTTTGTGTTTCACGGCGTGGGGCCTGGCGATCTATCGCTACGGCGACGCCTATGCGCAGGGCCAGGTCGCCTTTTATCTGGCCCTGACTGTCATCGGCTGCATCTTCTGCCTGATGCATCTGCGCTCGGCGGCGCTGACGGTGACGCTGGTGGTCAATATCCCCTTCATCATCTTCTTCTTCCAGCGCGGCCAGCCGTCGCTGGCGGCCGTGGCGATCAACCTGACCCTGGTATCGGTCGCCATGATCGCCATCCTGTTCGTCTATTACCGCGACTTCGCCAACCTGGTGGAATCGAAGAAATCACTGGTCGAGAAACAGGCCGAAACCCAGGCCCTGTCGGACGAGAACTTCCGTATCGCCAATCTCGACGCCCTGACCGGCCTGCCCAACCGGCGCTCGTTCTTCGCCGAGCTCGATCGCCAGTACGGCCTGGCCATCGAGACCGGGGCCGCCTTCGCCGTCGGCATCATCGACCTCGACGGGTTCAAGCCGGTCAACGACACCTATGGCCACGTCACCGGCGACCGCGTGCTGATCGAGGCGGCGGAGCGGCTGCACGAGGTCTGCGTCGGCGGCATGCTGCTGACGCGGCTGGGCGGCGACGAATTCGGCTTCATCCTGGGCGGCGATCCGGACGAGGAGCGCCTGCTGGAGTTGGGCGCGGCGATCAGCGAGATCATACGCCTGCCCTATGCGGTCGGCACCTCGCACGCCCTGATCGGCTGCTCGATCGGCGTGGCGCGCTTCCCGCAGTCGGCGGAGACACCCGAGGACCTTTTCGAGCGCGCCGACTACGCCCTCTATTACGCCAAGCGCAACATGCGCGGTCAGATGGTGCTGTTTTCCGACCACCACGAAGAAGAAATCCGCAGCCACGGCATTATCGAGCAGACGCTGCAGAACGCCGACCTCGAAGCTGAAATGTCGCTGGTCTACCAGCCGATCGTCGATGTCCATACCGGCCGGGCGGTCGCCTTCGAGGCGCTGGCGCGCTGGAACAGCCCGATCCTGGGCGCGGTCAGCCCGTCGAACTTCATTCCGGTAGCCGAACGCGCCGGCCTGGTGCGCACCCTGACCAAGATCCTGCTGGCGCGGGCGCTGAGCGAAATGGCGGACTGGCCCGCGCATACGCGGCTGTCGTTCAACCTGTCGGCGCACGACATCGCCCTGGCCGAAAGCGTGGTCCAGATCATCGCCCTGATCAACCGCTCAGGCATCGATCCCAGGCGGCTCGACTTCGAGATCACCGAGACCAGCGTCCATCACGACTTCCGCCAGGCGCGGGCGGCGGTGGTCACGTTCAAGGCCCTGGGTGTCGGCATTTCGTTGGACGACTTCGGCACCGGCCATGCGTCGCTGAGCCACGTCCACCGTCTGCCGCTCGACAAGCTCAAGGTCGACCGCAGCTTCGTCACCGACGTGACCACCAATCCGGCCAGCCACAAGATCGTCAAGTCGCTGCTGGCCCTGTGCGCCGACATGGGGCTGACCTGCATCCTCGAAGGCGTCGAGAGCGGGCCGCAGCTGGCCATGCTGACCGGCATGGGCTGCATGGTCGCGCAAGGCTATTACTACGCCCGGCCAATGCCGGCCGCCGAGGTGCCGGAATGGCTTGCGGCCGAAGCCGACGCCGACCGCATGCAGGCGTGATGCTTTGAAGGTTTTGCCCACAGATTGACACAGATTGGCACAGATTTTTCAGAAGCCTGCGCCACCAACTTGACCTTGATCGACGCCATCGGGGGCTGCAAAACCGCTATTCGATGAGCGCCTTTGGCGCTCGCATCCAACTCATAGCGCGCGCGAAATACGACCCATAATACGTTGAAAAATCTGTGCTAATCTGTGTCAATCTGTGGGCAAAATCTTTTTTGCTACAGTTACCAAGGTGGCAATGCGACAGTCTTATGCGCGATCGCCAGGGTCACGGCCTCAACGCCTCGATCACCGCATGGGCGGAGGCATAGGGCGCCTCGTCGCTCAAGGATAGGTGGATGTGCGCCACGTGGCCGGCGGGCACAAGACCGCGCAGGGTTTCCGCCGCGCCGCCATGCAGGACGACGTGCGGCTTGCCGAGGTGGCCGGACACCACCTCGATATCGACGAACAGGAAGCCCCTTACCCCGGTGCCGAGCGCCTTGGCGACGGCTTCCTTGGCGGCGAAGCGCTTGGCGAAGCTCAAGGCGGGCTTGGCGGCGGCGAAGGCATGGGCCTTTTCGTTGTCGGTAAAAATGCGGTCGAGGAAGCGGCCTTCGAAGCGGGTCATCGACGCCTCGATGCGGCGCGCGTCGCACAGGTCGATGCCGATGCCCAGAATCATCTAAAAACCCATCACTCGACAACGCCCTTGTGGTTGGCGTCGATCAGTTCGCGCATGCGGTGGACGGCGGCGTCGAGGCCGGTGAAGATCGCCTCGCCGATCAGGAAATGGCCGATGTTCAGTTCGCGGACATGCGGGATCGTGGCGATGAACGGCACGGTGTCGTAGTCGATGCCATGGCCGGCGTGGACCTCGATGCCGAGCGCGCTGGCCTGGGCGACGGCGGCGTGCAGTTTCTTCAGCTCGATGTCGAAAATCGTGCGCGCCTGGTCGCGGAAGGCGTCGCACAGGGCGCCGGTATGGAACTCGACGACAGGCGCCCGGACGGCGGCGGCGGCCTCGACCTGGGCGGGGTCGGTGGCGATGAACAGGGACGCGCGGATGCCCGTTTTGGACAGCAGGCCGACGGCCTCGGCGATATGGTCGCGGTTGCCCACGACATCGAGTCCGCCTTCGGTCGTGCGCTCCTGGCGGCGCTCCGGCACCAGGCAGGCGGCGTGCGGCTTCAGTTTCAAGGCGAAGGCGACCATCTCGTCGGTCACCGCCATCTCGAAGTTCAGCGGCCGGTTGAAGGCGTCCGTCACTTCCTTGATCGCCCATACATCCTTGTCGACGATGTGGCGGCGGTCCTCGCGCAGGTGGGCGGTGATGCCGTCGACGCCGGCCTTCAGCGCCTGCCGCGACGCGCGCACCGGGTCAGGCATGCGGCCCCCGCGCGCATTGCGTACGGTGGCGACGTGGTCAACATTGAGGCCAAGGCGGATGCGGTCGTGGGTCAAGCCTTTTCAAGCCTCCTTGAGCCGGGGTCCTCGACCGGGATGGCGGCCAGTTCCGGCGGCAGGTTGTCGGCGGGATACGCCGGCACCTCCAGCGAGGCCAGGGCGATCAGCGGCACGCCCAAATCCTTCTCAAGAGACATGGCGGCCTTGCCGCCCGAGCGGTCGACAATGCACGCCGCCGCTGCGACCTTGCCGCCGGCCTTTTCGATGGCGGCAATACATTCGCGCGACGACAGGCCGGTGGTGACGATGTCCTCGACCATCAGCACGCGCGCGCCGGGCTCGACGTGAAAACCCCGGCGCAGGCGGAACTCGCCGCCCTCGCGCTCGACATACATCGAGGGGACTTTCAGGTGGCGGGCGGTCTCGTAGCCCGGAATGATGCCGCCAACCGCCGGCGAGATGCAGACATCGACGCTGCCCACGGCGGCGCGGACCTTCTCCGCCAGCGCCTTGCACAGGCGTTCGCAGCGGGCGGCCTCCATGAAGACGAGATTCTTCTGCAGGAACATCGGCGAATGCAGCCCGCTCGACAGCACGAAATGGCCGGTGCGCAAGGCGTTGGCGGCGCGGAATTCCTCAATCACGTCTTCACTGGTCATGGCTGGAGTCCTTTGAAACCCAGCCGTGCTTTAGACCGTTCGCGGAGGTTTGCAAACCCCTGCCTAACGGTTGTGACGGTCATGGGAGGAGGACGAAGCCCCCTGCCCGACATGGTTGTCGGGGCGTCCCGGCGCGCCGCCATCACCTGTCCGGCGATGATCCTGCCACGATGACGAGTGGTTGTCGCCATCGTGGTGGCCGTCGTCATGATGATCGCCATCCGAACCGCCGGTATGGATCGGGCCAGGCGCCGGAGTCCGCGGCGCGCCGGCATGGCCATGGTCGTCGCGGTGATCGCCCCAGGCGTTCTTCACCGAGCCATCGCGATTGGTGACATCGCCGCCATGCATGGTGGCCGGGCAGGCGCCGAGGAAGCTGGCGTCGGGCTTGCCGCCGCGCCAGCCGGCGGGTGGCTGCGGGTGGTCGGCAGCCAGGCGGCGGCCGAGATCCTGGTCAATGCAGACCTTGGTAATGTAGCGTTTGTGCGTATCGGGATCGACGTGGGCGATCTGCCAGTAACCCGGCCGGGCGGCGACCTTGTCGATGGTCGGCGCGTCGTAGATTTCCGTGGTATGGACGACGACGCTGGCGGCGGAACTGGAGACGCTGTCGTCAAGGGCAACGGTGGGCGCGGCGGCCACGCTTTCCGCCGACATGGCCGAACTTATCTCCGAAGATTCCTGGGCGCTGTTGTTGGCGGGCGTGCAGGCGGCCAGGCTCAGACCCAGCGGCAACAAAAGGATATGGGGCTTCATAAGACTCTCCTCGCAACCCCGGACCTTGCCAAAGCCTAGACAGCCGATTGTAAAAACGAAATTCGGATGTGCGGCGGCGCGCGCCGTGGTAAGCGATCGTCATCATGCCGATCCAGGACGGACACGATGCAGGCTATTCGGACGAAGACGACGGACGGCAACTGGCGCGGCGATGACATCGCCCTCGGACTGGCGGCGGCGGCGTTTGTGCTGCACGCCCTGTTCGCCGGGCGCTATGACGTTTTCCGCGACGAGCTTTACTTCATCGTGTGCGGCCGCCATCCGGCCTTCGGCTATGCCGACCAGCCGCCGGTCGTACCGCTGCTGGCAGCCGGGTTCTACGCCCTGGGGCACAGCGTGTGGCTGCTGCGCCTGCCGGCGACGCTGGCGGCAGGGGCGCTGGCGTGGCTCGCCGTGCGTTTCGCCAGGCTGCTGGGCGGCGACGGGTTCGCGGCGGCCGGCGCCGGCCTCGCCGTCACCATCGCGCCGATGCTGATGGGCATGGCGGCGACGCTCAACACCACCGTGTTCGACCCGCTGGCCTGGACGTTGATCGCCTATCTGCTTATCCGTGGCATCAAGGATGGCGATCGCACCGCCCTGGTATGGTGCGGGGTGGTGGCGGGCATCGATTTCGAGATCAAGTACAGCCTGGTGTTCTGGTTCGTCAGCCTGGTGGCCGGGCTGCTGCTGACGCCCGAACGCAAGGTTTTCCGCGACAGGAACCTGTGGTTGGGAATCGCCGTGGCGGCGCTGATCGCCGTGCCGTCGCTGATCTGGCAGGCCCTGAACCATTTTCCGTTCCTGGAACTGGCCAAGGCGGCGCGCGAGAAGAACACCGACACGCCGCCGCTCGCCTTCCTGATCAATCAGGTGCTGGTGATGAACCCGCTGCTGGCGCCGGTGTGGATCACGGGCATCGTGGCGCCGTTTCTTGTCGGGCGGCTGAAACCGGTGCGCTTCCTGGCGGTCGCCTTCCTGGTCAGCCTGGCGCTGGTGCTGCTGACCCACGGCAAGGACTACTACATCGCGGCGACCTATCCGGTCATGTTCATCATTGGCGCCGTCGCGCTGGCGCACTGGGTGAAGGGATTCAAGGGAAGGGCCGCACTGGCCACCTGGGGCGCGGCGGCGGCGGCGTTCTCGGCGGTGATCTCGCCCCTGGCCCTGCCCGTGCTCTCGATCGATGGACTGAACGCCTACATGCGGCATTTTCCGGTGAAGCCGCAGCAGCAGGAAAAGAGCTTCAAGGGCACGCTTCTGCCCCAGGTCTTCGCCGACCAGGTCGGCTGGCATGATTTCACCAACCAGGTCGGCGGCGCGTGGCGGAAAATCCCGGCCGAGGACCGCGCCGCCACCGCGATCAAGGTCGACAATTACGGCGAGGCCGCCGCGCTCGATGTCTATGGCGGCGCGTTCGGATTGCCGCCGGCCTTAGCCGGCCACAACCAGTATTTCCTGTGGGGCCTGCGCGGCCAGCACCCGCGCAACCTGCTGGTGGTGCAGGACAATCCCGAGCGGCTTGCGCCCTATTGCGAACAGACGACGATCCTCGGCACGACGCAATCGCCCAACGCCATGGCCTATGAGAACGGCAAGGCGATCGCCTTTTGCAAGGGCCTCAAGGTCGATTTGCAGGCCTATTGGCCGCAGCTGAAGAATTACAGCTGACACGTAGCGATGCCCTGCTCTTTCAGCAACCTGATCGAGGTTTTGTCGAAGGACACGAAGGTTTCCCCGCCGACCCATTGGCCGTCAAAGGCGATGACGCCGTCCGCGAAATCGCCGCCGGCTTCGAGGACATGAAGGCCCGCTTCGACCGCCGGGCGGTTCAGAACGACATTGCGCGTGTTCATGAACAGCCGGATTGCCGCCGCGATATCGGGTCGGGCGACCTTGTACAACCGTTCCATGACCCAGGCCAGTTCACAGAGGGAATGGACGCTGATGGCGACCAGATCGGCCTGGTTCAGCATTGCGACCGCGCGCTTCTGCTGAGCCGGGTCATCGGGAACGACAAGGCGGAGAAGTACATTGGTGTCGGCCGTGATCCTCATTCGTCACCCAGGGCCGCCGCCGCTCCCGCCTCGGCAATGGCGTGGTTCAGTTCCTCGATCGTAAACCGGGCGCCATTCGTCTTGCCGGCGAAAAAGTTCCGCAAGTCATCCCACGAGCCTTCGGATTCATCGGCCTTCAGCTCTGCACGGCCATCGGGCAGCAAATCCAGCCTGATCTTGTCCCCAGGCCTGATGCCGAGATGCTTCAGCACGTCCTTCCTGAAGGTCACCTGCCCCCGCGCGGTAACGGTGAGTGTCGCCATGGCCAACGTCTCCGATCGCGACCAATGTAATGCAAAAGTGCATTATGTCAAGGCGGCGGCAGTCCCGTACGTGCGGTGAAAGCCGGCCCTCCGCATGGCTCCGGGCGTTCGGCGCGGAAATCGTGACATTCAGTCACGATTTCATGCGATTTGCCTCAACGGCAAATCGCCGCTTCTCACCCCCTCACCCGCTCCACGCTCTCGATCAGCGGCGAGGTGCGCAGGGCGGCGGAGATGTTGGTGATGTGGCGGGCGTCCAGCACCTCGATCTCGAAGTCGACATCGAGGAAGTCGAGCGCCTTGTTGTCGATGGCGATGTTGATGATATTGCCCTTGGCCTCGCCGATCAGGGTGCAGGCCTGGCCCAGGACGCCCGGCTTGTTCTGCATGTTGACGCGGATGCGGGCGACGCTGAGCGTGTTCTTCTCAGCGTTGAGCGTCCAGTGCAGGTCGATCCACGCGTCCTTGTCGTCGTCGCGCGCCTCCAGCGTCTCGCATTCGATCGAGTGGACGTGGACGCCGTCGTCTTCCACAATGCCGACAATGCGCTCGCCCGGCACCGGATAGCAGCAGCGCGAGAACAGGATGCGGCGGTGGTCGCCCAGGGCCTCGCCGCGCACGAAGGCGGTGCCGCCGGTTCCGTCCTTGATGCGCGTCAGGGTGTCGGTCGACAGCAGCATCGGGATCTTCAGGCCGGGGAAGATCGCCTCCAGGATCTTGGCCGGGAAGATCTTGCCGCGGCCGACCAGTTCGAACAGTTCGTCCTCGTTGTCGGCGTGGAAGCGTTCCAGCGCCGGGCGCCAGCTGATGTCCCTGAGCGGCTTGTCGACCTGGGCGGCGGCGCGTTCCAGCGCCTTCTTGCCGACCTTGATGAAGTCCTCGCGGTCGCGCTGGCGGATATGGCGGCGGATGGCCGAGCGCGCCTTGCCGGTGACGGTGAGCGAGAACCAGTCCTGGTTGATGCGCGATTCCACGCCGGTCAGGATTTCAACCTGGTCGCCGTTCTGCAATACCGTGCGCAGCGGCTTGTGCTCGCCGTTGATCAGGCAGCCGATGGCGGTTTCGCCGACCTCGGTATGGACGGCGAAGGCGAAATCGAGCGGCATGGCGCCGCGCGGCAGCGAGATCAGCCGGCCCTTGGGCGAGAAGACGAAGACCTGGTCGGCGAACATCTCCAGCTTGGCGTGTTCGACCCAGTCCTCGGAATCGCCGCCATTCTCGACGATACTGACGATATTGCGCAGGGAGTTGAGCGGGGTGCGGCCGCCGTCGCGCGTCGCCGCCTCCTCGTCGAAGCCGTAGGTCTGGTTCTTGTAGCCCCAGTGGGCGGCGACGCCTTCCTCGGCGACGCGATCCATCTCCTCGGTGCGGATCTGAAGCTCGATGCGCGCGCCCTTGTGACCGACGACGGTGGTATGCAGGCTCTTGTAGTTGTTGGACTTCGGCACCGAGATGAAGTCCTTGAACCGTCCCGGCACCGCCGGCCAGACGCGGTGAAGGACGCCGAGCGCACGGTAGCATTCCTCGACCGAGGCGACGACGACGCGGAAGGCCAGGATGTCCGAAAGCTGCGCCAGGCCGCCCGACTTGCGCTGAAGCTTGCGCCAGATCGAATAGGGCGACTTCTCGCGCCCCGACACGCGGGCGAAGATGCCGGCCTTCTCCAGCCTGGCGGCGACGTCGCGGGCGATCGCCGTGATCTGGCCGCCTTTTTCGTCGCGCATTTCCTTGAGGCGCAGGAGGATCGCCTGATGGCCCAGGGGATTGATGTGCGAAAAGGCCAGGTCTTCGAGCTCGGTGGCGAAGCGGTTGCAGCCGATGGAGCGGGCCAGCGGGGCATAGACTTCCAGCGTCTCGCGGCTGATGCGCTCGCGCTTTTCCGGCGCGACATATTGCAGGGTGCGCATGTTGTGCAGGCGGTCGGCCAGCTTGATCAGCAGGATGCGGACATCCTTGGAGATGGCCAGCATGAACTTGCGCAGGTTTTCCGACGACTTGGTGTATTCGGACTGCAGTTCGAGCTTGGTCAGCTTGGTCACGCCCTCGACCATGCCGGCGACCT
Source organism: uncultured Caulobacteraceae bacterium (assembly GCA_964474575.1). Lineage (GTDB taxonomy): Bacteria > Pseudomonadota > Alphaproteobacteria > Caulobacterales > Caulobacteraceae > Asticcacaulis. The sequence continues at coordinate 27,592 of CAYYTA010000010.1, read as the reverse complement.
CGTCGCCGAACTTGGAGGCAATGTCCTCGCGGGTGGCGGAGGTGTCCTCGATGGTGTCGTGCAGCAGGGCGGTGGCGATCGAGGCGGAATCGAGCTTGTAGTCGGTGAGGATGCCGGCGACCTCGATCGGGTGGGCGAAATAGGGATCGCCCGAGGCGCGGAGTTGCGCGCCGTGCATCTTCATAGCGTAGACATAGGCGCGGTTGAGCAGGCCTTCGTCGACGGTCGGGTCGTAGGCGGCGACGCGCTCGATCAGTTCGACCTGGCGCAGGAATTTGCGCCCGGAAGCGGCCACCGCGGCCGTCTTCGGCGTTTCGGCAAGTTCGACCTGTTGACCTTCGGCCGGCAATCGCTTGTCCTTTGCCCCAGAAAAGGGAAAGTGTGTCACATGAGGGGATTTAGGCAAGCCCGTTTGCGTGCGCCCGCCCGCTTTTTATATGGGGAAGACGCTGTGGATTGCCAATTTTTGGCGGTGCGATCGTCCGGCATCGGGTGCGTGGCTACTGACGTGAAGGTCTGCCCACAGATGAACACAGATTAGCACGGATTTTTCAGAGTCTTATTGGCTGTCCATGGAGTGTTTGCCAATCATTGCACGAGCGCCGAAGGCGCTCATTTCCTCGGCTTTTGCAAAGCCCAGACCTGAGAATCTCAAGCTGGAGCGGCCTGCAAGGCTCTGAAAAATCTGTGTTAATCTGTGTTAATCCGTGGGCAAAACCCTTTTAGAGCGCGCGCCAGTCGATGATGCTGAGGCCGTAGCCTTCCAGCGCTGCCGGCTTCGGGCGCGTGCCGCTGAGAGCAATCATGTCGCGCACGCCGAGGTCGAGCAGGATCTGCGCGCCGACACCGTAATCCCGCAGGCCCCGGCCCTTTTCCAGCTTGGCCTCATCGTCGCCGAAACGATTGGACAGAACGCGCGGATCCGGATCGCGCAACAGCACCATGACCGCCGGTCCGCCGTGCGCAGCCAAGGCTTTCATGGCCTTTTCGACATAGTCCGAACGCGTGGTCGCGCCCAGGCCCGCCAGCACGTCCGAGGCGATGTCGAGCTGATGCATGCGCACCAGGGTGGCCTCGCCCGGCCTGGGCATATGCTTGACCAGGGCCAGGTGCTCGGCGCCGTCAAGGCGGTTGCGATAGACGAACAGGCGGAATTGGCCGCCCCAGGCGCTGTCGAACGGCTTTTCCAGCACGCGCTCGACGAAGCGTTCGGTGCGGCGGCGATAGGCGATCAGGTCGGCGATCGTGCCGATCTTCATGCCGTGGGTCTGGGCGAACTTGATGAGGTCGGGCAGGCGCGCCATGGTGCCGTCGTCGTTCATAACCTCACAGATCACGCCGGCGGGGTAGAGCCCGGCCATGCGCGAGATATCGACGGCGGCTTCGGTATGGCCGGCCCTGACCAGGACTCCGCCCTCGCGCGCCACCAGCGGAAAGACGTGGCCGGGTGAGACGATGTCGGCGGCGTCCTTGGTCGGATCGATGGCGACGGCGATGGTGTGGGCGCGATCGTGGGCGGAAATGCCGGTGGTGACGCCCTCCTTCGCCTCGATGGCGACGGTGAAGGCGGTGCCGTTGCGCGCGCCGTTGTCGTGGGCCATCGGCGGCAGGCGCAGCTGCCTGGCGCGTTCGCCGGTGATCGACAGGCAGATCAGGCCGCGCGCGAAACGGGCCATGAAGTTGATGACGTCGGGCGTGGCCATCTGGGCCGGGATGACGACGTCGCCCTCGTTCTCGCGGTCCTCGGCGTCAACCAGGATGTAGGGACGGCCGTTGCGGGCGTCCTCAAGGATGTCCTCGATCGAGGAGATGGGGCTTTCCAGGTCGTTGGCTATCTTATGCATCATGGGACTCGGTTTCGAACCAGCGCGCGGCATAGCGCGCCAGGCGGTCGACTTCAAGATTGACGAATTGTCCCACCTGCGTCGCGCCCAGCGTCGTGTGGTGCCAGGTGTGGGGGATGATGTTGACGCCGAAATCCTGGCCTTCGACCTCGTTGATGGTCAGGGAGACGCCATCCAGCGCGACGGAGCCCTTGGGGGCGATGAAGCGGTGCAGCGGCTGGGGTGCGCGGAACTTGAGGCGGTAGCTGTCGCCGTCTTGCGTAATGCTGAGCAGTTCCGCCATGCCGTCGACGTGGCCGGAGACGATGTGGCCGCCCAGTTCGTCGCCGATCTTCAGCGCGCGCTCCAGGTTGACGCGCGTGCCTTCGCGCCACTGGCCGAGATTGGTCACGCCTAAGGTTTCGTTGGAGACATCGAGGTCGTAGCCGTCCTCATTGATCGCCACCACCGTCAGGCAGCAGCCGGCGTGGCTGATCGATGCGCCGATGGTCACGTCGGAAAGGTCGAAACCGACGCTCATGCCGAGCCTTACGCCGCCGTCCGTGCGGGTCAAGGTCCTGACCGTGCCGATGCTGGTGATGATGCCGGTGAACACGAAACGCCTTCTTTCTTGTACCTCCCCGCTTGTCGGGGAGGGGGACCGCACGAATGAGCCGTCGTCAAGACGGCGAGTGAGATGTGGTGGTGGGGCGTCTTGCTTTCATTCTCAATGCCCCGGTTGCAAGTCAGATTGCCCTCCACCACGCCCATGAAGAATGGGCGCGGCCCCCCTCCCCGACAAGCGGGGAGGTACAAGAATCATTCCAGCTCATAGGTTTCCCACAAATCCTCGCCCACGCTTTGCACGCCAAGGCGCGTAAAGCGATAGATCTGCGCCAGGCTTTCCAGGTTGAGATGGCCGATGACCGGCCGCCCGTCGCCACCTAAAATCGTCGGCGCGCGAAACCATTCAAGCCGGTCGACGAAGCCGGCCTTGAGGAAGGCCGTCGCCACCACGCCGCCGCCCTCGACGAACAGGCGCTCTATGCCTTGCCGGGACAGCGCCTCCATCGCCTCGGTGAGGTCGACGCGCTGGTGCCTGGACGACACCTTGACCTGTTTGACCTGGGCCGCCAGCAGTTCGCGCGGCAGGTCGACCGTGGTCACGGCCAGGGTCGGGATGACGCGCGCGGTCTGCACCATCTTGGCGTGGAGCGGGAGGCGGCCCCTGGAATCGAGCACGACCCGCGTCGGCTGGTAGCCTTCGTAGCCGGCCAGGCGCACCGTCAGTTCGGGATCGTCCTTGATCGCGGTTTCGATGCCGACGCATACCGCGTCATGGCCGGCGCGCAGTTCGTGGACGGCGCGGCGCGCTTCCTCGCCGGTGATCCAGCGGCTTTCGCCGGACGCCGTGGCGATGCGCCCGTCGAGCGTTGTGGCCAGTTTGAGCGTGACCTGGGGTCTCATGGCATGACTGCGTGAAAGGCATGCCCCTCACCCGATCGCCTTCGCCAGGGCTCGGCTCTCGTCCTCTCCCCTTGGAAGGGGAGAGGTGTAAGGCAGAAAAGTCGGCAGGCGTCCATGGACGGAAAATCACGCATCATCGGTTGGAGAAATATCCTGTTCCCCCAGGCCGCGCCTGATGTCGTGCGGGTCGTCGATAAGGTCGTTGTTCAGACCCTCGTCGCCGAGGAAGCGCGCGAAGTCCGAGGTCTCGCGGAAGTCACGATAAACACTGGCGTAGCGGACATAGGCGACGACATCGAGCGAGCGCAGCGCCTTCATCACCAGTTCGCCGACGACTTCGGACGGAATGTCGGTTTCGCCCATGCTTTCCAGCTGGCGGACGATGCCGGAGACCATGCGGTCGATGCGGTCCTGGTCGATCGGTCGCTTGCGAAGCGCAATCGATACGCTGCGTTCCAGCTTCGAACGGTCGAACGGCGTGCGCCGGCCCGAGCGCTTGACGATCATCAGGTCGCGCAGTTGCACGCGTTCAAAGGTGGTGAAACGCCCGCCGCATTCCGGGCACGACCTCCGCCGGCGGATGGCCGCGCCGTCCTCGGACGGGCGGCTGTCCTTGACCTGGGTCTCGAGATTTCCGCAGAAGGGGCAGCGCATGACGGGCCTTTAGATGGTGTGCCTCAGCCTTACCACAACTAGCTGTAGATCGGAAATTGCGCGGTCAGGGCCTTGACCTCGTCACGCACCTTGGCCTGGACGGCGGCGTCGGCTTCGCCGCTGTTCGACGCCATGCCGTCGACCACATCGGCGATCAGGTGGCCGATCTTCCTGAACTCGGCCTCGGTGAAGCCGCGTGTCGTGCCGGCCGGCGTGCCAAGACGCACGCCCGAGGTGATGGTGAAGGGCTGCGGGTCGAACGGGATGCCGTTCTTGTTGCAGGTGATGAAGGCCGCTTCCAGCGCCGCCTCGGTCGCCTTGCCGGTCTGGCCCTTGGGACGCAGGTCGACGCTCATGACGTGGCTGTCGGTGCCGCCGGTGACGATGGCCAGGCCGCGCTCAATCAGGGTGTCGGCCAGGACCTGCGCATTGGCGACGACCTGTTTCGCATAGGCCTTGAACGACGGCTGCAGCGCCTCGCCAAACGCTACCGCCTTGGCGGCGATGACGTGCATCAGCGGCCCGCCCTGCAGGCCCGGGAAAACGGCCGAGTTGATCTTCTTGCCTAAGCTTTCGTCGTTCGACAGGATCATGCCGCCGCGCGGGCCGCGCAGGGTCTTGTGCGTCGTGGTGGTGACGACGTGGGCGTGCGGCAGCGGATCGGGATAGACGCCGCCGGCCACAAGCCCGGCATAGTGCGCCATGTCGACAAACAGATAGGCGCCGACGGAATCCGCGATCTCGCGGAAACGCTTGAAGTCGATCTTGCGCGAATAGTTCGAGGCGCCGGCGATGATCAGCTTCGGCTTGTTCTGCAACGCCAGTTCGGCGACGCCGTCATAGTCGATGGTCTGGTCGTCCTGGCGCACGCCGTAGGGCACGACGTGGAACCACTTGCCTGACTGATTGGCGGGCGAACCGTGCGTCAGGTGGCCGCCGCAGGCCAGGTCCATGCCCATATAGGTGTCGCCGGGCTGGAGCAGCGAGAAGAAAACGGCCTGGTTGGCCTGGGCGCCGGAATGGGGCTGGACGTTGGCGAAGGCGCAGTTGAACAACTGCTTGGCGCGCTCGATGGCCAGCTTCTCGGTCTCGTCGACATATTCGCAGCCGCCGTAATAGCGCCGGCCCGGATAGCCTTCGGCGTACTTGTTGGTCAGCACGCTGCCTTGCGCTTCCAGAACCGCCTTCGAGACGATGTTTTCCGAGGCGATCAGCTCGATCTGGTCCTGCTGGCGGTGCAGTTCGCCCTTGATCGTTTCCAGCACGGCCGGATCGGCGGCGGCGAGATCGCTGTGGAAGAAGCCTTCGGGGCGGAAGGACGAAGCGTTGGCGGGTGCGTTCACGGGCAAATCCTGCGCTTGAATCGATGGGAGGGAATGGCCGTGCCTTTACGCCCATGGGCCCGGGCGCGCAAGCCTTTCGGTTCCTCAATCCCTGACGAACAGCGACGACCGGCGATAGTCGTCCGGAGCAATAGCATCCACGGCTGTCAGTGCGTAGCTGTAATCGTGATCGTCCGGCTTCGGCGGGCGGTTACGGAAATGCTCGGTCCAGCCATTGTAGACCTCCATCTGGTTGCGCGCCACCGGCCGAAAACAGTTACGCCGCAGGTCGGCCTCAATGGTGTCGGGATGAAAGCCGGACGCCACCAGGTAGCGTGGGCGTGCAGCGCCCACGGCGTCCAGCGCCCTGGCCTGCTCGTCCACGCCGACATGGGGCAGGCCATTGTTAAGGACAATAACGTCGTGGCTCCCGGAAAGGACAGGTTCGACAAAGGACATGGGCGGCAGCAGGATCAGGGCCTCGCGGATGGCGGCGACCGGGCGGACGCCGCCATCGCCGTCCGCTTCGAACCCGGCGCGTTCGTCCTCGGTCAGGGCCGCGAGGCTGTCCGCCGGATAGGAGGCCCGGGCGGCATAGGCAAGGAAATTGGCGTTGATGTCGGTGGCCTCGACCGTCAGGTCGAACAGGCGATCGAGCCCGGTCATCCGGCTGTGGATGAGGAAGGAATAGGCCTCGGCACCGACCGAGACGGCATGGAAAAGTATACGCAGTGGTCCGGGCTTGAGCGTCCGCAGCTCTTCATCGATCGTGCGCAAAAGGGCCCGATTGCGGAAGAAGGCCGTCGCCCCTGACTGTCCGCCCTCGCGGACGCGCAGCATGATCTTTCCGGCCTTTGGGTCGGTTCTGAGATCCATGGCAAGGAATTCCTGGAAAAAGTGGCCGGATGAACGGTATACATGACACAACCGCCGGACAAGACTTATCGACCGCGGCGGCGCTCCGGGTTACATTCGGGCGATGAAAAGCGCATTTTTCGCCTTGGCGGCGGTTCTGCTGAGCGCCGGAGCCGCCCGCGCCGACGACTTCGCCCTGCCCGCGCCTGCGGAGCCGGGGACCGCCGTGCCGGTCTACGGCTCGTGGTACCACATGGTCAACCGGCACACGGTCAGCAAGAAAGCGCCCTGGGGCGTCGGTTCGGCTGAGCGCTACCGCATGGTGCCGTTCCGCTCGGTTGCCGCCGACCGCCGCGTCTTTCCGCCCGGGACGGTCCTTTACATTCCCGAACTGCGCGGCAGGACGATGCGCGATGGTCACGGCAGGACCTTCATCCACGACGGCTACGTCATGGTGACCGACAGTGGGTCGGGCGTACGCCATGGCCATATCGATTTCTTCGCCGGCGGGGTGCGGCGCAATCCGGCGCCCCTGCTGTTCAACGGCCGCCGCCATCATTTCACGGCCTATGTCGTGACCGATCCCGCCGTCATCGCCGCCTTGCGGGCCCTGCACGATCCGAAGGCGCCGTACCCCCCGTAGCCCCCTGTTCAGGGGTTGCCGCCGGCCCGCCCTTCCCGTAGCGTCCGAGGTTCCGGGGTGGATCTTCAGATATCGGAAGCCTTCATGCGCGCCTTCGCTCTCGCCGCGACCCTGCCCATCTTTGCTCTGGCCATCTTTGCCCTGCCCGTTTTCGCCCAGGACATCCCCCCAATCGGCACCATCGGGCCCTACGAAGCCGTCGACGCGACGCCGGCGCAGCTGGTGCTGATGGATCGCGGCAGCACCGACTGGGTCGACGGCGATACGCGCATCGTCTTCCTGATCCTCAGGCCCGGCGGCGACGGCCATCTCGACTCGTTCCTGCTGCGCATCCGCGCCGACTGCAAGACCTACCAGATCGCGCAGATGGAGCAGACGGCGATCGACGCGTCCGGCACGACCGGCCACAGCGACATGCTTGACAATGTCATGAAGCCGACGCCTGATGGGTCGCTTGGCCGGGAACTGGCGGCCGCCACCTGCGACGGCGCGCCGAAGGGACCCGACGGCCAGACTATTTCCTTCGACAGCGTCGCCGACGCCTTCAATTTCGCCGGAAGGTTCTTCGCCCAATGAAACATGTCCTCTTTCCCGCCCTCTTCGCCCTCGCCCTGGCCGCCACGCCCGCCCTGGCCGATCCTTGGGTGCCCGTCGACGCCAGCCCGACGCGCATCGTCTTCCTCGACAAGGCCAGCACCAAGACCGGCGCCGGCGCCGCCGAAGCCACCATCCTGTGGATGGTCATAGCCGACGACGGCAGCACGTTGATGGTCGAGTCCGGCGAGAAGATGAAGTGCGCCGACCACAGCATGGTGACCGGCTGGACCGCGATCGTCGCCGACGACGGTTCGATCGGCGCCTCAACGCCCACCAGCGACACCGACTATAAGCCCGCGACCGCCGGCACCATCGGCTACGCCATCGTCGAAACCGCCTGCACCGGCGTGTCGCCCAACGCTTCAGCCGCCGGCATCAGCGATCCCAGGATCACCGACGCCATCGCGCGCGGCAAGGCGTACCTGGCCAGCCAGACGCCGAGCACGCCGTCAACCGGCCTGTGATCAGACGGTAATGCCGCGGCCGCCTGGTTTCGCGGTGCGCAACCGGTTCTGCAGCTTCATGACCGCCAGCCGCTTGACGCCTTCGGGGTCGTTGGCCGGGCCGACCGCCACCGCCTCCTCGCCGGTGCCGGCGTCGACGGCGGTGCATTTGAGATAGGCCCCGTTGCGTTGCAGTTCGAGATAGACGTCGCCCATGGCCGTCACCGGTTGGATATCTGAAAGGCGTTGCCGTCCGGGTCGACGCCGTCGCTGAAGCTGATCTTGCCGGCCCACAGCTTGCCCATGGCCACGCCACTGTCGACCAGTTGCTCGCGTTTGGCCGGCACGTCGTCGCACTTGAAGGCGATCTTGGGCGTGCGGCTGTTAGGCTTGCCCTTCGACCCGGCGTGCAGCGCGATGCGGCAGCCGCCGGCGTCGAGTTCCTTCCATTCCGGCTCGTCGGTGACGAGCTCGAGGCCGAAATGGCGGCGATAAAACGCCGTCATCTCGTCGATGCGGTCGGTGAAGAAGATGATGCGCGCCAGGTTCATGGCTCCAGGATGAGCCCGAATCCGCCATGTGTCCACTGTCAACTATCGGCGGTGCAGGTCGACTTGAGGCCGTTCAGGTAGTCGAGGCTCAGCCGGGCGTTATCCTCGACCGCTTCGTCGGGGTCGCGGGAAGGGCCGCGGTAGTCCGTCGCATAGTAGCCGGCGCCATTGCTGGTGCTGCCGTCGGCATTGTGAACGTCGCTCCAGTTGTCGCCGGAATGGGCCGCCGAGGTATCGGTATTGATGGGCCCGCCGCCGACGATGGTCCGGTTGCTGCGGATGATGCTGAGGTCCATCTTGACGTGCTGGATATAGCCCTTGAGCTGCGAGCACGGCAGGGCCGGATCGAGGCCCGAGATCGGCCGCTCGTAATTGTAGATGCCGCGTATATCGCCGGCGTGGGCGGCGACAGGCAGCAAGCCGGCGGCGAGTGCGATCAGAACAAGGCGACGCATGAACCCTCCCGAATGTCCATCCACCGGCAAGACTCTACCCGTCGCAGGGCCAAGTCAAGTTGCCCGTGATCACAAGATCGGGTTGAAACGGATTACAGGCGTTCAGGCGACGCTGGGGAGGCGTGCGACGTTACAATGCGTCCACAGCTTGTCCATGGCCTCGACCAGATGATCCATCATGGCGTCGGTATGGTCCGGCGATGGCGTGAAGCGCAGGCGTTCGGTGCCCTTGGGCACGGTCGGATAGTTGATCGGCTGGACATAGACGCCGAAGTCGCCCAGCAGCACGTCCGAGATCATCTTGCAATGAGAGGCCGAGCCGACCAGCACCGGCACGATATGCGACACCGACGGGAAGACCGGGATGCCGACGGCCTTGAAGCGCGACATCAGGGTCTGCGCCCGCTCCTGGTGGGCAATGCGCTTTTCGTTGTGGTCCTTGAGCCAGCGCACGCTGGCCGCCGCGCCCGCCGCGATCGCCGGCGGCATCGAGGTGGTGAAGATGAAGCCCGACGCCCACAGCCGGATGGCGTCGCACAGGGCCGCCGTGCCGGCGATGTAGCCGCCCATCAGGCCGAACGCCTTGCCGAGCGTGCCTTCGATGATGTCGACCTGCGCCATGACTCCGTCGCGTTCGGCGACGCCGGCGCCGCGCGGGCCGTAGAGGCCGACGGCGTGGACTTCGTCGAGATAGGTCAAGGCGCCGTATTTTTTGGCCAGGGCGACCGTGCCGGCGATGTCGGAAATGTCGCCGTCCATCGAATAGACCGACTCGAACGCGATCAGCTTCGGCGCGTGGGCGGGCGCCGACCGGAGCAGCGATTCGAGATGCTCCAGGTCGTTGTGGCGGAAGATGTGGCGTTCGCCGCGGCCGTTGCGGATGCCTTCGATCATCGAGGCGTGGTTGTAGGCATCGGAAAAGACGATCAGGCCGGGCAGGATCTTCTGCAGGGTCTGCAGCGTCGCCTCGTTGGCGACATAGCCGGAGGTGAAGACCAGCGCCTTTTCCTTTCGGTGCAGGTCGGCCAGTTCGGCTTCGAGCTGGTTGTGGTAGAAGCTGGTGCCGGAAATGTTGCGCGTGCCGCCCGAACCCGAGCCGACCTCGTCGATGGCCCTGTGCATGGCGTCGAGAATGACCGGGTTCTGGCCCTGACCGAGATAGTCGTTCGAGCACCATACGGTCACTTCATGCTCGGAGCCGTCGTCGCGGATATGGGTGGCGCGCGGAAACTGGCCGGCGCGGCGCTTCAGGTTGGCGAACACGCGATACCGGCCTTCGTTGCGCACGGCGGCGACGGCGGCTTCGAACGCGGCATTGTAATCCATCAAACCAGACACTCCGGACATAACCGGCAGATAACTCCGCCACGCCCCGCAGGCAAGCGCATCGCCCTCAAAAAGAGCGTAAAATGCGCCGGTGGCCGGGATTTTGCGCCAAATGCATTGCGATGGCCATCGCTTTTTGGCTCTATGGCACGCGCACTTTGTCGCACCGGCGACCCGCCGGCTGGATAACTCGACGGAGTTCATCATGTCTTCCGGTACCGTTTGGATCGGCCTTTTTCGCGGCATCAATATCGGCGGCAACCGCATGCCGATGAAAGAGCTGGTACGGCTTCTGCAGGCCGAGGGCCTTGAGGATGTGAAGACCTATATCGCCAGCGGCAATGTCCTGTTCCGCTCCGGCCGCGGCCACGACGACCTCAAGGCGATGATCGAAGCCCTCGTCGAAAAGAATTTCGGCTTCCACTCCAACCTGTTCCTGATCACCCTGCCGCACATCGAGAAGCTGATGAACGCCAACCCGTTCAAGGACCACGAACACCAGGGCAAGGCCCAGCACCTGTTCTTCATCCAGGGCCCGATCCAGAAGGCCGACACCGCCAAGATGGACGGCTTCAAGGCCGGTAACGAGCAATACCATCTCACCGATGAATGCTTCTATGTCTACGCCCCCGATGGCGTCGGCCGCTCAAAGCTGATCGAAAAACTCAGCCAGTGCCTGAAAGCCGACATGACCGCCCGCAACCTCAACACCTGCGAAACCCTCCGCGACATGGCCAAGGCGATGTCATAATCGCCGGCCCTGCACGCCAGCCCCTTGTCCCCGCCTTCCGAGTGCGCCATCCCCTTTGCCGCAAGGAACCAGCACGTCCAAACCGTGAACTTGTCCGCTCCCCGCAAAACGCGTGCATGCTACGGCCATGGCCAGCGCCCTTTCCCCCTCTGTCACCGATGCCGCCGCCCTCCAGGCGCGCCGCGACATGCTCGGCGATTTCGTCGCAGCCGTCTCCCACGCCGTCCAGGCCTTTGGCATGCCCGCCAGCTACCGCGACGCCGAACGCGCCACCCGCGCCATCACGATCGGCGATCGCGTCCTCCAGCGCGTGGCCGTGCTCGAAGACGCCGGCGACGACGCCCATGCCCCGCGCCCGGCCAGGGCCGCCCGCCTCGCCTTTCGCGACCTGGCCGATCAGGTGATGGCCCGCACCCAGGCCCTGCCGATGCCGAGAAACTTCCTCGAAAGCGAACGCGCCTTCCGGTACGCCCTGTCCGCCGACCGCATGTTGTCCCAGCTGTACCTGCCGCCCAAGCCGGCCCGCCGCCTCGCCGGCATCATCGCCCGGGCGGACGACATCTGTGCCGCCAATCCGTCACCCGAACTCGACGACGATCTCGATTCCTGGGTGCACGGTCTCGAAGACACGCTTCGCGATCTGGCGACGCACGGCAAGGCCCAACCCATACCGGCGCCCCAGGACCCGGCGCCGGCCGAGACAACGCCCGCGACGCCAAGCCTTGCGCCCTCAACTATTCCCGCGCCGGCGCCGGCTTTCATGACGCCTCCGCGCCTGTCGCGCGCCGCCCTGCTCAACGGCGCCGCCGCCTTTCCACCTTGAGCCCCATTCTTGAACATCGGACGCAATCGGCCTAATGCTCCGGCCGTAGCGCAACCCGAAAAGTGCCATGCAAGCCCATGGGCACGTTTCGGATAGGTTGCGCGACAAACCAAAATTTAGAGCATTTCCGCGATTTGATTTATTCGGAAATGCTCTAACCCGGAGCACCGACATGTCCTTCCCCAACCCCGCCGCCTTTCCCCTCGCCCGTCCGCGCCGGCTGCGTCAGGGCGCGTGGATTCGCGATCTGGTGGCGGAAAATCGGATACATGTATCCGATCTGATCTGGCCGATCTTCGTCCATGATCGCGATGTCGCCCGCGAGCCGATCGGCTCGCTCACGGGCGTCGACCGCCTTAGCGTGGCCGAAGCCGTCAACGAAGCCCGCCTTGCCCGCGATCTCGGCATCCGCGTCCTGGCGCTGTTTCCGCACTTGAGCGAAAGCATCCGCACGTCCGATGCGAAAGCCGCCGTCGATCCCCAGGGCCTGATCCCCCAAACCTGCCGCGCCATCAAGGCCGCCGTGCCGGAGATCGGCCTGCTGGTCGACGTGGCGCTCGATCCCTATACCGACCACGGCCACGACGGCCTGCTCATCGACGGCAAGATCAACAATGACAAGACCGTCGACATGCTCGTCGAACAGGCCCGCGTCCAGGTCGAGGCCGGGGCCGATATCGTCGCGCCGTCGGACATGATGGACGGCCGCGTCCTGGCCGTCCGCCGGATGCTGGAGGCGCGCGGCCACCAGGACACCCTGATCATGTCCTACGCCGCAAAGTACGCCTCGGCCTTTTACGGTCCCTATCGTGATGCCATCGGTGTCAGGGCGCTGAAAGGCGACAAGAAGACCTACCAGATGGATTCGGCCAATTCCGACGAGGCCCTGCGCGAGGTCGCCATGGATATCGCCGAGGGCGCCGACATGGTCATGGTCAAGCCTGGCCTGCCCTATCTCGACATCGTCCGGCGCGTGGCGGAAACGTTCAAGATGCCGACCTTCGTCTACCAGGTCAGCGGTGAATACGCCATGATCAAGGCCGCCGTCGAGAAAGGCTTCATGGACGAAGACCGCGCGGTCATGGAAACCCTGCTGGCCTTCAGGCGCGCGGGTGCTTCCGGCATCCTGACCTATTTCGCCCGCGACGTGGCGGAGAAGCTGAAGGCTTGAAATGACGAAGGAGCGCGATCCGTCCTAAGTACAATTGTTAGCTCAAACTGACCGCTTCGCGGTCGAATCCGTGCTTGAATCAGCACGGACGACGCCTCAAACTCGAAATAATCTGTGCTAAATCTGTGCCAATCTGTGGGCAAAAACCCTTCCTTTAATCGATGAACAGCGTCTCCGGGTCGCTGTCCTCGGTTGTGCCGTCGCTGCGCGTGGCGCGGATGCTGAGGGCATGGGTCCCGTGGGCGATGGCTCCCGACGGAAAATCCCAGTCGTACTGCACGCGCGGCCAGTTGGGATCGAACTTCAACGCATCGGGGGCATGATAGCCTTCGGGATCAAGGCCGTAGCGGGTATGCGCCGCCACCTTGCCGTCGATCAGTATATCGACCGCCTTGATGCCGATGGGATCGGCGGCCATGCCGAAATAATGGCCATGGTCGTCCTTGCGCAGGGTATCGCCGCGATAGGGCCGCGCGATGTAGAGCCTCGGCAGCAGCGGACAGACGCCTGCGGAGGGCGCACCGCCGACGCGCGCCGTGAACATGCGCAGCGCCACGCGGCCGGGCGGCAAGGTCGCCACCTTGTAAGGCTGGATATCTCCGAACTGCGTGCACAGTGACTGGTAGAATTTGACCTCATCCGGAACGTGATAGAAGGTCACCGGCTCGGTCAGGACCAGCACCACGCCCTTCCCTGCTTCCTTCCGCATCAGGGAGGCACGGTCCAGGCCCCACATTTGCCGCGCCACCACAAACCGGCTTTGCAGGTCGTAGGGTTCATCGAGCGTATAGACGTTGCGGCCGCGCTGGCCGGGAAATTCGAGGTGGACGGCGGTGCGGTGGCCGCTGGTGGCGATGACAGCGCCCGGCCCGAAACGTTGACTGGCGACGGCCAGGGCGCCTTCGAGGTCGGGTTCAAGCCTTTGCCAGTCTTCCTTCTTGTTGTCGGTCAGCGAGCCCAGCCACTCCGGCAGGGGAATGGCCTTGGCCTGGGCATATTCGACGTAAGAGTCGCCGGCGCACATGGCCACGGCCAGCACAGGCGCGAGCCCGACCAGCACGACCCGTCCCGTCCGCGCCGAGGCCGTCACCGCCCTGTCGGCATAGGCGATCAGGACACCCGGCACATAGGGGATGAGCGGAATGAAGGCCAGCCACGGCCAGTGCGGCATGACCCGCTTGTTGAACGGCGCCTGCAGGACGTAGAACAGGAAGATGACGGCGCTGAGCCAGCCGAGCAGCGCGCCCGCCTTGTCGCGGTCGTCGTAACCGGAAACCTTGGCCGCCCAGACGAAGGCGACGAACAGCACCGGCGTGCCCATCAGGATCTGGGTCTGGAGGACGCTGAACACGTATTTCAGATCGAAGCCGTACTGCGGCCTGTTGAGGACGTGGAACTGCACCGCCGGCCAGGCGTGCTGGACGTTGTAGATAAGGGCGGGCAGCATGCCGGCCGTGGCGATGGCGGCGGTTATGTAAGGGCCTGGCTTCAGCCATAGTCCGCGCCCGCGGGCATTGGCCAGCATATAGACCACCACCGCCAGGCCGGGCACCATGAAACGGTAGTGGACCAGCAGGCCGAACGCGGCGCATACGCCCGCCAGGGCCCACCATTTTAACTCGTCCTTGTCGATGGCGCGGACCAGGCAGCCGCACATCAGGGCGAGCAGCAACTGCAGGCCGCCTTCAGGATAAAAAATTGTGCCGTTGAAGGTCACCGCCGGGATGATCATGGCGACGATGGCCGCCCAGGTGGCGTTGCGTTCGGTCGTCACCGGCCTGGCGGCAAACCAGACAGCGGCGGGAATGGCCATGGCGATGACAAGCGCGATGAGGCGCAAGGGGCCGATCGACCAACCGAACAAACTAGTCCCCAGCCTGGCCAGCCAGGGATATCCTGCCGGAATGTCGGGATAGGCCAGTTCCAGATGCTGGCCCGACATGACGAAGTGCGCCTCGTCCCACAAAACGTGGGTGACATGGCCCATGGCGAACTTCCACACGGTGAGGATAGCGCCGAGCGCGATGGCGACATGGAGCAACCGGCGATTATCGCCGATCAGCGGCCGGCGGTCGCCTTCCGGCTCCGGGACCGCGTCGAGATCGTAGAATTGCTGCGCCATTGCGTCCCTGCGTGGCTGTGAGGCCGCGACTATTGGGAGAAACGCCGGAGAAGGCAAGCCTTCACAGGAAGACCACGTCCGGTTTCGGAGAAGCTCAAGGACAGATGCTCCAGGGAGGAACTGTTTACAACCTACCAGTGTCATGATTTGATAAAGTTACTCGCGCGGAGGCTGGGGTGATGGCTCACGACGTATTTCTCAGCTATTCCAGTAAAGACAAGCCGATGGCTGACGCCGCCTGCGCCGCGCTCGAAAACGCCGGCATCCGTTGCTGGGTCGCGCCGCGCGACATCCTGCCCGGCGCTGATTGGGGCGAATCGATCATCCGAGCGATCACCGCCAGCAAGGTGATGGTGCTCGTCTTCTCGTCGAGCGCCAATACCTCCCCGCAAATCCGGCGCGAGGTCGAGCGCGCCGTGAACAAGGGCATACTTATCATTCCGATGCGCATCGAGAATGTGCAGCCGACGGATTCGCTAGAATATTTTATCAGCACGCCGCACTGGCTCGACGCCTTCACCCCGCCGATGGCGCGGCATTTCGACCACCTGACGCAAGTGATCAGGCAACTCCTGCAACTCCGGGAACCCGATGCGCCGGCGCCCGTGGCCGCCGCGGTCATGGAAGCGGAAACCGGCACGCCACCCGCCGCATCACCGGCAGCCAAACCAATTGAGATGGAGACCGGAGAAGCCGGGGCGGAAGCCGCACCGCACCGTGATCCCCCGCCGGATGCAGCGATGTGGCAGTCCTTCCAGGCGCGTTTTTCGCGCCGTCAGATGATGTGGGGAAGCGTCGCCGTCGGCGCGGCGCTAACCGCCACATCGGCAGCCGTCGGACTGCCGTGGCTGGGCCGGATTGATGAAAAACCGCGAACCTTGATAACCGGCCTCGCTGAGTACCGCGGCGAAATAGCGTTGTCTGCTGACGGTAAGTTATGCGCCTTTTCCAATGAGGGTATCATTAGAGTCATTAACACGGTTAGTAACAAGGAGCATTCAACGCCCAAAAACGTCGAGGGCGCACCGGTGTTTTCCCCCGATGGACAATTCTTGGCCGCCTGTTACGATGATAGAAAATCCGATCCAAAAATTATCAAACGTGGCGTTATTGTCTGGGATGTTGCTACCGGGACCGTTATACGGACATTTTCCTACGCAGACGAAAATAGATCTCGCTATGATTTTCTTTCGAGCATGGGCGAGAAACTGGCTATATCGCCGGATAGCCGGATAATTGCTTCCACCGACAGTAAAAACGGCATGGTCAAGCTTTGGGAGGTCAATACCGGACAGATTTTGAAATCCTTTTCCAGCTACGATAGAGATATTCACTTCTCCCCAGATGGCCGGACCGTGGCGTCTTTGGAAAGGTATGGGAATGTATGGGACGTCAGTAGTGGAATATGGCTGTATAAGAATAAGAATGATGTTTGGAGAGCCGCTTTTACGCCCGATAGTAGCCAAGTCGCCGCGGTACTGTCGGAAAACACAATCGCATTCTGGAACGCCAGAACAGGCGTCAGAACCCATCAATTCCCAGGCGGATTTACCATTACCAGCAATATCGTTTTTTCGCGTGACGGCCGGCTGTTGATTGGCGGCTGCTGGGATGGCGACCTCAGGGTGTGGAATGTCGGCAACGGCAAACTGGCCCAGTCTCTGACCGGCCATACCGGTGTGATAAGCGCGATCGCCATTTCAGGGAACGGCAACACCCTTGGCTCGATCAGCCAGGACGGGACAATCCGGCTCTGGCGTATGCCTTCTTTTTTTTAGCTTATTTCCGCCGCGCTTCCAGACGGGCGTGCAGGCTCGACGTATCCCAGCGGTTGCCGCCCATGGCCTGGACCTCGGAATAGAGCTGGTCGACCAGGGCCGCCAGGGCGAGGTGCGCGCCGTTGCGCCGCGCTTCGTCGAGAGCGATGCCGAGGTCCTTGCGCATCCAGTCGACGGCGAAACCGAAGTCGTACCGGCCTTCGTTCATCGTCTTCCAGCGGTTGGACATCTGCCACGACCCGGCCGCTCCGCCGGAAATGGCCTGCAGGACGTCGTCCACGTCAAGCCCGGCGCAGCGGGCGAAGTGCAGCGCCTCGGCGACGCCCTGGACCGCACCGGCAATGGCGATCTGGTTGCACATCTTGGCGGTCTGGCCTGCCCCGGCCTCGCCCAGGCGGGTAATCGACTTGGTGTACGGCTTGACGAGCTCGGTCACGTCGGCGAAGCGCGACGCCTCGCCGCCAACCATGATGGCGAGCTGGCCGTTTTCCGCCCCCGCCTGCCCGCCCGACACCGGCGCGTCGTAGAAGGTCACACCCTTGGCCGCGGCCTCCAGCGCCATGGCGTGCGCCAATACCGCCGAAGTCGTGGTGTGATCGATGATCAGCGCGCCGGAATTGACGTGCGGCAAGGCCCATCTGAGCAGGTCGCGGACATCGTCGTCGCGTCCGACACACAGCAGCAGGGCGTCCGCTCCGGCGACGGCTTCCTCGATGGTGCCGGTCCAGGCTGCGCCATAGTTCATGGCCCAGGCCTCGGCCTTGGCGTGGCTGCGGTTATAGCCGGTGACCTCGTGCCCGGCCTTGACCAGATGCCCGGCCATCGGCCCGCCCATGACGCCCAGTCCGGCGAAACACAGTTTCACAGCGCGCCTCCTATCTGGCCGTACTGGCCCTTGAAAAAGGTCAGGCCCGGCACCTCGGTGTCGCGGTCGAAGGCCGTCACCCGCCCGATGATCTGCAAATGGTCGCCCAATTCGCGCGCCTCGAACAGCTCGCACGACAGGAAGCCGATTACATGGTTGAAGCGCAAGGGATGGTCCGCGCTGATCAGGCCTTCCTGCGGCACGACGTGGGCATTGCCGCCGGCGAAGCGCCGCGACAGGGCCGACTGGGTTCCGCTGAGGATATTGACGCCGAAGGTCTTTGCTGCGGCGTAGACGGCGTAACGGTGCGCCTTGCGATCGAGGCACCACGAGATCAGCGGCGGATCGAGCGACACCGAGGTGAAGGAATTGGCGGTCATGCCGAGCACATGGCCGGCGACGTGGTCGGGATCGGGCACGGTGATGACGCAGACCCCGGTGGCGAAACCGCCGAGCGTGTATCTCAAGGCCTTGGTGTCCATATGTTGCGTCCCTTTATGCCAGCTATACGGGCAAGGCGGCGGGTTTTCCAAGCGAAATATGCGGCTTTGCAAAGGCTTTCAACGCCCTGTTAAGGTTACCCCCCTTAAGGTCGCCTGGTCTTTTGTCCGGGAAATTCATGGCCAGCCGCGACGCGCCCATCATCATCAAGAAGATCAAGAAGGGCGGCGGCGGCGGTCACCACGGCGGCGCCTGGAAGGTCGCCTATGCCGACTTCGTCACCGCCATGATGGCCTTCTTCCTGCTGATGTGGCTGATCAATACGACCAGCCCGGAGCAGAAGCGCGGCGTCGCCGACTACTTCGCCCCGGCCAATGTGTCGCAGGCGACCTCCGGCTCGGGAAGCATCCTGAGCGGCGACGCCATCGGCAAGGACGGCGACAAGCAGGAGGGCACCATGTCCTTCATAGAGCAGCTGGCGCCGAAATCGCCCGACAGCCAGTCGAACAACGACCAGGCGCAGAATACCGGCCAGACCGGCAAGGCCGGCGTGCCCGCCGATTCGGAAACCGACGCCCAGAAACAGGAACAGGACAGCTTCCAGAGCGCGGCGGAATCCCTGCGCCAGTCATTGCAGGACATGCCCGAACTGGCCGAGCTGTCGAAGAACATCCTTGTCGACCAGACGCCCGAGGGTCTGCGCATCCAGCTGATCGACCAGGAAGGGCGTTCGATGTTCAACGAGAACTCGACCCAGCCCAACGACCGCTGCAAGCTTCTGCTGCGGGCGGTGGCAAAGGTCATCAACCGCCTGCCCAACCGCATCTCGATCACCGGCCATACCTCCGGCGTCGCCGGACAGTCGGGTCAGAACCCCGCCGACTGGGCGTTGTCCATGGGCCGCGCCGACGCCGCCCGCGCCGTACTGCAATCCGCCGGCGTCGACCAGGACCGCGTCGCCCAGATCCAGGGCAAGGCCGCCAAGGAACCGCTGTACCCCGACGATCCGTCTCTGGCCGGCAACCGCCGCATCGCCATTGTTCTCCTCAGGGAAGCGCCGGTCCTGCCGCAAAATCCCTCGCTATAGGGCACGACCTTGCCTGTTACGGCGAAAAACATACATTGAGGGCGTGGCCGCCTTGTTATGGCCTTGCGGGAACACGAGAATTGGGTTCAACTGTGCCCGTCGGCGCGTGGGTATTTGAGCGATGAGTGAGCATTTTCCGGGGCGAAAACTCAGATACTATCTGACCATTCCCGGTCCGTGCCCGTACCTGCCCGGCCAGGAGGAGCGCAAGGTCTTCGTCCACCTGCCACCGCTCGAAGCCATCGGCATCAATGACCAGTTGTCGGCCATCGGCTTCCGCCGCTCGCAGAACATCGCCTACCGCCCTGCCTGCCAGACCTGCCGCGCGTGCCAGAGCGTACGCATCCCGGTCAAGCGCTACGAGATGACGCGGTCGGACCGCCGTGTCGTCAAGGCCAATACCGACCTCTCCAAGAGCTTTGTCGAGGCCGAGGCCAGCCGCGAGCAGTTCGATTTGCTGCAACTGTACCTCAAGGCGCGCCATCCCGACGGCGGCATGATGGACATGACCTGGCCCGACCTCGTCGCCATGATCGAGGATACCCTCGTCCGCACGCATCTGATCGAATACCGGCTTGACGGGCGCCTGGTCGCCTGCGTGCTGGTCGACGCGCTCAATGACGGGCTGTCGCTGGTCTACAGTTTCTACGATCCGGCGCTGATGTCGCGCAGCCTCGGCCGCTTCATCATCCTCGACCACGTCGACCAGGCGCGCCGCGCCGGCTATGACTACGTCTATCTCGGCTACTGGGTGAAGGGCTCGCCCAAGATGGACTACAAGGCGCGTTACCAGCCGCTCGAGGGCCTGACCGATCTCGGCTGGCAGACCATCACGCCGATCGACGCGCCGCGCGGCGACGAAACCTAGATCGTTATGATTTTTTATGAAGCCAGCGTGCCCTTTCCTTCCCCGTTTACGGGGAAGGTGGCATTGAGCGCAGCGAAATGACAGAAGGGGGAAACCTGCCGTCAGTAATCCCCCTTCCGTCGCCGCTAACGCGCCGACACCTTTCTCGCAACGACGTTGCCGTAAACGGGGAAGGAAAGGGCACTTCGATTTCACTTTAATTTATTTCGCTCCAGCTTGCGCCGTGTCGCCGGGCGTGGTTGATCGCGCCGACATTTCCTTCTGGACCCCGCGATGACCAACCCCCGCACCAAGGCCGCCATCTTCATCTCCGGACGCGGCAGCAACATGACGGCGCTTGTCGAGGCTGCCCGCGCGGACGATTTCCCGGCCGAGTTCGTCCTGGTCGTGTCCAACGATTCGGCGGCGGCGGGGCTGGAGTGGGCGGCGAAACAGGGCATCAAGACGCTGGCCGTCGATCACCGGCCGTTCAAGGGTGACCGCGAGGCGCATGAGCGCGTCATCGACGCAGAACTGCGCGAGGCGGGCGTCGAGTTCATCTGCCTTGCCGGCTATATGCGCATCCTGACGCCGTGGCTGGTCGAGCAGTGGAACGGCCGGATGATCAATATCCACCCAGCCTTGCTACCCGAATTCAAGGGCTTGCACACCCACGAGCGCGCCATCGCCGCCGAGGCGGCCGAGCATGGGGCGACGGTGCATTGGGTCAGCCCCGGCGTTGACGAGGGCGAGATCATCCTCCAGGCGCGCGTGCCGGTCCTGGCGGGCGACACAGCCGAAGTGCTGGCGGCGCGGGTATTGGTCGAGGAGCACAGGCTGTATCCGGAAGCGGTGCGGAAGGTGCTGTCGAACCGATCGGCCTAATCCCACCTCTCCCCTTTTAAGGGGAGAGGACGAGAGGCAAGCTTCGCAGAAGCGCCGCCGATGGGGTGAGGGGCTTTATCCAACCAAGAAAAGACCGCGGATAACTGTCGGGGAAGCGAGCCCCGGACCGCGACCTGCAATGCAAGAAAAAAGCCCGCATCCCGAAGGGGGATGGGGCTGTTTTCTTGCAGGGAAGGAACGTGGGGCCGCCCTCCGCATGGCTCCGGGCGTTCGGCGCGGAAATCGAGACATTTAGTCTCGATTTCATCCGGTTTGCTCCGGGAGCAAACCGGCGCTTCTCACCCCCACACCCCGGAAATTTAGCCGACGATCTGGTCTTCGGTGAAGAACTGCGCGATCTCGATCGCCGCGTTCTCATCCGAGTCCGAACCGTGCACGCTGTTTTCGCCGATCGACAGGGCGAACAGTTTGCGGATCGTGCCTTCGGCCGCGTTGTCCGGATTGGTCGCGCCCATGACTTCGCGGTACTTCGGCACGGCGTTGTCGGCTTCCAGCACCTGGACGACGACCGGCTCGGCGGTCATCTGGCCGACCAGCTCGCCGAAGAACGGACGCTCCTTGTGGACGCCGTAGAATTGCTCAGCCTGCGCCTTGGTCATGTGCACGCGGCGCTGGGCCACGATGCGCAGGCCGGCGTCTTCGATGACGGCGTTGATCTTGCCGGTGATGTTGCGGCGCGTGGCGTCGGGCTTGATGATCGAGAAGGTGCGGGACATGGAGTATCCGTTTTATGTTGCGTTTGCGTTCCACCCGCTCTTTTTCTTCAAAAGAGCGGGATGATTTTTTCTAAGAGTTTGTGTCAGAACTCAAAAGAGTGCGGCAATAAGCCGTCAAAAATGTTGCGCCGCACTCTTTTGATTTCTGACACTGGGGCTTATAGCGAGGCGCATCGCTTTCGCCAACCCCGCTTTCATAAAGTTTTCGCGTATGTTGCAGATCACCGGCCTGACCTACGACGCCTATGGCCGCCGTTTTTTCGACAATGCGTCCCTGGTGCTGACGCCGGGCACCAAGGCCGGACTGGTGGGCCTCAACGGCGTCGGCAAGTCGACCCTGTTCAAGCTGATCCTCGGCCACGCCCAACCCGGCGGCGGCGACATCACCACGCCGAAAAACTGGCGCGTCGCCAGCGTCGACCAGGAAATCGCCGCCTCGCCGCAACACCTCATCGACGCCGTGCTGGCCATCGATACCCGCCGCGCCAGGCTGCTGGCCGAGCTTGAAAC
Source organism: uncultured Caulobacteraceae bacterium (assembly GCA_964474575.1). GTDB lineage: Bacteria > Pseudomonadota > Alphaproteobacteria > Caulobacterales > Caulobacteraceae > Asticcacaulis. The sequence goes on along the minus strand of CAYYTA010000010.1, from coordinate 5,439 downwards.
CGCCGATCCGATCCACCAGGCCGAAATCCACCACGACCTCTATGCCATCGGCGCCGACCGCGCCCCCTCCCGCGCCGCCGAAATCCTGTCGGGCCTTGGATTTAGCACCGCCGACCTGACGCGGCCGATCTCGGACTTCTCCGGCGGCTGGCGTATGCGGGCGGCCCTGGCCGGCGCACTTCTGGCTGAACCCGACCTGCTGCTGCTCGACGAACCGACAAACTATCTCGACCTCGAAGGCGCCTTGTGGCTGGAATCGCGGCTGAAGCGCTACCCCAACGCCGCCCTGATGATCAGCCATGACCGCGACCTGCTCAACGAGTCGGTCGACGCCATCGTCCACGTCGCCGGCCAGAAGCTGGACCTGTATACCGGCGGTTATGACGATTTCGAGCGCATGCGGGCGGAAAAGGCGCGCCTCAACGCCGCCAACCAGGCCAAGCAGGAGGCCGAACGCGCCCACCTGCAAAGCTTCATCGACCGGTTCAAGGCCAAGGCATCCAAGGCCGCCCAGGCCCAGTCGCGGATGAAGAAGCTGGCCAAGCTGCCACCTATCGCCGCCACCATCCAGGACCGCGTCGCGCCGTTCATGCTGCCGTCGCCGGAAAAGCAGCTGTCGCCGCCGGTCCTGCGGCTCGACGACGCCAGCACGGGCTATGGCGACACCGTCATCCTGCGGCATATGAACCTGCGCCTCGATCCCGATGACCGTATCGGTGTGCTGGGGGTCAACGGCGCCGGCAAGTCGACCTTCGCCAAGCTGCTGGCCGGCGCCCTGCTGGAAAGCCACGGCACGCAGTGGCGCGACCGGCGCATGACCGTCGCCTGGTTCCACCAGCACCAGATCGAGGCCATGGATCCCGAGGATACGCCGCTGGAAATGATCCGCCGTGCTCGGCCCGACGAGACCGAGGCCAAGCGCCGCGCCCGGCTGGGCTCGTTCGGCATGACAGCGGAAAAGGTCGAGACCAAGGTCAAGGACCTGTCGGGCGGCGAGCGGGCGCGCCTGCTGCTCAACATGGTGGCCATGGACCGGCCGCACCTGCTGATCCTCGACGAACCGACCAACCACCTCGATATCGACAGCCGGCGGGCGCTGCTCGACGCGCTCAACGACTACGAGGGCGCGGTTTTGATGATCACCCACGACCGCTCGCTGATCGAGCTGGTGGCGGACAAGCTGTGGCTGGTCGACCAGGGGACGGTGAAGCCGTTCACCGGCAGCATGGACGACTATGCCAAGCTCGTCATCGAGCGCGCCAAGACGGCGACGCGCGAGGAAGCGGCCGCGGCGGGCAAGGACCGGCCGGCGCAGGTCAATTCCAAGGAGGCGCGCAAGGCGGCAGCGGCGGCCAGGAATGCGATCGCGCCCCTGAAGAAGAAGGCCGACGACCTGGAACGGCAGATCGAGGCATTGTCGAACCAGATCAAGCTGTTGGACCTGAAGCTGGGCGACGCAGAGCTATATGTGAAGTCGCCGGACAAGGCGGTGGCGTTCGGCAAGGACAAGGCGCGTCTGGAAGAGCAGATGGTGGTGCTGGAGGCCGAGTGGATGGAGGCGGCGGAGGTGTATGAGACGGCGCGAATGGAGGCAGGCGTCTAACGCTGTAGACCTACGGGGTGTGGGGTCCGTTACCCCACAAAACCTTGAAATCTTTTCTGTTCCGGCCCGAAGGGCCGAAAACAGAAAAGTTATGAAGATTCTGGGGCCGCAGGCCCCAGACCCCATAAGTCGACGGCGTCAGAACGTCTTCGCTCCGTTCACCGCCAGCATCACCGCATAGACGCTCGTCGTCGCCGTGATGAACAGCCGATTGCGCTTCGGGCCGCCGAAGCAGACGTTCGATACCGGCTCGCCGATCTGGATTTCGCCCAGCAATGTTCCGTCCGGCTCAAAGCACTGCACGCAATCGGTCGCGCTGGTCCACACCCGGCCGTCTTCGTCGAGCCGCAGCCCGTCGTGGTTGCCGCCATCGGCAAAGACCTCGCCACCGCTCAATTTGCCCTTATTATCAACATTGAACCGGCGAATATGGCGCGGGCCATCCGGCACATGGGTCCGGCCACTGTCAACGACATACAGTTTTGATTCATCTGGAGAAAATGCCAGACCGTTCGGTTTGATAAAATCGTCCAGAACCCGCGTAACCTGGCCATCGAGCCCGATGCAATAGACATGGCTGCCGTCCTGCTCGGCCGGCGATTTATGGCCCTCATAATCGGTGTCGATACCGTAGGTCGGGTCGGTGAACCACACCGTGCCATCCGATTTAACCACGACGTCGTTGGGGCTATTGAAGCGCTTGCCATCGTAACGGTCGGCCAGGACGGTGATCGACCCGTCATGCTCGGTCCGCGTCACGCGCCGGCCGCCGTGTTCACACGTCACCAGGCGCCCTTCCCGGTCGACGGTGTTGCCGTTCGAGTAATTGGCCGGCTGGCGGAACACGCCGACATGCCCGCTCGCCTCATCCCATTTCAGCATCCGGTCATTGGGGATATCGCTCCACACCAGGCAGCGATGCGCCGGAAACCAGGCCGGCCCTTCGGCCCAGCGGCAACCGTCATAAAGCCGCTCGATGCGCGCGCTGGTGCGGATGCAGTCCTTGAACCGCGCCGCGATGATGTTGTAGCCCAAAGCCATGATGCTTCTCCCGTAAGGCTTTGCATGGCAAATGCCGCCGCCCTTGTCAAATTATGCGCTTGCATGTTCCGGATTTTTGGATACAAATATCCAAATGAATCGCCCAGCCTCGACCGCCCGGATTGTCGCCGATACCCTCCGCGCCGAGATCAATCGCGGCCGCTGGCGGCCGGGACAGGTCCTGCGCCAGGAAGACCTGGCCGAGGAATACCAGGTCAGCCGCATCCCCGTGCGCGAAGCCCTCGCCCTGCTCCAAGCCGAAGGTCTCGTCAATATTGAAACCCATCGCGGCGCCCGCATCGCCAGGCTGTCGGGCGACGAGATTCGCGAGATCTTCGACCTGCGCGTCCTGCTCGAAGGCGAGGCTCTCGCCGCCGCCACGCCCAACCATACGCCGAGGACCCTGCGCGTCCTGAAACGCTGGCAGGACGACCTCGCCGCCGAAGACGAGCCGGTCGCCTGGATCGCCACCGACCGCGCCTTCCATGAGGCATTGTACGAGCCCGCCGGCAAGCCGCGCCTGCTGGCCCTGATCCGCCAGTTGCGCGGCCCGATTGAGCGTTATGGCCTGGCCGCCCTGTCGCCCGGAAGCCGGCGTGAGGGCTGGGACGACGAGCACCGCCACCTGCTTCAGGCGGTGGCCGATAACGATTCCGCCCGCGCCGTCGCCGTCCTGCAAGGCCACCTGCGCGAAACCGAAGCCGCCATCCTCAAGGCCCTGGAGGCGTGATGCCCAGCTATTCCGCAATCATTGACTGGCAGCGCGGCGGCGACGCCTTTACCGGCAATGCCTACAGCCGCGCCCACACCTGGCGCTTCGAAGGCGGCATCGAGGTCCCCGCCACGGCCTCGCCGCACCATGTCAAGGCGCCGTGGTCGGTCGCCGCCAATGTCGATCCGGAACAGGCCTTCGTCGCCGCCGCATCGAGCTGCCACATGCTGTGGTTTCTCTATTACGTGGCTCTCGCCGGCTTTCGCGTTGATTCCTACCGCGACCATGCGGACGGTGTTTCGGCCAAGAACGCCGCCGGCTTCGACTGGATGCCGCGCATCACGCTCAAGCCCGAGATCGTCTTTTCCGGCGGCAGCCTCCCCTCCGCGGAAGAGGTCGAGGCCTTGCACCACAAGGCCCACCAGTCGTGCCACATCGCCAATTCGGTGCGCACCGAAATCGTCACCGAAGGGCAATTTAGTTTCGTATGATATCACATCGCCGTGAGCCTGTTGCACCGCAACATGGCCAGGCGTATGATACCTGCCGTCGAATGTCGCGGTCCTGTGTACTCAGGCCGCCTGAGGCTTTCGCGAACCTGCATGCGCGTTGACGTCAAGGGACCAGTCCGCGCCTGCCACTGGGGGTTATCATGTACCTTGAATACTGGCCGTGGGCCGCGCTTGTCGCGGGCGCGGCTCTGCTTGTCGTCCTGACCTTTGCGTCGGGCATGATCCGTTATGTCGGCAACAATCACGCCGCCGTCGTCGAGAAACTGTGGAGCGCCAGAGGCTCCGTCACCGCCGGCCTGATCGCCCTCAAAGGCGAAGCCGGCTTTCAGCCGCGGACCCTGCGCGGCGGCTATCATTTCTTCTTCCCGTTCCAGTACCGCCTGCACGTCCAGCCGCTGGTGACGATCCCGCAGGGCCAGATCGGCTATGTCTTCGCCCGTGACGGCGTGGCGCTCGACGCCACCCAGACCCTGGCGCGCAATGTCGAGGCGACCGATTATGAAGACGCCCGCCAGTTCCTGGAATCGGGCGGCCAGAAGGGCCCGCAGCGCAAGATTCTGCGCGAAGGCACCTACGCCATCAACCTGGCGCAGTTCGTGGTCATCGCCGCCGACCAGATCTACGGCGTCAGGCTCGATCAAAACGACGGCGCGCTGTTCGATGAGATGAGCAAGATCATCCTGGAACGCGCCGGTTTCGATGCCGTCATCATCAAGGACGGTGAAGACGCCATCGGCGTGGTCACGGTCCACGACGGCCCGTCGCTGGCCGCAGACCAGATCATAGCGCCCACCGTCGGCACCGATCCGGCCGATGCCGCGACCTTCCACAACAACTTCCAGGACCCGGAAGCGTTCCTGGCCGCCGGCGGCCGCCGTGGCCGTCAACTGCAGGTGCTGGTCGAAGGCTCGTACTACGTCAACCGCCTGTTCGCCACGGTCGAGAAGGTGGCCAAGACAGTGGTCGAGGTCGGCCACGTCGGCGTCGTCGTCTCCTATGTCGGTGAAACCGGCCAGGACACGTCGGGCGAGGATTACCGCCATGGCGAACTGGTGGCGCGCGGCACGCGTGGTGTCTGGTCCGAGCCGCTGCTGCCCGGCAAGTACGCCTTCAACCCCTATGCGGGCAAGATCCTGATGGTGCCGACGACCAACTTCATCCTGAAGTGGGACCAGTCGACCATCGGCCCGCACAAGTTCGACGAGAACCTGTCGGAAATCTCGCTGATCACGCGCGACGCCTTCGAGCCCATCCTGCCGATGTCGGTCGTCGTCCACATCGACTACCGCAAGGCGCCGCTGGTCGTGCAGCGCTTCGGCGACATCAAGAAGCTGGTCGAGCAGACCCTCGATCCGATGGTCTCGGCCTACTTCAAGAACGTCGCCCAGACGCGCACCCTGATCGAACTGCTGCAAAGCCGCTCGGAGATCCAGCAGACGTCGGCGATCGAGATGAAGAGCAAGTTCGCCTCCTATTCGCTGGAGCTGCAGGAGGTGCTGATCGGCACGCCGCGCGCCGCCGCCGGCAATGACCAGAGCGAGCAGATCCTGACCCAGTTGCGGCAACGGCAA
>CAYYTA010000009.1:0-8747 GCA_964474575.1 uncultured Caulobacteraceae bacterium | reverse complement strand
ATGTGCACATCTCCGTCGCCGACACCGGCATCGGCATCGCCGAAAAGGACATGGAGCGCCTGGCCAAACCGTTCGAGCAGATCGAGAACCAGTTCTCCAAGACGCGGGAGGGTACGGGCCTGGGCCTGGCCCTGACCAAGTCGCTGATCGAGATGCACGACGGCCGCATGGAGATCGACAGCAAGGTCGGCGAAGGCACCACGGTCCACGTCATCCTGCCGCTGCACCGCAGCCAGGCCCCCGCCGGCGACGCCCGGGCGGCGTAAAGCAAGTCTCCCCTCCGCCGTCCGGCGAGCGGTCGCCAGATCGCGAGTGAGATGTGGTGGTGGGATTTCTTGCTGACTTTACCTGCTTGCCGACGCGCTGGCCGAGCTCGCCGGATTGCCGTCCGGGCCCTGGCCGGGCTTCAGCGTGAAGTACCTGAACCGGAAGCTGGCGCGCAGGATGTGGTTGGCGACGATCGCCCGCTCCCTGGGCGTCAGGGTCGCCATCCCCTGGATCAGGTTGTTCTCGACCTTGGTGCGCGCGTCATCCTCATAGCCGCGCGCCTCGTCGGACAGGGCGGTAATCTGCGCCGCGTCATAGGGCGTCGCCTGCGCCAGTTGCGCCGCGTGGTTTCTGATGTCGCGGGCCTTGGCCAGGTCGGGCTCGCCGGTCAGGGCCGCCGCCTTGACCACCGCCGCCACCTGGGCGCGCTCATCGACGGTCAGCGAACGCGAATCGTCCCAGATCGCCGCCAGGCCCGAGGTCCGGCGGAAGTCGTGCATGTGCTTGTGGATGACGAACGCCGTCCCGGCGATGACCGCCAGCAGGAAGACGTTGAGCACCAGCGACAGGCCGATCAGGATTTTCCACTTGGTGGCCATGCCTTACTCCGAATCGATCATGGCGGTCTGTTCCAGGACGGTCTGGGCCCGCACGTCGTCGATCGACTTCAGGCTCAGATTGACTCCCAATACCGCGCCGGCCAGACATGCGGCAAGCCCCAGCCCGGCCCAGATGACCGGCGCGCGCTGTAAACGCGCCGGCGGAACGGGCGCAAACCGCGCCATGGCCCGGTAATGCAGGTCTTCCTCCAGCTCCGGCGTCAGGCTGTCGCGGGCCAGATCGAGCATGGCGTCCATGACCCGCGCCTCGTCGAGGCAGGCTTCGGCGCGCGGATCGCTGGCGGCCAAGGCCAGGGCGGCGTCACGCTCGGCCTCGGGCCAGCGCCGCGGTTCGGCGCCATAGGCGTCGACAATGGCGGTGAAACGGTCGAAATCAAGGTTGGTCATGATGTCCTCCCCGCCCTCGGGGGCCTTGAGGGTTGGGTTGTGTCGCGGTCTCTCCCGAAATCCTTCATCGCGTCGCGCAGGTTGCGCCGCGCGCGCGCCAGAAGGCTTTCCAGCGCTTCCACCGACACCTCCATCAGGGCGGCGCTGTCGATATTGGAAAGCTCCTGGTAGTAGGTCAGCGTGATCGCCGTGCGCTGACGTTCCGGCAGGGCGGCGATCGCGCCTTGCAGCCGCTGCGCCGTCTGGGCCTGCTCGATCAGACCCAGGGCGGTTTCGCGGCTGTCGGCGATCTCGACCTCGTCGGAGGAAACGCTGTCGCGCCGCCGCCGCAACCGGTCGTAGCACAGGTTAAGCGCCACGCGGTGCATCCAGGTGTCGATGCGCGCTTTCCCCGGAACCCAGTTCGCCGCCTGCTTCCAGGTGCGGACCAGGGTCTCCTGCGCCACGTCCTCGGCCTCAGCCGGATCGCCCAGCATCCGCCGCGCCAGCGACAGAAGCTTCGGCATCTTGCGCGTGACGAAGGCCGACACCGCGGCCATGTCGCCGCGGCCGATGCGCATCAGCAGGAGTTCGTCAGGATCGCTGGTCAACCGGTTCACCGGAAGGAGAAGCGGACCGTCGAAACCTGTCATCGCAAGGGTTGAACCGTCCGCCATGGGAGGCCTTGTCCTCTAACATGAACCCCGGAAAAAAGCACGCCGGATCAATGATTCATCATCGCCTTGGCTTCATTGGCGTCGATGAAGCCGTCGTGATTGGTGTCCATCTGCTTGAAGTGCGCGGCGCTCTGGGCCTTGTATTCATCGAGCGTGATCTTGCCGTCGTGGTTGGCGTCGCCCTGGGCGAAGTCGTCGGCGCCGCGCTTCTGCCAGTTGCCGCCGTTACCGCCCTGGTGCTGGCCGCCACCGTTCTGGCCCTGCCATTGGGCGCGGCGCTCGGCCATATAGCTGTTGATCTCGTCCTGGGTGATCGCCTGGTCGGAATTGACATCCATGTCCATGAAGCGGTCGTTGCGGCCGGCATCGTATTCCTGGAACGACACCTTGCCGTCGCCATTGCTGTCATATCGCCCGAGCATGCCAAGGGGTCCGCCCCAGCCCCCCTGTGCCAATGCAGCCTGTGCCGCCAGCGCCAACACCGCCGCCATCGCGGTCAGTTGAAAAAATCTCGTCCTGTGCATCGTCCGTTCCTTGCCTTCGCCGCGCGCTCGTCAGGAAGTTTCACGGAATTGTCACGCCGCTCCGTCGCTCGTTGCGTGAATTTTACAGACCGGCGTTATGCGGATACCGCAGGCATGTGACTATGAAGTAAGAAACCCCTCCACCGCGCACATTCTTCATGCGCGTGGTGGAGGGGTCTCTTGCTTCCCTACCCCGCCTTGACGACTCGTTCGAACGCCGTCCGCGCCCGCTTGCGGATGTCCTTCAGCTTCTTCTCCAGGGTATCGAGCCTGCGCGTATGCACCGCCCGCGCCAATTTCCTCTGGAACGCCTCGGGCTCGTTGAACGGGTCCTCGCCGCCGGTCAGCGACACGCGCATGACCTGGGCCAGGCTCTGCTGCACCCACCACGCGGCGGAAAGCGCCTCGATCTCCGCCGCCGGGGCCAGGCCCGCCCGCTTCATCGCCTCCAGCGCCGGCAGGGTTCCCACGCGCAGCGGCCCGCCGTCGGCGGCGTGGATCAGTTGCAGGTACTGCGCCGCGAACTCGCAGTCGACCTGCCCGCCGATGCACAGCTTGAAATCCCAGAATCCCTTGGCCGGCCGTTCCTTCTCCATCAGGGCGCGCATGTTGAGCACTTCCTGCGCCGTTTCGGCCCTCAACCGAGGGCGGCGCAGGACGGTCTCGACCTTGAGCCGGACCAGGTCCGCGAAATCGGCGGACGATGCCCACACCACCCGCCCGCGCGTCAGGGCCTGGAACTCCCACACGTCGGCGTCCTTGGTGTAGTAGTTCTCGAACGCCGCCAGCGACACCGCCACCGGCCCCTTGGCGCCGGTCGGTCTCAGCTTCATGTCGATTTCGTAAAGCAGGCCCTCGTGCGTCGGGGCCGACAGGGCAGCGATCAGGCGCTGGGTGAAGCGCGCGAACCAGGTCTCCGGCGCCCACCCTCGCACGGCCGACGCCGCCGACGGATCGTCGGGCAGGTAGATCGTCATCAGGTCGAGGTCGGAGGTCGCGGTCATTTCCTGCGAACCGAACTTGCCGAGCGCCAGCACCGCCACCTGGCCACCCAGCGCGCCGGCCTGGCGCACGATGTCCTCGAGGCAAAGCGGCCCGAGATGGCTGACACAGGCGTCTGCCAGCCGGGCATAGGCCGCGCCGGCGGCGTCGGTCGCCAGATGCCCGCTGAGGATCTGCATGCCGATGCGGAACTGCTGTTCCCGCACCGTGCGGCGCAGGGCGTTCATCACCGCTTCCAGGTCGTTCGGCGCGCGGTCGAGTTCGCGCGTGACCTCACGCGCCACGATGGCGTCAAGCTCTTCCCCAAGCGGATCGAAGAAGCCGGCGTCGAGCATGGCATCGAACGAGGTCGGATAGCGCGCCAGGATATTGGCCAGGCGGGGCGAGAAGCCCATGATCTCGACGATGGCGCGGAACAGCTTCGGATTGGCCAGGAACAGCGACTGGATCTGCACCCCGGCGTTGAGACTGGCGAAGAAGACGGCGAAGCGCGTGAAGGCGATCTGCGGTGTGCCGGTCTCGTTGAGTGCCTCGAGAAGGCGCGGCACCAGCCGGGTGAACAGCTCGCGCCCGCGCTCCGACCGCGTCGCCGGTATACGCCCGTGGTGCCACGACCGGATCGCCGCCGACACCTGTTCCGGATGGTCGAAGCCCATGCGGCGCAGGGTGCGTATTGTCTCTGGGTCGTCCTCGATGCCGGTGAAGACCAGGCTGCCGAAATGCGACGACAGCGGCTCGGCCTCGGAAAACAGCTCGCCGTAGCGGCCGTTGACCAGGCGCAGGGTCCGCGACACCGCCAGGTCGAAGCGCGACAGGTTGGCGAAGCCGGACAGCACCGCCACGTTCATCCGCTCGGGGTCGTCCTCGGGCAGGTCATGGGTCTGCTCGTCGTGGATCATCTGGACGCGGTGTTCCCAGTTGCGCAGGCGGACATAGGCCTGCTTCAGCTCCTTGGCGACGGCGGGGACCAGGTGGCCGGCCCGGCGCAGCGCGTCGAGCGCGTCGAGCGTCCGCCGCGAACGCAAGGACGGATCACGGCCGCCCAGGATCAGCTGCTGGGTCTGGGCGAAGAACTCGATCTCGCGGATGCCGCCGGCCCCCAGCTTGAGATTGGCGCCGGCGGCCTCCAGCCGTTCGTCAGCCTTGTGGACGTGGATCTGTCGCTTGATCGAATGGACGTCGGCGATGGCGGGATAGTCGAGGCTGCGCCGCCACACGAACGGCGTCAGGGCGGCCATGAAGTCCCTGGCCTCGACGGGATCGCCGGCGACCGGCCGCGCCTTGATGAAGGCGGCGCGCTCCCAGTTCTGGCCGACCGATTCGTAGTAGTTGAGCGCGAACGGCACGCTGACCACGGTCGGCGTCGACGACGGATCGGGTCGCAGGCGCAGGTCGACGCGGAAGACATAGCCGTCGCCCGTACGCTCACTGAGCAGGGTCGAAACGGCGCGCGCGACGCGGTCGGCGAAGGTCTGCGGGTCCGTGTGCTCGGAAACCGGCAGACGGCCGAGATCGCAGAAGAAGGTGATGTCGATGTCCGACGAATAGTTGAGCTCCCCCGCCCCGTGCTTGCCCATGGCCAGCACGAACATTCCTGGTAAGACGCCGCGCGCTTCGCTTGGGCTTTGGCCCGGCAAAACCCCGCGCTCGCCAGGTTCGAACGGCAGGATGCGCCCCTTGTCGCGCTCGTCGCGCACGACGAGCGCCAGGGCGGCGGCGGTGACGCTGTCCGCGAACCGCGTCAGGGCGGCGGTGACGTGGTCGAGGTTCCACGCCCCGCCCAGATCGGCCAGGGCGGTCAGCAGGTGCACATCGGCCTTGAGATGGCGCAGGACCTTCCTGGCGGCGTTGAGGTCGAGCGTCTCGATCGTCGCCGCCTGCGCCTCCATCGCCTCGACCGCCAGCAGGATCGCCTTCAGCCGCGCCTCCGGCGGGCTCATCAGCGTCTCGCGCAGGCGCTGCGGGTCGCGCTTCATCAGGCCGGCCAGGTAGGACGACGCCGCCATCACCGGCCGCACGGCGGCTTCGGCATCGGTCAGCAGGTCGCGCCAGCCCTCGGCGCGCGCCACCTCGTACAGCGACTCCATGGCGTAGTCGGCCGCCTGGGCGTCGAGGATCGGACCGCATGGATGCAGCCGGTCGACCAGCGGGGAAAAAAGCACGTCGGCCATCGGGTTGTTTGCGCGCCCTGCAAGCTGTTTTGTGCGGTATTAAACCTGAATCGCCGGCAAACCAATAGCCGCGTCGTCGTCGCGGCCCGCGCGGCGGCGTCTTCCCCGCAGGCTCTTTCTTCGCCGTGCCGGGCGACCCGTTCGACCGCGAGCTGTTCATGAAACGCTTCTGCGCCAAGGGCCGCCTGACCCGCTATCTGGCGGACATCTCGGTCTAACTCGTCGACATGCGCGAACCGGGTGGTGGGCCTGAGCCCGCTGTCCGGATGGGCACCTGCAATTTCCGGCGCTTGCATACCCTCCTTCCCACCTCCGGTCCACACACTTCTCGACAGGGAGGGCGAGAATCGCGATATCCTAAAAATCCTACCCCGCCGGCGGCAGGACGATCGCCGTCCTGAGGCCCGGCCCCTGGTTCCTGTACACCCCCGGCCCCTCGTCAATCTCCAGCCGTCCCTTGTGCGCCACGGCGACCGCCTCGACCATCGACAGGCCCAGCCCCACCCCCGGCAAAGACCGCGAGTTTTCCAACCGCACGAAGCGCTCGGCGATGCGCGGCCGATCCTTGGCTGGCACGCCCGGCCCGGTGTCGGTGATCGAGAACTCGACCTCGCGCTGCGACGTGCGCCTCAGCCGGAAGGTGATGCCGCCTTCCGGCGTATATTTGATGGCGTTGTCGAGCAGGTTCGACAGCGCCTGGGCCAGGAAGTCGCGGTTGCCGAACACCTTGACCCCGTCCTCGATCTCGGCCTCGAACTCCAGCCCCTTGTCGTCGGCCGCCAGCTCGAACAGCTCGGCCATGTCGCGCGCCAGCTCCGAGGCGTCGAACATCTTCTGGTCGGGCGCCTGGCCCGCCGCCTGCAATCGCGACATCGAGAACACCGTCTGGAAGGTGCGCAGCAGCTGCCCCGTCTCCTCCAGCGCCTTCTCCAGCGCGTCGTGCGCCTTCGACGGATCCTTCTCGACGTCGAGCAGCGACACTTCAAGCTTGGTGCGCAGCCGCGACAGGGGCGAGCGCAGATCGTGGGCGATGGCGTCGCCGGCATATTTGAGGTTGCCCATCGTCTTTTCCATGCGATCGAGCGTCTGGTTGATGCGGAGCGACAGATCGTCGAACTCGTCGCCGGAATCGCGCACCGGGATGCGCGCCTTGAGGTCGCCCTCCTGGACCTGGCCGAGCACGGCGGTGACGCGCGCCACCGAACGCGAGACCTCCTGGTTGATCAGGGTGCCAGCGAACAGGCCGAGGATAATGACCACCAGGCCGCCGCCCAGCACCGCCTTGACCTCCTGCTCGAAGCCGCGGTCGGCCCACGACATGTCCATGGCGACATAGATGTAGAAATTGTCGTCAAGCTTCAGCACCCGCCCCTGGAAGCGGCAACATTTCGGGTTCGACGGCGAGGCGGCGAAGAAATTGACCGAGGCCTCGGTCGTCTTGCCGTTCAGCGTCTTGAGCGCGGTCGCGATGATGGCGTCGGGCAGCGCCTTGGCCTCCATGCGCGCGCGCATGTTCTGGGCCAGGATCTGGCCGGAATTGTCGAACACGCCCTTGGCGTAGACCCACTCGACGGCGTCGTCATTGAGGATACGGGCGGCGACGGCGGCGTGGCCTTCGTCGTCGTCGACGGCCTTCAGCGCCTTGATGCGCGCGTCGATGGCGGCATTGCCGAAGGCGCGCGATTCATAGGATGTCGACAGGTAGATGTAGCCGAACACCATCGCCGCGACGAAGACATAGACGCACAGGAACACCACCGTCAGTCGGAACGGCGTCTGGCGGAAGAAGTTCGGCCGGAAGATGTTGAAGTTGAGGAAATCCAGGCGCCGCGCGCCGTCGATGCCCTTGTTCAGCGCCGTGAAGGGAAGTTTCATGGCATCATCCCACCGCTGGTGCCCATCTCGCCTTCCCCGTTTACGGGGAGGGGGGACCGTCGCTTGCGACGGTGGGCGGGGCCAGCGCCGGCGGCATGGCCCCCTCCGTCAGCCGTTCCGGCTGACACCTCCCCCATGAATGGGGGGAGGCGAAACAGATACGACGGCCGACCAACCGCATACTCCAAATTCCGCCTTCGCGGAATTCGGCAAGCGCGACTGCGCGCCGCGCACGTTTGCGCGGAAGCCTGCGCGGCGATTGAGCGCACAAGAGAAAGCGTGATGCGCACTCGCGGCGAAGATGGTGCGCCCATGTCGAAGCATCACGCCTTCAGCTGATAGCCCTCGCCGCGTACGGTATGCAGCATCGGCCGGTCGAAATCCTTGTCGAGCTTGGAGCGCAGGCGCGAGATGTGCACGTCGATGACATTGGTCTGCGGGTCGAAGTGATAAGCCCAAACCTTCTCCAGCAACATGGTCCGCGTCACGCTCTGGCCGGCGTGGCGCATCAGGAACTCAAGCAGCTGGAACTCGCGCGGCTGCAAATCGATGAGCTTGTTCTGGCGCTTTACCTCGCGCGAGATCAGGTTCATGGAAAGGTCGCCGACGCGCAAGGTGGTGTCGACGGCGTCCTTGTCCTTGCGCCGGCCGAGCGCCTCGACGCGCGCGACCAGCTCGGTCAGGGCGTAGGGCTTGACGAGGTAGTCGTCCGCCCCGGCGCGCAGGCCCGACACCCGGTCCTCCAGCTCGCCCAGGGCCGACAGGAACAGCACCGGCACGTCGACGCCGTCGGCGCGCAGGGTCTGCAACATGGTGACGCCGTCCATCACCGGCATCATGCGGTCGAGGATGATAACGTCGGGCGCCTGAGCCCTGACGGCCTCCAGGCCCTGCGCGCCGTCACCGGCCAGGCGCGCCTCGATGCCTGCTTCTTTCAGGCCCCTCTGCATGTTGAGGGCCGCTTCCGCGTCGTCTTCGACAATCAGAACGTTCATCGCGAATCCCTTGAAGCACAATCCGACAAAGTGGATACCACTTTTCGGATAAATTGCGCGGCAAAACAAAACGTGGAGCGGGAGTCTTGAATTCCATCACGACGTCGGCTCCAATCCTGCCGTAATTTCCGAGGCATAGCGCAAACCATCGCGCATTGCCTCTTAAAAATTGGCAAGGTACGCGGCGAGCCAGCAAGACACCCCTCCACCACGCGCATGAAGAATGCGCGCGGTCCCCCTCCCCGACAAG
>CAYYTA010000008.1:0-64072 GCA_964474575.1 uncultured Caulobacteraceae bacterium | reverse complement strand
ACCAATGTGACGACGGCGACGACGACGACGGTCAAGTCAGGCGGCGGGCTGTGGCAGACCTTGCTCGTGAACTCGCCGGCGGCGACAACGATCACCTGCTATAACAATACGGCTGCGTCGGGCAGCAAGATCGGCACGTGGACGACGGTGGCCTCGACCCAGCCCTACGCCATCCCGATCAATCTCTACTTCTCGACCGGCCTGACCTGCGTCACCGCCAACGCCATCGACCTGACCTTCGTCTACCGCTGAGCCATGCTTGACCTGAAACCCCTTCCGCCGAAGGACGCGATCGCCTTCTTTCGGTCGAAGGGGTTACGGATCGGCTTCGACTACCGCGACGTCTGGCAGGACGAGCACGCCCGCGACTTCACCGTCGCCAAGGCGATGTCGATCGATATTCTGGAGGACATCCGCGCCGCGCTCGACAAAGCCCAGGTCGAGGGGCTGCCGTTCGAACAGTTCCGCAAACAGCTGGCGCCGATCCTGCAGGCCAAGGGCTGGTGGGGCCGCAAGGATATGGTCGATCCGCTGACTGGCCAGACCGTCGCGGCCCAGCTGGGAAGCGATCGCCGGCTGCGCACCATCTTCAACACCAATATGCGCCAGGCCTACAACGCAGGCAACTGGACGCGGGCGCAACAGGTCAAGGCCGACCTGCCGTATCTCCTCTACCACCACAACGATGTCCGCTTCCCGAGGCCGGAGCACGTCGCCTGGGACGGCGTCTGCCTGCCGGTCGATCACGTCTTCTGGAAAACGCACTATCCGCAGTGCGCCTGGGGCTGCAAGTGCTCGACCGAGAGCGTCTCGAAGCGGATGCTGATCGACCGCGGGCTGCGCGTCACGGCCGACGCCGATATCCCGACCTTCCCGAAGATCGAATATGTCAACAAGCGCACCGGCGAGATCAGCCAGGTCGAGCGCGGCATCGATCCGGCCTTCAACTTCAATATCGGCGCCTCGCCCCTGCGGCCGATCACCGCCGTGCCGGCACCGCCGCCGCCCGGCGTCGCCAATCTTTATCACACCGAGGCGACGCCGCAGATCCGCAGCTTCCTCGAGACGGTTGGCGCCGAGCACGCCGATCGCGTCGTGGTCGATGCTCACAACTGGCCGGTCAGCTTAGGTCCATCGCTCTTCGTCGATGCTTCCGGCGAGCCCCGCGTGCCGCGGCCCGACCTGCCGGGCACGCTGCCATTGGTCGGCCGCGCCCTGGCCTCGGCGGCGCGCAAGGGGTCCTGGCTATGGAGCGATGATGTCTCGGCGCTTTCGCCCGCCCAGGACCGGGGCCTGGATCGGCTTTGGCAACTGGCCACAGCGAAAGGACCCTACACCAACGAGACGGTCGGCCTTTTCCGGTCGCCGGCGTGGTTCGACAAGCTGGCGGCCGAGGCCGGCATAAAACCCGGCCTGTCGCATACGATCGATGGCGATGCCGCCCGGCACATCTTCGACCACCACGGCGATGCGATCAAGGAGGCGAGCCGCGGCCAGATCGCGGTCACGCTCGCGGATCTGCGGCGAATTCCGGAGATCGTCATGAAGGCCGACCAGGTCGCCTTCGGACTGGTCGACGACCGGCATAATCCGGCCATCGGCTTCGTTCGCCGCGGCGCGGAGGCCGATGTGGTCTATGTCGTGGAAATTCGGCGGCACGCCCTGGCGGCCAAGACGATGATCAAGTTCCCCGCTGGGGCATCTGAATCTCAAATAAATGAGGCTCTTCGCCTTAACGTCCGGAACGACAACGGGGAACTACCAACGTTAGTGCAGATTGCCGGCGAAATCAACCTGCCGCTGCCGGCGCTCGTCCGGCGCTACACCATCGAGCTTGACAACCAGGCCGTCACCGTGGATTTTTCCGACGGCACCTGGACCTATGATGTGCGCGCCCTAAGTGGCGGCTAAAGGGGTCCTAAGGCGGCCCTTAGCGCTACCCTAGAGCGTACCGCCTGAACCTGTTCAGGGTTAAATCCGCCCCCCGCATCCCCCTAGATTGGCCCTTGCACATCCAGCAACAGGGCGAAGACTTCGTGTCCATCAAAGGGGCTTCTCATGTAACCGCATTCGCAGCGTCGGTCGCCCTGTCGGCGGCCGATGGCGCCGCGGACATGGTGATGAACGCTGACGGCACCGCGTCGCAGCGCGTCCGGCTGATCCCGATGGGTATCTTTACGACGCGCGGCAAGGGCCGCTTCGTCGTCGCCGACCTGGCGGCCGCGCAAAGCATCGTCACCCTTTCCCGCCAATATGCCGGCGCCGATGACATCGCGGTCGATTACGATCACCAGACCGTTTATGGCGCCGTCCCCGGCGTTGGCGGCACGGCTCCGGCCTCGGGCTGGATCAGGCCGTCCTCGCTGTCGGCCGAGGCGGACGGCATTTACGGCACCATCGACTGGACGGCCGAGGCCGCCGCCAAGATCAAGGCGCGGCAGTATCGCTACCTGTCGCCCAACATCGCCCACGACCCCAAAACCGGGCAAGTCTTTGCCCTCATGAATGCCGGGCTTACCAACACGCCCGCCATCGACGGCCTGACCAAACTGGCCGCCAACGCTTCCCAAACCCACCAGGAACCCATCATGGACTTGACCGCTCTTGCGGCCCTCTACGGTCTCGCCTCCACGGCGACGATCGAGGAGATTATGGCCGCTGCAAGGACCCAAGGCGCCGCACTCAGCGCCGCCCAGGGCCAGCTCACCGCGCTTCGCGCCGCCGCCGGCATTGCCGAAACGGCCGATGCCACCGCCGCGCTTTCCGCCATCACGGCGCTGAAGGCCGGCGGCAACAACGCCTCAACCGTCGCCCTGATGGCGTCGATGCAGTCCGACCTCACCCGCCTGACGACGGCCGCCAATGAGCGCGAAGTCGACGACAGCATCAAAGCCGGCCGGGTCATCCCCGCCCAGCGCGCACATTTCGTCGCCCTCATGGCGTCGGACCCAAGCACGGCCAGGGCCTTGATGGGCTCTAACCCCGTCGTCGTTGCTGACACTTCGCTCGATGCCAAGAAGCCGGCCGGCGAGAAGATCACCGCCCTGTCGGCCGAGCAGACGAGGATCGCCAACTTGCTGGGCGTTAGCGAGGCCGACTTCCTCAAGACCCTGCAGGAGAATGCTCAATGACGGCCATGACCTCCCCCCGCAAGATCCAGCGCCGTGGCATCGAGCTCGAGCCCTACAGCTTCGACGTGAAGGCCAGCTCGACCATCCTGCAGTCCGCCCTGGTCGTCCTGCTCGCCGGCGTCGCCATCGCCGGCCGCGCCGGCGTCGACTCGACCGAAGCCGGCACCATGCAGTGCGTCGGCGTCGCCTATAACGGTGGCGCCGTCGGCGGTGCCGGTGATGGCGACGTCAAGATCGCGGTGTCGGAAGGCGTCTTCGGTTTCAAGAACTCGACCTCCGGCGACCTGATCACCAAGGCCGAAATCGGCAAGGTCTGCTACGTCGTCGACGACCAGACCGTCGCCAAAACCTCCAACACCAACGTCCGTTGCATCGCCGGCCGCGTCAAGCAGCTCGATAGCGACGGCACCGTCTGGGTCCACGTCGGCCCTGGCCTCGCAGCGTAAGGACCCGCACCCATGATCATCAACAATGCCTCGCTGCAAAATCTCCGCACCGGCTTTCAGACCAGGTTCAAGGCGGGGCTGGGCTCAGCTCCGGACATCACTGAGCCTTTCGTGACTCCGGTTCCTTCGACGACGCTGATGGAAACCTACGGCTGGCTCGGTGATTTTCCGATCTTCCGCAAGTGGGTCGGCGCCAAGCGCATCAAGTCGATCGAAGAGCGCGCGTACACGCTCACCAATGATGACTACGAAGTCACTATCGGCATCCACAAGAACAAGATCAAGGATGACAATCTCGGCCTCTACGGTCCGATGATGGAAGGGATCGGCCGCGACGCCGCCAAGCTGCGTCCCCGCCTGGTGCTCGATGCGCTCAAGGCCGGCAACACGTCGGTCTGCTATGACGGCCAGTATTTCTTCGACACCGACCACGTCATCAACGGCGTCACCTTCGCCAACAATGACACGTCGGCTTCGGTCAATGCCTGGTATCTGATGGACCTGAGCCAGCCGCTCAAGCCGATCATCTATCAGAACCGCGAAGACCCGCATTTCGTTTCCAACGTCTCGGCGGAGGGAGCGAACGACCACCTGTTCGCCACCGGTGAGTATCTGTTCGGCGGCGAAGCCCGCGGCGCGGCCGGCTACAGCTTCTGGCAGACCTCCTACCGCTCGACGGCCACGCTCAACGCCGCCAATTACGAGGCGGCCAAGCAGGCTATGGCCAGCTATACCGACGACAACGGCGAGCTTCTCGGCATCAAGCCGACGCACATCGTCGTCGGTGCCACCAACCTGGCCGCAGCCAAGACGCTGTTCACCATCCAGAACAACGCCGCCGGCGCCGGCAACATCTACTACAACGAACTGTCGATCATCGACGGTTCCCTGCGCCTACCCTGATCGGAGCCCAGATGGAACCGACCAAACTCACCATCCGCGCCCGGTCGACGGGTCCGGCCCGCCGCGGCGGCATCAGCCTGCTGCCGCTCGGCGCCTGGGTCACCCACGAACTGACCAAGACTGTGGCCGATGCCAGGGCCCTGCTCGTCCTGGTCGAGGACGCCAAGGTCGAGGTCCAGCTCGGCCGGCCGAAAGACACCGGCGAAGGCGAGGGCCCGGCTTTCGACTGGATGCCGGCGCCGACGGCCGAACAGCTGCGTCCGATGATTGCCGAGCTCGAGGCCGATGAGGCCGAGGCCGCCAAGATCGCGGCGGCGGCCGAGCCCGAGCCCGAGCCAGAACCTGTGAAGGCGTTTGACTTCACGCCGACCGGTGGGGCCCTGCCGACGGCCGAGCCAACGCTCGAGCGCGAGGCGGAGACCGATCCCAAGGCGTCCGTCGAAGAAGCGGCGCCGCCTGAAACCCCTAATGCCGACGCGAGCGACAAGCCCGCCAAGGCTCCGAAGCCTGCCAAGGCACAGTAAGCGTTGCGTGAGTATCTTCTCAACTGAACTGGGCGGCGACCCCGCCGCCCTTTTTTCAGCGGGATAGAGCAGCCGGACAGCTCGCCTGGCTCATAACCAGGAGGTCGGAGGTTCAAATCCTTCTCCCGCTACCAACCACCAAGGAACCGCAAAGTGCACGTTCGTCATTTTTATAGATCGGCCGTCTTTCTCATGACCGGCCTGGCCATGGCGGCCGCGTCCGTCCTGGCCGTGGATACCCAGACCCTCGCCGCCGTGTTCCAGGCCGCACCGTTCGTCTGGGCCACGGTAGCCGCCGTCATGATCTCGGCCGGTGTCGTCGCCAGCTTCGGCGACCTCAGCCGCGCCGCCTTCCTGCGCGTCAGCAACACCACCCATCGCGTCCGCCATCGCGCCTTCCAGCGCGAAATGCTGGCCAGTTTGTGACTTAGGGCCTCGGCCTGATTTTAAGCAAAGGCGGCGGAATCGACCCGAGATTTTCCCCTCACGCCGCCGCCTTTTTTCAAGGACTTTCCCGTTGTACGCCACCGTCGATGACATGATCGCCCGCTTCAAGACCGCCGAGCTGATCCAGCTCACGGACGAGGCGGAGCTTGGATCGATCGACAGCGCGCGCGTCACGACGGCCCTGACCAGGGCGTCGAACGAAGTCGACAGCTACCTGGCCGGCACCTATCAGCTGCCGCTGTCGCCGGCGCCGGCCGCCCTGGTCGACTATACCTGCGACATCGCCCGCTATCACCTCTATGGCGACGCCGCCGGCGAGGCCGTCAAGACGCGCTACGACGCCGCGATCGACTGGCTGAAGCTGGTGTCGAAGGGCGGCGTCAAGCTGCAGGTCGCCGGCACCGAGCCGGTGGCGACCCTCAATTCGATCCTGACCGACGACAGCGTGGTGGCGTGCAAGCGCGACCAGATGCGGGGGTACTGATGGCCGGCACATCCCTTACCTTGCAAAGCAATGGCCTGCCGGCGGTGTCGCGCCTGGTCTTCGACATGCAGAAGGCCGGCCAGGACACCCAGCCGCTGATGCTGGCGATAGCGCAGTCGCAGATGCAATCGACCCAGCGCCGCTTCAAAACACAACGCGCCCCCTCCGGCGCGCCGTGGACCCCTTCGAAGGCGGCGCTGAAGCGCGCCGACCCGAGCCGCCCGACCCTGGTCAATACCCGCCATTTCGTCGGTTCCACCTTCTCGGCCGAAGCCACGGCCGACACCGCCACCTGGGGCACGTCGTTCGTCGCCGGCCGGCTGTTCCAACTTGGCGGCACCATACACCGCAAGGCCCGCGAGGGCAGCGTCCGTCTGCGCACCAACCGCGACGGCACCTTGATGCGCCAGGGCGCCACCGGTGCGCTGGCCCGCCTGGCGCGCTTCGCCAAGGCGTCGCACAAGCAGGCCAAGGAGGTCAGCTTCAAGGCCGACGCCTACTCGATCCGCGTCATCGCCCGGCCGTTCCTCGGCCTCGACAATCGCGACACCCACGATATCGAGACCCTGGCTGTCGACCACTACATCCGCCGCCCGCTCCAGGGAGGCGCCCAATGATCGTCCAGATCGAGCAGGCCATCCTCGATTTCGTCAAGGCGGCCGGCGAAGCCGATGTCCTCGGTTATCGCTACAAGACGCTGGAGAACTATCCGCGCGACTGGGCGG
Source organism: uncultured Caulobacteraceae bacterium (assembly GCA_964474575.1). Lineage (GTDB taxonomy): Bacteria > Pseudomonadota > Alphaproteobacteria > Caulobacterales > Caulobacteraceae > Asticcacaulis. The sequence goes on along the minus strand of CAYYTA010000008.1, from coordinate 57,412 downwards.
CCAAGCTGTCGGGGATGCCGGTGGGCGCCCTAGCCATGTTCGTCAGCTGGGCCAATGCCACGGTGACTGGCCAGCTGCGATCGGGCGCCGCCGCCGGCAATGTCTTCGAAATGGTCGTGGCGGCGCGCAATGTCCGCAACCTGGCCGCTGCCCGCCAGGGCGCCATGAACGGCTCCGAAGTCGGCGCGTTGCAGCTGATGGAAGACGCCATTGCCTTGTTGCAGGGGCAGACCTTCGGCCTCGACATCGGCCCGCTGAAGCTGGTGTCGGCGGAAATGGCCGCCGATCTGCCGGTCGACAACATGGCGGCATGCATCCTGCGCTGGTCGAGCGACTTCACCTTCGATCGCTTCGATCCCTTCACGCCCGCCGCCGAATTCGTCGGCGACTTCGAGACGTTCAACGTCGCCTGGCAGGTGCCGACGGCCGTCATCAACGGCGACGACAACCCCATCCTCGAGCAGACCCTCGATCTATACCAGGAGACCGCACAGTGACCCGTATCCATGTCAAACCGGCCGAGGGGCTGGCGATCCCGTCGCCCGACCACGGCGGCAAAAACCTCCCGCCCGACGGCGGCTGGGTCGAGAGCTCGACCTACTGGTCGCGACGCCTGGCCGAGGGGGATGTCAATGACGACACCGAGGCCGCTACGGCGCAGGAGGCCGCCGCCGAAGAGGCCGCCGCGAAGGCGAGTGCCGACGCCGAGCGCGCCGCCAAAAAGGCCGGTAAAACCCCGGACAAGGAGGGCTGAGCCATGTCGATCGACTTCAACCAGATCCCGGTCACCCTCAACCGACCCGGCACGCGCGTCGAGTTCGACTTCACCGGCGCCCTGCAGGGCCTGCCCAAGCCCAATGTCCGCATCCTCCTGACCGGACAGAAGACCGGCAGCGGTTCGGCCGCCAACGCCACGCCGCAGCGCATACTGTCGGCCGACCATGCGCGCACGCTCTACGGCCCCGGTTCGCAGCTGGCCCTGATGGCCAAGGGCTGGTTCGCGCAGTCCGCGGCGAAAGGCATCGAGGTGTGGGGCTGCGCCGCCGCCGAGGCCGGCGGGGCGGCGGCCGCCACGGCGACCTTCGCCTTCACCGGCCCGGCCACGGCCAACGGCACCTTCGCCGCCAATGTCTGCGGCCTGGATATCCGGATCGGCGTCACATCGGGCATGACGGCGACGCAGCTGGGCGACGCCTTCGCCGCCGCCATCACCGCCGCGACCGACCTGCCGTGCACGGCGGCCGATGTCTCGGGCACGGTCACCCTGACCGCGAAGTGCAAGGGCGTCGAGGGCAACTTCCTCTTCCTGGCCGTCAATTTCCGCCACGGCGACGTCCTGCCGGCCGGCATCGGCTGCACCCTGACGGGCTTTGCGTCGGGCGCCACCAATGCGGCGGCGTCGGACGTCATCACCGCGATCGGAAACCAGCCGTTCTATGCCATCGTCTCGGCCTGGTCGGACGCCACCAACGTCGCGGCCATCGAGACCGCGCTCAGCGGCCGCGCCGATGCCTCGAAGATGAATTACGGCTTCGGCCTGATCCACCATCCGGGCAGCTATTCGCAGCTGACGACGGCCGCCGCGTCGCGCAACTCGGCCCTGGTCGCCCTGACCGGATGTCCGTTCATTCCGGAAAGCGCGCCCCAGGTCGCCGGCGCCGTCGCCGCCCAGGTCGTGGCCTCGGCGGTCGTCGATCCGGCGCGGCCGTTCCACACCCTGGTGCTTGCCGGCATCTCGGCGCCGCGCCTGTCGCAGCGCCTGGGCGACGACGAGCGCGACCTGCTGATCGGCGCCGGCATCGCCACGCTCCGGGTCAACGGCGCCAGCCAGGTGGCCATCGAGCGCCTGGTCACCACCTACAAGACCAACGCCAACGGCTTTACGGACGCGCGCCTGAAGGACCTCAACAAGATCCTGACGCACTACGCCCTGGCCTGGACGTTGCAGCAGCGCATCGACACGCGCTTTCCGCGCCATAAGCTGGTCGACGACGGCACCAATGCCCTGCCCGGCGCCAATGCGGTCACGCCGACAATCCTCAAGGGCGAGGTCATCGCGCTCGCCCGCGAATGGGAGGAAGCGGCGTGGATCGAGGATGTCGACCAGCTCATCGCCGACCTGGTGATCGAGCGCAACGCCAATGACACGTCGCGCGCCGACGCCATCCTCCGCCCCAACCCGGCCGACGCCTTCAACAGCTTCGCCGTCGTCATCCAGCCCTCAGCCTAAAGGAGCCGCCTCATGGCCCAGCGCGCCGGCCGAGCCGACATCTATGTCAACGGCCAACTCATCGACACCTTCGACGGCGTCACGCTCGACACCGGCGGCATGAGCCGCCAGGACGCGTCGACAAACCGCACCACCGGCTTCACCAAGAAGCGCGTGCTCAGCAAGCTCGAGCTCGAGCGCGCCTTCGGCCGGGGCGCCTCGATCGCCGATCTCGACGTCGAGAACGCCGTCGTCCAGGTCAAGTGGGACACCGGCCAGGTCCACATCATCCGCAACGCCTATCGCGCCGACCCTGAAAGCGTCGCCGATACCGGCAAGGGCAAGGTCACCCTGATGGGCGATCCGGCCGAGGAGGTGCTGTGATGGCCGAGGTCACCGGCTACACGCTCAAATACGACATCGCCCGCGAGCTGAAGCAGGCCGACGGCGCGATCCGCGAGGAGGTCCTGCGTCCGGCCGGCACCACGCTTCCGCTGCGCCGGGCCAAGGGCAAGCACGTCAAGGCCGCCAACAAGATCGCCGACGACGTCGAGAAGGGCTTCTACATGATGTCCGTCGTCACCGGCCTTTCCATGGCCGAGATCGAGGAGATGGATACCGCCGATCTCAACGAGCTCGGGGCACTCATGTCCGATTTTTTCGAGGGTGGCCAGCCGACCTAGACGCCTGCTGCGAGGACGTCGCCCTGGTCTTTCCCGGCCTTTACTCGATCGATTATCTCCTCGACCTCGACGCCGAGGACTTCGCCAGCCTGCACCAGAGAGTAAGGGACCTTGTCAAATCTCGTCGTTAGTTTCGTCGTCAAGCTGATCGACCAGGCGGTCAAGCCGCTCAAGGCGGTCAGCGACGGCGTGAGCAAGATGGCGAAGTCGGCGGGCGACGCGGCGAAGCCCGTCAAGGAGGTCGGAAAGTCACTGGACGCCGCCACGGCGCCCGCCAAAAACCTGGCCAAGGAGGTCGCAGGCGTCGGCGAAAAGGGAGCGGGGGCGACGCCAAAGGTGCGTCGCCTCGGCGAAACGCTCGACAGCTATTCGGCCTCGGCGCAGCGATCGAAAGAAAAGACCAGCGCTTTCAGCGGCGTGCTCGGCCAACTCGCCCGGATCGCAGCCGGCGTGTCCCTGGCCGCGATCGTCGGCGGCTTTCTCACGACGTCGGCGCAGTTCGAGGCCTATCAGACGACGCTTGAAACCGTCCTCGGCTCCGCCGGCAAGGCCAAGGCGGCCATGGCCTGGGTGCAGAACTTCGCCAAAACAACGCCTTACGAACTGGCCGAGGTCACCGACGCCTTCGTCAAGCTCAACGCCTATGGCATCGATCCCCAGGTGCGCGCGCTGAAGAGCCTTGGCAACGCCGCCTCGGCGATGAACAAGCCGCTCGACCAGGCCGTCGAGGCGCTCGCCGATGCTCAGACCTTCCAGTTCGAGCGGCTCAAGGAATTCGGCATCACCACGATGCAGCAGGGCAACCGCGTCGCCCTGTCCTACATCCTCAACGGCAAGCAGATGACCGTTGTGACGCAAAAGTCGGCGCTGGCCGTGCAGAAGGCGTTGCTCGACATTTTCGATGCCCGTTTTGCCGGCGCGATGGACCGCCAGGCCGGCACGTTCAACGGCATCGTGTCGAACCTCAAGGATACATGGACGGGCCTGCAGAAGGTGATCGGCGACCAGGGCTTTTTCGCCTTCGTCAAGGATCGGCTGGGCGGTTTCCTCGAGACGCTCAACCGCATGTCGGCCAACGGCCAGCTCGCCGTCTGGGCAAAGCGTGTCAGCGACGCCCTGGTGCGTCTTTTTGACGCCTTTTTCGACCTTGTCGCCAGCGTCGACTGGGTCGGCCTGATCAACTTCCTCACCGGCGCGGCCGTAGCGGTGGCAGGCTTCATCAAGGCCTTCGGCGGCTTCAAGAATGTGCTTGATCTCGGCATCGCCGCCTGGATCGCCTCGATCATCATCGGCATGACCAATCTCGTGCCGGTCATCGTGGCGGTCGCCAGCGCCCTGTTCGGTCTGGAACTGGCAGCCGGGCCGATCACCTTGGTGATCCTGGCCGTGGGTCTCCTGGCCGCCGCCGCCTTCCTGGTCTGGCGCAATTGGGACAAGGTCAAGACCTGGTTCTTGGACTTCTGGTCATGGATGAAGGTCCACCTGCCTCAGGTGGCCAGCCTGATCCAGCCGTGGATCGACAGCGCGGGGTTGCTGATCAGCCACTGGAGCCAGGTGCAGAGCTTTTTCGATGGGCTATTCACCTCGATCGAAGGTGCCTGGAACCGTCTTCCCAAGCCGCTACGCGATTTTCTTGGCGGCGCCGCACTCAAGTCGGGAGGCGCCTTTCTGGATGCGGTCAATCCGTTCAGCCCCCTCGGTCATCTCGGTCAGATGCTCTACACGCCAGGACCCAGCCAGGCCCTGGGTCCGTCGGTCGCCTTCGCCGGCGGCGGCCAGGGCGTCGGCAACGGCCATATGGCGATCTCGATCAGTGACGACCGCGTCCGTGTCGCCCAGCTCAAGTCGCCGGCCGGCCTGCCGATCAGCGTCGATACCGGCGACCAGGTCGGCCGCTTCATGTCGGGAAGCCTGCCATGAGCTGGATCGAGCAACTCCGGCCGGCGTCGTGGCGCGGCTATCCCTTCCAGGTCCTCGAGGACGAGCAGGCGCTGGGCCGCGAGGTCGTAGAGCACCGCTTTCCGCTGCGGACGGGCTCGAAGGGCGAGGATCTCGGCGGCGTCACACCGCGCCATGAGGTCGAGGGCTTCATCCTCGGCGCCGACTACATGGCGCGGCGGGACGCCTTCGACGCCCTTTTGAATGCTCCCGGCATCGGCGAGCTGATCCTGCCGTGGTCGGGCCGGGTGACCGCCCGGCTGATGTCAGCCCGGAAGCGGGAAACGGACGCCGAGGGCGGCATCGTGCGTTACCGCCTGACGTTCATGGAGGAGACGGATGCACCCGTCGCCGAGGCCGGCCTTGACACCCAAGGCCAGGCGGCCGATGCGGTCGCCGGCCTGCACGAGGCGGCGCATGCAAGCTTCACCGCCGCCTTCACGACCACGGCCCAGCCCGACTTCGTGGCGTCGAACGCCGCCGCCATCGTCGCCAGGCTGTCCGACACGTTCGACACCTTCACCGCGCCGCTGAAAGCGCGCGCCGACGAGCTGGCGACGTGGGTCGCCGCCGGAGAGGGCCTGCGCCAGGACGTGCTCGACCTCGTCACGAAGCCGGGCGACCTGGCGGCGCAGATCTCCGGCCTCATCACCGGCCTCGGCGACATCGCCGCGACGCCGGCCGACGCCCTCACGGCGCTGAAGGTCCTGACGGGCTTCGGCGGCGATCTGGAACCGGTGCGACCGCGCACCCCGTCGCGCGCCCAGGAGGGCGTCAACCAGACGGCCCTGGTCGCCTTCGTCCAGCAGGTCGCTGCCGCCGAGATCGTCCGCACCCTGGCCGCCAGCGACTTTACAGCCTATCCCGAAGCGGTGGCGGCGCGCGACCTCTACGCCGACCTGATCGACGGCGTGGCGTTGGTGGCCGCCGATGCCGGCGACGGCGCCTGGCCGGCGATCGAGGCGGCGCGCCTGGCCATGGTGCGCGACCTGACGGCGCGCGGCGCGTCTCTGTCCCGGCTGGTGTCGCTGCCGGTCACGGCCGACGCGCCCGCCCTCGTCCTGGCCTGGCGGCTCTATTCCGACCCCGCTGTCTTCGAGAGCCGCCTGGGCGACCTCATCGCCCGCAACGCCATCGTCAATCCGCTGATCGTCCAGGCCGGCACCGTCCTGGAGGCGTTGAGCGATGGCTGAGATCGTCACCCTGAAGATCGGCGGCCAGGCCTTCTCGGCTTGGGAAGAGGTGCTGATCACGCGGTCGATGGGCGACCTGAGCGCCGCCTTCGCCCTGACGCTTTACGATGCGCCCGCCATCGCCGCCAGAACCTCGGTCATCACCGAGCAGGCGGCGTGCGAGCTGTGGATCGGCAAGCAGCTGCTGATCACCGGCTATATCAACGTCGTCGAGCAGACCCTGACCGAAACCAGCCACAGCCTGCGCGTCACCGGGCGCGACAAGGCCGGCGACCTGATCGACTGTTCGGCCGTGCACAGGACTGGCCAGTGGAAGGGCCAGGCGCTCGAAGCCATTGCCCGCGATCTGGCATCACCCTTCGGCCTCAAGGTCCGTGTCGAGGCCTCGACCGGCCCTGCCTTCGCGCTCTTCGCACTCGAGCACGGCGAGACGGCGGCCGACGCCCTGACGCGCCTGACGCGGATGCGCGGCCTGATGCTGCGGGTCACGCCGGAGGCCGATATCGTCATCTATGATCCATCGGCCGCCCGCCAGCGCCTGGCGCCGGTCGTACTCGGCCGCGACCTGACATCCTTACGCACCACCTCGTCGTCGGCCGAGCGCTTCTCGGACTACATCGTCAAGGGGCAGCATCGCGGCGGCAACGATGTGTCGGCCGACGATGCCGCCGGAGCGAGAGGTCAGGCCGGGGACGCCACCATCCAGCGCTATAGGCCGAAGATCATCATCTCCGACGAGCAGTCGACGCGCGCCGGGTGCCAGCTGCGCGCCGAATGGGAGGCGACCACGCGTTTCGGCAACGCGGTGTCGGCCACGGCGACCGTCATGGGCTGGCGCGACGCGGCCGGGCGGCTGATCGAGCCCAACCTGATCCTGCCGCTGGCGGCCGATTATCTTGGGCTTAACGAGGACCTGATCGTCTGCGACGTGGCGATGAGCCTGTCGTCCAATGGCACGGCCGCGTCGCTTCGCCTGGTCCGGCCTGAGGCCTATACCACGGCCGAAATCCTCGAACTGCGCAGTAAGAAAGGCAAGGTCGCACGTATCGCCGGCGGCGGGGGTCAGAACTGGCTGGGGGCCCTGTCATGAAGGCGCTCGAAGCCCTGAAGCGCGGTCTGGCCCTGCTCATCGGCCGGGCGGTGATCGCCAAGGTCGATGACGGCGGCCTGGTCCAGGAGCTGCAACTGCGCCGCCTGGCTGACGAGACCGGCGACGGCCTCGAGCGCTTCCAGCACGGCCTATACACCCAGCCCAAGCCCGGCGCCGAGGCGGTGGTTGTGTCGGCCGGCGGCGTGCGCTCCCACGGACTCGTTATCGCCGTCTGCGATCGGCGCTTCCGGCTTATGGGCATGGCCGAGGGGGAGGTGGCCATCGCCGACGATCTCGGCCAGGTCGTCTGGCTGAAGCGCGACGGCATCGCGATCGACAGCGCCACGAAGGTGACCGTGACGTCGCCGGCGATCAAGCTCGACGGCGATGTCGAGATCACAGGCGACCTGGTCTCCCGAGGCGAATGCGACCTGGGCGGCACCGGCGGCGTCACGGTCAAGCGATCGGACAACACGCCGGCGACGAAGGTGAGGGCGGTATGAGCGACGTCCGTCTCCTTTGGCCCGCCGATGCCTCGACCGGTGACATCGCCCTCGACGGTCCCGACCTGGCCCGTGACGAGAGCATGTCGACGGCCGTCCTGCTGTCGCTCGCCACCGATCGCCGCGCCCCCGACGGCGCCGACATCCCCGACGGCTCGGGCGATCCCAGGGGATGGTGGGGCGACGCCTTCGCCGATGTCGCCGGCGATGAGATCGGCTCGCATCTGTGGCTGCTCGATCGCGACAAGATGGTCACCGAAACCCTGAGCCTGGCCGAGGATTACTGCGTCGCCGCGCTCGCCTGGATGATCGCCGACGGCGTCGTCAAGGCGGTGTCGGCCGCCGCCCAGCGCGTCGACGACACGTCGGCCGGCATCGCCATCATCCTGACGCGGCCGGATGGCGCGCAAAGCCGTTACGACTACCTATGGAGCCAGACCCGATGAGCCTCGATACACCAACGCTCAGCGAATTGACCGCCGCCGCCCAGGCCGACATCAACGGCCGCCTCGACGGCGCAGACTCGCGCCTGCGCCGCAGCTGGCTGGGGGTGCTGGCCCGCGTCTTCGCCGGCCTGGTCAAGGGCCTTTACGGGCTGATCAGCGCCCTGATGAAGGAGATGCTGCCGGATACGGCGACCGCCACCGGCTGGCTGCCGCGCCACGGCGCCATCCGGGGCGTGCCCCAAAAGGCGGCCACCTTCGCCTCGGGTCCCGTCGACCTCGACGGTTCGGACGACGCCGTGGTCGCGGCGGGCGAGATCCTGCAGGCGCTCAACGGTGTGCAGTACCGGGTCATGGCGGATGTCATCTTCGACGGCGACAGCGCGACGGCCCAAGTCGAGGCCGTCGTCGCCGGCGCCGCCGGCAACGCCATCGCCGGCGTGCAGCTGTCATTTGTCTCGCCGGTCGCCGGCGTCAGCTCGGCCGCCGTGGTGGCAACCGGCGGGATCGCCGGCGGTAACGATGCCGAGGACCCGGAAGCCTGGCGCGCGCGCATCCTCGATCGCATCCGCAAGCCGCCCCAAGGCGGCTCGCGCGCCGATTACGAGCAGTGGGTCAAGTCCGTCCCCGGCGTCACCCGCGTCTGGGTCTACCCGCGCTGGGCCGGCGCCGGCACTGTCGGTTTGGCCTTCGTCTATGACGGGCGCGAGGACGTGGTGCCGTCGTCGGACGAACGCGCCGCCATGCTGGCCTGGCTGGCGGATCTCTGCCCGGTGCATCTCGCCGACTATGGACTTTACGTCATCGCCCTGACGGCCGCGCCGGACAGCTTCTCGATCCGCCTGACGCCCAATACCGAGCAGACGCGCCAGGCCACCGCCAACGCCCTGATCGATCTTTATTCCCGCGAGGCCCGTCCTGGCGGCACCATGCTCCTGACGCATATCGAAGAAGCGATCGCCCTGGCTCGAGGGGTGACGGACTTCGATCTGCTCCTGCCAACCGACGATATCGATCACGATCCGACCGACATGCCGGCCGTCGGCGACATCGACTGGGGGATGTGATGGACGCCACGGGCTACCAGGCGATGCTGCTGCGCCTCCTGCCCCAGGGCCGCGCCTGGCCGCGCGACCGCGACAGCGTGACCGGCCAGTTGCTGGGCGCCTTCGGCGACGCCGCCGCCCGCGTCGAGCGGCTGATGCTGAAGCTGCTCGAGAACGCCGATCCACGCACGGCCGTCGACCTGATCGACCAATGGGAGGCCGCGCTCGGCCTGCCCGACACCGATGTGGTGCCCGCCGATCTCGACGGCCGTCTCGCCGCCGCCTGGGCCAAGGAGACGTCAACCGGCGGCCAGTCGAAGCCTTACTTCATCGCCGTGGCGGAGAGCCTCGGTTACGAGGTCACCATCAACGGCTATCGGCCCGGCGCGTGCGGCGACCGCATGGGGACGCGCTGCTGGTCGACCGCCTGGCGCTTCACCTGGACGGTCACCGTCGCCGATCCCGGTCCGGCGCCGATGCTCGAGGCCGTCTTCAACAAGCTCAAGCCGGCCGACTCGGCCGTCACCTTCATCTACGAGGAGTAACTCCATGGTCCACAAGGTCGACAGCGACGGCGCCACCGACGATGGCCGCTTCCAGGACGGAGATCCGGATACCGGAGTTCAGCCCACCCAGCTTAGTGCGAAATGGCATAACATGGTGGGCGACGAAATCTGCAACGTCGTGACCGAGGCCGGGATCGACCTCGATGACGAGGACAACGCCCAGCTGCTGGCGGCAATCCGGCTGATCAGCACGCCGATCGGCGTCATCCTGCCCTATACCGGCACCGTGGCGCCCGATGGCTGGCTGATGGCCGGGCAGACCGGCCTGCTGCGTGCCACCTATTCTCGCCTGTGGACGTGGGTGTCGACCGTTTCAGGCAACCTCGCGGTAGATGGCGCCGATTATATCGCTAACCCCGGCAAGTACGGCATCGGCAACGGGGCTACCACGTTCGACCTGCCGCGTATCGACGACTTCATCAAGGGCCTGGCGGTCGGCGACAGCATCGGCCACGCCCAGGCTGACCAGATGCAGCGCATCCAAGGCAGCGTCGGTCACGCCATCAACCGCGACACAGGTTCCGGTAACGCCGCCTCCGGCGCCCTCGCGCTTGGCGCCAATGCCAGCGGGGCGGACAACCAACAACCCGGCACAGACAACAGCGTCTTTAGGCTCAAGACCATCGAGCTCGATACAGGCTCGGAGGCCTCGGCCGGCGCCGGCCTACGGACCGGAACCTATACCCGGCCGCGCTCGGTCATCTATCCCTACATCATCAAATATTGAGGTCCGCCATGAGCAACGAACCCATCCGCTATTTCGGCAATCCCAACCCGGTCGGCCACGATTGCCAGCCGCTAGCGGTCGACGCGATCGTCACAGTCACCGATGCGGTCATCAGCGTCGAGACCGAAGTGCGCATCATGATATTGAATGAAGATGTCTGGGTGCCGCCCGTAACCTATATCGTGGCTTGAAAAGCCCCACGCAAATAGGGCAGGGATGCATTATTACGAGTGTTGCGACCGCATCCGTGGACGAGAGCGATTATGAAGACCAAATCAGCTGAAATTGACGGAACTGCAGAGCCCTTGGTTTCCTTGCTCCACCGCACAGATCAATGGTCGAAGAACGGCGAGATCGTCCACGCCATTGGATGGGTCGACGCTCGCGGTAACAAGTCAGTCACAGGGCATTGGAAGGATTTGGAGGAGTGGCTAGGACCCGAAGACACGAAGTTGGCGCCCAGCGACGGAGATTCGGGACACGAAGTTCGGTACTTCAACAAGCGTGCGGTCATCCTAATTGGCATGCGGGCGACAACGAGCAATGCGAAGGCATTTCAACGCTGGATCGCCACCACGATCATGTCCAGCATCCAAGAGCCGCGCGAGCTCGCAAAGCGTGAAAAGGAAGCTTTGGTGAGTTCCGTCGCCAATGCTGTTCGTGCTGTCCTCGACGATATGGTTGTCCGCCCCCCTGCCGAATGACCTGCCACTCTTGTCTCGGGCGCCGATGACGGGGCACCGAGGGTCGGAATTAGGGGATTTAGCCAGGCCCTTAGAGCAGCCTTAGGCCGGGCTTAAGGTCACCTTAACGCCGCACCCGGATCAATTCGGGGCGTATTTGCATTTTCAAAATGCTCCAATTTAAGTGTCCGGTTTCTCCAAAAGCTTCTGTCCCGCTACAGCCAAGTCCTGATGCCACACCGTCCGCCCACGCGTCAACGGCTTTGACATGTGTGGACCGCGCATCGCCGCAAAGGCCGTCCACAGCTGTTAATCCCTGACACAATATGTAGATATATGTGGACAGTCCGCAAATCGCCTACCACTAGATATTGCGGTTTTTTACGTTTCATTTACCATACCTAGACGGTTGGGGAGATATCCCTTCGGGCGAAACCTATATCTTGTGGCGCATACGCTTGCGATCCGCAAGTTATAACAAAGTATGGGAGAGTGAAGGATGAGCTGGACCGATGAACGGGTGGAGACGCTCAAGAAGCTGTGGCAGGAAGGCCATTCAGCCAGCCAGATCGCCAAGCAGCTGGGTGGGGTGACGCGCAACGCCGTGATCGGCAAGGTTCACCGCCTCGGTCTTTCTGGACGCGCCGCGCCTTCGCAGCCGACCCGTCCGCTCTACAAGCCGTCCCGCGCGGCGCGTCCCGCGGTCAGCCAGCCCGAACGCAGCGCTCATGCCCCCATGCCGCGCCGCGAGCCGGCGCTGCCGCGTCCGGTGATCAGCACGCCGCTGGTGCCCTATGTCGAGACACCGGGCACGGCGACGGTGCTGACGCTTGGCGCCAAGATGTGCAAGTGGCCGATCGGCGATCCGTCGTCGGACAGCTTCTCGTTCTGCGGCCGGGTGGCTTCGGACGGCGCGCCCTATTGCGTCGAGCACGCCCGCGTCGCCTATCAGCCGTCGCAGAAGACCAAGAAGCGCGATGGCGGCGCCGAACTGTCGCGGTCCTTGCGTCGGTACCTCTGATTTCCGGACGCATGCCCGGTGTGAAGGCCCCGCCACGTGCGGGGCCTTTGCCGTGTCCGGTCGGCCTCGATGCGGCGAAGATGACGCCGTGCGGCTTCGTCAGGGGACGGGAAACGATCGCCGGTGATGGTGAAGCGTCACCCGCCTTGGCGGTTCTGGCGGTCCATCCGCATCAGTTCAAGATTCTCCGCGCGTCGGGCAAATCGAGCGAAAAGGCCGGGATCGTCACTTTCAGCGGCACGCCGTCGGCGCGATCGAACATGTAATAGCCGCTCATCGAGCCCGATGCGGTTTCGAGCGGGCAGCCCGACGAATAGGTGAAGGTCTCGCCGGGTTCGAGCACCGGCGTTTCCCCGACCACGCCCGGCCCGTCGACCTGCTGTACGCGGCCGAGCGCGTCGGTGATCGTCCAGTGCCGCGTCCTGAGCTGGACCGTAAAGGCGCCGCCGTTGTGAATGCCGATGTGGTACGCCCAGACGTAGCGGCTGCCGTTGCCGGCGTCGTCCTGGGGGACGTACTCGACCTCGACGCGGACAGTGATGGCGTTGCTGGTGTGCTCGTAGTCCATGTCGCCTCTTGCCGTGGTTGCGAACCTCTCTTAAATGGGCACCCCGCGCCTTGCAAAGAGATCGTCGTTCACATGTCCTTGAAGCCCGTCTCCGCCAATGTCCCCGGCCTCCAGGGCATCTTGCCGATGCAGGAACTGGCGCAGATGGTCGAAGACGGCGTGGTGACCGCCGCCACAGCCTTCGACCATGACCAGATTCAGCCGGCCAGCATCGACCTGCGCCTCGGCGCGCGGGCGTGGCGGGTCAGGGCATCCTACCTGCCGCGCGGACGCAGGGTCGCCGACCGCCTCGGTGAAGTCATGATGCACGAGATGGACCTCGGCAAGGGCGCGGTGTTCGAATCCGGCTGCGTCTATATCGCCGAACTCCAGGAAGCCCTGCACTTGCCGCAAGGCATTTCGGCGCGCGCCAATCCCAAGTCATCGACTGGCCGGGTCGATGTTTTCGTGCGCCTTTTATCGGATTACGGCGACTATTTCGACGACGTCGCCGAGGGGTATGACGGGCCGATCTATATCGAGATCGCGCCGCAAACCTTTTCAGTCCTGGCGAGCACCGGCACGCGGCTGAACCAGCTGCGGCTGAAGCGCGGCGTGTCGCCCCGGCTCTATACCGCCGACTGCGGCGTCGACCTGACCGGGGACCTGGTCGGCTTCCGGGCGCGGCGGCATGCCGGCGTCATCGACCTCGACAACATCAACGGCCACGATCCCAGGAAGTACTGGGAGCCGCTCTATCAGGCGGGCGGCCAGTTGCTGCTCGATCCCGGCGAGTTCTATATCCTGGCGTCGAAGTCGAATGTCGAGATTCCGGTGATGGAAGCGGCGGAGATGCTGCCGATCGACCCAAGCGTCGGCGAATTCCGCGTCCACTATGCCGGCTTCTTCGATCCCGGCTTCGGCACGAAGGAGGCCGACGCCGTCGGCTCCAAGGGCGTGCTCGAGGTGCGCTGCCACGAGACGCCGTTCCTGCTCGAAGACGGCCAGACGGTGGCGCGCCTGGTCTATGAGCCCCTGACCCAGCGGCCGGTCAAGATTTATGGCGAAACCGGCTCGACCTATCAGCGCCAGGGCCTGAAGCTGTCCAAGCATTTCAAGGCATGGTAGGCTAAGCCGGGAGGGAACCGGCATGCGCTTTCTTATCTCTGTGCTTTTAAGCTTGGCGACACAGGCCCTGGCGGCGCCTTCGGTCGTACCGCAGGTGCCGACGGTCGATATCGTCAATGGCAGCGTCGTGTGTGAAGGACCAACCGGCGCGGCGTCCGTCGCGGTGGCGCCGAGCGGCCATGACTCCCAAGCCGTTCTTTCGCCCGACGGACACACCGTCGCCTTTGTCCGAACGATCGGCGAGGCGCCCGACGCCTATACCGCCCCGCCTAGCGAATTATGGATCGGGGACTGCCGGACAGGAGATGCGCACCGTCTTCTGGCATCGAAGCCGAGCGATAAGCCCATGCGCAACCTGGCTTCGGTCAACAGCCCGACCTTTTCGCTCGACGGCGGCTTTGTCTATGTCCTGGCCCAGGCCTGGGTGACCTCCGACGCCATCCACCAGGTCAACATCAAGACGGGATCGGAAAAATACATCACCGACAGCAACGATCTGCGCGTCATCCGCAACGGGCCGTATCGAGGTTACCTGCTGGTTCAGCCGCACATGTACCATCGCAACGGCAACGGCTCCTACGACCCGCATTACGTCTATCGCCCGGACGGCAAGTGGAAGATGCTGGTGCCCGGCACGGACAACGAGGGCGAAACCGACCTCACCGCCGAATGGCTGGCTACGAAAGGGTGGCAGGCCTGGTGATCAGGCCGCCTGGCTTTCCGGCTTGACGAACGGCGTGACGCCGTCGTCATAGATGATCCTGCCGGGCGCCTTCGGGTCGAGCGAGAAGCGCGGCACCAGCGGCGTCTTGTGGCCCTGGAAGCCCCCCATCATCTTGTTCATGCGGGCATAGGCAATCTTCAGCGGCTCCAGTACTTTGGGGGACGTGTGCACGCCTGGATTGCGGTTATGGAAGCGGCGCAGGCAGCCGTTGGCGTAGAGCAGGTTGGCGTGCCACAGCGACTTAGGCGTCTGGAATTCGATCGACAGCGAGACATTGACCATGTCGCCGTTGACGATGCGGTGCGGCGCGTTCTGCGGCCACGTCAGCATCTCGCCGGGCTTGAGGTCGTGGACAAAGGCCCTGGCGTCGAAGGCTGGCTCATAGGGCAGGTTCTCGTCGGATTCGCGGAGCGCAATGCCCTCGATCTGGGCGTCGCTGAAGAAGCCGGCGTCGACCGGATAGAGATAGACGCGCTTCACGCCGCGGATCTGCCACAGCATGACCATCGGCATGTCGAGATGATAGACGACGTGGGCGTTGGGCGACGAGATCAGCAGGCCGAGATCGTTCTTGAGGTTGGTGACGCCCGTCTCGCGCTTGACCTCGGCGAAGATGCGGTCGCACAGTTCTCCGATGGCCTTGTCGGCGTGGTTGACGCGGCGCAGGTTGAGCCACAGCCGGCCATGGCGCACCGCCTGCATCAGCGCCTTGCCGTCCATGTGATCGCTGCGGCCGAGGTACCATTCGCCGAACACCGCCGGGTCGTAGCCCATGGTGAACACTTCCAGCGCCGCGCGCGGATACCGGTCGATCAGCTCGATCAGCGCGTCCTCGGCGAACAGCTCGCTCTGCGCCAGGTTATGCCGGAAGAGCAGGTTCTCGCGGGTAAAGGCGGCCCTGTTCTCCGGATTCCAGTTGATCAGGTTCATGCCCGCTTGTCCTTCTTCAGGAGTGTCTGGCCGTAGAACTTCATCTTGAAAGGTGGAAACCATAGCAATTTTCCCATGCCGCGTGCGGCTTTGTCGAGACGAAAAGCGGTCTTCGGGCTGCGGATCAGCCACGAGACGAGACTTGAAACAGCGAAAACACCAGCCTGGACAAGGCCTTGCGCCATCCAGCCGGCGCAGGCGAAATAATGCCCGTTGACACCCGCCGAATGGCTGGGGCCCTGGCCGTAGGCGAAACCGCGCTTGATGGTATAGGCAAGCGTGGCGCGCTGCGGCGGCACATCTTCCCACACCGGCGCATCAGCCGCCCAGGCCATGACGGCGCCCTTGGCCTTCAAAGCGGTGAACAGGATGTCGTCCTCGCCGCCCATCTCGTTCTGGGCGGCGCTGAACGGCTCAGGGCCACCCAGCAGCGATGATCTCAGCAGCGAATTGCCGCAGCCGTAATAGTGCGACAGGATTTCAGAATCCTTCGGTCCGAAGCGCGAGAAGAAGCAGCGGTAATAGTCCGCATAGCGCGCTTCGGGATCGGCCAGGCGCGCCTCGACCGGACCGAAGACGACGTCGGCGTCGAAGCGGGCTTGCGTCGCCACGAGCTTGCTGAGCCAGGCGGCGGGCGCTTCCTCGTCGTCGTCGAGGAAGGCGATGAATTCGGCGGTCGAGACCGCGACGGCGGCATTGCGCGCATTGGCGACGCCGGCATTGGGCTCATGGATATAGATGAGCGGCACGCCGGGCTGCGCGGGCAGGCTGTCGAACGCCGCGCGGCCGCAGCCTTGTGGAGAGTTGTCGCAGACGATGACACGGATATCGAGACCGTCCGTCCCAGTCTGGGACAGGACCGAGGTCACGGCGCGCTTCAGACCGTCCGGACGGCGGAAGGTCGGGATGATGACGCTGATGGTGACGGGCCTTTGGCTTGCGTCCCCGTGGCGCGAAGGGGCGATGTCGGCGCTCATGTCCGGCATGGGATGACCTTCGTATATGCGTTGCTTTTCGGCACGGGCGCTCGCTTGTCTCGCCCCAAGGTGCAAGCTCCGGGCCATGAAACCCTAGCCCGACAAGGTAAAATTGCACTGAAGGGACAGGGTTAACGATGGGTTGACCTTGCCATACGGGGTCAAGGATGCACGTCATTATGACAAGGAAGCTTGACATAATGAAAGGCGGCATGTAAAGGGTGCTTGTCATTTTCACCGGAAACACAAACATGAAAAACCGTGGGCTGTTTTATGCCGCCATTTTTGCCGCCGCCTTGACCGGCGGCTTGCTGGGCGGTCTCAATCTCACCTGGTCGCGCCACCCGCCGTTTCCAGCCTATGCCTGGGCGATCGATCTGGTACTGGCGCCGGTGCTGCTCGGGCTTATTCTTTATGCCCGTCGCCTCAAGCGCGAGACCACGGACGAGTTCGACCAGACCAAGAAGCGCCACGCCGCCGCCTTTGCCCTGATGTTCGGCATGATCGGTTTCCTGCTGACCAATTTGTTCCATCCGTTCTTTCCGCAGGCTTATAATGCCTTCATGCAGGCGCTTGGAACGCCGGAAGACGGCTATGAAATCGGCAAGGTCGTCGGCATGGCGCCGTTCGCGCTCGGTCTTTTGGCCGGCCAGGTCGTCGCATGGATGAAATATCGATGAATCCTGCTGATCCCCAAGGCCGCCGCCGGCGCGCCGGCGCGCTTGTCGCCGTCTTTGCCGGCAGTTCCTCGGCGGCCATCGGCCTCGGCCGCCATCTCGACCGTTCGTCGGTTGAGCCGCTGTGGCATCACCTCGCCGATATCACCGGCGCGGCTCTGCTGGTCGCCGCCATCGCCCTTCTGGTCTTTACTGGCCTGCGCGGCCGTCGGCCATGAACAACCGGATAAAGGTGCTGCGGGCGGAACGCAACTGGTCGCAGGCGGATCTCGCCGATCGCCTCGGCGTGTCGCGCCAGACGATCAACGCCATCGAGACGGAGAAGTACGATCCGTCCCTGCCGCTGGCATTTCGCATCGCCGCCCTGTTCGGCCTGCGCATCGAGGACATCTTCCAGCCGGACTGAAGATTAACGAAAGCTTAAAATCTGGCCCCGGACTTGCACGGTCCTGGCGTTCGCCACGCCGGAACCGCCATGCCGTTTTCCACCAAGAAGCCCGAAATCCCCGCCCCGGTCAGGCGCGGATTCCTAATCCGTGCAACGGATTCCTACGCGGTCTGCGCCGCAACCGGCGCCTTTGTCGGCCTGCTGATCTCTCTGCTCTTCATGTAGCCTGTGCCAATTTGATCCTTAATGAAGGATTAAAAACGGCCCGCAACTTGCATCCGTTCCGTCTCATGTCACGCATGGAGGATCGGGGATGCACGTCGCCAATTTCATCGAGAACACTGCCAGGCCGCCCAGGACCGGCCAGCTGAGCTGGCTGCTCGACGCCGGCATCATTACCGCCGCCACCGTCGCCATCTTCGCCACCGTCATTCCCGCCGGGCTGTGGACCCACCGCTCGCAGAACGCCGCGCCGCCGGCCGTGTTCAACGCCGCCGGCGATATGGATGCCGCCGAGGCCAATAGCGGCGCCATCGGCGCGCCGCTGCTGTGGCGGGTCAGCGACGGCCACGCCACGGTCTGGCTGTTCGGCACCGTGGCCAGTCATCACCGCGACCTCGGCTGGATGGACTCACGCCTGTTCCAGGCGTTCGACGCCACGCACGAGGTCTGGCTCGATACGGTGCCGCCGTCACCGCGTGAAGGCGACCTGACGGCCGAGCGTGGCGCCAGCCTGCTTCTCAGCCGGCGCGCCGCCCGCCTCAACAAGCCGGTAACGGCATTGGGCAAGCCGGAGCGGACTGTGGCCTCTGAAGATGTGGTCACGACCAGCCTGTGGCGGACTGGCGACGAACACGCCCTGCTGGCCCGCACGCAGTTCCTGGGCAAACTTGGCTCGGGGCCGGACTTCGGCCGCATCGACCAGGCCCTGAAAAGCGGACAGTCGGTTTTCGTCGCCACGGATGTGACGGGGCTGATCGGGCCAGGCGGCCTGGTCGCGCAACTGCGCCGCGCCGGTTACAAGGTCGAGCGCCTCGATCCCTGAGCTTGGGGTCGGTCAGGATTCCATGAAGGGCTCAGATGCAGGCTCGATGCATTCGGGCCGCGACGGGTCGATGTCGTCCGGTTTCTGGCCCTGCATGATGGCGCGCAGCCCGATGGCCAATGCCTCAAGAGCCGCGTCCAGCGTGTCGCCCCTGCCGGTCGCGCCGTCAGCGGCAACCTTGTAACTTCCGTCGGGCAAGATGGTGATGGCCGGCATGGGCGAGGGTGTATCCATGCCTTATTGTAACACGGATTCATTCGCCGTTGATGCGCGTCCAGTTCATGCTTTTGCAAATCACGCCCAGCACGCAGCCCGACGTGGTCATGCTGTCCTTGCCGACGGTGATGGTCAGGCGGTAGCTGAGCTTGCGTTGCGGATCATAGGCCTTGCCGGTCCAGCGGCCGCCATCGGCCTGGACGGTCATGATCAGCTTGTCGCCGACATGTTCGTCCGTCACGTCCGGCCGTATCCAGGTGTTGACGGCGCACAGGTCATGGCCGCACGGCGCGATGACCACCCTGGCCTTGCCGTCGCCGCGCGCCCAGTCGCCTTCGGGCGATGACTGCGCATGGCCGGTCAATGGCAGAAGCAGCAGGGCGAGAAGAGCGAAGCGCGTCATATTCGAGATACGACACCAGGCCGCTTCCGGATCATTTTTGCACCGCAAGTGAACCGCCGGGCCGTCCAAGCCGTAGGTGAGGAAAACGCCGGAGCCGCCATATGGACGTCGCCCTGATCTTCATCGCCATCGGCCTCAGCCTGATCCTGATGCTTGCCTGGGCAATCCAGCAGATGGCGAAGTCGAGCGCCCTGGTCGACACCCTGTGGACGGTGGCTGTGGGGTTGGGCGGTATCGCGGCGGCCATCTTGCCCGGCGCGGGCACGATGGAGCGGCGCATCTGTGTCGGCGCCCTGGTCGCGATATGGGCGTTCCGGCTGGGGGCGCATATTGCCCGCCGCAACGCCAGGATCGACGACGACCCGCGCTACGCCACGCTGACCAGGGACTGGGGCCGTAACGCCGCCCTGTTCATGCTCGTCTTCCTGCAAGTTCAGGCCTTTGCGGCCTTCGTCCTGGTGCTGGCCGTGCGTCTGGCCGCCACCAATCCCGCACCGTTTCCACAAGTGCAGGACATGGTTGGCATCGTTCTCCTGCTGCTGTCGATCGCCGGCGAAGCCATCGCCGACGCACAACTGGCCCGCTTCAGCCGCGTACACAAAGGCGGGGTCTGCGATGCCGGCCTGTGGAAATGGTCGCGCCATCCCAACTATTTCTTCGAATGGCTGGGCTGGGTGGCGTGGGCGGTCATCGCGGTCAATCCCGCCCAGCCGTGGAGCTTTCTAGCGCTCGGCGCGCCGGCCTTCATGTTCTACCTGCTGGTCTTTGCGTCGGGAATCCCGCCCTTGGAACAGCACATGCTCGCCACGCGCGGCGATCGCTTCCGCGCCTATCAGGCCAGGACCTCCGCCTTTTTCCCGCTCCCTCCGAAAGGATAGTCCATGAACCTCGCCACCACCCTGGCCGAACGCGCGCCCCTGCCGGACGGCCTGACGCTTGCCGCCATCGATTTCCTGTGCGGCCGCACCAAGCGTCAATTGCAAGGCTCGGAAAGCGATGAAGCCGCCTTCGCCGCCGGCATGGTCAACTATCCGATCGCGGCCCATACCGATGCCGCCAACGCTCAGCACTACGAAATTCCGGCGGAATTCTTCGCCCTGCTCCTCGGGCCCAATCGCAAATATTCGTGCTGTCTTTACCCGACCGACAACACCACGCTGGAAGAAGCCGAGATCTGCGCTTTGGAGACCACTTGCGAGCACGCCGACCTGAAGGACGGCCAGGCCATCCTCGAACTTGGCTGCGGCTGGGGTTCGCTGTCGCTCTACATGGCCAGGACCTACCCGAACACCCGCATCGTCTCGGTCTCGAACTCTCAATCCCAGCGCGCCTATATCGAAGCCCAGGCCGCCAAACGCGGGCTCGGCAACCTGAAGGTCATCACCGCCGACATGAACCACTTCGAGGCCGGCGGCCGCTTCGATCGCGTCGTCTCGGTCGAGATGTTCGAGCACATGTCGAACTGGCGCGAACTGCTGACCCGCGTGCGTGGCTGGCTGAAGCCCGATGGCCGCCTCTTCCTGCACGTCTTCACGCACAAATCGCGCTCGTACCGCTTTGCCCACGACGGCGACGACTGGATCGGCAAGTACTTCTTCACCGGCGGCATCATGCCGGCGCACGATCTTCCCCACCGTTTCCCCGACCTTTTCGCGGTCGAGGACGAATGGCGCTGGTCGGGTGAGAACTACAAGCGCACGGCGCTCGACTGGCTCGACAATTTCGACGACCAGCAAGCCCGCATCGTGCCGATTTTGCGCTCCGTCTATGGCAAGGATGCCGAACTGTGGCGCAAGCGCTGGCGGCTGTTCTTCATGGCCACGGCCGGCCTGTGGGGCCATGCCGGCGGCAGCGAATGGGGCATCGGGCATTATCGCCTGACACCAAGCCAGCCTTGACATTCCGCTGATATTTCGACACAAGGCGCGCCTAAGCCCCCCATAGCTTAGGCGTTGGTCTCCCTTGCGACAAGTCGCAGGGGATTTTTGCCTTTTGGAGTGCGCCATGAGCCAGTCTGACGATCATCTGTTCGGTGTTTACGCCCGCGCCCCCATCGAGGTCGAGCGCGGCGAAGGCGTCCGCCTGTATGACCGTCAGGGCCGAAGCTATCTCGACTTCGTCCAGGGCATCGCCACCAATGGCCTGGGCCATGCCGCGCCGGTCCTGGTCGAGGCCATGACGGAGCAAGCGAAGAAGCTGTGGCACGTCTCGAACATCTTCACCATTCCGGGCCAGGCCGAACTGGCCGAACGCTTAAGCGCCGCCTCCTTCGCCGACCAGGTGTTCTTCACCAATTCCGGCACCGAGGCGATCGAATGCGCGCTGAAACTGGCGCGGAAATACCACAGCGAGCGCGGCAACCCCGAACGCATCGACATCATCACCTTCGCCGGCGCTTTCCACGGCAGGTCCTATGCGGCGGTGACGGCGGGCGGCTACGAACCTTATCTCAAGGGCTTCGGTCCGCGCCTGCCGGGTTTTGTCAGCCTGTCGCTCGATGACCACGACGCCATCCGCGCGGCGGCCGAGGCGCCGACGGCGGCGGCGATCATGGTCGAGCCGGTCCAGGGCGAGGGTGGGGCGCGCGCCCTGACCGACGCCGAACTGCAAGCCTTGCGCGACCTGTGCGACGCCAACGGCCTGCTGCTGATCTTCGACGAAATCCAGTGCGGCATGGGCCGGTCGGGCAAGCTGTGGGCCTATGAACATTCCGGTGTCACCCCCGATGTGATGTGCGTCGCCAAGGCGCTGGGCGGCGGCTTCCCGATCGGTGCCTGCCTGGCCACGAAGGAGGCCGCCGCCGGCATGGTCGTCGGTTCACACGGTTCGACCTTCGGCGGCAATCCGCTGGCCATGGCGGTTGGCCTGGCGGCGTTTTCCGCCATCAATACGCCGGAGCTGCTCGACAATGTCCGTGCCCAGGCCGGCTATCTCAAGCAGCAGCTCGAAGGCCTGAAACAGACCTGGCCCGACATGATCGACGAAGTGAGGGGCCGGGGCCTGCTGATCGGCATCAAGCTCAAGCCCAACAACCGCGAGGTCATGGCCGCCGCCCGCGACCAGGGCCTGCTGATCGCCGGCGGCTCGAACAACTGCTGCCGCCTGCTGCCGCCGCTCAACCTGACCCAGGACGAGGCGCGCGAGGCGATTCAGTTGCTTGAAAGGACCTTCGCCACGCTGCGTGCGGCCGCGAAAGCCAAGGAAACCGCTTAGGATTCAACGGGGCCAGCCGAGCGCCCCATTTTCAGGGGGCCCGACATGACCCGCCATTTCCTCGATATCTGCGACCTTTCGACGGCCGATCTTCGCGCCATCGTCGACGACGCCCATGCCCGCAAGATCGCGCGCAAGGGCTGGCCGAAGGGCCGCGTCGATGCCGATGCCCCGGCGAAGGACCGCGTCCTCGCCATGATCTTCGAGAAGAACTCGACGCGCACGCGCTTTTCGTTCGACGCCGCCATCCGCCAGCTCGGCGGCGACGCCATCATCTCGACGGCGTCGGACATGCAGCTTGGCCGCGGCGAGCCGATCGAGGACACGGCCCGCGTCCTGTCGCGCATGGTCGACGCCATCATGATCCGCGCCAACCGGCATGAGGATGTCGAAAGCCTGGCCAGGGCGGCGGCGATCCCGGTAATCAACGGCCTGACCAATATGAGCCACCCGTGCCAGATCCTGGCCGACATCCAGACGTTCGAAGAGCATCGTGGGCACATCGCCGGCAAGACCCTGGCCTGGGTCGGCGACGGCAACAATGTCTGCAACAGCTTCATCCACGCGGCGGCGCGCTTCGGGTTCACGCTCAACATCGCCTGCCCGGCCGCCTACAAGCCGGCCATGGCGGCCATGGTGTTCGCGTCGGAATCGGGCGCCGAGGTGACGGTGACTCAGGACCCGCGCGAGGCGGTGCGCGGCGCCGACGCCGTCATCGCCGACACCTGGGTGTCGATGGGCGACATCGACTACGACGAACGCATGGCGGCGTTCCAGCCGTATCAGATCAACGGCGGCCTGATGGGCCTGGCCGGCAAGGAGGCGCTTTTCCTTCACTGCCTTCCGGCTCATCGCGGCGAGGAGGTGACAGGCGACGTCATTGACGGGCCGCAATCGGTGATCTGGGACGAGGCCGAGAACAGAATCCACGCCCAGAAGGCTGTTTTGGCGTGGTGTTTCAAGGACTAAATGCAACCTTGCCTCGCCATGGGTAGGGCAGGCAAGGTGAATTACCTCACGTTTCCTGACGTGGACCGAAGGTCGGCTGGTTCTGGCCGGTGGTCATCCCGACCAGATTGAGCAGGTGGACAATCATCACCACCGCGAAGGTGACGCTGAGCAGCATCAGGAAGCGCCACGGCATCATGCGCGGCCCCTTGCGGATGTCCCATGGCCGGGCGCCGCGCCAGCCGCAGAAGACGGCGAGAGCGATAGCGAGGGCAAGCAGAGACGCAGTGACAGGCAGGTCCATATGCCCGTCTCTAGCCGCAGGCGGGCCAGCCTGCAATCCCTCTGTACGCGGCCTTCGTGATTCGCGCGAATGTCAAGCCTGCACTTTCCACAGAAGAATGAACAGTCGCAAGATGTGGGGGTTAATGAAGGGTTTACACCCAAGATGATGCGGTCTAGGTTTCCCGGATTGAAGTAGGGGAATCGCATGACCGCGAGTGCACCTTGGAGCGTAAAAGGCATTGATGCCAAGGCGCGTGAAGTCGCCAAGGACCTGGCGCGCCGGTCCGGCATGACGCTCGGCGAGTGGCTGAACCAGATGATCCTCGAGGGCGAGGATGTCGGCGCCATGATCACGCGCGAACGCGAGCGTGCCCGGCGTCCGGCGCCGGCGTCGCGTCCTCCCTATCGCGACGTTCACCCCGCCTATGACGACGACGCTGACTACGATCCGCGCGCGACTGTCCGTCCGCCGTACCGGGAGGCGCCGCGTCGCGCCGCGCCGTTTTCGTCCGCTGCCCAGCCCCTGTCCCGCGAAGGCCGCCGCTCGATCTTCGAGGGCCGTCCGCGTTTCGAGGACCATGAGGACGAGGCCTATGCCGCCGCCGCCGGCGACCTCGGCCGCGTTGCCCGCGCCCTGGAATCGCTGGGTTCGCGCATCGAAAGCTCCGAAGGCCGCTCGGCCAACGCGGTGCGCGGCGTATCGCACGCCGTAGAAACCCTGCTCGGCCGTCTCGAGCGGTCCGAAGCCGCCGCCAGCGACGCCCAGGACCGCCTCGATGAGCAGAACCGCGAGGTTCGCGACTCGATCGAACGCCTCGGCCGCGCCGAGGACGACCGTAACGCCCTGGCCGGACGCCTCGACCAGGCCGAGCGCCTGATCGACGCCCAGGCCGAACGGCTGGAAGGCCTGTCCGGCCATTTGCGCGAGGAGCGCGAACGCATCAGCCAGATCGAGGCCGAGGCCAAGGGCTCGCAGACCGCCGATACGGTCCGTGCCGTCGAGGGAGCGCTTGGCAAGCTCGCCAACCAGCTTTACGAAGGCGACGTCCGCACCCGTGAAACAGTCAGGGACATCCGCGAGGATATGGTCGGTCTGTCGCACCGCCTGACACAGATCGAACTGCGCGACCCCGAACGCGTGGCGCAAGGCGTGATGGACAAGGTCGTCGCCCGCCTTTCGCAGCGGCTGGAAGCCGCCGAGGCCCAGACGACGGGCGCCATCCGCGCCCTGGAGCAGGCCTTCATCAGCATCGACAAGCGGCTGACGGCGGCCGAAGGCCTGGGCGACATCAGCGACCCGGAAACGGCGCGGTCGTTCCGGCAACTGGCCAACGACCTGTCGCGCCGCGTCGAGGATTCGCGCGCCGAGTTTCGCACCGCCTTGCAGGAAGGCCTGACCGCCTCCTCCGAGCAGGCGCTGAGCGTCGTCAACGCCCGTATCGAGGCCGCCGAGAAGCGTTCGGCCGCCGCGCTCGACCGTCTCGGCCAGGACATGGTCCGCGTCGCCGAAGGTCTCAACCGCCGCGCCGCTGCCGCTGAAGCCGCCGGCCAGGACGCGCTGCGCCGCGCGGCCGCCGCCGAGGCGTCGGGCCAGGAGATCGCCCGCCGTATCGAGGAAGCCGTCGACGGCCGTCTCGGCCGCGGTGAGGCCAGTCATGCCCAGGCGCTTGAGCGCCTCGGTGGCGAGATCGCGCGCATTTCCGAACGCCTGAACCTTAAGCTGGCCGAATCCGAGCGCCGCACCGTCCTGACCCTGGGCGGGATCGGCGAGCAAATCGAGCAGCAGCGCGATCAGGTTCGCGAGGAATTTGCCGCCCGCATCCGCCAGAGCGAAGAACGCACCGCGAAGCTGCTTGATGACGCGCGCAGTCGTCTCGACCAGAAGATGGCGCAGGTCCAGACCCAGACCCTGCTGGCCGAAACCGTGGCGCGCGCGCCGGCGGCGCGCGACGGCGACGAACTGCCAAATCCCTTCGGCTATCGCCCCGAAGCGCCGCCCCAGCCGCCGGCGGAGGCTCAGCCCCCGGCCGAGCCGGCGCCGGTCGCCGAAGAGCCGGAGATCGATCTGACGGCGCAGCTCCTTGCCCCGGTCACCGATTTCAAGCCGGAGTTCGACCCGTTCGAGGACGCCGGCGACGACTTCGCCGAGCTGACCGAGGAAGCGCCTGTCAGCCAGCGCTCGGCGGGCCACACGACGCCGGTCGATGAGGAGGAGGACGACTCGGATCCGTTCGCCGATCTCGACACATCGCGGAAGACCGCGCCGGCGCCGCGCGACACGCGCCCGGCCTCTTCCTTCGCCGCCCGCCCGCCGCGTCCGCCTGTCGTGGAGGCGCCGCGTTTCGACGCACCGGTGTTTGAAGCTCCGGTGTTTGAAGCTCCGGTGTTTCAGGCCGCCGCTCCGACAGACGACGAATCGATCTTTGGTGACAAGCCGCCCGTCGCGCCCCTGTCGCTGTCGACGCGCGACGCCCTGGCTGCCGCCCGCGCCGCCGTGCGCGCCGCCAGCGTCGAGGATGCTTCGCTCGGCGAGTTGCGGCCGGGTGTGTCGCGGACCCGCGACCCTGCCCCCAAGCCGAAGAAGGCCGCCAAGGGCCAGGGCGATGGCCTGGTCAATACACTCAAGGTCGGCGGCGTGGCTGTCGGCGTCACCATCCTGGCTACCGGCGGCTATCTCGCCTACAACCAGTACGTCGCCGGCACGTCCGACAAGGCGCCGGTCATCGCCGCCGCCGCCATCGACGTCACCAGCCCGCAGGCCGACAGCGGCAACAGCACGCTGCAGGCCAATCTCAAGGCGCAGTTCGACCTGGCGAGCAAGGCGCTCGACGCCCATGCGCCCGGCGCGCTTGAACAGCTCAAGACGATCGCCAACCAGGGCTATGCTCCGGCCGAATTCCGCCTCGGCGGCGTCTATTCCGGCGAAGGCAACCTCATCCAGCCGGACAAGGTCCAGGCGCGCCTGTGGACCCAGCGCGCCGCGGAAGGCGGCATCGCCGGGGCGATGAACAACATCGCCCTCATGTACTATGGCGGCGACGGCGGCCCGCAGGACCGCATCATGGCGGCCATGTGGTTCCGCAAGGCGGCCGAGCGCGGCGTCGAGGACAGCCAGTACAATCTCGGCATCCTTTACCAGCACGGCGACGGTGTGGCGATCAATCTGAGCGAATCCTACAAGTGGCTGTCGCTCGCCGCCAGGTCGGGCGACAGCGAGGCCGCCAAGGCCGCCACCCGCGTCAAGACGCAGTTGTCTGAGGCCCAGGCGCAGAAGGTTGACGATGAGGTCGCCGCCTTCGTGCCGATCAGCGACGGCCAGCCGCCCATGGCCGACAGCAGCGCCCAAGCGGGCTGAGTTCTAAATCGTTGCATGTGTCTTAATACGCTGGCGTCGCATGACGGCGCGGGCTAAGGTCGCGACGTGAACGAAAGCGAAACCCTGTCCGCCCCGGCCGAAGGCGAAACCCCTCCCTGGCGCGCCCATGTGCCGCCGCGCAGTCTCGGCTTTTCGCCGGTCCACGCCTCTTTCAGCGACGGCCGCTCAAGCCATGAGGCCTCGACCGGCGAGGTGCGTGAGGCCTGGGGCAACACGCCTCTGATCCTGGCCAATGCGCCCCTGATCCGCAACCGCCTGTTCGGCAACCGTCCGCACCGCGAGGCCGGCCATTTCGATGTGCTGGAGCTGTTCGCCTTTGTCCGCCCGGCGCAATTCTGCGCCCCGTCGGCGGCCGGCCTGGCGCTGGCCTGCGGCCACGCGGAACCCGAAACCCCGGCCGACCAGGCGAGGGTTCTGTTCGCCGTCATCGCCGACCTGTGCGAGACGCTGAAGACCGCGCCGCTCGGCTTCCGCCTGGTGGCGCAGTCGGGCGTGCGCCTGATGGCGCGCCAGGGCTGGGCCTGGGCCCCGCTCGTCCAGGCGGTGCTCGACGAGACCCGGATCCCCGCCGACTACGTCTCGCCGCCGGCCCTCGACATCTGGTCGTTGCTTGAGGAATGGGAGGACCAGGCCCCCGAAGGCCAGGCCCGCGCCGTGGCGCTCGGCGACGCCGAGGTCACCGAACGCCTCAATGCCGACCTCGCCCGCGCCGGCCTCGACGAGCGGCGGCCAGAGCAGCTCGATTTTGCGCTCCGCGCCAAGGACATCTTCGCCCCGAAATGGATGAAGGACCAGCCCAACATGCTGCTGGCCGAAGCCGGCACCGGCACCGGCAAGACGCTCGGCTACCTCGCCCCGGCCATGACCTGGGCCGAACGCGCCCAGGGCCAGGTATGGGTGTCGACCTTCACCAAGGCGCTGCAGAAGCAGATCTACAACGACAGCCGCGCCCTGTTCGACACGCCGGCGATGCGCGACGCGGCGGTGGTGGTGCGCAAGGGACGCGAGAACTACCTGTGCCTGCTCAATTTCCAGGAACGGATCGCCGCCGCCCAAAGCCCGGCCGAAGTCGTCATGGCGGTGCTGATCGCGCGCTGGGTGCTCTATTCGCGCGACGGCGACATCATGAGCGGCGATTTCCCGACGTGGCTGCCGTCGCTCCTGCCGCCATCGGCCCCGGCGCAAGTATTCCAGACCCTGACGCCGTCTGCCCTGGTCGACCGGCGCGGCGAATGCACCTACGCCGCGTGCCCGCATTACCGCGTCTGCTTCATCGAAAGGTCGGTGCGCAAGGCCAGGTCGGCGTCGCTAGTCATCGCCAACCACGCCCTGGTCATGGCCCAGGCCGCCTACGATGTGCGCGACACAGCGCGTGCGGCCGTGGCCGCTGAAATGAACGGCCCAGGAAACGGACAAGACGTCCAGGGCGACGTCGAGCCTCAGGCCACCTTGTCGCGCATCATCTTCGACGAAGGCCACCACGTTTTCGAAGCCGCCGACAGCGCCTTCGCCACGCGGCTGTTGGGGCTGGAAGCCTACGAACTGCGCCGCTGGATCAGGGGCAATGAAGGCCGGTCGCGGCGGGGCAGGGGGCTTGAGGCGCGGCTTGGCGACCTGCTTTCCGGCAACGACCCGGCGAAGGCGGCGCTGAAAGAGCTGGTCCGCGCCGCCCATGTCCTGCCGTCGGATGGCTTTTCCCAACGCATCGCCACGCGTACGCGCGACGGCGGCGGGCTGGAACCGGCGGGCCCGGTCGAGGCCCTGCTGGTCGAGGCGCTGGTCCAGATCGAGGTCCGCCAGGGCGAGGCCCGCCTGCGCGGCAAGGTCTCCGGCGATGCCGACCAGGGCGGCGAGTGCGAGGCCCATCCCTGCCTTGACGCGGTCGCCGGCGCGGCCAAGGTGGCGGCGCGCGCCTTGAGCACGGTCGAGGCCCCGCTGCTGGCCCTGGTCCGCGCCATCGAGGACAGCTTAAGCGACGGTTCGAAGGAGATCGAGGCCTCCGACCGCGTGCGTCTGGAAGGTATCCTGCGCGGACTGGAACGGCGGGCGCGCATGCTGCTGCCGGCATGGCGGTCGCTGCTGCAGCAACTGGCTATGGCGGACGGCGATATCGCCGGCGACACCGAGGCCCTGACTATCGACTGGTTCTCGACCGAATTGCATCGCGGCCGCGTCGTCGATGTCGCCCTCAACCGCCACTATGTCGACCCCAGCCTGCCGCTGGCCGAATTCGTGCTCAAGCCGGCGCACGGCGTCCTGGTCGCTTCGGCCACGCTCAGCGACGGCCCCAAGGACGGGCCGGAGGACGACGCCTTCGCGCTCGCCCGGCAAAGGACCGGGGCCAACCACCTCGTCATGGGCGCCAAGACGGCGCGCATTGCCTCGCCGTTCGACTATGCCCGTCAGGCGCGGCTGTTCGTCATCACCGATGTCGGCCGCGACGACGTCAGGAGCGTGGGGGCGGCCATGCAGGCCCTGTTCAAGGCGGCGCGCGGCGGCAGTCTCGGCCTGTTCACCGCCATCCGCCGGCTGAAGCTGGTCCATGATCAGATCGCCGCGCCCCTGGCCGATCTTGGCCTGTCGCTTTATGCCCAGCACGTCGATCCGCTCGACGTTTCCGACCTGATCAGCGTCTTCCGCAGCGAACACCATTCCTGCCTGCTCGGCACCGATGCGGTGCGCGACGGCATCGACGTGCCGGGCAGTGCGCTCCGCCTGATCGCCTTCGACCGCATGCCGTGGCCGCGCCCGGATACGCTCCACCGGGCGCGCCGCCGGCATTTCGGCAACAAGCTTTATGACGATGCCCTGACACGCGCCCGCCTGGCCCAGGCGTTCGGGCGGCTGATCCGCAAGGCCGACGACAAGGGCGTGTTCGTCATGCTCGATTCGGCCGCGCCGACCCGCCTGTTCGCCGGTCTGCCCGAAGGCGTGGTGCTGCAACGCTGCACGCTGACGGAAGCGATCCAGTCGATCGAGGCGTTTCTTTATCCGCCGTGACAGCCGCTCAGCGCCCCTTGGCCAGGTCGTCGAAGGCGCGAAGTGTCCCAATGAGAGCGGGCATCTCCTCGATGCGGATCATGTTGGGGCCATCCGATGGCGCCTGGTCCGGATCCTGGTGCGTCTCGATGAACACCGCCGACACGCCGACGGCGCAGGCCGCCCGCGCCAGCACCGGCGCGAATTCGCGCTGGCCGCCCGAGGTCGCGCCCATGCCGCCCGGCTGCTGCACCGAATGCGTTGCGTCGAACATCACCGGATAGCCGGTCTGAGCCATGATCGGCAGACCACGGAAATCGCTGACCAGCGTGTTGTAGCCGAAGGAGGTGCCCCGATCGCACAGGATGATGCGCTCATTGCCGGTCGAGGCGATCTTCTTGGCGACATTGGCCATGTCCCACGGCGCCAGAAACTGGCCCTTCTTGACATTGATGGCGCGGCCGGTCTTGCCCGCCGCCAGCAACAGGTCGGTCTGGCGGCACAGGAAGGCCGGGATCTGGATGACGTCGACGACATCCTTGACCTCGTCGCAGTGCGTCGTCTCGTGGACATCGGTCAGGACGGGGCAGCCGAACCGGTCCTTGACCGCCTGAAGGATGCGCAGGCCTTCTTCCATGCCGATACCTCGCGCGGTATTCACGCTTGACCGGTTCGCCTTGTCGTAGCTCGACTTGTAGATAAAGCGCGTGCCGGTAGGCCGGCAGGCCTCGGCGATCTTCTCAGCCATCATCAGGGCATGGTCCATGCCCTCGATCTGGCACGGCCCGGCGATCAGCACGAAGGCTTCGTCGCCGCCAATCGAAATGTCACCGATCTCGAAGGTCCGGGTCTTGACGTGCTGGGCTTTGATCATAAGTGCTTTCCAAAAAGTGGGACGCACTTTTTGGATTAAAAAGCACGTCAAAGCAAAAAATCTTTAGATCGTAAGGCGTCACGATCTAAAGTACGCTCTCGATTCTTTCCACATCGACCGGATTGTTCAATTCCCAGAACACCCGGCCCCGGCCATCGACCTCGACGCATCTGACCGGCACGCCGTTTTCGAGGAAGCGCAGCTGCTCCAGCCCCTCGCAGCGCTCCAGCGGCCCGGCCGTCCATGTCGCATAGGCGCGCAAGGCCGCCTCGCGATAGGCATAGACGCCGACATGATGGAACACCGGGATCAGGTCGCCTTCCGCGAAGGGATTGTCAGGTCCTCGGCCGGTATATGGGATGACTTCCTTGGAAAAGTAGAGGGCGTTCATCGAGCTGTCGAACACCGCCGTCGTCCCGCCGACGCGGCCGTTCTGCCGATCCTCGACAAAGTGGCGATGCGTGGTGGCATCACAGCGCAGGACCGGCGTCGCCATCCCTACCTCCGGATGCGCCTTCATGGCGTCGATCAGGTTCTCGACGAACCAGTGTGGCGTCAGCGGCGCGTCGCCCTGCAGATTGACATAGAGGTCGGCCGTCTCGCGCAGACCCGACAGGGCGTCGGCGCAACGTTCGGTGCCGTTGGCGCATAGCTCCGAGGTCATGACGACATCGGCGCCGAACCCTTCGGCGGCATGCTTGATGCGGTCGTCGTCGGTGGCGACATAGACGGCATCGACGCCGCGCACGGCCTTGGCTGCCTCCCACGAGCGCTGGATCAGCGACTTGCCTTTCAGCATGACCAAAGGCTTGCCGGGATAGCGGCTGGAGGCATAGCGGGCGGGAATGATGATGGTGGTCTTCATCAGGCGACTCCGGCCCTCAGGCAATCGTGGATATGGATCAGCCCGACCGGCATGCCGTCGCCATCGACGACGAACAGGCAGGTAATCTTCTTGTCGTTCATCTGGCCGAGCGCCTCGGCCGCCAGGGCGTCCGGACGGATGGTGCGCGGGTGCGCGTGCATGACCTCGCCGGCCGTCTTGGCCAGCAGGCCGGCCATGTGGCGGCGCAGGTCGCCGTCGGTGATGATGCCGACCAGCTGGCCGATGTCGTTAACGATGCCGACGACGCCGAAGCTCTTGGCGGTCATGACCAGCAGCGTATCGGTCATGTCGGTGTCGACGCCGGTTAAAGGCAGGGCGTCGCCCTTGTGCATCAGCTGCTCGACCTTGAGCAGTTGTGCGCCCAGCTTGCCGCCGGGATGGAAGGTCTTGAAATCGCCGGGCTGGAAGCCGCGCTTCTCCATGATCGCCACGGCCAGGGCATCACCCAGGGCCAGCGTCATGGTGGTCGATGTCGTCGGCGCCATGCCGATGGCGCAGGCTTCCGGCGCATCGGGCAAAACCAGCGCGATATCGGCCGAACGCAGAAGCGTCGAGTCCGGCCGGCTGGCGACACCGATCAGCGGAATGGCGAAGCGGCGGGTATGGGCGATGATGTCGGAAAGCTCGGGCGTCTCGCCGGAATTGGAAAGCACGACGCAGACATCGTCGCCCGTGATCATGCCAAGGTCGCCATGCGACGCCTCCGCCGGATGGACGAACTGGGCCGGCGTGCCGGTGGAGGCGAGCGTCGCGGCGATCTTGCGCGCCACATGGCCGGACTTGCCCATGCCGGACATGATCACCCGGCCGCGCGCGCCGTACATGGTGTCGACCGCGCGGACGAAATCGTCGTTGAGCTGATGGGCGAATCTGAGCAGGGCGTCGCCTTCGGTGCGCAGCACGCGCGCGCCGGTGGCGAGGATGGTGTCAGCATCGGAAGCGGTTTCGGTCATCGGGCGCTCTTTAACAAGATTGTCCCGCAGGTACAATGGATTGATCTTTGGACGCCCCTGGCCTTAGATGGTTTGTCGAGGAAGAAACCATGCCCGCCGTGGAATCGGAAAACCGAAGCAGCCTGACCGGCGTCTGGCATGGTCTTTATAGCTATCCCAAGGCTAGACTTCCTGAGACCCCCTTCACGGCCGTGGTGCTAGATTCTGGCGGTCATCTGTCGGGCACCATCCACGAAATCCTGCAAGGCTGGCGCGGCGCACGCGATGCCAATGCCGTCATTACGGGCGCAACAGCCGGCGATACCGTCAATTTCGTAAAGACATATGATGGGACGAGCGGTATTAAACACGCTGTTCATTATGAGGGTCGACTTAATAGCGAACGAGATGAAATCGAAGGTACATGGCGGGTGCCCAGTCAATGGTCCGGCCGCTTCCTGATGATCCGCAAACGCGGCCAGGGTGCAGCGGCCACGGTCGAGGCTTTCGAGCAAGCCTAGGGCCGCACCGGATCGGCGACCTGGTTACCGGCCACCGTCATCCATTCACATACGCGCCAGGACTTGACCAGGCCGTTGCTGACATAGGGATCGGCGCGGGCGAAAGCCTCCGCCGCCCCGGTCGAGGTGAACAGCAGCATGGCGGTATCGACCGGATCGGCCAGGGCCCCGCCCATCAGCAGCTCGCCGCGCTCCGCCGCCGCCCACGCCATCTTCAGGTGCGCGCCGCGAAACTCCGGCCGGCGTTCGAGATAGTCCGTCGCAAGATCATAGATCAGCAGGACGTGTTTCATGATGTGGGACCTTTTGGGCATGGGCGGAACCTGAACCAGCCGGCGCCGAAGCGGCCGGAATGGCCGGTCAGGCACAGGCTGCCGCCAATTTTTTCGTGGTCATAGAGACCCCCGCTGACCGCCAGTGCGTCCGGAAATCCCTGCGGCGTCGGCGAGAGGGCCAGAATGGAACGATAACTTCCGCTACATCGACCGCCAGTGTAGCGGCCACCGTAGCTGCAATGAGGCATCGCAGTCGCCTTGTCGACAACAGTCGTTCGCACCTCTTGACCGGGGCTGCCGTCCAGCAGGCAATTGGCGACCTGGACCACGCTCCACATGGCCAGGCACATGAAGGCGGTGGTGAACATCGCCGCGAAACGGTTGACCGGGCGGTTGCTCCACAGCAACGGAACGGAAAGCACAAGACCGATACCCACGCCGGCCCACAGACCCCTGGTCCGGTCAAGCAGGGTCTGGTCGAACAGGACATGCAGCCCGATCGCCAGCAGTAACGCATGAAAACCCGGTGCCAGGCTTGATGTGCCTTCATCCCCGCCCCAGGTCAGGCGGAACCGCTTCCGTGCCACGGCGACAAGCAGGAAAAGCCCGATCAGGCCGATATCGAGGGGCACGTCCACCGGCGACCGGCTGGTGCCGGCGCTCAGGTAAATGAAGATGGCCCAGATTCCGGCGACGAGGTTCAGCGCGACGGCGAAGGTCCACCTCACCACCTCCGGATCACGCACGATCTGGGCCGTGATCATGCGCATGAACGATGCACGCGGACAGTAAGGATCATGGCTTCCCCTCCGCGCCATCGATCCCATGCCGGCGGAGATTTGTCAAAATCACCTCTTTTCACGCGCACGGTTTGCGGCAAGATAGGCCCATGGCCGAACCCGCTTCGCACCCCCTCGCCCCGTTCCTCCAGCCCGCCCGGCGCGCCATCCATCGCGCGCTCGACCGCCTGCCCGTGGCCCTGGCCGAGTTCATCCTGTTCGGGCTGAAGATGGCGTGGTCGTGCCTGTTCGGCGCGGCCATGCTCGGCCTGATGATCGTCACCCACCTGTGGTGGCCGAAGGATGCGCCCGTCTACCGCTACGATTTCCTGTTCGTCATGGCGCTGGTCATCCAGGGCGTCATGCTGTGGACGAAGCTTGAGACCTTCAAGGAAATGCAGGTCATCTTCCTCTACCACGTCACCGGCACGGCGATGGAGGTGTTCAAGACCTATGTCGGCTCGTGGATCTATCCGGAGCCGGCCTGGTTCCACATCGCCGGCGTGCCGCTGTTCACCGGCTTCATGTACGGCGCCGTCGGCTCCTTCATCGCCCGCGCCATCCGCGTCTTCGACATGCGCTTTTCGCACTATCCCAAGCCGTGGATCACCTGGTGCCTCGCCATCGCCATTTATATCAACTTCTTCTCGCACCACTATATCTGGGACCTGAGGAACGTGATCTTCGTCGCCACGGCGGCGATCTTTTTCCGCAGCTTCGTCTTCTTCCGGGTCGACAGGCGCGTCCATTCCATGCCCTTCGTCGTGGCCGGGACCCTGACCTCGTTCTTCCTGTGGCTGGCCGAGAACATCGGCACCTTCACCCATACCTGGGCCTATCCGGGAAAAGGCTGGCACCTCGTCTCGATCCAGAAGATGGGCGCCTGGGGCCTGCTCCTGGTCATCAGCTTCGTCACCGTCTCGCTTGTCTTTCCCCCCAAAGCCCCCGATAGTGAGGCCGAGCAGACGGGGGGATACCGGGCGTGGCTGACGCGCATGCGAAATTCAAAAAGCCACGCATAGCTACAGTCTTCGTGGTCATAGGCCTGGTCCTCCAGATCGTCGTCGAAGCCGTCCTGGCCTTCTTGTTCTGGCGTGGCGGCATTACGCAACTGGCGGGCGAACGCGGCACCAGCCCCGTCAACATCGCCAACGCCTATGTGGTGGTCGCTTATGGCCTGTCCGCCCTGTCGATCCTGACCTTCATCGCGCTTGCTTTCTGGCTGTGGCGCAGCGTCGACAACGCCGATGAAGCCGGCGCGCACATGAACTACGGACCCGGCTGGGCGATCGGCTGGTGGCTCATTCCGCTCGCCAACCTGTGGAAGCCGTTCGACATGCTGTGCGAGCTCTACAGCGCCAGCCAGGCCCCGCAGGCATGGAGCGTCGAAAAGCGTCCCGGCCTGGTCATCCTGTGGTGGCTCGTCCATATCGCCGCCATCGTCCTGGCCATGGTCGTCCGCTTCGCCGTAATGAGCGGCACGGTCGATATCTCCACGCCGAGCGCCTGCATGTATACCGTCGGCGCCATACGCCTGGTCCTGCTGCTGGCCATCATCCTGCGCATCAATGGCTTCCAGAAGCGCCTCCAGACCCGGCCGGGTGTCGAGCGGCTTTTCTAGCGCTTCTCGACCAGCCGGGACAAGGCTTCGAGGTAATCGGCGAACGCCTTGCGCCCCGCAACCGTCAGCACCACCCGCGTCAGCGGCTTGCGTCCCTGGAAGCTCTTGACGATCTCGACATAGCCGGCTTCCTCCAGTTTCCTCAGGTGGACCGACAGGTTGCCCTGGGTGGCGTCGAGCACGGTCTTCAGCTCGTTGAAATCGGCCGCCTCGGCGTCGGCCAGATAGGCCATGATTCCCAGCCGCAGGCGGCCGTGAATGGCGTCATCAAGCTTGTTGACGTCGAACGAAGGCACTGGCTCAGCCGCCTTTTTTCGCTTGCCGCATCATCCACGCGCCTGAACCGGCCATCAGCACGGTCAGCGCCAGGCCGAGGCTGAGCAGGTAGGCCGCCATGTCGTGGACCAGGAACCCGGTCGCGAGCGCGACCACGAACCAGCCGATCGAAAACGCCAGCAGCGGCGGCTTGCGCCGGACGACATAAGCCACGTACCAGGCCGCACCCAAAAAGGTGCACATGACAACCGGATACAGCAGCCAGATCAGCATGCTTTTTTGCGTGATCGCGGCATAGCCGAAGGTCAGGATCATGATAAGATTGGCCAGGCCAACGGAGGTGAAGGCGGCATTGAGCGCCCGCGTCGCCGCGCCCTCAACGCCGGCATGACGGTTGCGCCAGACGACCCAGGCAATCGCCGCCAGCACCACGACAGGCGGCACGAGGCTGAGGGCGGCCCACACCGCCTGCGGAAAAATCAGGTGGAAGGCGACCTGGGCCCAGTAGATGAGACAGTCGAGGCCGTAAACCATGCCGGCCGCCAGGAAGACCTGCCCGCTGGCGGCCTGCAGCCGCGCCCCCTCGGAGACCAGCGCGCGGACAAAGGCCAGGTTGCCGGCAATATCATCGTCCTTTTCGGCGGTCATGCGTCACCTTTCTTGCCTTGCCACATCATGAAGGCGCCCGATCCGCCCATCAGCAGCAGCAGGGCGAGGCCCAGGATCAGCACATAGGTGGCGGTGTCGTGAAGGGTGAGGCCGAGCGCCAGGGTGGTTGCGAACCAGCCGGCCGAGACGACGGCCAGCCACAGCTTCCTGCGGATCATGTAAGCGATGTACCACACCGCCCCCTGCAGGGCGCACACCATGCACGGATAGTACAGCCAGGTCGTCAGGCTCTTGTCGGCCATGGCGTTGTAGCCGAAGACCACCATGATGAAGAGGTTGGCCAGGCCGGCGCTGCCGAAGGCCGCGTTGAGGGCGCGCGTCGCCACGCCCTGCTGGCCCTGCTTGCGGTTTCGCCAAAAAATGATCGCCAGGACGACACAGAAAACAACGGTCGGCGTGATGCCGATGAACAGGCTCACGGCGGTGCTGCCCGGCCACCAGCGCTGGATATCCGCCCAGTTCAGCAGGCACTGGATGCCATAACACAGGCCGCCGGTCAGGAAGGCAGCGCCGCCGGACATTTGCGCCCGTCCCCCTTCGGAGACGAGCGCCTTGACGAAGGCGAGATTGGCGGAAACGTCTTCGTCTTTTCCGGTCATGCCGTTGCCTCTTCCGCTGCGGTGACCGCCTGTCGTGCCTTGCGCTTGCGGCCGTTGAGAATCGTACCGATGAAGCTGTATCGCACGAAAAGCTGATAGGTCACCAGAGCCAGCACCATCGTGCCGATCAGGACGATTGCCGCCTTGGGCTCCGCCGGCCAGTCGAGGTTCATCACCGCGTACTGCAGCCCCATGACCAGCGGAATGTGAATCAGATAGACCCAGTAGGACGCGTCGGCGATGTAGCGGACCGCCGGGGTCTCGCGCTTCAGGAAGGTCCTGGCCGCGCCGATCAGGAAGAAGGTCCACGACCAGCCGGTCAGGGCATAGAGCGCGGCATAGAGCGGATGGTCGTGACCATTGACGGGGACGATCCTGGCTTCGGCGCCCGCGATGTGCAGGCACCACCACGTGCCGATCAGCGCGCTTGCACCATAGACCCACCAGCGCGAGGCCAGGTGATCGAGCAGGTCCGCCCGGCGGTTCAGCCACCAGCCGAAGGCGAAGGCGGTGGAGAATCCCGCCACGGCCATCATGTTGGGCACGAAGCCGGCATCCGGGCTCATGATGCCCATCCACATCAGCCACTGCGGATTGGTATAGAAGGCGCAAAATACCGGGATGATCAACAGCGCCGAAATCAGGTCGGTCCTGGTCAGCAGGCCCACGACCTTGTCGAGTGCGCGGCCCAGGAACCCGCCGACATGCAGCACGTCGGTCACCACCTTGATCACCGCCGCGCCGGCGTAAAGCAGCAGCAGGGCATAGAGGAACCACAGGTGGGTCAGCGGGAATGTCGCCAGGGTTGGCGGCGGCGGCGGCGGCGCCGAAGCGGCGGCAGAACCCGGCGCCGGCATGTTGGCCAGGATCGCCACGGCGATGATGGCGGCGATACAGACTGGCCAGAAGGCGACCAGCGGCAGGGCGACGCGCTTCAGCCGGTTGCCGATGAAGTTCGCCAGGCCCTTCTTCTGCACCATCATGCGGGCAAAGAAGCCGGCCAGGACAAAGAAGGTCGTCATCCGGAACATGTGGATGACGTAGAAGGCGACGTCGAATCCGACCCCGGTCGCGCTGTCGCCGACCACCCAGATGCGTGGCGCCATGAACGACATGACGCCATGCAGCACCACGCCGAGCAGCAGGGCCAGGGCCCTGACCGCATCGAGGTCGTTATATCTCTCGCTTACGCTGGTATTCATCTCTGCCTCCTCAAGGCCTGAGTTGAGGCATGACAGGCCCCGATGAACGAGCGTATATATCAACAAGTTTGTTTTGTAAACCAGTTTAATGAAGGGGCGACTTGCCGGCTTTGCGGAAACCATCGATAGTCCTTGCCGGACAAGGGGGAAGCGATGGCGGCAAGTGGCCAGAAACCTGCCAAACGACCGGGTAACGGCAAGGCCTTGGTGCTGTGGCTTTACATTTTCGCCGGCCTTGACCTGGCCCTGTCAGCCGTCATCATCGTCAGCATCGTCTCCCAGGGCTGGCCCGGTCCGATGGCCAACACGGGCACCCCGGTCGGCCTGGCGGCCCTGGCCATGTTCGCGCAATGGATCCTGCGCGTCCCGGAACTGGCCATATCCGCCCGCCTGACGGCGTGGATGACCAGCCGGAGCCTCGTTGGCGGCGCCGGCATGTCGCCGCTGTGGGCCTGGCTCGGCTGGTTCGTGCCGGTGGCCAGCCTGTGGCTGCCGTGCCGGACGATCTTTGCTCTTAACCGCCACGCGGAAGGCCGCACCCGCCATCACAGCCTGATCCTGGGCTGGTGGCTGACACGCTGGCTGACCTGCCCGAGCGGCGTCGCCTTCCTGCTGTTCGCGCTGGCGGCGATCCTGGTCTTCG
Source organism: uncultured Caulobacteraceae bacterium (assembly GCA_964474575.1). Taxonomy (GTDB): domain Bacteria; phylum Pseudomonadota; class Alphaproteobacteria; order Caulobacterales; family Caulobacteraceae; genus Asticcacaulis. The sequence continues at coordinate 18,197 of CAYYTA010000008.1, read as the reverse complement.
CCCCCGACAGACAGCAATCGGCCAGCTGGCTGGTCTATCTCGCCATCCCGTCGGCCCTTTCCGCCGGGCTCGGCATCGCCGTTCGCCGCCTGACCTTCAACAACCAGCCCAGCGACACCGCCATGCTGGCCGCCACGGTGTTCTGACCATGACCTTCCCGCGCCGTTTGTTGATCGCCGTCGTGACCATCGCCGCCATCGCCTATGGCGGCGCATGCGGCTATCTCTACGTCAACCAGCGCCACATGCTGTACCTGAACCCGCGCGGCGCCGAGACGCCCGATATCCAGGGCCTGGCCATCCGGGACGTGCGCATCGCGACGCCCGACGGCGAAACCCTCGAAGCCTGGTACGAGCCGCCGTGGCCCGGCAAGCCGGTCATCCTCTTCCTGCACGGCCAGGGTTCGACGCTCGAGCTCGGCAAATGGCGCTATATCCGCATGCACAAGGAAGGCGCCGGTTACCTGGCCCCGGCCTATCGCGGCTTTTCCGGCTCGACCGGGACGCCCACCGAAAAGGGCCTGTTCAGCGACGGCCTCGCCGCCTACGACTGGCTGAAGGCGCAAGGCTTCAAGGACAGCGACATCGTCATCCACGGCCATTCGCTCGGCACCGGCGTGGCCACCTATGTCGCGACGCAGCGGCCGGCGCGGGCCCTGATCCTCGAAGCCCCCTTCACCGCGGCCGTCGACGTGGCGCGAGAACGCTATCCCGTCATGCCGGTCGACCTCCTGATGAAGGACAAATTCGCCAGCCGCACCCGCATCCGCGACGTGCATATACCCCTGCTGATCGTCCACGGCACGGCCGACAGCGTCGTCCCCTATGCCGAGGGCAAGGCGCTCTACGCCATGGCCAATGCGCCCAAGACCTTCGTCACCCTGCCCGGGTCCGAGCACAACACCCTGACCCGCGACGGGGTCTATGACATCTATTGGAAATTCCTCGACCTGCCGCCGGTCGACCTCGATCCGGCGCTCACCATAGCCAAAGGGCCGCCGTTGCCGGAGGCCCAGTGGCAGAGTCAGTGAGGAACGCAAGCCTCATGCCAAAAAGTGCCGCGAAAGCGTCTTCGCACTTTTTGGATAAACATGAGGCGCCAAAAAACAGTAGAGCGGAATGACAACGTCATTTCGCCCTACTGCGTCAGCGACATCGCCTTGTTGAGGTCGACGCTGTTGACCAGCCCCTTGATGGCGTTGATGTCGACGCCGTTGCCGTCGGCCTCGACTGTAATGCGGCCGTTCAGCAGCACAGAATAATGGCCGCTCTTCGTCGAGCTGTCATAGTCCTCCGACGTGACGCGGTTGCCATCGGTCGTGGTCTTGGAATAGCTCGAACCCGACGACGATGAAACATTGGCGCCGAAGGCATTCATCATCGCGCCCACGCTTTTCATCGTGCCGATATCGGCGACCTTGAGCGTGATCGAGCCGTCGCCGATGGTGTAGTGGCCGGTGGCGCTTGATCCCTGGATGCCGGCCGCGCCGACCGATTCCGACGAGGTGTCGCTGATCACCGCCCCCATGTAGGACTGCGGCATCAGGGCCTGCAGCGCCGAGGCGTCGGCGATCTTGATCGGCGCGGCGGTCGAGGTCTCCACCGCCGAGGCCTGGGCGGCCACCTGACTTAAGCCGTCCTGGAACTTGCCGAGGTCCATCGTCGCCTTGCCACCGTCGCCGTTGATAGTGATAGTACCGTTGAGGCGGCCGTTGTTGTCGACGACGGCATGGTTGCCGAACATGCCGAATACGCTGCCGGCCATGCCGAGACGGCCCATGGCCTGGATCGGCATGGTGATGGCGCCGGCGATGACGTACAGCACGATGCAGATGACGATGACCACGGCGGTATAGGGCACGGCCTTGTCCGCCGGCGTCTTCATCAGCTTCGGCAGGCCGAGATAGAGCAGGTAGAAATTGTAGAGCAGCGCCAGCAGGCCAAGGATGCCGAGGAAGGGTACGAGGCCGAGGATGCCGGCCACCCAGCCCGCCGTCATCGAATAGGCGGCGACCTTGAACGCCTGGATGGCGTTCTTCTGGCCGTCGAAGCTCGGCGCCAGCCCATCGATGACCAGGCCGGTGACATAGACCATGACCAGGCCGATGACATAGGACACGACCAGCATCAGCAGAGTCGACACCATGAACATCAGGAAATTGCCGCCCAGCATGGCTACGCCGATGCCGAACAGGACCGAACCCAGCGCCGCCGCGACCGGGCCGATGGCCGCCAGCGGAATGATGTAGCTCCGGTAGAGCGTGCCGACATCGGTCGTTTCGCCGGCGATGACGTCCCATGTCTCGGCGGGTTTCAGCAGGATCGCCTGGACGCGGGCGATCAGGCCCTGCGCCCTGGGCGGGATGTCGATGGTCGGGGGTGTCGGTTCGTCGGTCATTGGTTTTCACCCTGGAGATAAACGTCTGGGATACGCTTAAGCCTCGCACCGCCATGTGGCCAGATGCCTATTTAGGCAGGGAGCGGCCGCGGCGACACGCACACAAGCCGGGGAATGACAGGGAATCAGCCGTCCATTTGCCCCGGTAACGACACAAGGTGGGGGACCGTGGCGCAAAAAGGGCCCCCGGTCAATCCGCACCGGGGGCCGGTCATTCATAGCTTTGTGAAGCCCTTAGTCCGTCAGATCGCGGCCCTTGCCGTCCTTGACGAAGAAGAAGCCGATGACGAAGGTGAAGGCCGCCACCGCGATCGGGTACCACAGGCCGTCATACATGCCGCCGGTCGTGGCGGTGATGGTGAAGGCGATGGCCGGCAGCAGACCGCCGAACCAGCCGTTGCCGAAGTGGTAGGGCACGCTCATGGCGCTGTAGCGGATGCGGGTCGGGAACATCTCGACCAGGGCCGCCGCCATCGGGGCATAGACCATGCACACCAGCAGGATGAGGGCGGTCAGTATGGCGATGGCCTTGACCTTGTCGATGCCGGCCGGATCGGCCTTGTCCGGGTAACCCGCCGCCTTGAGCGCCGCGCCGGCCCGCTTCTTGAAGTCGTCGCCGGCCGCCTTGGCGTCGTCGGCGCTGAGGCCCTTGCCTTCGTAGGACGGGACGGCGACGCCACCGACCTTGATCACGGCCAGGCTGCCGGCCGGCGCCGCCTCGTTGCCGTAGCTGACGCCGCCCTTGGCGAGGTACGACTTGGCGATGTCGCACGATTGCAGGAACTTGGTCTTGCCGACCGGGTCGAACTGCAAGGCGCAGGCCTTCGGGTCGGCCACGACGACAACCGGAGCCGCCGCCTGCGCCTTGCCGAGCACCGGGTTGACGGCGTCGGTCAGCATATGGAACAGCGGCAGATAGCCGACGACCGCCAGCAGCAGGCCGCCGAGGATGACCGGCTTGCGGCCGATCCTGTCCGACAGCCAGCCGAAGATGACGAAGAACGGCGTGCCGATGACCAGGGCCGCGCCGATCAGAAGGTAGGCGGTATTGGCATCGACGTGCAGCAGGTTCTGCAGGAAGAACAACGCGTAGAACTGGCCAGCGTACCACACCACCCCCTGGCCGGCGACCAGACCGAACAGCGCCAGCAGGACAAGGCCCAGATTGCCGGGATTGAGGAAGGCCTCGGCGAACGGCGCCCTGGAAAGCCTGCCTTCGGCCTTGGCGGCCTCGAACAGCGGGCTTTCCTGGATTTGCAGCCGGATCCATACCGACACGATCAGCAGCACGATCGAGCACAGGAAGGGTACGCGCCAGCCCCAGGCCTTGAAAACGTCCTCGCCAAGGTGCGTGCGCGTCACGGCAATGATGACCAGCGACAGCAACAGGCCGAGCGTCGCCGTCGTCTGGATCCACGCCGTCAGCTGTCCGCGCCGCCCGGGCGAGACGTGCTCGGCGACATAGGTCGCCGCCCCGCCATATTCGCCGCCGAGCGCCAGGCCCTGCACCAGGCGCAGGCCGATCAGCGCCCACGGCGCGATGATGCCGATCTGCGAATAGTCGGGCAGCAGGCCGACCGCGAAGGTCGACAGGCCCATCAGGATCATGGTGACCAGGAAGGTCGTCTTGCGCCCGATACGGTCGCCGATGCGGCCGAAGATGAAGGCGCCCAGCGGCCGTACGACGAAGCCGGAGGCAAACGCCAGCAGGGCGAAGATGAAGGCCGTCGTCGGGTTGATGCCCTTGACCTCGAAGAAATGCGTACCGATGATCGCGGTCAGCGTGCCGAAGATGTAGAAGTCGAACCATTCGAAGATGGTGCCGAGGCTCGATGCGCCGATGACCAGGCCGATATTGGCCTTGCGCGCGCCGTGCGTGTCGCCGCTCATTGTCTCTCTCCCTGTTGCCCGGAAGTGCGTCTTGGCACCTCTCTGTTAACGGTATCAATGCCACAGGCCCCAAAACCCCGCAAGGCGTAACCCGTTGCAGGCGACGACGCCAAACCGCCAACAAAAAAGGGAGCCGGCGGGCCGGCTCCCTCTTCGCGATTCAATCAGGAAGGACCTAGTTGGCAGCGTCCTTGAACGCCTGGTTGATTTCCGCCATGCGCGCGTCTTTCAGAACGCCGCAGTTGCGGATGCCTTCCAGCATGCGGTTGAACGGCAGGACGCCGCGATTCGAGGCGATCACCTTCGGTCCGAGGAAGGCCTCGACCTCGTCGGCCTTTTCCGCCGAGCAGTAACCGCCGGGGCTGCCGGCGAGGCGGCCGGCGGTAAAGATGCCCGCGCCCTTGGTCATGGCGTCATAATTGGTCTTCAGCCATTCGAAGGTCATGTCGCGGGTCTTGGTCTGGCCCATCAGCCCGCCGATCAGGCCGAGCTTGTCCGAGGCGCGCAGGCGGGTATCGCCGAGAATGCCGAACACCCAGGTGGCGGTATCCGGCGTCGCGCCCGACAGGACCGAACGCAGTTCCGGCGAGCGCACGGCTTCGTCCGAGGCGTTGAGGGCGCGGTCGAACATCGCCTTCGAGGCATCGAGCCCGCCGTCCTCGACATAGATGGCGAGGGCGATGCCGAGATAGGTCTGGTCGACGGCAGTCTTGTCGCCGTTGATCCAGGCGGCGGCGGCGTCCGAAAGCTGCTTGCGCACGCCCGCGTCATGGGCGTCGTCGGCGACGAGACCGACCAGGTTGCGGCGCAGCTGCTGCTTGTCCGGGTCTTCCGAGGCATAGGCGCCGGCCTTCGGATCGAAGCCCATGGCGGCCAGCTTCGGCGCGTAGATGTCGGCGAACACCTTGCGATAGGCGGGCAGGGTGGCGTCGTCGATCAGGCCGCGGCCCTTGTAGCCCGACAGGTATTCGCCGGCCGAGGTGGCAATCTCGGAATCCGGGTTATTGGCCATGACGCGCGCCGCCTCGATCAGCTGCGCCGCCGTGCCCTTGCCTTGGCTGAACTGGCCGAACAGGCTGTCGAGCATGGCAATGCCTTCGGGGCCGGAGAGCTTGTCGCCTGACTGGATCAGGGCTTCCCAGTCCTGCGGCTCGAGCGTGAAGCGGTAATAGCCGGTGCCGCCGGCGTTCGGCATGATGACGCCGTCGCCCGGAGCCGACACGTCCTGCGTCGTCTGGTCCATCAGGGTGCAGGTGCGGGTGTCGCCGTGGCGGATGCACAGCGGGATGGTCCAGGTCTGCGCATCGAGCGTCGTACCCATGCGGGCGTAACGCGCTTGGGTCGCGATCAGCTTGTCGCCGTCGTGACGGATGTCGACCGTCGGGAAGCCCTGCTGGTTGACGAAGCTCTTCATGGCGTCGAGCACCTTCGGATCGCCGGCCGCGTCGGCCAGCGCGCCGAAGAAATCGTCGCTGTCGGCGTTGCCGTAGGGATGACGCGACATGTGCAGGCGGACGCCGTCACGGAACTTCTCGTCGCCCATATAGGCGGCGATCATGGCGATGACCTGGCCGCCCTTGCCGTAGGTGATGCCGTCGAAGGCCGAGTCGATGTCGCCGTTGTCGTCGATCGCCTGGTGGATCGGTCGGCCGACCTTCAGCGAATCCTGGCCCATGGCGCCGAAGCCTTCGTCGACCGCGCCCTCGGCGATGTTCAGTTCCGGCCGCCACTCGTTGCCGATGCGGTAGCCCATCCAGTTGGCGAAGCTTTCGTTGAGCCAGATGTCGCTCCACCACTTCGGCGTGACGTAGTCGCCGAACCACTGGTGCGACAGCTCGTGCGACACGATCATGCCGAACGCCTTCTTCTGCGAGGTCGGCGCGCCGTTGTCCAGCATGATGATGCCGTCTTCATAGGTGTCGGCGCCGGCGTTCTCCATCGCGCCCGGCATGACCGGCGAGGCGATCTGGTCGAGCTTGGGATAGGGGAAGGGCTGGTTGAAATAGGCTTCGAGGTGGGCGACGATCGACGGCGTCTCGGCGATGACGTAGTCGAGCTTGTCGGCATTGGGCTTGGTGGCCACGGTGCGGATCGGCAGGGGATAGGGCCGTTGCGGCGTCGGTGGGGCGACGCCTTCCTTGGTGACGAACGGACCGGCCATCAGGGCGACGAGATAGGTCGGCAATGGCTTCGTCGGCATGAAGGTGTGCCTGACCAGGTCGCCGACGGGCTTCGAGCCCGTTTCCGGTGCGTTCGACACCGTGGTGAAGCCCTTTTCGGTGGTGATCGAGACGGTGAACGGCGTCTTGTAGCCGGGCTCGTCGAACGACGGGAAGGCGTCGCGGGCATCGATCGATTCGAACTGCGTCCAGGCGTACCAGTCGTCGCCGACCTTGATGTGGTAGAGGCCCGCCGGGCCGTCGCCGAAGCCGGCGGAATAGTCGAACCTCAGCGTCACCTTGCCGGCCTTCATCGGCTTGGCGAAGGTGATCTGGGCGACGCCCATGTCGTCGGTCTTGGCGTCGAGCTGGTTCCAGGTGACAGCGACGACCTTGCCGTCCTGGACAGCTTCGGCCTTGGAGACGGTCAGGTCGCGGCCGTGCATGTAAAGCTGCGTCGTCGGGTTCTTCAGGTCGATGTCGATCTCGGTGTGGCCCGAGAAGGTGTCCTTCGACGGGATAATCGTAAGATCAAGGCGGTAGTCTAGCGGGGTGGCGGCGTCGGGCAGCTTGCCATGAGGGTAGTCCGTCGTCTGGGCATGGACGGCCGGGGCGGCGATGGCCAGGGCAAGGGCCGAAGCGGCGAGGAGAAGGGGGCGCATGAAGGTCCAATCCGGGTGCATTTGAAACCAGTGATCACGGATAGCACGCGGCCGGATAAGCGCACCATTAAGTTTTTGTAAGACTCACGGACGGCGGATGCAGCCGTGGTGGATCGACGCCACGGGCTAAACCGGCTATGCTTTTGTCACATAGGGGGGATGTCATGTCACCGGTCCTGATGGTTCATGTGAGCGCCGGCGCGGTCGGCATGGCGTCCGGCGCCATGGCCCTGACATTGCGCAAGGGCGCATGGCTGCACCGCACTTTCGGAACGGTGTTTTTTCTTTCCATGCTGATCATGCTGGTTCTGGGCGCTTACCTGGCGGCCGTGGCGAAAACCACCGTCGTCATCCCGCGAACCGGAACCGTCGCGGTCGCCCTGCTGGCCTTGACGCTCGTCATTACCGCCTGGATGACGGCCAGGCGCAGGGACGGCGACATCGGCATGTTCGAGAAGCTGGCGGCGTTCGCATCCCTTGGCCTGGCTATGACGCTGGCGGGATTCGGCGTGCAGGCCACCATGAGCCCGACGGGCGTGGTCGATGGCGCTCCGGCCGGTGCCTATTACGGCTTTGCCGCCTTCGCGGCTTTCATCACGGCGTGCGATCTCAAGGTCATCCTGCGCGGCGGCATTGCCGGCGCGCCGCGCATTGCTCGCCACCTGTGGCGCATGTGCGCGGCCCTGCTGTTCGCCACGGTCTTTTTCTTCCTGGGCCAAGGCCAGAAGATCATGCCGGCATGGATGCGCGGATCGCCCTGGCTTTATGTACCGGCACTTGCGCCCCTGGCCTTGATGCTGTTCTGGGTCATCCGTGTCCGGCTGACGAAATGGTATGAGGCCAAGCCGCCGGCGGAAAACTGAAACGCCTGCCAGGGGAAGCGGGGCTATTTCCCTTTGATGCCGTTCTGGATTTCAGCCACGATCTTCGGATCGAGCCGATAGCCGAACAGTTGCGCCGCGCCGGCCGCCAGCAGGGCCATGGCGAGCAGGAACGCCACCGTCCGCCAGATGGACGCTTCGTTGCGCGTCCACCACGAATGTTTCTTCGAGAAGTCCGGTTCCGCCCCGTAGGCTCCGGTCTCGAGCTTGAACGCCATTTCGAAGCCGTCCTGGAAGCGTTCCTCCGGATCGGGGGCGATCGCCTGCAGGATCAGGCTCTCCAGCCACGCCGGCAGGTCGCGCCGCCTGGCGGTCAGCCGGGCCGGCTTGGTGAACTTCGGGGTCTGGCCGGTCTCGATCTCGCCATAGGGATAGAGTCCGCCGGTGAACATGCGATAGAGCGTGACGCCGAGCGCGAAGATATCGGTGCGTTCGTTGCCGTGGCGCGCCGCCGATCCACGCGGGGCGTCGAACTGCTCCGGCGCCTTGTAGCTGGGCGTGCCCGGTACGAAGACGCTGTTGATGCGGTCGTAGCCGGGAATGAAGGCGACGCCGAGGTCGACCAGTTTCAGCCCGCCGTCGGGCAGAAGGATGATGTTCTCGGGCTTGATGTCGCGGTGGATGATGCCGGCGCGATGCAGGCTGCCCAGCGCCTTGGCCAGCTTGGTGGCGATGCCGACGCCTTCGTCGAGGCTGACGCGGGGGCTGCGCAGCAGGCGGTGCTCCAGGGTTTCGCCCTGATAGAAGGGCTGGGCGATATAGAGGCAGGTCTGGCGGCCGGGCGGCAGGGTCAGAACCGCGCCGATCCAGATGTGCTGCACCCGGCTGGCCACCCACGCCTCGCGCGCGAAGGCCGAGCGCGCCGTCGCCTCCGAGCCGATGGTGTGCGGATTGGGGAATTTCAGCAGCACGGCCGCCGCTGCGCTCTGGGTCGGCTCCTTCAGGTCGCGGGCGCGGAAAACGCGGCTGTAGACGCCGTCGACCAGCATCCGTTCCAGCCTGAAGCCGTCGATGACGGCCCCGACCTCGGGCAGCTCGATGATCGGCAACTGCGCGATGGCGGCGTCGATGTCCTCCAGCGTCGCCGGGGCCAGGTCGATGACGTCGATGACCAGCGCCGTGGCGTTGTCGTCGCCCTTCGCGGCGATGGCGTTGCCGACAAGGGTCTGGGCGGCGTCCTCCGGCGAGGTGCGGCTGTCGAGGACGGCGCCGATCTGGGCGTCCGACAGCAGCTGGTGGACGCCGTCCGAACACAGCATCAGCCGGTCGTGCGGGAAGATGTCGTGGACCTGATAGTCGATGCGGATGGCTTCTTCGAGACCGACGGCGCGGGTGATGACGTTGCCGCGTTCCTCGCCCTCGGGCTTGTGGTCGCGGGTCAGTTGCGTCAGGTGCCCTTCGCGCAGGCGGTAAAGCCGTGTGTCGCCGGCATGGAAGCTGTAGAGGCGGTGGCCCTTGATGACGATGCCGGTGAAGGCGCAGCACATGCCCTTCAGCTGCTCGTTCTTCTGGCCTTCGCGGTAGAGCCAGTAATTGATGCTTTCCAGCGCCCGGGCGGCGGTTTTGCGCGGCGACAAAAGGTCCGACTGGCCAAGGTAGTCGTCGATGAAGGTGCGCACGGCCAGTTCGGCGGCGACGCGCCCGCCCTTCTTGCCGCCGACGCCGTCGGCCAGGGCGGCGACCGCGCCGTGGTTGCGCCGGCCTTCCTCCTGCACCACCGCGGCGAAATCCTGGTTGTCCTCGCGGCTGCCTGTATCGCTGGCGAAACCGGTGGCGAGATGCAGGCGCAGGTTGGATGGGGCTTGGGCCATTTGCCTGTTGTGCCTCAGGATTCCCACGCCGTCCATGACGGCCGTCACGCAGATGCGAAAGCGTGACGTTTATGCAAATGGTTGCGGATTAAACAAAGCCCCCTTTTATGTCTTCGCAAAAATTTGGGGAGGGGGACTTCGAGCGAAGCGAAGATGATGGAGGAGCCTCTTGCTTAACCCAAGGCCCGCATTTCCTGATTTCAAGCCACCGGACTTGCGCCCGCGCGCCACAAGGCGCAATGTCCGCCCAACCAACGACATCGCAGGGACTTTCCATGAACCGCCGCCAGGCTCTGTCAGCCCTCTCCGCCGCCGCATTGATGACACCGGTATCATCGCGCGCCAAAACCGCGCCGCCGACCGTGGCGACGACACTCGGCCCGGTCAGCGGACAGGTCAGGAACGGCGTCGCTGTCTTTCTCGGCATCCGTTACGGTGAAGCTGGCCGTTTCATGCCGCCTGTCGCCCCGGCACCGTCGAAGGACACCGTCACGGCCGACCATTACGGCGCCGCCTGTCCGCAATCTCACCTCAACGAACCCCAATCCGAAGACTGCCTGTTCCTCAACGTCTGGACGCCGGAAGCCAATCGCAAAAAAAACCGGCCGGTCATGGTCTATATCCACGGCGGCGCCTATTCGTCCGGGTCCGGATCGGACGCGCTTTATGACGGAACCAACCTCGCCACGCATGGCGATGTCGTTGTTGTCACGCTCAATCACCGGCTCAACCTGTTCGGGTATTTGTATCTGGCGCGCATAGAACGCGCCGCGGCGCGCGGTACCACCGCTGCGCTGCTTGAGCACACGCCCGCCGATTTGCCGTTGCAGTACTCCGGCAATGTCGGCCAGATGGACCTGCACCTCGCCCTGCAATGGGTGCGCGACAATATCGCGGCCTTCGGCGGCGATCCCGGCCGCGTCATGGTGTTCGGCCAATCCGGCGGCGGCGCCAAGATCGCCACCATGATGGCGACGCCGGCGGCGAAAGGCCTGTTCCATCGCGCCGCCACAATGTCGGGCCAGCAGGTTACCGTCTCCGGCCCTGGCAACGCCACATTGCGCGCCACGGCCTTCCTGAAAGCGCTCGGCCTGAATCCGGATACGGACGGTCTGGCCAGGGTGCGGACCCTGCCCACGGACGATCTGGTCGCCGCCCTGAAGACCACCGATCCGGTCATAGGTTCCGGCGGCGTCTATATGGGCCCGGTGCTCGATGAAACCGTCGTCTTCCGCCATCCGTTCTATCCCGATGCCGCGCCGCAGGGCCTCGGCATCCCGATGATGATCGGCAATACCCACGACGAGACGCGCAATTTTCTCGGCAACGACCCGCACAACTTCGCCCTGAGCTGGGACGAGCTGCCGGCGAAACTGCCGCCGCAGTACCGCGTCGATATCGACCCGTACCTGGTCATCGACACCTATCGCAAGCTCTACCCCGCCATGTCGCCGTCCGATGTCTTCTTCGCCGCCACCACCGCCGGCCGGTCGTGGCGCGGCGCGATCATCGAGGACGAGGAACGCGCCAGGGCCGGTGCGCCCGCCTGGGCCTATCAGGTCGATTTCCCCTCGCCCGCCGACCCGAAATACGGCGCGCCGCACACCATCGACATCCCTCTGGTCTTCCGCAACACAGCCGTGCCCTATGTCTACATGAAAGACACGCCAGAAGCCCGGAAAATGGCCGACCTGTTCAGCGACGCTTTCATCGCCTTCGCCCGCACCGGATCGCCGCAAACTCCCGCCTTGCCGGAATGGAAGCCCTATTCGCTGGACAACCGCGAGACGATGGTGATGAACGTGACGCCGCAGCTTGTGAACGATCCGCGCGGCGAGGAGCGCGAGCTGTTCGCAAAAGTGCCGTTTATCCAGTCGGGGACTTAATCTTAATCCACTTCTCCCCTTTCAAGGGGTAAAGCGCAGCAAAACGATCCAGTGAATCGTTTTGCCAGCGATGGGTGGCCCGCACCGGTTACCGGCGAAGGGCCGGATGAGGGGTCTGCGATGGCCAGAAAAAACTCCTCACCTGCCGCTTCACGGCATCCTCTCCCCTTGAAAGGGGAGAGGTGAATTTAGAACAACGTCACCTTGCCGCCCTGAGCCGCGCGGCGGATGAACAGGTCGAGGCGGGCGTTGTCGAGGATGGGGCGAACATGGGTGTCGCTGTCGAGTTGCAAGACCGTCTTGCCCGTCGTCGTGAAGGCCGGCCAGTCGGGTAGGCCGGCGCCATTGGGATCGCCGGTCTTGACGAAATTGACCCAGTAGGATTCGACTTCCTCCGATAACTGACGATCCGCCGCCGTGAACGGACGGTCGGACGTGAAACTGCCGAACACATAGGCCAGCTCCGACGAATGGAAGGCCTTGTATTTGTCCGCATCCGGCCCCGGCTCGACATGTGTCCACAGATAAGCATAGACCGGCGCATGACCGGCGCGGTCGCGATCCCACAGATAAAGCGCCGCCAGGCCACGGTCGCGCGCCACCATGTCGGCGGCATCGTCCGTATACGGATAAAGCGCGGAAGCTTCGCCCGCCAGCGGCCCGAACACCTCGTCCAGCCGGGCGGAGAACTCGGCCGGCGTTAGCGGCGGCTTGCCGCCGGGGCTGCTTTCGTTGGCGGTCAGGCCGGTCAGCAGCGGCACGTCGTTGACCAGGCGATCGGTGACGACCTTGCCGTCGACGATAGGGCGGAACTGGGTTCCACCCATGGCCTTCATCAGGGCGTCGGCATCGAGCGCGCGCATCGCGGCCAGGTCCTTGGCGCCGGTCGCCTGTTGGAACACTGCGCCTTGCGCTTCGCCGTCGCCAAGCGTGCCCATGTCGATGCCGCGCCCCGAGCCGCTCTGGGCGATGGCGCGGACAAACAGTCCGGTCGCCAGCGGGCTTTGCATCAGGTCATGAACCGAAAAGGCGCCGGCCGATTGCCCGACGATCGTCACCTGGTCCGGATCGCCGCCGAAGGCTGCGATATTGTCGCGCACCCATTTGAGCGCCGCGATCTGGTCGAGCAGGCCGTAATTGCCCGACGTGCCGGTTTCCTGCGTCAGTTCGGGATGGGCCAGGAAGCCGAAGACATTGACCCGGTAATTGAAGTTGACGACGACGATGCCCTTCGCTGCCAGTGATTGGCCGTCATAGACGGCGACCGAACCACCGCCGCTGTTGAAGCCGCCGCCATAGATCCAGACCATGACCGGCCGCTTGGCCCCTGCCTTGGCGCCGGTCCAGACATTGGCGTAGAGGCAGTCCTCGCTGACCGGTCCCTGAATGACGAATTCGTGCGTCCACGGCCCGAAGCCCTGCGGTGTCACGCCTTGCACGCAGTCGGCGGCGAAGTGGTCGGCCTTGCGCACGCCCTGCCAGGCTGCCGGCGGCTGCGGCAATTTCCAGCGCAGGTCACCCACCGGAGGCGCGGCGAACGGCACGCCGAGATAGGCGGTGATCGGACCTTCGGTGACGCCTTGCAGGTCGCCTTGCGCGACATGAACCTGGGCACAGGCCAGCCCCGGTATGAGTAACAACAGCAAAAGCAGGCGCATGGTCGATCCTCCCGTTTCGGCGGATCATCGCCCGAAACCTTCAGCCGTCAAGCCTAACTTCGCCCCCCTGATTTATGGGGAGGGAGGACCATCGCTTGCGATGGTGGGCGGGGCTTCACACTACCGTTCGGCGTCAATGCTTGGGGTAGGAATGCGCGTAAAGCGACGCCCAGCCGGCCTTGGGCGACATGTCGTCGAGGTTCCAGTCGTCCGGATTGAAGGGTTGCGCCGTCGGCTTGTACTGCGGGTAGCCGTAGTAGTTCTGCGCCTCGGAATCGATGATCTCCCCGCGCCCTTCGGCCACGTCCGACAGAATCTTGAAGTCGACATCGTCGCGGTCCCACGGCCGCGCCCCCACCGATTCGTAGATCTCGTCCTCGATCTTGTCGGCCGGTATGATCTTGATGTCGGCCGGCAGGTAGGGCGAGGTCGCCGTCAGGATGCGCGCCGAACCGGTGGTGTAGCGGCCGGTCTGGGCGACCGGGTGGTCGTACGGGTCGACCGCGATATTGTCCTTGAGGTACAAAGACACGTCGCCGTCGCCCCCCAGTGCGAAGAACGGCGTGTCGGGCCTGGTGTCCGGCCCCTGGCGATAGACATTGCCGATCAGGGTGATGATGCCGGTCTGGAACGGGTGCGTTTCCCACTCGTGGGCGATCAGGTTGTAATGCACCGCTTTCTGGCCGGGATTGTAGATCATGTTGTTGATCTCGGCGGCATGGACTCCGCCCTTGAACAGGCCGTTGCGCTCCTCGTTCGAGGCGTAGAGATTGCCGTACAGCAGGATGCCCGTGGTGTTGTCGTGATAAAGGCCGCCCTTTGAATGTTCGCCCTTGCCGTGGGTCGAATTGCGCAGCCCCTCATAGACCAGGTTATGGCTGTAGGTGATGTTGTGCGACGTGTTCTGGCGCCATTCGTCGATATTGGCGCCGTTGAAGCGCGGACCTGAGGCCGACAGGTTCTCGTCGGTCGCCCACGACATCGAGCAATGGTCGACGATGATGTTGTAGCTGGCATTGGCCGAGAAGGCGTCGACCTCCCAGCCGCTTTTCTTCGGGTGGCCGGCTTCGCCCGGACGGAACATCATGTGCTGGATGATGATGTCGTGGGCGTGGTCCATGTGGGTTTCGCCGCGGATGAGCGTGATGCCCGGCGACGGCGCCGTCTGGCCGGCGATCGTCATGTAGGGGTTCTTGATGTTGAGCGTGTGGCCGTCGAGATCGATGACGCCGCCGACCTCGAACACCACGATGCGCGGGCCTTCGGCTTCGACGGCCTCGCGCAAGGAACCGGGGCCTGATTCGTTGAGATTGGTGACGCGGATGATGCGCCCGCCCTTGCCGCCGACATCGTCCCTGGCCCAGCCGACGACATCGTAGGTCGAACGATTGAGGACGTAGGCCGGCGCGACCGGTCTGGCGGCAGGCTTGGCTTGCGATCCGGCCGGAACAGCAACGATCAGCGCGGCCGCGGCGACGCCCAACATGATGGCTTTCATCTCGATACTCCCTGTTTATGGCAGCGCGTGGTAGCGCCAGTGGCTGAAATGCGCGGTCCCCGACCCCGCCGCATAGATCCCCGGTTTAAGCGCCAGGAAGCCGCCGCCGACATTGTGGTTATAGCCGGAAACTTCCATTTCGACGCCGTATTTCGTCCAGCTCTGCCCGTCGTTCGACGTGTAGAAGCTGACGATCTGGTGATTGTTCCGCATACGGATGAAGAGATGATCACCCATGCCGGCGGGCTTGTCGCCGGCGCGTTCGGCGCCGTAGCGGTGCATGATCAGCCTGTCGTGGCTGAACGACAGGCCGACATAGAGGTTCTCGTTGTAAAACAGGACGATGCCGGCGGTCGCGCCCGGATCGAGCGTAATCTCGGTCTCGACCTCATAGGCGTGGTCCGGTGCGGTTTCGAGCAGGGGCGCGGAGTCCTTCGGCGTCGCGCCGGAGGCCGTGAGCGTCAGGCCGTCGCCGAACCGCGCGCGCGCCGGATCGCCGCCCTTGTAGAAGCTCCAGCGCAGGCCGAGGCTGTTGCCGGCGAAATCATCCGACAGGACTTCACCCGACGGCGGATGATGCGGGTCGTAGGGAAACGGCGCGGCGATCGGTTGGGACAGGTCGCGACGGGCGACGCGGAACCAGCCGTCCTTTGTCCACTCAACCGGCTCCATCAGCATCTGGCGGCCGAGCGTCATGTAGCCGTTCTCGTAGGCATGGTAGACCATGTACCAGCCGCCCGGCGTTTCGACCAGGGAACCGTGGCCTTTCGACCACCACGGCTCGGCCTTGTTCAGTGTGCGGATGATCGGGTTGTGCGGGTCGAGCTGCCACGGCCCGTTGATCGATTTTGAGCGCGCCACCACGACCATGTGGCCCGTCGGCGGGCCGGCCGTGCCGCCTTCGGCCCAGATCATGTAGAACCAGCCGCCATGTTGCGTGATCTTCGGTCCTTCGACCGACTGGCTTTCGATGTCCCAGGTCTCGGGAATCGGAAAAGGATCGGCGACATGTTCCGGCGCGCCGGCAGTGCTTAGTCCGTCATCGGACAAAGCCACGCGGTCGCCGCCCGACAGGAACAGGTACGGCTTGCCGTCCTCGCCGACCGCGAAGCCCGGATCGATATGCCTGGGCAAATGCAGGTCGATCGGCGCCGACCACGGCCCGGAGATCCGATCGGCCCAGATGACGTAATTGCTGCGATAGCTGTCCGAGCGCGCCGGGAAATAGATCAGGTAGCGGCCCTTGTACCTGACCAGGCACGGCGCCCACACCGAACCGACATATTGCGACAGCGCCGCCGTCACCGGCTGCCAGTTGAGCAGGTCCTTCGACGACCACAGGACAAGACCCGGATAGGACTCGAACGACGAGAACGTGGCGTACCAGGTGTCGCCGTCCTTGAGGATCGTCGGATCGGGATGGTCGCCGGCCAGCAGCGGGTTGAGATAGGTGCCGTTGCCCTGATCGGCCTGGCGCTGGCCTTCCGGATGGCGTGATGCCGCCATGGCGTCGCCCGTCATCAGGGCCAGGGCGGCCCCCGCGATCAGGATGACGCGGCCGGCGGACATCACTCAACTCCCTAAAAGCTTGTGTACATTCCCGGCATTCCGGGTTAGGTAACCGGTGTCATAAGTCCAATCCGGGGTGGTTTGCAAGATGGCCGGCAAAAAATCGCGCTTTGCGAACCGCGCGAACCTGATTACCAAGGGTCCTGAACCTGCCGCCCTTCAGATCCGGGAACCGATGACCGACCGCAGCCGCGACCAGCGGGTCGACGATTTTCTCAAGCGCCGCAAGAAGGCGACCATCAACGATGTCGCCAGCCTGGCCGAGGTGTCGAAGAAGACGGTGTCGCGCGTCATCAACAACTCGCCGTCGGTGCGTGAGGAAACCCGCGAAGCCGTCAACGACATTATCGCCCGCATCGGTTTCCGGCCCGACCCTCAGGCGCGCGGCCTGGCCTTCCGCCGTTCGTTCCTGCTGGGACTGATCTACGACAATCCCAACGCCCAATACATCGTCAACATGCAGATGGGCGCACTCGACGCCCTGCGCGGCTCGGGCATCGAACTGGTCGTCCACCCGTGCGACCGCCAGGCCGACCGTTACCTCGACGACATCCGCGACTTCATCGAGCTGCAGCGCCTGGCCGGCGTCATCGTCCTGCCGCCGATCGCCGAGGATCGCCGGCTGCTGGCGCTGCTCGACGAACTCGATGTGCCCTATGTCCGCGTCACCGCCCGCCCGGGCGAGGCCAACGATCCGCCGATCCACAGCCGCGAGATCGTATCGCGCGACGAGGTCGGCTGCCGCCAGGCCGGCGAACTGCTGGGGCGGCTCGGCCACAAACGTGTCGGCTTCATCAACGGCAACCCGGCGTACCCGTCGGCCCATGTCCGCCGCGCCGGCTATCTTGACGGCCTGGCGCAGCATGGCGTGACCCTGACGCCGGAGTTCGACGTGCCGGGCGATTATACCTTCGATACCGGCTACAAGGCAGCCAGAACGATCTTCGCCCACCCGCAGCCGCCGACCGCCATCATCTGCTGCAACGACCAGATGGCCGCCGGCGCCTATCACGCCGCCTATGAAGCCGGTCTGACCATACCCGGCGACATCACCGTCATCGGCTTCGACGACGCGGATGTCGCCACGCGCATCTGGCCGCCGCTGACCACGGTGCGCCTGCCGACGCGCGACATGGCCAAGGTGGCGGCCGAAATCCTGGCGACCCAGGAACATGCCAGGACACCGGCGCTGGTCTTCGACGCCACGCTGATCGAGCGCGGCTCGTCCGGTCCCGCCAGGCGCTGAAAGCCTGTTTTGCCTCGCGACAGAATCGCCCTTGTCAAAAGCCATGACACCGGTTACCTATGTAGGACGATTTCGCGATTTTCATCTGTGAAAGTTCATGCTCAAGACATTGCCGTCGTCCAAGCCGCTGATGCTGCATGAGGACCGCCTGTTCCCGGCCGAGCCGGCGCAACGGGCGGTGGCGCGTGAACTTTACCGCCTGGTGCGCGACTTTCCGATCCTCTCGCCCCATGGCCATACCGATCCGGAATGGTTCGCGGCCGACGCGCCGTTCGAAAACGCCACCGCCCTGTTCCTGGCGCCCGATCACTACATCTATCGCATGCTCTTCAGCCAGGGCATCAGTATGGACGATATCGGCGTGCCGTCGCGCAAAGGTCCGTCGCCGGCCGATCCGCGCGAGGCCTGGCGCATCTTCGCCGCCAACCAGCACCTGTTCCGCGGCACGCCGACGGCGATGTGGATGAGCCATGTCTTCGGCGAGATCATGGGCTTCGAGGTCGCCCTGACGGCCGATACCGCCGATTTTTACTATGACCG
>CAYYTA010000007.1:0-31241 GCA_964474575.1 uncultured Caulobacteraceae bacterium | reverse complement strand
CGCCGTGGTGCCCGCCGTGCCGTCGGTGAGGCTCAGGTCGCCGCCATTCGCGGTGACATCGAGCGCCGTCTTGGCGGTGTGTGTGGTGGCATGGACCGTCTTGCCGGTGACGCTGACGCCCGCCGCCGTGCTTTCGACCGTCGTCAGGTGCGCGTCGCCCGTCGTTGACAGGGTCACCTGTCCGCCCGCCTGGCCATCGCCAAGCGTAAGGTCGCCGGCATCGGCGTCAAGGTGCAGCAGGCCGCCCGCCGTGGCCGAACTGATGTCGACAGCATCGGCGGACACGTCGATCCCCGTGCCGGCCGTGACCGGACCGAGCAGGGCCTTGGTACCGCCGGTGACGGTCACAGAGCCGATATCGGCCTTGAGATCGGCGCGCGTCGTCGCCGTCTTGCCGGTGATTTCGCCGGCCGTGGCGGTGACCTTGATGTCGCCGGCGGTGCTTTCAACGCTATTGAGCCGGGCGTCGCCGGCGGAGGTGACGGTGGCATCGCCGCCCGAGGTCAGGGACGTATTGACCAGGATGTCGCCTGTCCCGCCCGTCGTTTCCAGCGTGGCCGGTCCGGCCGTGGTCGCGCCGGTATCAAGCGTCAGGTTACCGCCGGTGGCGGTTACGGCCAGGCCGGTCGCAGCGTTCGCCGTGGTGACATCAGCGGTCTTGCCGGAGACCGAAATGTCGGCCCCTGTGCTGGTGATGGTGGTCAGGTCGACATCGCCGATGGAATTGACCTTGGCCTGCAGGCCCGAGCTCAGGCTGGCATTGGTGACGTGAGCCGTGCCGCCTGTCGCTTCGAGATCGGCCGCGCCCGTCGTCGCCGTACCGCTGTCGAGCGCGAGGTCGCCGTTATTGGCGGTGACGGTCAGGTCGTGGTTGGCCGTCGCCGTGGCGACATCGACGCTGCCGCCGGTGATGACGACATCGCCGCCGGTGCTGGTGACCGTGGTCGCCGTCGCCGCCGTGCCCGCCGTCAGGGTCGCCGTGCCGCCGGCCTTGAGGACATCGGCGTGCGCCGTTCCGGCCGTGCCTTCGATCGTCGCATCGGTGCCGGCGTCGAGCGTGCCGGCGACGCCGGCATTGGTGCTGCCCTTGACCAGGGCCGTGGTGCCCGCCGCGCCGCTGCCCAAGCTGGCCGCGCCGTTGTCGGCGGTCAGGCTGAGCGCACCGGCCGCCGCCGTCGCCTTGGTCGTGTCGATGCTGTCGCCGGTGACGGTGATCGAATCCGCCGCCGTGATATTGTCCAGCAAAGCGCTGGTTCCGGCATCGACGCCAACCGATCCGGCATCCGCCGTCAGGGTGGCGCGTTCCGCCGCCGTCTTGCCCGACACAGCGCCCGCAGCGTCGGCCTCGACATTTCCGCCGGTCGAGTGCAGCAGGTTGACGCGCGCATTGCCGTCGGCGTCGGCCTTGGCCAGGCCGCCGGCATCCAGCGAACTGATGACGATGACATCGCCCGATCCGCCCGAAGTGGTCAGGACGGCATCGCCGCCGGCCCTGCCGGTATTGACCTGCAGGTCACCGTTCGCTGCGGTCATGGTCAGGGCGCCATTGGCATCGGCCGTGGCCACGTCGATGCTGGCGCCAGTGACGACCACGTCACCGCCGGTGCTCTTGACAAGGTTGGCCGTGGCTGCCGTGCCGGCTGAAAGCGTCGCCGTCGTACCCGCCTGGAGCGTGCCGGCATGGGCCGCCCCCGCCGCGCTGTCGACCTTGGCCGCCGCGCCACCGGTCAATGTGCCGGCGACGGTCGCGCCGGTCTGGCCGGACACGGCCGCCGAGCCGCCCGCCGAACCGCCGCCAAGCGTCGCCGTGCCGGTATCGGCGGTCAGGGTCAGGTCCCCGGTGCCCGCAGCAGCGCTGGTGATGTCGACCGTATCCGCCGACACGTCGACCGAGGTCGCACCCGTCACGCCGCTGAGCAGGGCCAGGCTGCCGCCGGTGACCTTGACTCCGCCCGCGTCGGCCTTGAGCTTGCCGCGCGTGCCGGCGGTCTTGCCGGATATTTCGCCAGCCGCGTCTGCCTCGACATCGCCGCCGGTCGATTCGACCAGGTTAAGACGCGCGTCGCCCGATGAGTCGACCGTCGCCTTGCCGCCGGAGACGAGGGAGTTGATGACGATGACGTCGCCGCCGGCCAGCGTCTTGAGGTCCGCTGTCGTACCGGCCTTGCCGCCGGCCAGCTGCAGGTCGCCGCCGGTGGTGACGCTGAGACTGGTGAAGGCATTGGCCGTGGTGATGTCGGCCGTCGCACCGGTTATGACGATATCGCCGGCGGAGCTGTGGATCGAATTGACCGTAGCGTCGCCGACCGCGCCGATCCTCACCTCGGCGGCGCCGCTGAGGCTGGAGGTGACATGAACATCGCCCGTACCGCCCGTGGACTCAAGGTCGGCCGTGCCGCCGGCCGTGCCGCTGCCGAGCGTGATGTCGCCGTTGCCGGCCGTCAGGGCGAGATCGGTCGCCGCCTTGGCGGTCGTGACGTCGACCGCCGCTCCCGAGATGGCGACATCGGCCAGCGTGCTTTGGGCCAGGTTGACGGTCGCCGTGCCGTTGGCCGCGGCCTTGGCCTCGCCGGTGGCGATCAGCGAGGTGGTGACATCGACATTGGCAGAGCCGCCGTTGGCGGTAAGCGTGGCCGTACCGCCCCTCGCCCGCGCCTTGTCGACCGTGATGTCGCCGTTGGTGGCGGTCATGCCGAGGCTGGTGGCGGCATCGGCGGTGGCGACGTTGACACTCGCGCCGGTGATCGAAACGTCGGCACCGGTGCTCTTGACCGTCGTCGCCGACGCCAGGGTCCCGGCCTGGAGCGTCGCCGTGCCGCTGGCGCTGAGCGTACCGGCATGGGCGGTCGTGCCGCCGATGACCTTGCCGGTGCCGCCAGCCGACAGTGTGCCAGTGACATCGGCGGCGCCGCTGGCCTGGACGCTGGCATTGCCGCCCGCCGAGCCGCCACCAACCGTCGCATTGCCGGAGTCCGCGAAGACGGTCAGGGTGCCCGTCGTCGCCCTGGCGCTGGTGACGTCGATGGCGTCGCCCTCGAGATTGACCGAATTGCCCGCCGTGACCGAGCCGAGCAGGTCTGACGTTCCGCCGTCGACGGTGACGCTGCCGGTGTCGGCCTTGAGCGTGGCGCGCGTGCCGGCCGTCTTGCCGCTGACCTCGCCGCCCAGGGCGTCGATCTCGACATCGCCACCCGTGCTCTCGACCTTGTTGAGGCGCGCGTCGCCGATCGAGTCGACCTTCGCCAGGCCGGCCGAGGTCAGCGAAGTGTTGACGATGATGTCGCCCGCCCCGCCATTGGTGGTCAGCGTCGCCGTGCCCGTGTCGGCATTGCCCGTATTCAAAGTCAGGTCGCCGTTGCTGGCGGTCACGGTCAGGTTGTTGGCCGCGTGAGCGGTCGTGACACTGATGCTGGCGCCCGTGATCGAAACATCGCCGCCGGTGGAATGCACCAGCGTGCCGCTGGCCAGGGTGCCGGCGTTGAGCGACGCCGTCGTGCCCGCCTGCAGCGTGCCGACCGAGGCCGTGCCGGTCGTGCCGGTCACTTCGCCCGTCGTACCCGCGGCAAGCGTGCCGATTACCTTGGCATCGACGCCCTTGACAAGGGCTGTCGTGCCCGAGGAACCGTCGCCCAGCGTCGCGTCGCCAATGCCGGCCGTCAGGCTGAGCGCCCTCCCGGCGTCGGCCTGGCTCGCGTCGATGGTGTCGCCGGTGACGGTAATGTCGGTCCCGGCCGTAACCGTGCCCAACAGGTCGCTGGTCCCGCCGGTGACGGTGACGCTGCCGGTATCGGCGGTCAGCGTGGCGCGCGTGCCCGCCGCCTTGCCGCTGACCTGGCCGCCAAGCGCGTCGACCTCAATGTCGCCGCCGGTCGAGTGCACGTCGTTGAGCCGCGCGTCGCTGTTCGAGTCGACCTTGGCCGCGCCGCCCGAGGTCAGGGAACTGATGACGACGACATCGCCGCCGGCATTGGTGGTCAGGGTGGCGGTTGCGCCGGCCGACGCCGTATTGACGCTGAGATCGCCGCCGGTGGTGACATCGAGGCTGGTGAAGGCCTGCAGCGTGCCGGCATCGAGGCTGCCGGTGGAAATATTGATGTCGCCCGCGGTGCTGGTCACCGATGGCAAGGTAGCCAGGCCCACACCGACGACCTTGGCCTCGCCAGCCGAGGCCAGCGAGGTGTCGATCGTTACCTTGCCGGTACCGCCGGTGGCCTCGATATCGGCCGTGCCGGTGTCCGCCGTGACGGTCCCCAGGTGCACATCGCCATTGAAGGCAGTCGCCACCACATCGGTCTTGGCATGCATCGTTGTGATATCGACGCTGCCGCCGCCGGCCCTGGCCTGGCCTCCGGTGCTGATGACGCTGGTCGCGGTCGCCACGCCGCTGCCGCCGTCAATCACCGCCAGGCCGCCGGCCTGCAGCGTCCCGGCATGGGCGCCGGTATTGCCCTGGACGGCGGCGAAGCCGCCCGCTGTCAGCGTGCCGTTCACCGTGGCCGTGGCGGCACCTAACGTCTCGACGGTGGCATTGCCGCCGGCGCTGCCGTCGCCGAGCACGACATCCCCGGTCTGCCCGTTGAGCAGCAGAGTCGTTCCGGCATCGGCCCGGGTGGCGTCGATCGTGCCGGCTTCGATGTCGATGCCGGTGCCCGACGTGACATTGCCAAGCAGGGCGTTGGCCGCGGCGACGCCGACGGCGCCGGCATCGGCGGTAAGCTTGGCGCGTTCGGACGCCGTCTTGCCGGTCATATCGCCGGTGGCGGTGACTTTGATATCGCCGCCCGTCGATTCCAGCGACGCCGCGCGCACATTGCCCGTAGAGTTGACGGTCAGGTCGCCGGCCGAGGTGACTTCGGTGTTGACGATGACGTCGCCCACGCCCGGATCGGTCTTCAGCGTCGCCGTGCCCGTGTCGGCCGTGCCGGCGCCAAGCACCAGATCGCCGTTGCTGGCGGTGATGCCAAGGTTAGTCTTGGCATGCGCCGTCGTGGCGTCGACTGACGGACCAGCAATCTGGACGTCGGCGCCCGTGCTGGCGACGCTTGCCGCCTTGGCAAGCCCTGCCGTCGCCGTCAGCGTGGCGGTGTCCACCGCAGTCAGGCTGGTCGTGACCGTGGCGTTGTCGCCCGACACCAGCGCCGTGGTTCCGGCCGTGCCGGTGCCAATGGTGGCGTCGCCGCCGTTCGCCACGGCGCTGAGCGCCGTCTTGGCGTCGGCCGAGGTGACATTGATATCGGTGCCGGTGATCTGAACGTCGGCGCCCGTGCTGGTCGCGCTGGCCGCCTTGGCAAGGCCCGCCGTCGCCGTCAGGGTCGCGGTGCCGGCCGATGTCAGGCTGGTGGTAATGGTGGCGTTGTCGCCCGACACCAGCGCCGTGGTCCCGGCCGTGCCGGTGCCAATGGTGGCGTCGCCGCCGGTCGCCACGGCGCTGAGCGCCGTCTTGGCGTCGGCCGAGGTGACATTGACATCCGTCCCGGTGATCGACACGTCTGCCGCGCCGCTCTTGATGAGGGTTCCCGACGCCAGGGTCGCCGCGCTGACCTTGGCCGTGCCCACCGCCGTCAGGCTGCCGCCATTGGCCGCGCCGGTCGTGGCCTCGACCGTTCCCGCGCCGCCGGCATTCAGCGAGCCGGTGACGGTTGAGTTGACCTGGCCCTTGATATCGGCGTCGCCGCCCGACGAGCCGCCGCCCAGGACCGTGTTTCCCGTCGTCGCCGTGACGTCGAGATGCCCCCCTGTCGCCGTGGCCAAGCTCACGTCGGCGGCAGTGCCGGTCACGTCGACGTCGGTTCCGGCGGTGAGCGTCCCCATCTTGACGCTGCTGCCTGCCACGACCGAAACCGCGCCGCTATCGGAGGTCAGGTTGCCACGCGCTCCGGATGTCTTGCCGCCGACGCCGCTGCCAGCCGTCACAATCACATCACCCGCCGTCGATTCGGCACTGTTGACACGCACGTTGCCGACCACTGCATGCAGTGTGGCGTCGCCGGCCGAGGTCAGCGTGCCGGTGACCACGACATCGCCATTGTCGGACTGGAGCGTCGCCGCGCCGCCCGTCGAACCGCCGCTGCCGAGCGTTATGTCCCCGGTCGCGGCGGTCAGGTCGAAGTCACCCGTCCCCGCCTGGCCGCTCTGGACCTCGATTGAGTTGGTGGTCACCGTGATTGCGTTGCCGGCCGAAACCGTGCCCAGCCGCGCCACATTGCCCGTGCCGATGATGACCGAGCCCGCATCCGCCTTGAGATTGGCGTGCGTCGCAGCCGTTGCGCCGGTGACGTCGTTGACCGTGATGACGCGCACATCGCCGCCGGTGCTTTCGACGCTGTGGGCGCGAACGTTGCCCGCAGCGGACAGGGTGGCGTCGCCCGCCGAGGTCAGGCTGGTCGTCACAATGACATCGCCGGTGGCGCCGGTGGTCTGGAGCGTCGCTCCGTCACTGTCGGCGACGCCGGTCCCCAGCGTCAGGCTGCCATTGGTGGCGGTCAGGCCGAGGCCGGTCGCGGCATGAGCCGAGGTGACATTGACCGTCTGGCCGGTGACCGAGACATCGGCGCCGGTACTATGGAGGGTCCCCGCCGTCACGTCGGTGGCGGCCGTCACCGTCGCCGTGCCCGTCGAGGTCAGCGTGCCGGCATGCGCCGTGCCGGTCGTGCCTCTGACCGTGCCGACCGTTCCGGCGGTGAAGCTGCCGGTCAGGCTTGCATTCAGGCCTTCGAGATCGAGGTCCGTTCCCGATGAACCGCCGCCCAGTGTTGCATCGCCGGCATCGGCCGTCAGATGGACGTGGCCCGAGGTCGCGTTGGCGGAGGTGGCATTGACCGTGTCCGCCGTCGCATCAATGTCGCTTCCCGCGGTGACCGTGCCGAGCAAATCCCTCGTGCCACCGGTGGCCGTCACCGCGCCCGTATCGGCGCGGAGATTGGCGCGGTCGGCCGCCGTCTTGCCGGTAATCTCACCCGCCGCGGCCGAGGTCACCGAGACATTGCCACCGGTGCTGCGCACGCTGGCGGCACGCACGTCGCCGACCGAGGTCACCGTCGCCGTGCCCGCCGAGGTGAGCCCCGTGTTGATCGTCACGTCACCGGCGCCCCCGGTGGTATCGACCAGGGCCGTGCCGGTATCAGCCGTGCCGGCGCCGAGCGTCAGGTCGCCGTTCGACGCGGTCACCGTCAAATTCTTGTTGGCATGGGCGGTGGTCACATTGACCGTCGCACCGGTGATTTCCGCATCGTCGCCCGTACTTTGCACGGTGCCGCCCGTGGCGGCCGTCACCGCCGTCACGGTCGCCTTGCCGGTGGCCTTGAGCGTGCCGGCACTGGCCGTGCCCGTCGTGCCGGTCACCGTACCGGTCGTTCCGGCGGTGAAGCTGCCCGTCAGACTGGCATCCTGGCCTTCCAGGTCGAGGTCCGTTCCCGACGTGCCGCTGCCGAGCGTGGCGCCGCCGGCATCGGCGGTGATATGGACATGTCCGGTGGTCGCCTTGGCGCTGGTCGCGTCGACGGCATCGGCGGTGACGTCAATATCCGTCCCAGCCGTTACCGAGCCCAGCAGCGCCTTGGCGCCCCCCGTCGCCGTCACCGTTCCGGCGTCGGCCTTGAGCGCGGCGCGGTCCGCCGCTGTCTTGCCAGTGATCTCGCCGGCGGCCGCCGATGTCACCGATACATTACCGGTGGTGCTGCGCACACTGGCGGCGCGCACGTCGCTGACCGAAGCCACCGTCGCCGTCCCCGCCGACGTCACGCCGGTATTGATGATGACGTCGCCGGCCCCGCCGGTTGTCTCGACATCCGCCGTGCCGGCGTCGGCCGTGCCCGTGCCCAGCGTCACGTCGCCCCCCAACGCCGTAACGGTCAGGTTGTTCTTGGCATGCGCGGTCGTGACATCGACCGTGGCTCCGCTGATTTCGACATCGTCACCTGTGCTCTGTACGGTGCCGCCCGTCGCCCCTGTGACGGCGGTCAGGGTCGCCTTGCCACCGGCCTTGAGCGTGCCGGCATTGGCCGTGCCCGTCGTGCCTTTGACGGTTCCGGTCGTGCCGGCGGTGAAACTGCCCGTCAGGCTGGCGTCGAGACCTTCGAGGTCGAGGCTCGTTCCGGAGGTGCCGCCGCCCAGGGTGGCGTCGCCGGCGTCGGCGACGAGGCCGACGTGGCCGGCCGTGGCATTGGCGCTGGTGGTGTCGATAGTGTCGGCGGTGACATCGATGTCAGTGCCCGCCACGACCGCGCCGAGCAGCGCCTTGGACCCGCCGGTCACCGTCACCTTGCCGGCGTCGGACCTGACCGCCGCACGATCGGCCGCCGTCTTGCCTGTGACTTCGCCCGCCGTCGCGCTGATGCTTGTGTCGCCGCCGGTGCTGCGGATGCTGGCCAGGCGCGCATTGCCCGCCGTCGAGGTGACGGAGGCATCGCCCGACGCCTGCAGCGCCGCATTGGCGGTGACATCGCCGGACGCCTTCAGCGTCAGGCCCTGCGCCGCGCCGCCGACGGTGACCGAGCCCGTGGTGATCGAGCCGGCGGTTGTCTCGACATCAAGCGCCTTGTTGACGCTGACATTGCCCAGCGTCACGTCGGCGGTCTGCGCCGCCAGGCCGATCAGGCTCAGCGCCTGGACATTGCCGGTGTCGATGTTCGAACCCGCCGCCACATTGAGCGTCACGTCGGACTGCTTGGTCGAACCGCCCTTGAGCGTGGCGCCGGTCATGGTCACGCCCGTGGTCGAGTTCAGGGTCATGGCTCCGGCGGCGTCGCCCACGGCCTTGGCGCCCGACCGGTTGGATTCCAGCGTCAGGCCGGCATTACCGGTAATCGACGCCCCCGTCACCGTGACCTTGCCCTCGGCCTGCTGGTTACCGCCCAGCGCGATGTCGTTACCGGAGACGCTGTAGTCGCCGAAGGCCACCACCTGACCGGTCTGGCTGACGTCATGATTGCCGGTGGCGATAACGTCGCCGTGGTCGGCCTGCAGCTTGCCAGCCGAGGCTATGTCGCCGTCGACGACGCCCGCCGCCGTGTAGGTGACCCCCGCCTGGCTTGCGGTCGCCGCCACGTCCTCGTCCGACGACAGGATGATGCGGCCGTCGACCGCCTTGGCGCGCAGGCTGGCGCCCGAATCGATGTTCAGCAAGGCGTCGGTCAGCGCCGAGGCCGACGCGCCGGCGATCACCACAGAATTGCCCTGGGCGGTGCCGGTTCCACCGACATGCACCTTGGCGGTGGCCAGGGTCGTGCCGGCGGTGACGGTGACTCCGAGCGGGCTTCCCGGCGTGTAGGCCAGCGTCAGGTCGCGCGCCGCCACCAGGGCGATGTCGCCGCTATTGGCCTTGAGTTGGCCATTCATATCGATCGACTGCCCGGCCAGGACCAGCGGTCCGCCGGTGGTGATCGAAGCGCCGTTGTCGACCGTGATGCCGGCGTTACTCGCGCCCGCCAGCGTATAGGTGCCGCCGTCGCGGAAGTCGGTGTCGGTGATGTCGGCTGTGCTGGCGAAGAAGCCGCCGGTATTGATCGTCGAGGTGCCGCCGACCAGGATGCCGTTGGGATTGATCAGCCATACCGAGATGTTGGATTGCGACGACAGATTGCCGTCGAGTGTCGTGGTGCCGGCGCCGGTGACGCGGTTGAGCACGGCGACATTGCCCGGCAGGGCGTCGCTGTACTTGACGCTGTTGACCCCGCCGATGTTGAAGCTGTCCCAGTTGATGACCGTTCCGGCGTCGTTGAGCTTCACCGTCATGTTGGTGCCGGCCACGACCGGCACGCTGGGCAGAAGGGTGACGCCGTCGACCTTGATGTTGGGCGCCGTGCCGACGGGTATGGTGTAGCTCGACGGCAGGGCCTGGCCCTGGGCGGCGCTGGCCACCGCCCAGACGAGCACAAGAGCGGAGGCGCCGGCCAGACTGCTGCGGAGCGGCTTGGCGGCGCGGGGCGGGAAATTGGGATGAATGGTCATGGCTCAGCCTCCGGCTTGCCGTCTCAATAGGAGCTTGGGAATTGCGTCGTGATCGAGAACATGATGCGCGGCGGCGGCGGCGCCTTGTCGATGCTCAGCGCCTTGTCGAGCGGCTTGGCGTAGGTGATCTCGGCCACCCACTTCCCCGGCAGGATGAAGCGCACCCCCGCGCCATAGGACGCCAGATCGCGCGTGCCATCGTTGACGCAGTTGGTCTGGCCCGCCGTGCACACCGTGTGGTTCTTGTTCCACACCCGCGCCTGATCGTAGAAGATAAATCCCTCGCCCTTGAGCGCCGAGGCGCGGGCGAATTCGAGGCGCAGTTCGGCCCGCCACGCCACCGCCGAATCGGCCGTGCTGGCGCCCGGATCGTAGCCCCGGCCTATGGTCAGGTTGCCGACGGCGAACTTTTCGTAATTGACCAGGGTCTTGTCGCTCCACTGGGTGCGCAGCGCCCCGGCGAAGTTGAGCACCGGCCCTAGGCCGACCGTGGCGTCGGCGTTGAAGCGCGCCACCGCGGCCTGCGGATCGGCGGTATTGCCGCCGGTCAGCAGGCAGCTTGATCCCGCCGTGCTGGCGCAGGGCTTGGATGCACCCATGCCGCTGAAGCCCTGGCGCAGTTCGAGCCCGCCCTTGACGACAATGCCGTCGCCGCCGGCGAAGCCCGGATGGTGCAGGGCGCCGGTCAGGCGCAGGTAGCCGACGCGGATGCGATCGAGATTGATCAGCGTGGTCTTGCTGCCGCCGAAGACCTGGGTCTTCTGCTCGACGGCGTCGAAGCCGGCAAAGAACAGCAGGTCCTTCTGCACGGTACGGATGATGGGGTGATAATATTCGACGTTGAACACCTGGGATTCGGTGCGCAGGTCAAGCGGGCCGAGGTCCGGCTGGGTCTTGGCGAAGACATAGCTGGCGCCGATGGTGTCACCGTGCCGCCCTAGCCCCATGAGGTGGCCGATCTGGAAGACCCGCTGTTCCTTGGTGTCGAAGGTGTCGGACACACCAAGATAGGTAACGTCAGCGTGGCCGGTCAGGCCGTAGAGCTCGAGGCGGGCATAGGCCGAGCTGTCGCCGATCTGCTGCGAGCCATAATCGTTGACATTGATCTGGACACGGTAAGGGATGCGCGCCACGGTCAGGTCGCCGATGACCGCGCCGGGCGTCGTGCCGGCCGAGCGCAGCGACAGCTTGATATCGAGGCCCGGAATGTCGCCGGTCAGCAGCAGGATGCGTTCGGCGTCGAGCTCGTTGAGCGGATCGAGCGCCATCAGTTGCTTGATGCGGTCGTCCATCAGGTCGCGATAGGGGCCGGGATCGCCATGGACGCGGATGTCGGCGAAGTGCGCCGTGACCACGGTCAGTTGCAGCGCGCCCGACGAGAGGTCCTGCGGCGTGATCTGGACCGAGGCGATGTAACCCGCCTGGCGCAAGGCGCTGTTGGCATGGTCGCGGATGTCGCAGACCTCGCGGATCGGAGCGTCGCCCGCAACGGTTGGACCAACGCCGGACAGCACCCTCTGTACCTTGTCCGGCAGGGCCGCGCCGCCGGGGCCGGTGAAATTCACCGAGGAGATGCTGACGTGAAGCGTCGAATTGTCGAGCGCGCACGGCGCGAAGTCGGCGACGCCCTCGCTGTCGACGCGCTTGTGCGGCGCAACCGCCGTTTGGGTTTGCTGCGCCGGATTGACCTGCTCCCGGGTCGGTACGGTCTGGGCCGTCACCACCGCGGGCGCGGCAGCCAGGGCAAATACGGACGCGCCGCAGAGCACGGCAAAACGCTTGTGGAAAACCCCATTCCGCATGGTTCACCCCTGAACAGGCTTAAATTTTAATCGAATCGTCTAACGCATATTGAATAAAAACTAATCTGACACATCCGCCCCTGTTAACACAGATTAAAGCAGGGTTATCAACATTCAAGGACTTTCTGCAATGCGGCGGTGGCCGCAATGTCAAATTTCCGTAAGGTTAAACAGGGGTTTGCGCCTAACGCTTGCTGCGCGACAGGCGTTTGGCGTTGGCGCGGGCGCGCTTGGCGAAGGGCTTCATCGCCTGGCCGAAGGCGCCGGGCAGCCTGGCGGGCTCGACGGTGGCGCGGCCGAGGATGAGTGCCGATTCCGTTGCCGCGGCGATCTTTTCCTCGACCATGCGGGCAAATTCGCGCCGGTCGGCGGCACTGTGCGACGGCTTCATCAGGCGCTGGGTGCGATGGGCGATGACCTGGGCGGAATCGAGCATCATGCCGCCAGCATCTGTCCATAGACCGACGATTTTGTGCAGGTGCCGTTTGCGCATGTCCGCCTCCTTGAGCTCGCCTGCCAGGAGAAAGCGCCCGGACGCATAAAAAAGCGATAAGGTTTGACGCCCACCCTTAGCCGGTGTGCTCGCAGAAGGCCGCTTCCGCGCCGCCGGTGCCCATGAAACTGAAGGTCGGCCGGCCCTGGGCTAGATGGTAATTGATGGTGAAGCCCTCTGGCATGATCTCGCCTTCGTAGCCGGTGAAGGTGGCCGTACCATCGCCGGCGATGGTGAAGGTGCCGGTCGAATTGTCCGACGCCGTATAGGCGCCCGGCGCCGTGACGGTGAAGTTCATCAGCATCCGCGCCTCGCCGTTGGCCCAGCACTCGTAGCTGCCGGTCGGCGCGGCGGCGGTCGTGGCATCGGCGGCGGCGGCCGCCGCTGGCATGGCCTGCGGCGTCTGGGCTTCGGCCTGCGGCTTCGGCGAGCAGGCGGCCAGGGCGAGAACGGACAGAATCAGGACGCGGGTACGCATGTGGACCTCCATGTGAGTGTCAACCGCTTCCCCGGACATCCAGCCTAGCGTCCCCGGCCATGCGCTGGCAAGGCGGATTTTATTACCGCTCCAGCTTGGCGGCGAGTATCACCGAAGTCGTCGTCCGCTCGACGCCGTCCAGCAGGCCGATGCGGTCGATGATGTTGTTGAGGTCGGCGCCGTCGGCCGCTTCGAGCAGGACGATGATGTCGTGCTCACCCGAAATGGCGTAGATCGCCGTGACCTCGGTAATCTCGGCCAGCGCCGTCTCGACCTCGCGGCCGAGGCGCGGCATGGCCTTGATCATGACGTGGGCGCGCAGCCGCGTGCGCGAGAACTCGGTGCCCAACCGCACCGTATAGCCGCCGATAACGCCGTCGGCCTCCAGCCGTTCCAGCCGGGCATAGACCTGGGCGCGCGGGATGTCGAGCAGGGCCGCCAGCTGCGACACCGGCAGGCGGGCGTCCTCGCGCAGGGCCGCCCTCAGCCGGCGGTCGACCTCGTCCAGTTCGGCGGGCGCCTTGCGGTTCATCAGTGCAGGTCCTCGTCGACGAAGATGGCGGTGAGCGCCGGCTGCTGGTCGGAGACGTAGCCGCGGTACATGCCGAGATCGTTGATGGCGAAGGCGGCATGGCCCGACGCGTCCATGGCGATCAGCCCGCCGTCACCGCCGATCGAACCGACCGACATGATGGTGTCGTGCGCCGCCTGGTCGATGGTCTCGTGGTTCCAGCGCACGCGGTCGCACACCTGGCGCGCGGCGCTGTCGCGGATGAAGTATTCGCCCGTTCCCGTCGCCGACACGGCGCAGTCGCCGTCCCTGGCATAGGTGCCGGCGCCGATGATCGGCGAATCGCCGATGCGGCCCCACTGCTTGCCCGTCAGGCCGCCGGTCGAGGTCCCCGCCGCCAGGTGGCCGTCGGCATCCATCGCCACCGCACCGGTCGTGCCGTACATGTGCGTTGGATCGATGCCCGCTTGATTGTCCTTCTGCCAGTCGGCGAAGGACTTCTCGCGTTCGGGCGTGCGGAAATAGTCGTTGTCGACCTGCGGCAGGCCTTGCGCCACCGAAAAGGCGTCCGCCCCTTCGCCCGCCAGCATGACGTGACGGGTGTGATCCATCACCGCCCGCGCCAGCAGGATCGGATTCTTCGTCTTTGTAATGCCTGCGACAGCACCGGCCTTCATGTTCGCGCCATCCATGATGGCGGCGTCGAGATAGATTTTGTTGTCGGCCGCGATGACCGCGCCCTTGCCGGCATTGAACACCGGGTTGTCCTCGAGCACTATCAGCGTCGCCTGGACGGCGTCGACCGCCGTGCCGCCCTTTTCGAGCACCGCCTGCCCGGCGGCCAGCGCGTCCGCCAGGCCCTGGCGATAGGCGGCTTCCTTGTCCGGCGACATGTTGGCGCGTTCGATGATCCCCGCGCCGCCGTGGATGGCCAGGGCGTAATGCATCTCCTGCGACAGCACGCCGTCGGCGACGTCATAGGTACGAGTAAAGGCAGGATTGCCGACCGTCAGCGTGCGGACGTTGAAGCTGCTGTCCTTGCCGATGCCGATGACGCGAATGCCGCTCATGTCGAGCTTCTGCTTGAGGACCGGCGTCCCCTGCCCGTTCTGCACCAACCACGCCTGGCAGCCGCCCGAGGCGCACGACAGGTGCGCCGTGCCGTCCGTCTCAACCGCGATGGCCGAGCTTTCGTCGATGCCAAGCCCGGTCAACGGAGTCGGCGTCATGGTTTGGGCCTTGGCCAGGAACGCCACGAGCCGGCCCAGGCGCGACCGTGTATCGAAGTGACTGTCGGTGAAGATATGGTCAAGCAGGTCGAAGTGGAAGAAGCTGCCCTCGACCGTCACCGCCTTGCCCAACGGATCGGCCAGGGCCGCCGGCGCGTCGATGCTGCCGCCGTCCATGGCGCCATAGAGATAGACGCCAAGCACGGCCAGCCCCGCCGAGGTGCCGCCGATCGGCTTGCCGGCCTTGTAATCGGCGTCGAGCGCGTCGTTAAGCGGCGTGCCGCGCCACATGCGGACATAGTTCGACTGATCGCCGCCGGCAAAGAAGACGCCGTCGGCGGCTTTCACCGCCGCGACGAGCTGCGGATCCGTTGCCGCCCTGCGGTGGGTGATCAGGAAGGTGCGCACCGAGGTCACGCCGCCGACCTCGTTCATGAAGGCGTCATTGGCCTCCGTCGAGCCCGAGGCGCGCAGGACGACGATATGGCCGTGGCCGGCATGGGCGACGAACCATTTGAAGGCGTCCGGGGCCCAGTCGCCGCCGCCCGACAGCAAAAGCCCGCCGGTCACCGCGCCGGGCGTCGCCTTGCTCTCGTCGCCGGCGAGGAAGGTCCTGTAACCCGGCCCGCCGGTCCAGGCCGCCGGCGCCGCCTGTGCGGTAACCGGAAACTGAAGCGCCGCCAGCAGCAAACCCAGGGACAGACTTAGTCGGCGCATGGCAGGCTCCTCAATATTTCATGGCTGAAATGCCACATGTGATCACGACTCATACCTGATATGCGTCCAAACACAACAATGTGGTTGCGCGATTCGCCAATTTGGTATCAGTTTTTGGCAAGTTATTGCGTGAACGATGCATTTTGAAACGAAATCGTGCGCAAGCCATATTTTTTGCTTCGTGAGGGAGCCCGACCATGACCAAGAATCCATTCCATCGAATCCTCAAGGCGGGCCTTCTGGCCGGTTGCAGCCTCTACGCCGTGGGCGCCGTCTCGGCCCATGCTCAGGACGCGACCGCGACGACGGCGTCAGGCGACGACACCACCGTCGTCACCATCCTCGGTTCGCGCATCCCGCGCACGAAGAAGGAAGGCCCGGCGCCGGTGACCACCATCACCGCCGAGCAGATCAGAGCCGGCGGCTATGCCAGCGTTCCGGATGTCCTGCGAACGGTTTCGCAGAACTCGGGCGAAACCCAGTCGCAGCAGTCCTATAGCGGCGCCGACTTCGCGCCGGGTTCGGCCCAGGTCGACCTGCGGGGCTTGGGCTCCAACCACACCCTGGTCCTCGTCAACGGCCGCAGGATCGCCGACTTCCCCATGCCTTACGGCGGGCTGTCGAACTTCACCGACGTGTCGAACATCCCGATCGGCATGGTCGATCGCGTCGAGATCCTGTCGGGCGCGGCCTCGGCGGTCTACGGTTCCGACGCCATCGCCGGCGTCGTCAATTTCAAGCTCAAGGACCGGGCCTCCGGCACCACGCTCGACTACCGCTACGGCTGGGAAGAGCACGGCGGCGGCATGTCGCACAAGCTTTCCGGCTCGACCGGCTGGGACAGCAGCGACGGCAGGTTCCATGCCGTGATCGGCGGCGAATGGCTGCACAAGGACCCGGTCTGGGGTTATCAGCGTTCGTGGCAGGACTCGACGGATGACAATCCCGACCCCGACCGCCGCTATGCCCGCCGCAACTACCTGCGCGAGGACACCAACGAGAACTATGTCGATCCCGGTCAGTCGCAATGCGACGCCCTGTCCGGCCAGAACATGGGCTCGACCATCCGCGACTTCCGCGACAACTGGGGGTATTACTGCGGTTCGCGCGAATCCGAAGGCTACGGCACGATCGAGTCGCGCCGCGAGCAGCTGTCGGCCGTCGGCTACTTCACCTACGACCTGAACGATACCACCCACCTGTTCGCCGACGTCCAGTTCGCGCACAGCCAGGTCGGCCTCTTCAAGGACGTGCTGGAGTGGTACTACGAGAACCCGACCAATGGCGACGAATCCGGCTGGTTCTTCAACGTCCATCCCAATGCGCTCCAGGACGGCTACGAAGAGCACGACGGCGGCTACGAGAACTGGGACCGCCTGTTCTCGCCGGAGGAAATGGGCGGCTTCAAGAAGGGCATGCGCACCATCAACTCCAACATCTATTCGGTGACGCCGGGCATCCAGGGCACCTTCGGCGCCGACGCCAAGTGGACCTACGAGGTCTCGGTCAATCTGGCCAAGTTCGAGCAGCGCATCAAGTTCCCGCTGGTCATCATCGACAAGGCCAATGCCCTCTTCCTCGGGCCGCAGCTCGGCATGGACAATGACGGCGAATTCCTCGACGGCGACGGCTACGACTATCCGGTGTTCAGCGCCGACCCGGCCCGCCTCTACAAGCCCCTGACCCCGGCCGAGTACGACTCGATCACCGGCAACAGCATCTACAAGCCGCAGCAATGGCTGGTGAATTTCCAGGCCACCGTCGGCACGCGCGACCTGTTCGAGATGCCGGCCGGCCCGGTCGGCTTCTCGCTGGTCGTCGAAGGCGGCCGCCAGGGCTACAACCTGAACCCCGACGACAAGGCGACGGGTTATTACTACCTGTCGTGGAAGGACAGTGATGGCCACGGCGGCCGCGATCACGAGGCGATCGGCACCGAATTCACCGTGCCGCTGCTGACGCAGCTCCAGCTCGACCTCGCCGGCCGCTACGATACATTTGACTATGCCGGCCACAATACCGGCAAGTTCACCTACAATGCCGGCCTCGAATTCCGCCCGGTCAAGAGCCTGCTGGTCCGCGCCGCCTACGGCACCGCCTTCCGCGCGCCCGACCTGCACTATGTCTATACCGGCCCCGGCGTGGTCGAAGGCGGCGGCGACGACTATTATCTCTGCCGCACGCTGGAACCCGACGAGGATATCGGCGACTGCGACTATTCCGACAGCCACGTCTTCATCCAGCGCAACGGCAACCTCAACCTCAAGCCGGAAACCGCCGACTCGCTGACCGCCGGCTTCGTCTGGCAGCCTGCGCCGTGGTTCGACATGTCGGCGGACTATTTCCGCATCAACATGAAGAACCAGGTCGAGGACATGGACGTCAACTCGGTCCTGCGCGACGAAGCCGACTGCCGCATCGGCCACACCGAAGCCGGCACTGCGGTCGATATCTCGTCGCCGACCTGCGTCGACGCGCTGGCCCGCGTCCACCGCTTCGACGGCGGCGCCAATGACGGCGAGATCAACAGCGTCGACATCAACCCGGTCAACATCGCCGGCGAAAAGACCTCGGGCCTCGATCTGTCGGCGCACCTGCGCTTCAATACGCCTCTCGGCAAGATCGGCCTGACCGGCAACTACACCCACGTCTACGACCACACCTTCACCCAGTTCGCCGGCGACACGCCGCTGAACAAGCTGGCGGTGGATTCGGACTTCTATATCCCGCGCGACAAGGGTTCGGCCAGCGTCAACTGGCAGGCCGGCAAGTGGAAGGTCAATGTCGACGCCGACTATATCAGCCGCCTGCCGAACTATGACGAGGACGCGTTCGTGGCGTCTTACACCACGCTCAACGGCTCGGTGGAATACGACGTCAACGACCACGTAACGGTGTCGCTGGCCATCGACAACCTGACCGACAAGCGCGCCCCGCACGACCCGACCTGGGTCAGCTATCCCTACTACTACAGCGCCTGGTACGACGGCTCCGGCCGCACCGGCTTCCTGCAGGTCACGTATAAGTACTGATCCGCACAACAGGATGAACAGGGGGCTCGCCGACAACAGCGATCCCTCTTTTTTTCTGCCCCTGCCGCTTGTCGGGGAGAGGGACCGCGCCCTTCTTCGGCGGCGTGGTAGTCGGGTATCTTACTTTTCCACCACCACCACAAAGCTGTTGACGGGCGCTGTCTCTGACCTCTCCCATGCCGTGGCGTCGAACCCCGGCAAGGCCTTTAAGCCCGCCACGAACGCCTCCGCGCCCTTTGCGCGCGCCGGAGCCGTCACCTCGCCGCCGTCATGAACGATGTGGAAGAACCGCTTGTCATTGTAAGGCCCCTTGGCCGGCGTGATCACCGTCACCTTGCGGATCGCGGCACAGGCGATGGAGATGCTTTCCTTGCGCTGGCGGTCGGTGATGGTGAAGCCGTCGGCCCGGGTGATCACCTCGACCACCGAAGGCCGCGGCCGGACGCGCACGACATTCTTCATCCACGCCCCGCCGCCGAAAAGGACAATGAAGGAAATAATGCCGATAAGCAGGATCACGGTTGCGCCTCGTAAACCACCTTGCCGCCGACCATGGTCATCAGCACCTTCGTGCCGGCAATGGCCTGCGGATCGATTGCGAACAGGTTGCGGTCGAGCACGATCAGGTCGGCCCATTTGCCGACCTCGATCGATCCGGTCGTCCTGTCCTGGTGCAGACTATAGGCCGCATTGATAGTGATCGCCCGCAACGCGGTCTTCAACGGCATGCCGGGATCGACGCCCAGCCGGCCCGGATATTTTGCCGCGTCGTCGCCGGTCGCCGTCCGCGTCACCGCCGTGCGCAGCGCCTCCCATTCGTTGAGCGGATCGACCGGCCAGTCGCTGCCGTAGACGATCCTCGCGCCGTGCAGGTCGAGCAGCCCCGCCGGTTCGATCAGCGCATAACGCTCCGGCCCGAAATAATCCTTCATCGGCGCGACATCGACCGCCGGTTTCTCCCACTGGAACGAAAGCACGGGCAAGGCGTTCAAGGCGGCATAACGGTCATAATCGTCGGGATCGACGATCTCGTCATGCGCCACGGCCGGGCGGACATCGGCCTCGGGATGCGCCTTGCGCATGACTGTGATGGCGTCAAGCGCCTCGCGCACCGCCCCGTCGCCATCGGCGTGCATGTGCGGATCGATCCCCGCCGCCGCCAGCTTCGACAGGGTGTCGGACAGCTGCGCCAACGTGAAATAGGGCTGCGGCCCGGTGCTCGTTCCTGGCCGCCAGTCCGGCGCATCCTTCGTGCCCCTGTTCTCGAAATAGGGCTGGACCATCACGCCGGTGAACGACGGCGCATTGATCACGCCGTCGAGGAACAGCTTGGCGGTATGGATGCGCAAAGTAGGTTTCGCGCCGTCGGGCTTCTGTTCGAACTCGGCCTTTTCGCGCAGGACCTCGGCTATGGCCGTATCGGCGTCATAGTCCGCAACGGAATCGATCAGCACGGCGAAATGGCCGCGCGCCGTCAGTTCGCCCGCCTTCGACACCGTCGTATAGGCTGTCAGAGTGTCGATGTCGGTATAGGCGTCAAGAAACGTGGTGATCCCCTGGCGGCGCATGGCGTCGAGCGCCTTCTGCGTCGCCTCCAGGTTCTTGGCGCGAGACGGCGCCGGCACCAGGGTCTCGACCGCGTCCTTGGCGGCGTCTTCGAGCAGGCCGGTCGGATTGCCATCGGCATCGCGGACGATGACCCCATCCTTGGGATCGGGCGTGTCGCGGGTGATGCCGGCCAGTTGCAGCCCGCGCGCATTGGTCAGGTCCGAGTGGCCGTAGGTCGAATGGACCATGATGGGCCGCGTCGTCCTGACGCCGTCGAGCGCTTCGTGCGTCAACACGATGCCGTCGGGCGTCATGCCCGGCTCGAACCAGTTGATGACCTTCAGCCAGTCGTCCGGCCCGGCGGTCGTGTCGGCGTCGACGCAGGCCTGGATGCGCGCCTGAAACTCCGGGATCGTCAGGCTTTCGTAGTTGAGATTGCAGTCGAGCATGCGCAAGCCCCCGGACTGCGGGTGCATATGGCCGTCGATCAGGCCCGGCATCAGCATCCGGCCGCCGAGGTCGACGACGTGCGTCCTGCGGCCGGTAAAGGCCTTGGCGCCGGCATCGTCGCCGACATAGACGATGACGCCGTCGCGCACCGCCACCGCCTGGGCGACGCTGTCACGCGCGTCAACGGTATAGACATAGCCATGCACGAGCACCGTATCGGCCGGCTTTTCTTTGGCGAAAGCGGGCATGGCGAGAAGCACAAGGCCGAAGGCAAATGCGCGCATAACGTGATCACTCCCCTTCTCCTCCCCTGCGAAGCGGGGAGATGGCGCGGCGCACGTTTGCTCTTGCAAACGAAGTCCGCGTCGGAGGGGGCTATCCCGCCAGCAAGACGCCCCCTCCGGCTCGACAAGCTCGCCACCTCCCCGCTTCGCAGGGGAGGAGAATGAAGTCAATACTGGCTGCCAGACATCATATCGCCAGTTGCAGTTGCTCCGCCGCCGCGACCTCGTCCTCGCCGTCGAAGCCCGACATGGTCACCCCCAGCAGACGGATGCCGCGCGGCGCTGGAAACACGCCGGCCAGCAGCGCCAGACTCGCCGACTCCAGCGCCTCCAGACTCGTGACCGGACCGTGGGTGCGGCTGCGCGTGATGATCTTGAAGTCGCTGTACTTGACCTTGAGCGTCACCGTCCGTCCGTGCAGGCCATTGGCCTCGCAGTGGCGCCACACCTTGCCGATCAAAGGTTTCAGCTCCTGCTCCGCCTTCGCATAATCCGAAAGATCGTCGAAGAAGGTCGTCTCCGCCCCCACCGACTTGCGCTCGCGGTCGGGACAGACCGCGCGATGGTCGATGGCGCGCGAAATCCAGTAGAAGCGCTTGCCGGAGATACCGAAGTGCTGGGTCAGGAAATCCTGGCTGCGCTCGCGCAGGTCGGCGCCGGTGCGGATGCCGAGCCGGTTCATCTTCGCCGAGGTCGCCGGCCCGATGCCATGAAAGCGCCCGACCTCCAGCCCGGCGACAAACTCCGGCCCCGCCGCCGGCGTGATGACGAACAGTCCGTCGGGCTTGTTGACGTCGGACGCCAGCTTGGCGAGGAACTTGTTGTACGACACCCCCGCCGATGCCGTCAGGTTCGTCACCTCGCGGATGCGCGCCCTTATCTCCTTCGCGATCTCGGTCGCCGAGACCATGCCCATCCGGTTGTCGGTGACATCAAGATAGGCTTCGTCCAGCGACAAGGGTTCGACCAGGGGCGTATAGTCCTCGAAGATGTCGCGGATCTGGCGCGACACCTGCTTGTAGACTTCGAAGCGATGCCTGACGAAGATCAGCTCCGGGCACTTGCGCTTGGCCGTCACGCTGGGCATGGCCGAGCGCACTCCGAACACGCGTGCCTCATAGGACGCCGCCGCCACGACGCCGCGCAGGCCACCGCCGCCGACCGCCACCGGCTTGCCGCGCAGTTCGGGGAAATCGCGCTGCTCTACGCTGGCGAAAAAGGCGTCCATATCGACATGGATGATCTTGCGCGGCCGCTCGTTTTCCATAATGAATCAGTCTAGCACGCCTTGAACAAATTGAGAACACAGAGGCGGCTTACGGGGAATTTATAAAGAGCGGCGCGCTCCTTATTGGATGCTTACCTCGCCGCCCATAGGGTCGGGCTTTACCTTGCGGACAACCGCGGGGCGCGCCGGCAATGACAGTATCGGGCGCAAAGGGGAAACGATTGGCGAAAGTTAAGATACCGTTCCTGCCCGGCAAGCAAATGCAGGTCGATGCCACCGTCTCCATCAGCCTGGCGCTGATCGCGGTGTTCTTCGTGTTGAGCGGCGTCGTGTCCTGGCTCAATATCCAGACCCTGCGCGAGGACAGTAACGAGGTCACCCGCACCCACGAGGTCCTGATCAGCGCCGACGAGCTGTTCTCCACGCTGAAGGACGCCGAAACCGGCCAGCGCGGTTTCGTCCTGACCGGCAAGGAATCCTACCTCGCGCCCTATAACGACGCCGTCGAGACCCTTGACGGCCAGATGCGCGAACTTGACCGCCTGACCGCCAATTCGCCCAGCCAGAACGCCCGCGTCGCCGGCATGAAGATCCGCGTCCAGTCGAAGATGGCGGAACTGGCCGATACCATCGACGTCCGCCGCACCAAGGGCTTCGAAGCCGCCCAGGCCGTCGTCGCCAGCGACCGCGGCAAGAGCGACATGGACGCCGTCCGCCAGGCCATCGCCGGCATGCAGGCCGAGGAAAACCAAACGCGGCAACAGAAGCTCGACGAGATGAACCGCGCCTACGCCACGGCGGTCCTCAGCGTCTCCGTCGCCGCCATCATCGGCGTCGTCCTCAGCATCGTCATCACCATTCTGATCAGCCGCGCCTCGGCCCAGCGCCGCCGCCAGGAATGGCTGCAGGCGGGCGAAGCCGGACTGTCGGCGGCGATGATGGGCGACCTCCGGCTGGATCAGGTCGGGCGCAACGCCCTGGCCTACCTCGCCGACTATTGCCACGCCCACGCCGGCGCCTTCTTCGCCGCCGACGGCGCGGTCTATCGCCGCGTCGCCGTCCACGCCGTGCCCGACGAAACCAAACTGCCCGAAAGCTTTACCCGCTCGCAGAGCCTGCTCGGCCAGGCGGTATCCGAAGGCCGCATCATCGATGTCGCCGACCTGCCCGACAATCACCTCAGCGTCGGCGCCGCCCTCGGCGAATGGCGGCCGCGCCGCGTCGTCATCGCGCCGGCCAGGGGCGACGGCGGCATCGAGGCGGTGGTCGAGCTTGGTTTCCTGCATGCCATGGCGCCCGATACGATCGAATTCCTCAACCGCGCCAGCGAGCTGATCGCGGTCGCCGTGCGTACGGCCAACTACCGCGCCCACCTGCAGAACCTGCTCGAGGAGACGCAGCGCCAGTCCGAGGAACTGCAAAGCCAGCAGGAAGAGCTGCGCGTCACCAACGAGGAACTGGAAGAGCAGTCGCGCACGCTGAAGGAATCGCACGCCCGCCTCGAAGCCCAGCAGGCCGAGCTGGAGCAGACCAATACCCAGCTCGAGGAGCAGGCGACCCAGCTCGAACAGCAGAAGGACGACCTGACTCGTGCCTCGCGCGAAGTCGAGGACAAGGCGCGCCTGCTCGAACAGGCCTCGACCTACAAGTCGCATTTCCTCGCCAACATGTCGCACGAGCTGCGCACGCCGCTCAACTCGTCGCTGATCCTGGCCAAGTTGCTCGCCGACAATGCCGAAGGCAATCTTTCCGACGAACAGGTCAAGTTCGCCCAGACCATCCAGTCCTCGGGCAACGACCTGCTGGCCCTGATCAACGACATCCTCGACCTGTCGAAGATCGAGGCCGGCCAGATGGAGATCCGGCCCGAAACCGTCGCCGTCAAGCGCCTGCTCAGCGACATGACGCGCGTCTTCGAACCGGTGGCGCAGCAGAAGGGCCTCACCTTCGCGACCACCGTCGCCAAGGATGTGCCGGCCAGCCTCGACACCGACCGCCAGCGCCTCGAACAGGTGCTGAAGAACCTGCTCAGCAACGCCTTCAAGTTCACCGAGAAGGGCGGCGTCGAATTGATCGTCTCGCGTGACGGCGCCGACATGATCGCCTTCTCGGTCAAGGACACCGGCATCGGCATCGGCGCCGACCAGCAGCAGGCGGTGTTCGAGGCCTTCCGCCAGGCGGACGGCACGATCAGCCGCAAGTACGGCGGCACCGGCCTTGGCCTCAGCATCTCGCGCGAACTGGCGCGGCTGCTTGGCGGCCACATCGGGCTCGAAAGCACGCCCGGCAAGGGCTCGACCTTCAGCATCGCCATCCCCGCGGTCTTCTCGGGGCCCACCGAGGCGCCCGTCCTCGCACCTTTGCCGCAGATGCCCACGCCCGAGGCGTCCGCCTTCGCCGACCAGCCCCCGCCGCGCAAGGCCATTGCCGACGACCGCGACCGGCTGACGCCCGCCAGCCGCAGCATCCTGATCATCGAGGATGATGAAGCCTTCGCCCGCATCCTCTACGACCTCGCCCATGAACAGGACTTCCTGGCCATTATCGTGACCTCCGCGGAAGAGGCGGTGACCGCGGCACGGCAATACCTGCCCTCGGCGGCGATCCTCGATGTCGGCCTGCCCGACCATTCCGGCCTGTCGGTGCTCGACCGCCTGAAGCGCGACGTACGCACCCGCCATATCCCCGTCCACGTCGTCTCGGCCGGCGACTATACCCATACCGCCCTGTCGATGGGCGCGGTCGGCTACATGCTGAAGCCGGTCAAGCGCGAGGAACTGGTCGACGCCTTCCACCAGATCGAGACCCGCCTCACCCGCCGCGTCCGCCGCGTGCTGATCGTCGAGGACGACGCCGTCCAGCGCGACAGCATGTCGAAGCTGCTCAAGACGCAGGACATCGAGACCGTCGCCGTCGGCACCGCCGCCGAGTGCCTGGCGCAGCTCAAGGAATCGACCTTCGACTGCATGGTGCTCGACCTCAGCCTGCCCGACGCCTCGGGCTACAGCCTGCTCGAAACCCTGAGCCAGGAGGAGGCCTATGCCTTCCCACCGGTCATCGTCTATACCGGCCACGACATCGGCTATGACGACGAACAGCGCCTGCGCCGCTATTCCAAGTCGATCATCATCAAGGGCGCCAAGTCACCGGAACGCCTGCTCGACGAGGTCACGCTCTTCCTGCACCAGGTCGTGTCGGAACTGTCGCCCGAACAGCAGCGGCTGCTCAAGAAGGCCAAGTCGCGCGACGCCATGCTCGAAGGCCGCCGCATCCTGCTGGTCGAGGACGATGTGCGCAATGTCTATGCCGTCAGCAACATCTTCGAGCCGCTGGGCGCCGTCATCACCATCGCGCGCAACGGACGCGAGGCGCTGGAAACGCTCGACAGCGCCCAGGCCTCTCCCGAAACCGCCGTCGACCTGGTGTTGATGGACGCCATGATGCCGGAGATGGACGGCCTGACCGCCACGCGCGAAATCCGCAGGCGGCCGCAGTGGAAGAAGCTGCCGGTGATCATGCTGACCGCCAAGGCGATGAAGGACGATCAGGAAAAGTGCCTCGACGCCGGCGCCAACGACTACATGGCCAAGCCGATCGACGTCGAAAAGCTGGTCTCGCTGGTGCGCGTGTGGATGCCGAAATGAATGCACCCTTTTCAGCCAAAACGGACGAGATCGAGATCCGCCTGCTGCTGGAAGCCATCTTCCTGAAGTACCACTACGATTTCCGCGGCTACGCCATGGCCTCGATCCGCCGCCGCCTGCATCAGGCGCGGGCGCATTTCAACTGCCGTTCGTTCTCGATGCTGCAGGACCTGGTGCTGCACGACGCCAACGTCCTGACCCAGCTCCTGCCCTACCTGACGGTGCAGGTTTCCGAACTGTTCCGCGACCCACTCTATTTCAAGGCCATTCGTGAAAAGGTGGTGCCGCATCTTTTGACCTATCCGTCGCTGAAGGTGTGGATCGCCGGCGTCTCGACCGGCGAGGAGCTCTACTCCTTCGCCATCCTGTTCCGCGAGGAGGGGCTTGAGGACCGCACCCTGTTCTACGCCACCGACATCAATCCGGAAGCGCTCAAGGCGGCCGAGGCGGGGGTCTATGACGCCGAGCGCATGAAGCTGTTCACCGAGAACCACCGCCTGTCGGGCGGCAGGTCGTCGCTGTCGGACTATTACACCGCGGCCTACGGCAAGGCGTCGT
Organism: uncultured Caulobacteraceae bacterium; assembly: GCA_964474575.1. Taxonomy (GTDB): domain Bacteria; phylum Pseudomonadota; class Alphaproteobacteria; order Caulobacterales; family Caulobacteraceae; genus Asticcacaulis. The sequence continues at coordinate 5,319 of CAYYTA010000007.1, read as the reverse complement.
TCGACAAGAGCCTTCGCGCCCGCACCGTCTTTTCCGACCACAGCCTGGCCACCGATGCCGTCTTCGCCGAGACCCAGCTCATCTCCTGCCGCAACGTCCTGATCTATTTCGACCGCGACCTGCAGAACCGCGCCATCGGCCTGTTCCGCGGCTCCCTTGCGCGCAAGGGCTTCCTCGGGCTCGGCGCCAAGGAAACCCTGCGCTTTTCGGTCCACGCCGACGCGTTTGGCGAATTCTCGCGCGACGAACGCATCTATCAGAGGCGGGATGTGGCATGAAGGCGAAACCCGAAGCCATTGTCATCGGCGCTTCGGCCGGCGGGGTGGAGGCCCTGTCGACCGTCCTGCCGGCCCTGCCCGCCGATTTCCCGTTGCCGGTCATGGTGGTCATCCACATGCCGCCTGACCGGCGCAGCATCATGGCCGACCTGTTCGCCCAGAAGTGCGCCATCCGCGTCGTCGAGGCCGAGGACAAGGCGACGATCGAACCGCGCACCGTCTATTTCGCCCCGCCGGACTACCATCTGCTGGTCGAGACTGACCGGCGCCTGTCGCTGTCGTCGGAGGAGCCGGTGCTGTTCGCGCGCCCGGCCATCGATGTCCTGTTCGAAACCGCCGCGGACGCCTATGGCGCCGGCCTCGTCGGCATCGTCCTGACCGGCGCCAACAATGACGGCGCAAGCGGCCTCAAAGCCGTAGCCGGGGCCGGCGGCACCACCATCGTGCAGACGCCGGAACTGGCCTATGCCGATATCATGCCGCGCGCTGCCCTGGCCGCCGCGCCGAACTCGCTGAGCCTGGCGCCGGACGCCATCGCCGACTGGCTTGTGAAGGTGCGGCGATGACGGCGCATATCGGCAACCTCCGCCCCAGCCCGGTCCCCATCCTCATGGTCGACGACCGCGTAGAGAACCTGCTCTCGCTCGAGGCCATGCTTCGCCGCGACGGGCTTGACCTGATCAAGGCCCATTCGGCGCGCGAGGCGCTGGAAATCCTTCTCCGGCAGGACGTTGCGCTCGCCCTGCTCGACGTGCAGATGCCGGAGATGGACGGCTTCGAACTGGCCGAGATGATGCGCGGCAGCGAGCGCACACGCGGCATCCCGATCATCTTCCTGACCGCCGGCTCTACCGACCGGACGCGGCGTTTCCGCGGCTACGAGGCCGGCGCCGTCGACTTCCTCGAAAAGCCGCTCGAGCCCGACATCCTGCGTTCCAAGGTCAACATTTTCGTCGAACTCTATCAGCAGCGGCGGCAGATCGCCGAGCAGATGGAGGAGCTGCGCAACATAGCCGCGGAGAACCTCCACCTGCTGAGCGAGAGCCGGCAGTCCGCCGAGGCGCTCCAGGAAGCCGACCGGCGCAAGGATGAGTTCCTGGCCACACTGGCGCACGAACTGCGCAATCCGCTGGCGCCGATCCGCAACGGATTGCAGATCCTGCGCCTGACCGGCGACGAGGCGCGCGCCACCGAGGTGCGCGGCATGATGGACCGCCAACTGACCCACCTCGTCCGCCTTATCGATGACCTGCTCGACGTATCGCGCGTCTCCCAGGGCAAGATCGACCTGCGCATGGAGCCGATCGCGCTCCAGGACGCGGTCAATGCCGCCGTCGAGGCCAGCCGGCCGCTGGTCGAGGCCAACCACCACGGCTTCAGCCTGGTCATGCCCGAGGAGCCGCTGACCGTTTCCGGCGACATGACGCGTCTGTCCCAGGTGGTGTCGAACCTGATCAACAATGCCGCCAAATATACGCCTGAAGGCGGCCATATTACCGTGACGGTCCAGCCGGCGGGCGGCCAGGCCGAGGTCGTGGTCGGCGACAACGGCCTGGGCATCGAGCCCGACATGCTGCCGCGCGTGTTCGACCTGTTCACCCAGGTCGGCAGCCATCTTTCCTACAGCCAAGGCGGCCTTGGCGTCGGCCTGGCCCTGGTCAGGAAGCTGGTGGAGATGCATGGCGGCGTGGTCACCGCCGAAAGCGACGGGCCCGGCGCCGGCAGCCGCTTCACCATCCGCCTGCCGCAATCGCGCCTGCTGGCGGATGGCGGCCGCCGCAAGAAGATCGAGCCTCTCGAAGGCCCGCACGCCGCCCTCGATATCCTGATCGTCGACGACAACGTTGATTCAGCCCAGACGACGCGCTGGATGCTGGAACTGGTCGGCCATTCCGCCGATGTCCGCCACGACGGACGCGAGGCGATTGCCCGTGCGGCGGAATCGCCGCCCGACGTCATCTTTCTCGACATCGGCATGCCGGGCATGAACGGCTATGAGGTCTGCCGTGAATTGCGGCGGCTGCCTGCGCTGAAGGACACGACCATCGTCGCCCAGACCGGCTGGGGCCAGGAAAGCGACCGCCAGCAGGCGTTCGATGCCGGCTTCGACCACCACGTCACCAAACCGGTCAGTCTCGACAGCGTCACCCAGCTTCTTGGCGAGGTCCGTAAACGCAAGGCCGAGCGGGTCCCCAACTGATCTTTTATGCGTTTTTTATGCCGAGTCGCCCGCAACCCGACTTCCCCTTTACATCAATTGTCCAATTATGCCGCTGCCGACAAAGGCCTTGACGCCGCGCAGAGGCAGGGAGACGGTGATGGATACGCTCGACGCGAGTCGCAAGGGACCTTCTATGAACGACGACGCGGCCGGCGAAACCCTGCGGGTGCTGATCGTCGAGGATAACGAGGCCCTGGCCCAGACGACGGGCTGGCTGATCGAGATGCTGGGCTACGATTACCGACTCGCCTCGGGCGCCCAGCCGGCGATTGCCGAAGTCAAGACCTATGCCCCCCACGTCCTGATGATCGACCTGGGCCTGCCCGGCATGAACGGCTACGACCTGTGCCGGCACCTGAAGCCCTATCCTGAGCTGAAAAACGCCGTCTTCATCGCCCAGACCGGCTGGGGCGAGGCCGAACACCGCCGCATGAGCAAGGAGGCAGGCTTCGATCACCACTTGGTCAAGCCGGTCTATCTCGAAGCCCTGGAAGACGTGCTGGGCCAGATCGCCAAATCGCGGGCTTAGAGCGCGATCCGATAAGGTGCCAAGAAACGTTTCTGGCACTTTTGGCTATACCGAACTTCGTTTCGGATAAATCGCGCGACCAAACAAAAAACTTGGAGCAGGCGTTTTGATTCCATCAAAACACAGCCTGCTCCAGAACCCAAAAGCGCCACGAAAGTGTCTTCACACGTTTTGGATAGACATGAGACGTCAGAAAATGAGCTTGAGGCCGTTCGCCTCCACGCCCTATTCCACCCTGCCCGGCTCGATGACCACCCGGTGCTCCAGCGCCCGTCCCACCAGGACCGCCAGGGCAACGATGCCTGCCCCGAGCATGGCCGACATCACCACGCTGGTCAGCGGCATGTTGAGCACATTGTCCTCGACGCGGTGCACCTTGTCGGTGACGGCAAGCGCGGCGCGGGCGACGGGATTGCGCGGCGTGGCCTGGAGAATGAGGGGGTCGGCGGTGTCCATGACGATATCTCCCGGAAGGAACGTGATTTCATCATCCTAGCGGCAGCGGCGTAAACGCGAACGCCGGTATGCCGTCGCCGCGCGTCAAAATGCCGTGCGGGCCGGCGCTTACGGAAGTTTTACAACCCTTCAGATGTCCCGGCATGTCCGCCTTAGCGGCGCGCGCCTATCCTTAGGCGCATCTTCCATTTTCGAAAGGTTCCGCCATGGCCGCTTCCAGCGATCGCGCCTTCGAGCCCAGGTCGAAGACCGGCACTGACGACCCGGCCAGCCAGTCGCACCTGCCCGGCGCCGGTCACGATGAACGCGGCCGTTACGGCAAGAGCGATCCCGATCCCGACAGCCGCGATGGCGGCCCGAAAACCGAACCCCGGCCGCAACGGAGCAAGCCAGCATGATGACCGCCCTCACCTTCGTCACCGCCTTCATCAAGGGTTTTATTGGCGGCGGCACGCCGCACTCGACCGTCATGAAGCACGAAAAGCGCCTGCGCGACGGCCTCGGCGAGGGCCAGGTCGATTCCATGATCGACGACAGCTTCCCGGCCAGCGATCCCCCGAGCACCTATTGACGCCATGCGCCCAGCCATCCCGCCCGTTCTTGTCCTTACCGCCCTTCTCGCCGGCGGCGCGCATGCCCAGACGAACGACACGGATTTCGTGCACAAGGCATCCGTCGCCGGCATCTTCGCCATCGAGTCGAGCCAGCTGGCCCTTCAGCGCACTCAGAATCCGGCTATCCGCGGCTACGCCCAGAAGGTGATCGACGACGATACCAAGGTCGCGGCCGATCTCCAGGCGGCGCTCGCCAGCGACAAGGCCGGCATCCAGCCGGACACCATGCTCGACCGCGCGCACCAGACCGATATCGACGTCCTGACCCGTGCCACGCCGAACGGTTTCGACCGCCTCTATGTCGAGCTGCAGACCCACGTCCACGAGGACGCCATCGCGCTGTTCAACGACTATGCCACAACCGGCAAGGGCCCTGCCCTGCAGGGCTTCGCCCATGACGCCCTGCCCGTGCTCCAGGCCCACCTTGCCCAAGCCGAAACCCTAGCTGCCACCCCAGGAGGCTGACATGTTGATCAAGGATATCATGACGACCGATTTCCACCTCGCCGCGCCGGACACTACACTGCGCCAGATCGCGGAGATGATGCGCGACGGCGATTACGGCTACGTACCGGTCGGCGAAGACGACAAACTCATCGGCGCCGTCACTGATCGCGATATTGTCGTGCGCGGCGTCGCCCAGGGCTTCGAGCCGCAGACACCGGTGCGCGAAGTCCTGTCGCGGTCGGTCATCTATTGCTTCGAGGACGACGAACTCGCCGAGGCCGCCGACCTGATGAAGCGCGAACAGATTCGCCGCCTGTGCGTGCTCAACGGCGACAAGCGCCTGGTCGGGGTGGTGACGCTCGGCGACATCGCCCGCGCCGGCGCCAACACCAGGCTGACCGGCGACATCGAAGCCGAAGTCGCCCGTCACTAACACACCTCTCCCCATACTCCGCCATGTGTGGAGGAAATGTCAGCCAAGCTGACGGAGGGGGTCACTGGGCGCTCGGGTAAGAAACGACGTCTTATACCTCCCTGAATTTCGCAGAAATTCGGGGAGGCCCGGTGAGCGCAGCCGAGATATATCTCGGCAGGCGCAAGACGAACGAGCCTTGGCTTGCCCAAAGGCGGGTGAGATGTGGTGGGGGGCTCACTTCCAAAACCTCGCATCCACGCGGCGATCCCCTCCCACCTCGCCCCATACTCCCCCACGCGTGGGGGAGAAGTCCGCGACGCGGACAGAGGGGGGCCTGAGGGGAGAGGACGAGAGCCAAG
>CAYYTA010000006.1:0-4148 GCA_964474575.1 uncultured Caulobacteraceae bacterium | reverse complement strand
CCCATGGCGGAAATCTTCTGGTCGCCGTCGCCAAGCTTGATTGTGTGCATTTTGCGAAATCTCAAGGACAGGACCGAAAATTACCAGACATTCATTTTCGATCACAACTGCATGAGCGGGCGCATGGTTAGCAACTTGCGTTCGTTGATCCAGTTGGAAGGGCCGGTTCCGGCCTTCAGTTGAATTTCAGGAGGAAACGGATGGGTAAGATCTATGTCGGCATCGGCGGCTGGACCTATGAGCCGTGGCGCGGGCCGTTCTATCCCGACAAGCTGTCGCAGAAAAAGGAGCTGGAATACGCCAGCCGCCACGTGACCTCGATCGAGATCAACGGCACCTATTACGGCGCCCAGAAGCCGGAAAGCTTCCGCAAGTGGTACGAGGAAACGCCGGAGGGGTTCATCTTCGCCATCAAGGGCACGCGCTTCGCCACCAACCGCAAGGACCTGGCTCAATCGAAGGAGTCGGTCGAGCGCTTCCTTACCAGCGGCATCACCGAGCTCAAGGACAAGCTCGGACCGATCAACTGGCAGTTCATGGCCACCAAAAAGTTCGACGCGACCGATTTCGAGAACTTTTTCAACCTGCTGCCCGACAGCGTCGATGGCGTCAAACTGCGCCATGCCGTTGAAGTACGGCACGAAAGCTTCCAGGATCCCGCCTTCGTCGCCCTGGCGCGGAAGCACAAGGTCGCCGTGATTACCGCCGCCGATTGCGAATTCCCCCAGATCGCCGACCAGACCGGCGATTGCGCCTATCTGCGCCTGCAGGGCTCATCCGAAAACCACGACAACGGCTATTCCGACAAGGCGCTCGATGACTGGGCGGCCCGCCTGAAAGCCCTGGCCAGGGGCGAGGTGCCCGGTGACCTGGCGCAGGTCGGGCCGTCCGGAGCCAGCCCGCGGGATGTCTTCTGCTATGTCATCAGCGGCGACAAGGTGCGTAATCCGGCTGCGGCCATGTCGCTTATTGCACGTCTGCGAGACTGATCTATTATGGCCACAATGGGGGATGTGGCCTTGTCATCGATGTTCAGTTTCCGCACGCTGGGGCTTCTTGCCGGTCTGTGTCTTTTTTCGCTTCCGGCGCACGCCGATTTGCCCGTGCCGGTGGCGCACGCCAGCTGGACCCAGGCGCGCAGCGACCTGCCGGTCGATCCGGAGGCCCATTACGGCGTCCTGCCCAACGGCCTGCGCTATGTCATCTACCGCAATTCCACCAAGGCGCGCGCCACCGCCATCCGTTTCCAGATCGCCGCCGGCTCGATGCAGGAAAGCGACAGCCAGCGCGGCCTGGCCCACTTCGTCGAGCACATGGCGTTCAAGGGCTCGACCAATATCGCCGAGGGCGAGCTGACCAAGATCCTGGCGCGTGAAGGCTTCCAGTTCGGCACCGACGTCAACGCCTTCACGGACTACGAAAAGACGGACTATGTCCTCAACCTGCCAGGCAATGACGACGCGACGATCGACACGGCGATGTTCATCCTGCGCGAGATCGCCGGCAACCTGACCTTCAACGCCGACGCCATCGAACGCGAGCGCGGCGTGGTCCTGAGCGAGGAACGCATGCGCGCCTCGCCGTCCGGCCGCGCCGACCAGGCGGCGATCGAGGCGACCTATGCCGGCCAGCTTTATCCCAACCGCAATCCGATCGGCTTGATCGACACCATCAAGACGGCGCCGCGCCAGGCCCTGGTCGACTATTACCAGGATTTCTACCGCCCCGACGACGCCATACTGGTTGTTGTCGGCGACTTCGACGTCGACCGGATGGAGCAGCGCATCACCAAGGTCTTCGGCGACTGGAAGCCGGCCCGTCCGGGACCACTGAAGATGTCCGATTATGGTGCCCGCCAGGTCCACGACGTGACGGCCGCCGTCCATGCCGACCCGAGCATGGTCGACACCGAGACCGTAACCTGGGTTCGTCCGTTCCTCACCACGTCCGACACCTTGACGACGCGCACGCGCGGCATGGCCAAGTACATGGCCACGCAGATCCTCAACGTGCGCTATCGCCGCCTGGCCGCCGACCCGAAAGCGCCCTATCTCAGCGCCCAGCTTGTCTATGACAACCAGCACCTGCAGGCCAACACCACGGTACTGACCGTCATCCCCAAGCCCGGCCAGGAAAAGGAGGCCTTTTCCGCAGCTCTCAAGGTGCTGCTCCAGTTCCGCGACCTCGGCGCCCTGCCCGACGAGGTCAAGGACTTCATCGACCAGGGTGATGCGCAGATGACCAATTACCTGCGTACCTATCGCACCCGTTTTTCGTCCGATATCGCCGACGAGATCATGCAGGACATCGATGAGGACAGCGTCCTGCAGTCAGCGACGCAATATGCCGACCTGTGGGACAAGATGAAGCCCGGCATGACGCCGGAGCTTGTCAATGCCCAGGCGCGCGCGATCCTGTCCGGCGACGGTCCGGTGCTTATCCGCGATGGCGGGGACGCGGCCGTTTTCGACGCCGACGCGATGAAAGCGGCCTATGCCGACGCGCTCGCCGCGCCGCGTGAGGCCTGGAACCCGGCCAGCGTCCAGGCCTGGCCCTATACCGATTTCGGCCCGGCACAGACGCCGGTCAGCGAGGAACGCGACGACAATCTCGACTATCGCCATTATCGTTTCGCCAATGGCGTCACGGCGAATATAAAGACCAATCCGCTGATCAAGAACCAGATCATTGTCAGCGTGCATTTCGGCGGCGGCTATGAACTGTTCTCGCCGTCGGAAAAGATATCGCTGATGCAGACCCAGCTCTACGACCCGACCGACGGCGGCCTGAGCCGCATTTCGCGTGACGACCTGATCAAGGCGATGGCCAGCAAGACCATCAGCGCCAACTTTACCCTGGCGGAAGACTATGCCGCCCTGACGGGCTACACCACACCCGACAGCTTCGAGGCCGAGATGCAGGTATTGATGGCCTACGCCACCGATCAGGCCTACGACACCGACGCCTTCGCCAACTTCAAAAGCTCGCTGAACTATATGTACGGTTCCATGATGACCTCGCCGGAAACCGTCGAGGCCATCAACGAAAGCCTTTACATGAAGGCCGGCGATCCGCGTTACGCCTTTCCGACCCGTGAGCAGGCCGAGGCGATCGACCCGGCCAGCCTGGCCGCCCTTTATCGCCGCACCATGTCGGGCGTGCCCGTTGAGGTAACGATCACCGGCGACATCAGCACCTCCGAGGCGCTTGAGCAGGTCGCCAAGACCTTCGCCAACCTGCCGGCCGTGCCCGATAGGTTCACACCGGCGCCAGGCGGTGCCGAGGTCGCCCTGCCGGCGGACCGCACGCCGCAGGTTTGGTACCACGACGGCCGCGGCGACCAGGCCGCCGCCGCCGTCGCCTTCCCCACGACCGGCGCGCTCGGCGATATCCATACCGCGCGCGGGCTCGACCTGCTGGCGGCCATCCTCAACGATCGCCTGACCGAAGACCTGCGCGAGCGCCAGGGCGCGACCTACGACATGTCGGTGCAGTCCTACGCATCCCAGGCTTTCGGCAATTATGGCTATCTCGAAGCCGCCTGCACGCTCAAGCCCGGCGTGGACCAGGCTTTCGTCGATGCTGTCCTCAGGGCCGCCGCCGACATCCGCGACCACGGCGTCACGCCTGACGAACTCGATCGCGCCCGCAAGCCGATGATCGAGCTCCTGAGCGACAGCGCCAAGAACAACGAGGACTGGCAGGACACCATCGCCGGCCTGTATGGCCATCCCGACCGCCGGGCCTATCGTCTGGGGGTGACGCGGACCTACCTAAGCATCACGGCGAATGATATCCAGCAGCTGGCTCGGACCTATCTCAAGCCGGACGCCATGCTGCGCATGATCGCCGTGCCGCGTCCGAAGCCCTGACTTTCCATTCAGTTCACGTCGTAGGTCGGCACTTTGACCTTCATCGCCGGAACCCTGACGTTGACATGCAGAACCACATCGGCGCCTGCCGTGGCGGCTGGTGTCACCGTCGTGCCCGGAAGGGACAATACGATCTCCGGCGCGACGGCGGCGGGCACCTTGATGTCATGCTTCACCACCATCGGCTTGATCTTGACCGTCTTATAGCCGGTGGCCGTGAGCTTGTAGGCGCGGGCGCTCGGCGCATAGGGCGGCGGCGGCACGGCGGGCGGCGCA
>CAYYTA010000005.1:0-83024 GCA_964474575.1 uncultured Caulobacteraceae bacterium | reverse complement strand
CCACCCATTCGTCGAGCGTCCTGCCCGTGTCGCGGTGCAGGCTCGCCGCCACGGAGGCGAACCATTTCTGCTGGCGCGGCGTCAGGTTGGCGTCCGACACCTTCATGGCGCTTAGTGGACCGGGTCGGGCTTCTTGCGCAGGAACAGCCAGCCCAGCACGGCGACGACGAGCGCCACGATGGTCGCCGTCATCCAGCCGGTGCCCGGCACGCAGGTCAGCAGCACCAGGAACACCAGGGTCACGGCGACGATCAGGCTGCCCCACTTGGCCATGTTGTTGAACAGCTCATAGGTGCCCTTGTGCTGTTCGATGTCCATTTCGCCGTGGACATAGTCGTCGTGGTGGTCGTGATGGTCGGCCATGGGGATGCGCCCTTGCAAACTGCGGAGTCGTTGCCGGTTCTACAAAAGCCGGGATGTCAGGTCAATCGCCTTGCGTTTGACTTTTGGGACTATCCATATAATAGTAATTATATAGGAGATATCGATGATCAATTTTAAAGTGACGACCGTCGGCGCGTCGGCCGGTTTCATCCTGACCAAGGAGGCTATGGCGCGTATGAAGGTCAAGAAAGGTGATACGCTTTACCTGACTGAGGCTCCCGATGGCGCCTTTCGTCTGACGCCCTACAACCCTGATTTCGAGCGGCAGATGTCCCTTGCCGAGGACATCATGCACGAGGATCGCGAAGTCCTGCGCCAGCTTGCCAAATGATGGATTGGCGCTGGCTGTCTCCAGAGGTCGTCTTCGCCGTGCATGACCGGCAACTGGCGGAACACGGTGGCGGCGACGGGTTACGCGACATAGGGCTTGTCGAGTCGGCCCTGGCCCGGCCGCAAAACCTGGCGGCTTATGGTGCGCCCGACGCCGCGGCCCTGGCGGCGGCCTATGCTTATGGGTTGGAGAAAAACCATGGCTTTGTCGACGGTAACAAACGTACTGCCTGGATCGCGGCCCGCCTGTTCCTCGCCGACAACGGCTACAGGCTCGGTTTTGACAAGATCGACGCCATCAAGACGGTCGAAGCCGTGGCGGCGGGGCAGATGAGTGAGGAAGAACTGGCGGACTGGTTCCGCCAGCGCCTTACGAAGGCCTAGACCAGCGCCTCGAACTGGTCGATCAGGCCTTCCAGACGGGCGCAGCCCATCTTCCAGAACGCCTTATCGCGCGGGTTCATCGAAAACGGCGTCAGGGCCTCGACATAGGTCTTGGTCCCGCCGGCCGACAGCAGCGTCTTGTAGAGCGGCGTGAAGGCAGCCGGATCCTCGCGCCGCTTTTCCATCAGCGCCGACACCAGCAGGTCGCCGAAGGCATAGGCGTAGACATAGAACGGCGCGTGGACGAAGTGGCTGACATAGGCCCACCATACCTCGTAGCCGTCGTTCAACTTGATCGCCGGCCCCAGGCTCTCGCCCATGACCCCCAGCCAGATGGCGTTGATCTGGTCGACCGCCACCTCGCCCTCGGCGCGGGCGGCATGGAACTTTTCCTCGAAGCGGTGGAAGGCGATCTGGCGGATGACGGAGTTGAGCCCGTCCTCGATCTTGCCGGCCAGCAGCGCCTTCTTGTCCTCGGGCGAGGCGTCGGCGACGAGGTGCTCGAACACCAGGCCCTCGGCGAAGATCGACGCCGTTTCGGCGAGCGTCAACGGCGTGTCGGCCAGGATGGAGCCCAAGCCTTGGCACAGGGTCTGGTGGACGCCGTGGCCCAGTTCGTGCGCCAGGGTCAGCACCTCGCGGCGGTCGCCGGTGAAGTTGAGCATGACGTAGGGGTGGCGGTTGGCCGTCACTGGGTGGGCGAAGGCGCCCGACGACTTGCCCGGCCGCGGCGCAGCATCGATCCACGGCCTGTCGAAGAAGAGGCGGGCGCGCTCCTCGAACTCCGGCCCCATCTGGGCGAAGCTGTCGAGCACGATCTGCCTGGCCTCGTCCCAGGTATACGTCCGTTGTACGTCCTGGGTCAGCGGCGCGTTCCGGTCCCAGAAATCGAGCTGCGCCTTGCCCATGACCCTGGCTTTGATGGCGTAATACCGATGTGATAACGCCCCATAGGACTCGGACACCGCCTCGGCCATGGCGTCGACTGCGTCCTTGTCGACCTCGTTGGCCAGGTGGCGCGACGCCGCCGGGCTGTCATACTTGCGCCAGCGGTCCTCGACCTGCTTTTCAAAGGCCAGCGTATTGAGCGCCAGCGCCAGCACCGGCGCATTGTCGCTCAAAGCGCCCGTAAGCCCCTGCGCCGCCGCCTTGCGCACCATGGGATCGGGCGCCGACAGGCGGGTGAGGGCTTCGTTGAGCGTCAGGCTTTCTTTCCCGACCTTGGCTCGCAGCCGCGTCAGGGTCTCGTCGAACAGCCGCGTCCACTGCGAAATCGCCGGCATGCGCTCCAGCATCAGCCGTTCCAGCTCGGCCGACAGCTCGTGCGGCCGGCTGGCGCGCACGCGCCTGAGCCACGGCCGCCACTTCTGCGCCTTGTCGACAGTCTTCAGCGCCTGTTCGATCTCCCAGTCGTCGAGCCGGTTGAGCTCCAGCGACAGGAACAGGCTGTCGGCCGAAATCGCCGCGCCCTGCGCCCCCAGGTCCGATTGCAGCTTGGCGATATGCGCATTGTCGCGGTCGATGGTCGAGGCCAGGGCGGCAAAGGCCATCGCCCCGCCCATCTCGTCCATCGCCTTTTCGTAGAGCCCCGCCGCCTGGTCGATCAGCAGGCCGAGACGTTCGGCATTGGACCGCGCGGCGATGAACTGGCCCTGAAGTTTGGCCAGGTCCTTGATATAGGCCGCGCCGCGCGCGAAATCCTCGGCGATTTTCGGGTCGTCGGGCCCGGAATAGAGGTCGGAAAGGTCCCAGACCGGCAGGCCGGTGGCGGCGTCAACGGGAAGAGGCTGTGTCATCATTCCGGCATAGCCAAGACGCCGTATAAAATCGAGCGCGATTTTCGCAAAGGCCAGTGATTCAGGTGCATGAAATAACGCCGCCAAAAACCGCTTCGCCGCGCGGCGTGTTTTTGTTAGGCTTGGTCCGTCGGGATTTCGTGACGGGCTTCATGCGCGTATCCGGAATGCCCCTGGGGGGGAACCATATGAACATCAGGATGTTGTGCGCTTCGGGTTTGGCGGGACTTGCGCTCGCCGTGACGGTTCCGGCGCATGGACAGGCTGTGCCGGCTTCCGGCGATGGCGATGCGGACGAACAGCTCGTGGCCGGGGCCGACGCCGCCACCGCCGGGGATTTCAAGAAGGCCTACGGGATATTCGACCAACTGGCTGAAGCCGGCAACGCCGAAGCCCAGTTCTTCATGGGCAAGATGTATTACGACGGCGACGGCGTCCCCCGGGATTACGCGAAGGCGGCCGAATGGTTTCGCAAGGCTGCGGACCAGGGCAATATCGACGGCGAGAACGCCCTGGGGGGACTTTACGCCGACGGAATGGGCGCGCCCCAGGACTACGCCAAGGCCGCCGAATGGTACCAAAAGGCAGCGGCGCAGGGGGACGCCCGGTCGCAGGCGATGCTCGGCGCCTTTTACATGGGCGGCCGGGGAGTCCCTCAGGACTATGCCACGGCCCTGCTGTGGCTGAACAAGGCCGCCGCGCAGAATTCCGCCAAGGCGCAATACGACCTCGGGCTCATGTATGAACGCGGCTTGGGCGTGGCTCAGGACTATGGCGCAGCCTTCCACTGGTACGGCCAGGCCGCGGCCCAGGGTTACATCGCGGCCGAGATGCAGATCGGCGATCTCTACGACGCGGGCAAGGGCGTGAAACAGGATTACGCGACGGCGGCCGATTGGTACCGCAAGGCCGCCGCCGAGAACTTCCCTCCCGCCGAGGAGAAGCTGGGCTGGTATTCCGAACGCGGCCTGAGCGTGCCTCAGGACTATGCCGGTGCCATGGACTGGTACCGGAAGGCGGCGGACCAGGGGTACAACAAGGCGGAATTCGACCTGGGCATGTTGTATCTCAATGGGCATGGCGTCGCCAAGGACCTCCCGACGGCGATGACGTGGTTTCAAAAGGCGGCCGACCAGAACAATTACCTGGCCCAGATCGTGCTCGCCATCTGCTACATGAACGGGCCGGACACACCCGAAAACCGGATCGCCGCCTACAAGTGGCTGACCCTGGCGGCCGCCCAGGGCCCGGACCAGAAGGCAGAGGTCGCGGATATGATGAAACACCTGCCCAGGAGCCTGTCCCCGGACGAGATCGCCGAGGCCGAACGCCAGGTGAAGGCCTGGTCGCCGAAAGGGCCGTCCTGAGGGACGTCTCTCCAGACAAGGCGGCGTGCGCCTTCCCCTCTCGCTATCCTTCCTTCCACCTCTCCCATTCATGGGGAGAGGACGAGAGCGGAGCGTAGCGAACGCGATCGGGTGAGGGGCAAACGCCAGCCCCCGAGCCTCCAGCCACCAAAGAAAGGTTTTATCACGGACAGGCACGGAAGCGCCGCTTCGCGGCTTTGCACGGAAAAGGCACGGAATTCGCGCAGGAATGGCGAGACCTGTGAACCGCCCCGGGTTTGCCGGAGGCTCCGAACTCTGCGAGATTGGAGCTATGAGACATTCAAGGACTGTAGGTAAGTTTTCACCTGAATTGCGCGCCCGCGCGGTTCGGATGGTTCAGGAGCATGAGAGTGATCATGGCTCTCAATGGGAGGCGATCCGTGCGATAGCGCCAAAGATCGGGTGTTGCGTGGATACGTTGCGGCGCTGGCTGCGGGAGGCGGAAGGTTCAGCCGGCTCAAGCGGAGTTGAGGTTCAGGCGCCTGTGGCGGAAGCCTCGCGGATCAAGGCTTTGGAGCAGGAGAACCGTGAGCTTCGCCAGGCGAATGAGATCTTGCGCAAGGCTTCGGCTTATTTTGCCCAGGCGGAGCTCGACCGCCGGTTCAGGTCATGATCGCGTTCATCGACGATCATCGGGCGGCGTATGGGGTCGAGCCGATCTGCCGTGTTTTGCCGATTGCCCCGTCGACCTACTATGATCATACGGCCAGGCGCGCCAATCCCGCCAAGGCTTCGGCCCGTGAGCAACGGGACAAGGTGCTGTGCCGGCATATTGAGCGGATATGGCGGGAGAATTTCCAGGTGTATGGTGCTCGTAAGGTTTGGCGCCAGCTCGGCCGCGAGGGCATCCACGTGGGGCGTTGTGTGGTTGAGCGCCTGATGCGCCAGATGGGTCTAAAAGGCGCTGTGCGCGGCAAGCCGGTCAAGACTACGGTCCAGAATCCAAACCTGCCGTGCCCCCAGGACCATGTGAAGCGTAACTTCCGGGCCGATCGGCCCAATGCCTTGTGGGTGTCAGACTTCACCTATGTTCCGACAGCCTCAGGCTTCGTCTATGTCGCCTTCGTCATCGACGTCTTTGCTTGCTACATCGTGGGATGGCGCGTATCTCGCTCCGCGAAGGCGGACTTCGTCCTGGATGCCCTTGACCAGGCTCTGTGTGCCAGGAGACCGGTGCAGAAGCTCATCCACCACTCCGACCGCGGCGTTCAGTACGTCTCGATCCGCTACACCAACCGCCTTCTCGAAGCCGGCATCGAAGCCTCGGTCGGAAGTGTCGGAGATTCCTATGACAACGCCTTGGCAGAGACCATCAACGGCCTCTACAAGGCGGAACTCATCCATCGCCGAGCCACATGGAAGACAACCCAGGAGGTCGAACTGGCCACACTCGAATGGGTTGACTGGTTCAACAATCGGCGCATCCTGCAACCTATCGGCAATATCACGCCTGCCCAAGCCGAGGCAGAATACTATGAGAAAAACCAAACCCACGCAAACGCGGCGTAAACGTAACAAATCAGCCTCCGGCAAACCCGGGGCGGTTCAATGCCACAAACGCGCGTCTCGCCGATAACGCGCGAATTGCTCATAGCCGGATAACCGGCCGAACCGCGATTCCGTGCGGAAACGGCACATTAACCGTCTCCTTCAACGCGATTTTCAGCCTCTTTGGCTACACATGTCTCAAAACAGGCGCGTCTCGGAA
Source organism: uncultured Caulobacteraceae bacterium (assembly GCA_964474575.1). Taxonomy (GTDB): domain Bacteria; phylum Pseudomonadota; class Alphaproteobacteria; order Caulobacterales; family Caulobacteraceae; genus Asticcacaulis. The sequence continues at coordinate 77,034 of CAYYTA010000005.1, read as the reverse complement.
AAGCCGGGGCCGTTTCAAAACGAGATGGTGTCCAAAATGGCCAAGACGATCCTCATCTGCGACGACGACCCCACCCAGCGCCGCCTGATCCAGGCCGTTCTGGAACGCGAGGGCTTCGCCGTGTTGCATGCCGAGAACGGCCAGCAGGCCTATGACCGCCTGAGTGCGGCGCAGGGGATAGACGCCGTCATCCTCGATCTCGTTATGCCGGGCCAGTCGGGCATCGATACGCTGAAGGACATCCGCGCCGCCGGCATCCGCACGCCGGTGGTGGTGCTGACCGCCTCGGGCGGCATCGACACTGTGGTCAAGGCGATGCAGGCCGGGGCGCAGGACTTTTTCATCAAGCCGGCGTCTCCGGAACGGATACTTGTATCCGTTCGCAACGCGCTCCAGATGGGCGACATGGCCGCCGAGGTCAGCCGCCTCAAGAAGCACGCCGCCAACCGCACCTCATTCGACGACCTGATCGGCGCGTCGGCCGCGATGCAGATGGTGCGCCGCCTCGGCGAGCGCGCCGCCAAGTCGTCCATCCCCGTCCTGATCCTGGGCGAAAGCGGCGTCGGCAAGGAACTGATCGCCCGCGCCATCCAGGGCTCGTCAGAGCGCGCCGGCAAGCCGTTCGTCGCCGTCAACTGTGGCGCCCTGCCGGAAAACCTGGTGGAATCCATCCTGTTCGGCCACGAAAAGGGTTCGTTCACCGGTGCGTCGGACAAGCATCTCGGCAAGTTCCAGGAAGCCAACGGCGGCACCCTGTTCCTGGACGAAGTCGGCGAACTGCCGCTCGACATGCAGGTCAAGCTGCTGCGCGCGCTCCAGGAAGGCGAGATCGACCCGGTCGGTTCCAAGCGTCCGGTCAAGGTCGACGTCCGCATCATTTCGGCGACCAACCGCAACCTGGCCGACCAGGTCAAGGCCGGCCTGTTTCGCGAGGACCTGTTCTATCGCCTCAACGTCTTCCCGGTCGAAGCGCCCAGCCTGCGCGATCGCCGCGAGGATATCCCGGCCCTCATCGACCATTTCATTCGCCGCTTCAACATCGAGGAAGGCAAGCGCGTCTCCGGCGTTTCGGCCGAGGCGATGCACATGCTGGCCGCCTATGACTGGCCGGGCAATGTCCGCCAGCTTGAAAACACCGTTTACCGCGCCATCATCCTGGCCGACAGTCCGCACCTGCAGGCCTTCGACTTCCCGGCGATCAGCGGCCAGAGCGCGCCCCTGATCCCGTCGGCTCCGGTCGAGGTCCACACCGTCGCCGATCCGCACGACGCCATCGCCGCCCTGCACGACGCGCCGGTGCGCATCCTCGACGAGGCCGGTCATCTGCGCAGGCTGGAGGACATCGAGCGCGACCTGATCGAGCACGCCATCAGCGTCTATGCCGGCCACATGTCGGAAGTGGCGCGCCGCCTCGGCCTCGGCCGTTCGACGCTCTATCGCAAGGTGCGCGACTGCGGGCTGGAAGGCCTGGTCCGGGAAGCCGGCTAAACTACTCTGCCTGGGCGAGGACCGTCGGTTCGCTGCGCGTCTTGCCGGGCTTGAGATCGCAGACCCACATCAGGCCTGCACCCGCCAGCACCATCATCGCCGGCGCCAGCCCCATCAGCAGGCGGATATTGTTAAGCAGGGCAGGCGAGGCGGCGACATTGGCCTCGAAGCCCTTGGCGGAAAAGGCCCAGGCGATCAGCGCCGCGGCGATGGCGGCGCCCACCTTCTTGATCGACATGATGCCGGAAAAGGTCATGGCGGTGGCGCGGCGGCCGTTCTCCCAGGCATTGAGGTCGGCGACGTCGGCATACATGGCGAACATCAGGGTCGAGACGGGGCCCAGCGCCACGCCGGTGACGACCTGCAGGGCAAAGATGACGCCGATCTCGGTCGCCGGCACGAGATAAAGCCCAAGCCCGGCCATTGCTGTGGCGATCAGGCAGGCGGCGATGACGATGCGGCGCGACAAACGCCGCGCCAGCCAGGAGGATGCCGCCGAACCCGCCGCCAGCCCCAGGCCATAGCACATGGCGAACGCCGTCACCTGGTCGGGACGCCCGGCCAGGTACTTGATATAATAGGAAGAAACGCCCGTGTGCAGCGCCGTGGCCAACATGATGACAAAGCTGGCGCCGGCCAGGACCAGCCAGGGCGGGCTGCGCAGCAGATCCATGATGTCCTGGAAGGCGTTGACGCCCGGCCGCGATTCCGTGGCGAAGCGCTCCTTCACGTTGAGGAACAGCATGATGAAGATGATGACGGCGACGACGCCGTAGATGGTCATGGCGAACTGCCAGCCGAGCGCCTCCTGGCCGGGACCGGTGAAGGCGACCAGCTTCGGCGTGACCCAGGTGAAGAAAACGGCGGTCAGGAAGGCGATGCCGAAACGGAGGCTCATGATCGATTCACGCTGCGTCGAATCGGGCGTCATTACGCCGGACAGGGCGTTATAGGGCACCATGATGGCGGTATAGACGAGGTAGAGGACATTGAGGCTGATGTAGACCGCGACCAGCTTGCCGCCCTCAGGCACGCCGGCGGTCGAAAAGGCGAGGATGCCGCTGGCCGCCAGCGGCACGCAAAGCCAGAGAAAATAAGGGCGATAATGACCGTATTGGGTGCGCGTGCGATCGGCGAGGGCGGCGAAGGCGGGATCGGCGACGGCGCTGACCAGGCGCATGGTGGCGAGCAGGGCGCCGACGGCGGCGACAGGTATCCTCGCCACATCGGTCAAATATATCATCAGGAACGCGCTGAGCGGCGCCCAGTACAGGTTGAAACCTGCGTCACCGAGGCTGTAGCTGATGGTTTCGGCCAGTCCGACCTGCCCGAAAGCCCGCCACGGGGCTCCCTTACTCGATGCGTCACTCATAACTTGCGCTCCCCGGCCCGCTCTCCTCCCTCATAGCGCGCAGCCAAGGCAATTGTGGGCGCAGATAGATTAAGGAAACCGTAAGAGCATTAAGGGGATTAAATTTTTTGCAAAACCATCGTGATAACATTGGCGGACATTTGTATTACGTAAGTTATACACAGGCCGTTACGCGATAGATAGCGCCTTGTACAACATCGCATATCAACGAATTTTCAGCATTTTGCCCGTTGCAGATCAATCTGGGGCGGCTATCCCGTTGGATGTCGATCTCAAACGTCGCACCGCGGAACTGCCGCGTCACGCGGGCTTCGGACCAGTGCGGCGGCAGTTGCGGCGCGATGCGCAGGCCTTGGCGGCAGCCTTTCAGCCCGAACAGACCCTCGATGACGGTGCGGTAAAGCCAGGACGCCGTGCCGGTGTTAAACAGATGCGACGACCGGCCGGCGGCTTCGGGCAGTTGCCGCCACGCACCGCGATAATAGTTGGGCACGAAAACCGGCAACTGGCCGCGCATGAGATAGTCCTCGCCGTCCGGCCCCGGCAGCATTTTTCTCAATAATTCGAAGGCCTTGTCCGGTTCGCCCGACTGGTAGAGGCTGTAGATATAGAAGATGGCGGCATGGTTATAGACCGAACCGTTCTCGGCCACGCCGGGGAATTTCTGCGTCAGCCGGCCGACGTCCTCGCGCATGCGGGTATAGGCCGGGGCGATCATCTCGACGCCATAGGGTGTCTCCAGTTGTGCCTCGATGGCCGGCAACATCCGCGCCTTTTTGCCGGCGTCTGCAGCGCCGCTCAGCAGGGCAAAGCTCTGCGGATTCAGATAGATGTGGCCTTCGTCGTCGGAGGAAACGCCGAACTTGACATCGTCGTCGGTGATGCCGCGTCCGTACCATTCGCCGTCCCACAGGTGCGTGTTCATGGCGGCGTTGAAGAGCTCCGCCAGGGCCAGCCATTCCCTGCCGTCGCGCCCGTCGGCGTCGTTGACACCCGCCCACAGCCGCAGAGCATGGGCGGTGGCCAGGCTGAGCCAGCCCGACACGCCCTTGCCCTTCCAGCCGACCATGTTCATCGGGTCGTTCCAGTCGCCCTGGTCGATGAAGTTCAGCCCGCGATGGTCGACATGGCCGGCCAGCCAGCGCATCGCGGCGTCGATCCGCTCGCGCACCGTCAGATTATCCACCACCTCGTCGAGCAGCCCATAATCATCGGTCTCGTCGAGATAGGCTTCGAGGAAAATGGTCAGCCACACGCAGTGGTCGGTGTGCGGCACCTGGTTGATATATTTGAGCTCCGCGCCGTCATAGAGCGTGATGCCGTCGGGCATCGAGCCATCGGCGTTTTGCTGTGACAGCGCCCGCAACAGGGCGGCGCGGCCGGTTTGCGGGTTGGCATAGACGCTGCCCATGGCGTCCTGCAGGTAATTGCGTGTCTGCGGATCGGTGCTGAGGCGGTTGGTGTCGCCGTGATAATGGACCTGGCGCGGCAGCCAGGTGTTGACGAAGGCGTCGAGGTGCGGATCGGGCGTTTTGGCGCTGACGGCGCCGCGTCCCTGGGCCATGTAATCGCCGTAGGCCGCCCGCGCCGCCGCGAAGCCGGCTTCGCTCAAATAACGGCTTTTGAGCCGTTCGATCTCCGCCATGTCGAAGGCCGGACCGAACAGGAAGCGATGCGTCACGCTTTCGCCGGGGGCGAGGTCATGGTTGAACTGCAAGGCGCAGACCGGATTTTCGTAGAGCGCGGTTCCACCGGCAAGGCGTTCGCCCATGACGCCGTCGGGGCGCTGCAGCCCGCCTTCGCCCTCGAACGCCCGCTGGCGTGTCTCGAAGCCCTGCGGCGTTTGTTCGCTGAGGAAAAAGACCTTGTCCTTCAGGCCCTTGTTCTTGAAGTAATCGGCGACCTTCTGATAAGGCGTGACCGAGGATGCGATAATGCCGTTCAAACCGGGATCGAACGCCGCCTGCTGGTTCATCCAGCTCATCAGGCCGAGCGGGAAGGCGGGATAAAGGCTCAGGCGGCGCGCGAGGCCGCTGGTGTTGCAGACGCGAACCGCCCACAGCTCGCAGGCGTCATCGACCGGCAGGGACAGGATCAACTCGATGGCGACGCCGCCATTTTCGAGCCGCCAGCGGATATCGACCGGCGTCACCTCGAAGCGGAAGTCGCAAGACGCGCGCACCGGCTCATGGGGCGCTGACCACACGGCGCCGCTGTCGCGGTGCTTGACGTAGAAAAACCGGCCGGGATGGTGGGCATAGGTGCCCTGTTCCGGCAGCATGAAGTGTTTCTGCTCAAGGATCTGTGCCCGGGCATACTTGGCGGGTTCGGGCTGCATGAACTGCGCGGTGGCGTAGCCGCGCGCGTTCATGTGGATCATCATCCGCCGATTCCACAGGAAGCCGGCGGCCAGCGGCATGGCGGTCGGGCTGCTCAGGACGCAGCGGTCAGCGGAAAAGTCGATCAGCATGGCCTAACGCGCCTTGCGATCGAAGAGGGCGTCCTGGATTTCGATCAGTCGCCGGTCGCTCAGATTATAGAACACCATCAGCCCGGCTGCGATCAGGGCCAGCGCGCCCGGCACGAAGCTCATCAACACCAGGATGCCCTGCTGCGACGCGCCGCTTTGCACGGCGTTGGCGACATAGCCCAGGCTGGCCAGCACCCAGCCGATGACGGCCGAGGCCAGGGCCCCGCCCAGTTTCTGCGAGAAGCTGGCGGCGGCAAAGGTCATGGCCGTGGCGCGGCGGCCGGTCTTGTACTCGTTATAGTCGGCGCTGTCGGCGTACATGGCGAAGGTCAGCGGCGACTTTGGCCCGAGACAGAAGCCGATGGCGATGTTCAGGCCGTAGATCAGCGGGATCTGGTCCTTCGGCACGAACCAGAAGGCGCAGCACAGCATCCCGACCAGGATCATCAGGGTGATCATCAGCCGGCGCTTGTCGAGGAAGCGGGTAAATATGGGCGTGACCAGCGATCCCGCCGCCAGGGCGACGCCGTAGGAGGTCAGGAACAGGCCGGTCTGGTCCGGCCGGTCAAGCACATATTTGACGTAGTAGGCGGCGGCGCCCATGCGCGTGCTGATCGTCACCATGACCAGCATGGTCAGGCCGAACATGATCATCCATGGACGGTTGCGGACAAGGTCGGCCATGTCGCGCAACGGGTTTTCGGCGCGTTCGGCGATCGGCTGGACGCGCTCGCGCGTCGCCAGGACGAGATTGAGGAACAGCAGGCAGGCGGCCGCGCCGTAGATCGCCATGGTGACCTGCCAGCCGAGGACCGCGTTATCCTTGCCGAAATACGCCACCAGTTTCGGCGTCGCCCAGGTGACGAAAGTAGTGCCGAGGAAGCCGCCGACGAAGCGGAAGCTGTTGACCTGGGTGCGCGCCTGCGGGTCTCTGGTCAACACGCCGGACAGGGCGCCGTAAGGAATATTGGCGATCGAATAGCACACCATCATCAGGGTGAAGGTGATATAGGCGTAGATCAGCTTGGCGGGCTCATCGAGGTTCGGCGTGGTGAAGGTCAGCACGCCCGAAATGGCCAGGGGCAGGGCGCCGTACAGGATCCACGGCCGGAAATGGCCCCACCTCGACCGCGTCCGGTCGGCCATGGCGCCGACGACCGGATCGACGAAGGCATCGACGATCTTGGTGGCCAGCAGCATGGTGCCGGCCGCGGCGGCGGGCAGGCCGAAGCTGTCGGTATAAAAGATGAGCAGGAAGGCCGATATGGTCGACCAGTAGAAATTGAAGCCGAAATCGCCCGAACCGTAGCTGAGCTTCTCCAGCCAGCCCGGCCGCCCCGAAGGCGTCTTGTCCGTCATCTTCCCAACCTGCATATCGTTATTTTGAGAACGTCGTAGCAGGGAAGGGACGGTTTGTCAGCGCCGGAATTTCGCCGACATTCCGGCGCAGGTCTTGAGCTCACGATCGCCGTTTTGCTGTGACGGCTCGATTTCGCTGCCTTCATGCCATTCGTTGAAGGAGACGATCAGCAACCAGTCAGGATCGGCGGAAATGGCCGCGCTCCACAGGTCGCGAAAGGTCTGGCCATTCCTGCGATCGACAATGGGACGGGGCGGCGGGCGTCCGCCGATTTTACTATCATTATAACCGGCCATGACGGTGGCCGTCGTGACATGGAGACCGTTCTGGGCCTTGACCCAATTGTGGTAAAATTCAAGGCGCCAAAGCCAGTCAAACATGTGTTTTTCGGCTAGGTAGAAAGGCATGTCATAGATGTGCAAGCCATCAAAATAGGGGGCGCGCTCGGCGATTTGTTTCGGGCCGTTACCGGTGGCGACGAAGGCCAGAGCCCCGGGCGCGGCGGCCTCGACCAGGGCGCGCGCCTTTTGCCAGCCGTCGATCCCGAGCGTTTGCAGAACTCGGTCATAGAGGAAAATCACCGGCCGGCCGTCGAGCTTAAGCCAGGCGGCGTGTGATCCGCAGGTGCGATAGAGATAAAGTATGTCACGGCCTAGAGTTTCGGGCGTCGTGCCCTGTTCGATATAGGCGGACACATGCAAGCCGGCGGCGGCGTCGAGCAGGTGCGGAAGCTGCTGGTCGGTGCGGTCGCCCTGGCCCCACCACGAAGCGATCAGCCCGGTGAGGCCTGCCTCCCGGGCCTCGGCGACATGACGGGCGATAACCGCCGGATCGAGGCTGTCATAAGGTCCGCCGAGCGGCATATCCGGTGCGTCATCAAGCGTCTTGTGCTCGCCGGCGCCGTACCAGCCGTAATAGAAGGCCAGTACCTGCTTTGGCGGACGTGTCTGCGCGAAGGCGCGGAGCGGCAGAAAGGCCGCGGCGGCAAGGCCGGCGAGCAACCGGCGGCGGTCAGGAAAAAGCGCCAACACCATGCCCCACGGTGGCGTTGAAGACGATAAAAAGGCAAGCCGTAAGTCCGATGGCCGCCCAGCCTGTGGCGATCAGAGTCGGCCGGTCGTTGCGGATCAGTTCGGCCACAGCGGCACCCGGACATTCAGGTCTTCGGCCTGGATGATTGGCTCCCAGTCGGCCGGAAAGCCGTCGAGGCGCCGCAGCATTTCCGCCTCGAACGGCCCGAAGCCTTCGTCGACATGGCTGACCGTGATGTTCGTCGTGTTCGACGCCAGCATCAGGAAACAATCCTCATAGGTGAGCATGTCCTGTTTTATGCCGATCACGCGCCGGATGTCCTGCCAACGCAGGCGCTTGGTCGTCCACCATCCCTGGTCCTGGGTAAACCCGTCCGCGGTCAGCCTCAGACGCCTGCTCATGTCTGCGTTCCCCTGGTTTTCTTGCGGATTTCGCGCAGTTTCACGCCCTGGCGGACGCTGAGCGTTGTGCCGGGCGCGCCCTTTTCGGGATCGGCGAAGGCGCGGCCATAGGTTTTTACCCGCATCGAGACGCCGTCGATGAAGCCGGTTTCCCATTCGGACAGGCGCACGCCACCGGCCTCGGCTTCGCGCCGCGCCTTGTCGAGCGCGCGCAGGGTGGCTTTTTGCAGGGCCTTCTTTCGCGCTTCGCGTTGTTCGACGGCCGACGCAGGCTTTGCCTTGAAACCTTGGCCGCGCTTTATCTCGCCCTTGCTATGCAAGGGTTTGGACCGCGACAGGTTGGATTTCGGTTTGAGCGTCACAGGGCCAAGCATGACAGGCCCTATGGCGGCGTCAAGTCTCAGCCGAGGGCCGAGAGGTAGAGGTCGATCAGGGCTTCTTCCTCGTCGCGCTTGACCTTGTCCTGCTTGCGCAGGCGCACGACCTTGCGCAGGATCTTGGTGTCGAAGCCTTCGCCCTTGGCCTCGGCATAGACCTCCTTGAGGTCGTTGGCGATGACCGCCTTGTCTTCCTCCAGGCGCTCGATGCGCTCGATGATGGTGCGCAGGCGGCCCTGGGCGGCGCCGGTGATGACATCGTCGGAGGTGAAGCTTGGGGCGTCGTCGGCCATACGGGAGTTCCTTCGGAATGGATTTTCGCGCTAACCATAAAGAAGGGGCGGGCGCGTCTCAATGCGCGCCCTGAGGATAACCGGCTTTGGCTGTGGATATTTGCCCCTCACCCTACCCTCTCCCCGCAGGCGGGGAGAGGGGATCGTCAAAGCGCTCCCGCCGCCACCAATGCCGGACGAAGGGTTTCCGGCCGGTCGAACAGGTGCGTCACGAAGCCTTTGGCTTTGGCAGTGGCGATGTTGGCCGGGCTGTCGTCGGTGAAGAAGATCGCCTCCGCCGGCAGGCCGATGCGGCGGAGGGTCAGATCGTAGATTTCGGGCCCCGGCTTCATGATCTTCTCAACACCGGACACCACGATATCGCGGAAATGGCGCATGACCGGGATGCGCGAGAACACCAAGTCCGCCTTTTCCTCCGGCATGTTGGTCAGGGCGTAGAGCGGCATGCCGCCGGCGTGCAGGTCCTTGACAACGGCCAGGGTCTCGGCGACCGGCTCGCCCAGCATTTCGCCGAAGCGTTCGTCAAACGCCATGATTTCGCTGGCGAATTCGGGGTATCTGGCCAAGGGCGCCTTGCGGTTCTCGGCAAAGCTCATGCCGCCGTCGTGGTTGTTGTGCCAGTCCATCGGCACGACATTTTCCAAAAAGAAGGCGCGGCGGGCGTCGTCGCTGATGACCTTGCGGAACAGGTTCTCGGGATGCCAGGTGATCAGGACATTGCCGACGTCGAACAGGACCGCCTTGATCACCATTGCCTCCGGGCACGAAAAAACGCTTAAAGCAAGGGTGCTTTAAGCGTTTTTGTGTGACGGTATCAAGACCCCGGAGGGCCTGATCGAAGACTTAGCCCTGCTTGGCCTTGAAGCGCGGGTCGGTCTTGTTGATCACGTAGACGATGCCCTTGCGGCGCACGATCTTGCAGTCGCGGTGGCGACCCTTGAGCGACTTGAGCGAGCTGCGGACTTTCATGGTTTTCACCTGGTAACGGAATGGACTTGGAAGCCGGCAAGGTGCGACGGTAATCTCCGCGCAAGCAGGCCGTTTCCGAAAAGGAACCGGGCTTCTAGGGGAGGGGCGGGTGAAAGTCAACGGGGTTCGGGCGGCCGTGGCGATTTTTCTGCCCCTGCGCGACCGCGCCGCCATGCTGATTTCACGCATTCGGGGTTGGAAAGCGCCTGCCAATCGGGTTAAGATTCGCGTGACAGGTTTCACCGGAGCGGTCATGCGGTTTCGTTTTCTTGCCCTTCTGATGGTGCTCAGCGCCTGCGCCAGCACCAATACCCAGGACACGGGCCAGGTTGCGCCGTCTTCGCCCGCCGCGCCGCAGCCTGCGCCGCCGGTCGCCACCCAGGCTCCGGCGCCTTCGGATACCGCGTCGTCGGCCTCGTCCAGCGACGCCTCGGCCGTCGCCCCGGCCATCGTCTATGACAATTTCGACCAGTGGAAGGCCAACTTCACCCAAAAGGCCGCCTCGCGCGGCTTCGATCCGCAGTTCGTCACCTCGGTGCTCAAGGACGTCCAGCCGCTGGCCATGGTCACGGCGTCGGATTCGCAGCAGCCGGAGTTCTCCAAGCCGATCTCGACCTATATCCGCAATGCCGTCACCCAGGCGCGCGCCGTCGCCGCCCGCCAGCGCCTGTCGGCCAATGCGGACGTGCCGGCCATCGAGAAGCAATATGGCGTGCCCGCCCCGCTGCTTGGCGGCATCTGGACGATGGAAAGCGACCTCGGCCGCGTCCAGGGCGACATCGACGTGGTGTCGGCCCTGGCGACGCTGGCCTATAACGGCCGCCGGCGGGTGTGGGCCGAGGACCAGCTGATCGCCTGCCTGACCATCCTGCAGCAGGGCAGGATCACCCGCGCCACCATGCGCGGATCGTGGGCCGGGGCGATGGGCCAGACCCAGTTCGAACCGGACAATTACCTCAGCCTCGGCGTCGACGGCGACCACGACGGCAAGGTCGATATCTGGAACTCCGATTCGGACGCGCTGGCGTCATCGGCCAACCTGCTGCAGAAGGCGGGCTGGAAGCCAGGCGAGGAATGGGCGGTCGAGGTGATCCTGCCCGCCGGCTTCGACTATTATGTCTCCGAAACGAAGAAGATGAAGCCGTCGGAATGGGCGGCGCTGGGCGTCAGGCGCGCCGATGGCGGCTATTGGACGCCGGCCGAGACCGACGAGCAGGCCATGCTCATCCTGCCGTCGGGGGCGAAGGGGCCGGCGTTCCTGGCCATGCCCAACCACTACATCATCCGCAAGTACAACAATTCCACCGCCTATGCCCTGGCGGTGGGTCTGATCGCCGACGCCATCGCGGGCAAGCCGGCCCTGGTCACGCCGTGGCCGACCGAACAGCCGCTCAGCCTCGACCAGCGCATGAAGTCGCAGACGGCGCTCAAGGCGGCGGGCTTCGATCCCGGCCCGATCGACGGGGTGATCGGGTTCGGTACGCGCCAGGCCATCCGCGACTGGCAGCGCGCCAACAAACTCCCCGCCGACGGCTATCTGAGCTACGATCTCGCCAACCGGTTCGTGGCCATGGTGGGGGCGGGACAATAACCTGTCGAGGACACCGGGCTTGGAGGCGGCAGACACAGGGTGGATGGTTTGGTCAGGTGATCGAAGACCATCCAAGATTGGACGGCGATAGCCGACTTTAAACGGGCAGGGGCATGCACTTTTACCTTGGACGATTGATCCGTGGCGCTTTGGTTGCGATGCTTTGCATGGCTTTCGGCGGCTGCGACTCGCTGTTGGGACAGCAAAAGAGTGCTCCACCGACGCCTTATGACTTTTCGCTATCGCTGGATTTAACCCCGGTCGCCTATGATCGCCTTAAAGCGGCGAATGACGATTTGATGGTGACGATATTCTATTACGGGTATGCCCTTCCCGAATACAAATCCGAGGCGGACAGGTTGAACAGGATCGATCTCGGATATCAGACCGCGAGGTATGCCTCCGACGCCAGGTACATAAAAATAACAAGTACAAACCTGAATGCCAGGACTCTATACAAGGTTGAAGGTCGCGAACCGTATGTCCTGGTAACGGTCTATCCAATTTTTCAATCGGGATTCGAGGATGAGCTTTACGATCACAAGCTGAGCTGCATGTCCTACGTGGGCAAGGTTGCGGATTTGCAGAAATATAGGAAAGTCATTCAGTGCGATAAATACAAGGAGTGAGCCTGGAATTACCGGGGAATCGCGCTCGTTGGCACCTGCTGTAAAGCAAGACGTCCCTCCACCACATCTCACTCGCTGGCGCTCGCTCGGTCGTGCGTACCTTCCCCGAAATCAAAGGTATGAGTGGGCAGGTGGACCACTATCTGATCTTATCCGGCTTATCTGTGGATTACCTTGTCGGGGGGCTCAGTGGGAGGACTCAATATCCGTGCTGCGCGCGCAAGCGCGCATCCGTGCCCATCCGTGGCTACATATCTTCAAAAGGCAGCCCCTCACCCGGTCGGCGTCGCTTTACAGGAAGCTTGCCTCCCTTCCTCTCCCCGTGAACGGGGAGAGGGGTAAATTGGGTCAGGTCTTCGGCTTCAACAGCCCGTGCATGCCCATCCAGCGGACGAATTCGTCGAACCATCCTGTGCTGGTCGTTTCCTTGGGATACATGCCGAAGCCATGGCCGCCCTGTTCGAACAGGTGAAGCTCGACCGGCCGGCCGGCGGCGCGCCAGCTGTCGACGACGCCGAAGCCGGCATGGCCGAAGATGGGATCGTCGGCGGCCAGGGCGACAAACAGCGGCGGTGCGTCGGCCGGCACGTCCATGGCGTTCATCGGGCCGTAGATATCGCCGATGAAGGCGGGCTTCGCCGTCTGGCTGTGGAGCGTGGTCGTCATGGTCAGCATGGCGCCGGCCGAGAAGCCGACCATGCCGATGCGGTCGGGATCGACGTGCCACTCGGCGGCGCGGGCGCGGACCAGGGCAAAGGCGGCGTTGGCGTCGGCGATCTGGGGCGCCATGGTGACGGTGGGGTCCTGCTGCGCGGGCGGCGGACCGGCGGCGAACATCGCCTTCATCGCGGCGTCGAAATCGTCGAGGCCGGCCGGCGTCTGGATCAGGCGGTATTTGAGCACGAAGGCCGCCACGCCCTTGTCGGCGAGGGCCTGGGCGACCTGCCAGCCTTCGTTCTCCATCGACAGGGTGCGGAAGCCGCCGCCGGGGGCGACGATCACCGCCGCGCCGGTCGCCTTGGCCGGATCGGGCAGGAAGGGCGTGAGCGTGGCGACGGTGACGTTGCGCGCGAACATGCTGCCGTACTGGCTGTGCCAGGATTCCGGCACGGTCGCGTCCGGCAGCGCACCGGTGCCGAGCTCGATGGCGGCCGGCTGGGCGGGCGTCGCGATCGGCGTCATCTTGTCGTTCTGCGCCATGGCCATGGGAGCGAAGGCGAAGGACACGGCGACCGCGGCCGCCGTCAGCACGTGTTTCAGGTGCATTGTGGCATTCCTCTCAGACGGCCCGGACCTGTTGAAAGCGGTGTCCACGGCTCGTTTTGTCGGACTAAAGCGCACATTGATCATATTTACAAGCGACAAGTTATGAGTTTTTACCTGTGAAATGTTAGCGCAATCATGAATGATTTTGACTTGCCGCCCATATGGGTTATGCAAGGTGCAACAACGTGCGAAAAGGCGCGGCAGGGAAGGAAAAGCAACGATGAAGATGCAGGCGTCACTGATGGCTCTGGCCATGTGTCTCATGGTTCCGCTCGGCGCTCATGCTCAGGCCGCGACAGGCTCGGTCCGCGACCAGGCGGCGGCAAAAGCGGCGGCATTGGTCGGGCAAATGACCCTCGATGAAAAGGTCGACCAACTGATGAACGTCGCCCCGGCGATCCCGCGCCTGGGCATCCCGGCCTACAACTGGTGGACGGAATCGCTGCATGGCGCCATCGGCGCCGTGCCGACGACCAATTTCCCGGAGCCGATCGGCCTGGCGGCGACCTTCGATGCGCCGCTGATCCACGATGTCGCCGGCACGGTCAGCACCGAAGTCCGGGCGCTTCATACGCTCGGCCGTCAGACCGGGCGCCTGGGCCACATCGGCACCGGGCTCGACACCTGGTCGCCCAATATCAACATCTTCCGCGATCCGCGCTGGGGGCGGGGCCAGGAAACCTATGGCGAGGATCCCTACCTGACGGCGCGCATGGCGGTGGCTTTCGTCACCGGCATGCAGGGGCCCGACGCCGACCTGCCGTTCGTCATTTCCACGCCCAAGCATTTCGCGGTCCACTCAGGGCCGGAGCCGACGCGCCACGTCGCCGACATCTTCGTCTCGACCCACGACCTGGAGGACACCTATCTGCCGGCCTTCCGCGCCGCCATCGTCGAGGGCCACGCCAATTCGGTGATGTGCGCCTATAACGCCATCGACGGCCAGCCGGCCTGCGGCAGCGATATCCTGCTGAAGGACCATCTGCGCGGCGACTGGGGCTTCCAGGGCTATGTCGTCTCCGACTGCGACGCCGTCACCGACATCTCCGAGCACCACAAATATGCGCCCGATCCGGCGGCCGCCGTCGCCGTGGCGCTGAAGGCCGGGGTCGACAACGAGTGCAATACCCAGACCCTGGGCGACGTGCCGAACCTCGGCGCGCGCTATAAGGAAGCCTATGCGCGCGGGTTGCTGGGTATGGACGACATCGACCGGGCCCTGGTCCGGCTGTTCTCGGCGCGTTATCGCAACGGCGACCTGCCGGGCGTGCGGACGGATGCGCCAGTGCCGGTGTCGGCCATCGGCACGCCGGAGCACCAGGCCCTGGCGTTGCAGACGGCCATCGAAAGCCTGGTCCTGCTCAAGAACGACGGCACCCTGCCGCTGAAACCCGGAGTCAAGATCGCGGTCATCGGGCCGCTGGCCGACGCCACGCGGGTGCTGCGCGGCAACTATTCGTCGCCGGCCAGCGCGCCGCCGGTCTCGGTGGTGGACGGGCTGCGCCAGGCCATGCCTCGGGCGAAGGTCACCCTGGTGCCGTTTTCCGCCTCGATCACCGACGGCGATATCGTGCCGGCCTCGGCTTTCGTCACGCCGAAAGGCAAGCCCGGCCTGCAGGCCGACTATTACAATGGGGATGCCTCCGGTTACGGCGCAAAGCCCATCACCTCGCGCGTCGAACCGGGATTGGTGTCTTCGGCCGATGCCATGAAAGAGGTCTCGGACCACCGCAAGGTGACCTGGACCGGTTTCCTGGTCGCGCCCGACAGCGGCACCTATCGCATGGCGGTCACCGGCGTGAAGGGCGAGGTCGATGTCGACGGCAAGCCGGCGGTCAGCGCCGACGCCTATTCGCACTGGGGCGAGCCGTTGAAGCTGGTCGATGTCGTGCTGAAGAAGGGCCAGCGCTATCCGCTGCATTTTGAGACCGAGACCGGCGCATCGGCCAATCCCGGCATCTTCTGGAAGCGCATATCGACCGATGAAGCGGCCGACCTCAAGGCTGGAACAGCGGATTCCGATGTCGTGGTCGCGGTCGTCGGCCTGACCTCGGACCTCGAAGGCGAGGAAATGCCGCTGAAGATCGACGGCTTTTCGGGCGGCGACAAGACCTCGCTCGACTTGCCGGCCGACCAGGTGCAGTTGCTCGAACAGGCCAAAGCGCTCGGCAAGCCGCTGGTCGTGGTGGTGATGAACGGCAGCCCCATCGACCTGCGATGGGCCAGGGACAATGCCTCGGCGATTGTCGAGGCCTGGTATCCCGGCCAGTCCGGCGGCGCGGCGGTCGGCCAGGTCTTGGCCGGCCAGGCCGATCCGGGCGGACGCTTGCCGCTGACCTTCTATCGCAGCCTGGACGACCTGCCGGCGTTTGACGATTACAGCATGAAGGGGCGGACCTACCGTTATTTCTCAGGCCAGCCCGTCTATCCGTTCGGCTACGGCCTGAGCTATACGACCTTCGCCTATGACGGATTGAGCGTTCAACCGGTCGACGGTGCGCCGGAAAAGGGCCTGCACGTCGCGGTGACGGTCCGTAATACCGGCAATCACGACGGCAGCGAGGTGTCCGAGCTTTACCTGACGCCGCCGGCCTTCGACGGCGCGCCGAGGATCGCGCTGCGCGGCTTCCAGCGGTTGTCGCTGAAGCCGGGCGAAAGCCGCCAGGTCAGCTTCGACCTGTCGCCGCGCGACCTGAGCTTTGTCGACCATGACGGTCACCGCAAGGTCATGGCCGGAACCTACGGCGTGTCGGTCGGTTCGGGCCAGCCCGGCGACGACGTCTCCGGACAGACGGCGAAAATCGACCTGCCGGAAGACGCCATCAGCGATATCGCCGCGCAACCGTGATCGCTGAAACCGCCGATTAATGATTAACGGCCATAGTGCCCGGACAGATTCGTTCGCGGGCTCAGCATGTTTCAGATTATCGGTATCGTCCTCCTGTTCGGCATGGTGTTCGGCAGCTACCTCATGTCGGGCGGCAATATCGCGCCGGTCATCGAGGCCGCGCCGCACGAGTTGATGTGCATCCTGGGCGCCGCCGTCGCCCAGCTTCTGATCGGTAACAGCCTCGGCACCATCAAGGGCGTGGCCGGCGGCATGGGCAAGGTCTTTTCCGGCGCCAAGTGGAAGGCGTCCGACTACCGCGACCTGCTGTCGCTTTTGTTCCTGCTGACCAAGACGATGAAGTCGAAGGGCGTCATCGCCCTGGAAAGCCACATCGAGAAGCCGCACGATTCGTCGATCTTCAAGCGCTTCCCCAAGATCATCAAGGATCACTTCGCCGTCGATTTCATCTGCGACACCCTGCGCATGATGACCATGAACCTGGAAGACCCGCACCAGGTCGAGGACGCGATGGAGAAGCAGTTAGAGAAGCACCACCACGAGGCCCACCGCCCGGCCCACGCGCTGCAGAACATGGCCGACGCCCTCCCGGCCCTGGGCATCGTCGCCGCCGTGCTCGGCGTCATCAAGACCATGGGCTCGATCACCGAGCCGCCGGAAATCCTCGGCGCCATGATCGGCGGGGCCCTGGTCGGCACCTTCATGGGCGTGTTCCTGGCCTACGGCATGATCGGTCCGTTCGCCGTGCGCCTGGGCGCCATCATCGACGAGGAGGCCGCCTTCTACAAGATCATCCAGTCGGTGCTGGTCGCTCACCTGCACGGCAACGCGGCGCAGATCTCGGTCGAGATCGGCCGCGGCTCGATCCCGTCGGACGCCCAGCCGTCGTTCCTGGAAATGGAAGAGGCGCTCAACAACATCCCGGCCGAAGCCGCATAAGCTTCGCTGCGCAGCAGCGAAGCTTATGCATTTTTCCATGCGTTCAGACGCCACCCAGGCTCATGCGCAAACGTGCGCGACGGGCGGTCGCGGTTGCCGGACCGCAGGCGGTCCGGAGAACGTGATTCGGTCTCTATCGTCCTTCGCGGGTTGGTTTTCGCCGCTCTGGGGCCTGTAAAAGGTTAAAATCGGGCGCGAAAACCTCTTTTCTATTGAAAAAGTCACGCCTTTCGTGGGGTCTGATCACAGTTTTGTGAGATAGCCTCTTGCGAGACTCAACCGTTTTGAGTATGACATCATGTGTGGGCGTAGGTACTCAATCCTGACGCTCTGAACCTAAGACATAAGGATTGGAACCATGACCTCGAAAATCATCCGTACGGCCCTGATCGCCGCCGCCGCCGTCGCCGCTCTGTCGGTCGCCGCCTGCACCCCGAAGCCCGCCGCTGACGAATCGGCCGCCGCTTCGGACGCCGCTCCGATGGCTGACACCACCATGTCGGCTGACTCGGCTTCGGCTGCCGACACCGCCGCTTCGCCGGCCGCTGCCGCTGCTTCGAACTAAGTCTTCAGCTCGCAAGAGCGAAGATACGGAAAAGGGTCGCCTCGCGCGACCCTTTTTTGTTGCCCGGCGCCGGCGCAGGCGGTACAGCCGCGCTATCACGGAGGTATCCATGACTGCACGTTTCCGCCTTGTCATCGTGGCCCTGGCCGGTCTTGCCGCATTGGCGGCCTGCGGACCCAAGCCCGCCGCCGACGCTTCGTCCGCCGCTGCTGACGCCGCCGCTGTCCCGCCGGCCGACGCCACCGCCGCCGCCGACAGCCAGGCCGCCATCGACGCCGCCGTCGCCGCGTCGCCGACCGCCGCGCCCATGCCGTCGGCGGCTTCCGCTTCCGCGTCGAGTTGAGCCTTTCCAACGATCCGCGCCTGAGTTTTACTGACGGCGGGCCGCGTTCGGAGCGGTTCGGCGACATCTATTTCTCGCCGGAAGACGGCCTGGCCGAGACGCGCGCCGTCTTTTTCCAGGGCTGCCGCTTGCCGCAGGCCTGGGCGGGGTGGAGCGATTTCACCGTCCTCGAACTGGGCTTCGGCACCGGGCTGAACATCGCCGCACTGTTGAAACTCTGGTCGGAGACCCGGCCGGCCGGAGGACATCTCCATATCTTCTCCGTCGAAGGCTTCGTCATGGCGGGGGACGAGGCGCGACGGGCTTTGGCGGCATGGCCGGAGCTGGCCGAATTCGCCGCGGCGCTCACAGAGCAGTGGCCGCCAGCGCGACGCGGTTTCCATCATATGGATTTCCCGCAATGGGGCGCCAGCCTGACCTTGGCCCTGATGGATGTGCGTGCGGCCCTGGCGGCTTGGGACGGGCAGGCCGACGCCATTTTCCTCGACGGCTTCTCGCCGGCGCTCAATCCCGACATGTGGGCCGAGGACGTGATGCGGGCGGTGGCGGTGCACGCACGGCCGGGCGCGCGGCTTGGCACCTTCACTGTCGCCGGAAGCGTGCGCCGGGGGCTCGAGGCCGCCGGTTTCATGGTCAGGAAGTGCCCGGGCTTCGGCCGCAAGCGTGAACGGCTGGAGGCCTTGTTCACGCCCGATCACGGCTGCGCGATACCGCGCCGTCCGGAACGGATCGTCGTGGTCGGCGCGGGCATCGCCGGTTGTGCTCTCGCGCACCAGGCGCGCCTGTTCGGCGTGGCGGCGGACCTGTTCGAGGCCGAAGCGGCCGGGGCGAGGGCGTCGGGCAATGCCGCCGCCCTGGTGACGCCGCGCCTCGACGCCGGCGGCAACGACATCTCGCGGCTCTATGCCGACGCTTTTGCGTACAGCGTGGGCTTTTACCGGCGCTTGTGCCCCGAAGCCATCCTGGGCCAGGGCGTCCACCAGGCGGAAATGACGGCGAAGGACGCCGGACGCTTTGCCCGCATCGCTGCCCAGGACGGCTTCGCTGAAGGTGACCTCAGCCTGTTTGCCGCCGGTGAGGCCACCGACATGCCGGGTGCCGCCGGGATAAGCCTCAACACCGCCTTGTGGATTCGCCCGCCGGCCGTCCTGGAGGCCCTGCTGGCCGGTCAAGCGCCGGTTAAGGCCCGCATCGCCGCCGTTGACGGCCGCCATCTCGTCGATGCGGAAGGGCACAGGCACGGCCCCTATGACGCCGTCGTCCTGGCCTGCGGCGAAGGCCTGTTCGATCTGGGTGACCACGCCGCCCGCCACGACCTGCGCGCCGTGCGTGGCCAGCTTGAGATCGCCGCAGACGACGCGCCGGCCACGGCCCTGAGCTGGGGCGGCTATGCCATTCCCCTGCCGGAGGGCCTGCTGTTCGGCGCAACGCACGAGCGCGACGATCGCGGCAGCGACATCCGCGACGCCGATCGCGCCCGCAATCTCGACAGCCTGGCGCGTGTCATGCCGGAGCGCGCCGCCCGCGCCGCCGCAGGACCTTTGACCTCGCGCGCCTCGGTCCGGGTGACGACGCGTGACTATATGCCGGTCGTGGGCCGGGCCGGAGACGGGACGTGGCTGCTGAGCGGCATGGGGGCGCGCGGCTTCTGCCTGGCGCCGCTGCTGGCGCGGGCCGTGGTGGCGGAAATCGTCGGCGCGCCATCGCCGCTGCCGGCGGTCGCGAAAAGTTTACTCGCGCCGGCCCGCCTGCTTGCACCGGCCGAGACGTAGAAGGTATTAAGTCACAAGAGCAGGCGTTTTAACGGAATCAAAACGTCTGCTCTAAGTTTTTGTTTTGTCGCGCAATTTATCCGAAAAGTGGTTTCCACTTTATCGGATTGCGCTCTGGGCGTTCCGGGATGCGTTCATGTGCCGTTCATCATGGCAGGCGCACCCTCCGCGCGCGGATCAAACAGGTGCCTGTCATGAAGAAGTCCGTCCTCATCGCCATCCTTGCAATAACCGTCGCGGGCGTCGCCGGCATCAGCGCGGCGTCAGCCATGTCGGGCAAGCCCGGCAACGCGCCATCGGTCACCGGCGACCGCTACCGCTGCTTCGACGCCGATTTCATCCGCGGCTTCCAGACCGACGGCGACTACAGGCTGATCATCATCTCCGATGAAAACCAGGCCTATGAGCTGACGCTGGGCGGCATCTGCCATGGCCTTGACACCAGCTTCATGATCGGGGTGCGACCGCGCATGGGATCGAGCCAGGTATGCGGGCCGTTCGACGCCGACATCGTCTATAATGACGACACCGGGCTCCAGCAGCACGCCGAGTGCCCCGTGGCCAATGTCCGCCATCTGCAGGGCGACGAGGCCGCGCCCTACGTCAATCCGCCGCGCAAGGCGTCATCTTCTTCGCGTTAATGGCCACAGGAGGCCGACATGACCCGTAAACTGACCCGTACGACCCTGGCTTTCGCCGCCGCCGGAGCGCTGGCCGGCGCCTTGCTGCTTTCCGGTTTCACGTCACGTGACGACCGCGATACGCGCGACAGCCGCGACGCCAGGCCCGCGTCGGCGCGCTGCCTCGACAGCCAGCATATCGGCCGCAAGCACGTCGTCGATGACCATACGCTGCTGGTCTATGACGACTGGGGCAATGCCTTCAAGCTCGACATCGGCGGGCCGTGCCGCAATATGGACGACTGGGACCATATCGGCTTCGAGTTTAATGGCACGAGCGACATCTGCAACGCGCACGACGCCATGATCCTCTATTCCAAGTTCGACGAGCAGCCGCTGCGCTGCGTCATCAACGGCGTACATCCGGTGAGCAAGACCGAAGCGGCCGAGCTTGACAAGTAGGCGTGCGGCCAAGGGCGCAAACTGACCACTTACGTTTACCGAGAGGAGAGTCCGACATGCGTTTGAAAGTCTCCGCCGCCCTGATCGGCATCGCCGCCGCCACGGGCGTTGCCGCGACCCTGATCGCCGCCCAATCCCAGGCCGGCGACCGCTATGCCGACCGCGACACGCGCGCCGGTGGGCGCGACGCCCAGTGCGTCTCGACGCCGCTCAAGGGCAGCCGCGTCATCGACGACCACACCATCATGGTTGCTGACTGGCATGGCAATGCCGCCGTCCTGACCCTGACCGGCCCGTGCCTCGACAAGCATACGGGTGGCGTGCGCATCAAGCTGGTCGGCATCCAGGATGAAATCTGCCGCGCCGACGATGTCGATACCATAGCCGATGTCTCGCCGGCCAGCCTGGGCGTCTGCGCCGTGCGCTCGGTCGAGCTGCTCAGCCGCGACGACGCCGAGAACCGCGCGCCGAACCGGGGCGTGTGGTAGTTGGAGAAGTAAGATACATCACTACCGCGCCGAAGAGGCGCGGTGATCCCCTCACCATCAAAGATGGAGAGGTATAATATTACTTAATCATTATCCATCTTGAGGGCGGCAATGAAGGCTTCCTGCGGGATTTCGACACGGCCGAACTGCCGCATCTTCTTCTTGCCTTCCTTCTGCTTTTCCAGAAGCTTCTTCTTGCGCGTGGCGTCGCCGCCGTAGCACTTGGCGGTCACGTCCTTGCGGAGGGCGCGCACGGTTTCGCGCGCGATGATGCGCCCGCCGATGGCCGCCTGGATCGGGATGACGAACAGGTGCTGCGGGATCAGGTCCTTCATCTTCTCGCACATGCCGCGCCCGCGCATCTCGGCCCGGTCGCGGTGGACCAGCATGGAAAGCGCATCGACCGGCTCGGAATTGACCAGTATCGACATCTTGACCAGGTCGCCCTCGCGGTAGCCTTCGATGGTATAGTCGAAGCTGGCATAGCCCTTCGACACCGACTTCAGGCGATCGTAGAAGTCGAACACTACCTCGTTGAGCGGCAGGTTATAGACCGCCATGGCGCGCGAGCCGACATAGGTCAGGTCGACCTGTTCGCCGCGCCGGTCCTGGCACAGCTTGATGACCGCGCCGAGATAATCGTCGGGGCAGAAGATGGTCGCCTTGATCCACGGCTCCTCGATATGGTCGATATAGACGGGATCGGGCATGTCGGCGGGATTGTGCAGATGCAGGACCTCGCCGTTGTTGCGGTAGATCTCGTAGACGACCGACGGGGCGGTAGCGATCAGGTCGAGATTGAACTCGCGCGACAGCCGCTCCTGGATGATTTCGAGGTGCAGCAACCCCAGGAAGCCGCAGCGGAAGCCGAAGCCCAAAGCCGCCGAGGTCTCCATCTCGTAGGTGAAGCTGGCGTCGTTGAGGCGCAGCTTGCCGACCGCGGCGCGCAGATCCTCGAAGTCGGCGGCGTCGACCGGGACGATACCGCAGAAGACGACCGGCTGGACGTCCTTGAAGCCCGTCATGGCATGAGCGGTCGGCTTGCGTTCGTCGGTGATGGTGTCGCCGACCGCGGCGTCGGACACTTCCTTGATCTGGGCGGTCAGGAAGCCGACCTCGCCCGGCCCGAGTTCGGCGACGTCGGTGCCCTTGGGCAGGAAGACGCCGAGCTTGTCGACTTTATAGGTAGCGCCGGCGTTCATCAGCTTGACCTGCTGGCCGGGGCGGAGGGTGCCGTCGAACACGCGCACCAGCACGACGACGCCCAGGTAAGCGTCGTACCAGGCGTCGACCAGCAGCGCCTTCAGCGGCGCGGCGGGGTCGCCTTTCGGGGCGGGCAGGCGGGTGACGATGGCCTCCAGCACGTCCTCGATGCCGAGGCCGGACTTGGCCGAACACAGGACGGCGTCCGAGGCGTCGAGGCCGATGACGTCCTCGATCTGGGCCCTGACACGATCCGGCTCGGCGGCCGGCAGGTCGATCTTGTTGAGGACCGGGACGATCTCGTGGTTGTTGTCGATGGCCTGGTAGACATTGGCCAGGGTCTGGGCCTCGACCCCCTGGGACGCGTCGACGACCAGAATCGAGCCTTCGCAGGCGGCCAAGGATCGCGAGACTTCGTAGGCGAAGTCGACGTGGCCCGGCGTGTCCATCAGGTTCAGGGTGTAGGTCTTGCCGTCGGACGCCTTGTAGCTGAGGCGGACGGTCTGGGCCTTGATGGTGATGCCGCGCTCCCGCTCGATCTCCATGTTGTCGAGCACCTGCTCCTTCATTTCGCGCGCGGTCAGGCCGCCGGTGAACTGGATCAGCCGATCGGAGAGGGTGGACTTGCCGTGGTCGATGTGGGCGACGATGGAGAAATTGCGGATAAGCGAGATATCGGTCATGGGCGGGCCGATAGCATGATGAGGTGCCGAAGGGAATGCGTTTGTATTGCGCACCGCGCAGTAACGGTGTTATGGTTAATTTTTGATGAGAAATGATAGGGGGACGACTATGTATGCATCGGTAAATGCCAAGGTGCTGATAATATTTTCTTTTTGCACTTTGTGTCTTGCAGCGTGTTCGGAAAAATTACCTGAGGCGTATGGAGTATATATACATGATGGAGGAAAATATTATCCAATTTCTGAAAATGAAAATCTTCCGAATAATATTTCTTCGAAAGCAGAAATTTTAATCTTTGATAAGGCTGTCCACGATATGTCTGTAGAAGATTTATCGAAAACTATACATACTCGTGTTGACATTAGGGCTGGTATTGAAGCGATAGAGCCAGGTGATTTGGAATCACTATTTAGGCCAAAATCCAAATACGCTTGGTCGCAGGCCTCTGAAGATATAAAGGTATCTCCAGTAAAAGGTGAAGAGGATATGATAAGATTGTCGCGGGTTGGTGGATTTCAAAAGAACGCCTATATTCTTGTCATGCCAAATGGAAATTATCCATTTAACATTTATGATGCCGTAGCGCCATGTGACGATCAAATATATTATGTTAAATCAAAATATGAACTCCAAGCATTTGAAGGCCTTGGCCAGCCAAGGACAGCTTTCGGCAATCTTCTCTTGAAGAAAGACTTTAGGCCTTGCTCAGAAACTCATATTCCAGAAGACACTATAAAGGAATCTATGAGTAGCTCGGACGTTCCAATGCAATAAATTGTCTTCATACCGTCCTCTGTAAAATCTACCGTCCGTATTCGGAATCTCGGATGATGTCCAGCGAGGCGAGTGGGGTAGCGTAGAAGGTTGATTTACGGAGTGCCATGGTTGTTCAGGAGTGCGGTTTCGATGATCCTCGCTAAAAGTTGAAACCGATGCCATGCATATGCTAGCCTTAGTATCCGGGGCGAATGGAGGCTGAGATGTTCAGATCGTGCGCCCTGATGTTGATGGTTTTGCCGCTGGCGGCGCAGGCGGGCGACGCCGCCGTCAAGCCGGCCCCCAATGCCGGTGAGACGGCCGTCGAGGTCAATCTCGAATGCACGGTCCAGCCGGACATGACGGTCAAGGACTGCGTCATCACCAACGCCGACAAGGTGACCGAGGGCGACGCCATGGACGCCATTCACGCCATCGAGGCCAAGAGCACGCCGGTGCCGAACGGCAAGCCGGGCGACAAGGTCCGTATCGTCATGAAGCTGGCGAAGGCGGCGGCGTAAAGTCGGCGGTCGGCATCTGCAACACACACGTCGTGTCGAGCGGGCCGGTGGGGTCGTGTAGGAAAGCCAGTTCCATCGTGCCGCCGCAGCGGTTGAAGCCGGCGCCGTGGCTCCTCCCTGGCATCAGCACAAAGCGGGCATTGGGCAGGTTCGCCGCCATGGCGCGCGCCCATTGCGGCGGCGTGTCGGGGTCGAATTCTCCCGACAGCACCAGGACGGGGACGTCGCTTTTGACGGGCAGGTTCTCGCGGGCGTCGGCCGGGGCGACATTCCACGCCTTGCACATGGCGACGCTGGCGGTGCGTTCGTCGATGCCGCCAAGACCCCAGTGGGCGGCGGTCTGATCCTCGACCGCGGCGGGGTCCTCGAACGGCATTTCCTCGCCGCACCACACCGACAGGCGCAGGCCCCAGACGAAGCTTGACGGACCCTGGTTGTCCCTGATCAACACCGCCAGCCGGCCGGTCCTGCCGTGGTACGCGTCCTCGATCAGCGCCGGAATCTGGCCGATCTGGCCGGGGCTGTGCAGGGCGGAATAGATGGCGTCGACCACGACCGCGCCATCGGCGGTGACTTCCCTGTTGTCCGAGCCGATGATGGCCGGGGTGAAGGTCAAGGGCCTGGCCGTGGCCTGGGTGACGAGGGCGTGGAAATCGGCTTCAAGGCCGGGATAGGCGCGGTGGCAGGCGGGGGTCACCGCGCAGCCGTCGAACATGGCGTTGAGGGCGCGGTCGAGATTGGCCGAGGCGCTTTCGTCGAAATCGGCCTCGGGCGGCAGGACCGAGTCGAGGATGACGCTCCGCACGCCATCTGGGTGGTCGCGCAGGTAGGTGAGGGCGAGGCGCGTGCCGTAGGAATGGCCGAAGACGTTCCATTTGGCGATGCCGAGCGCGACGCGCAGGTCTTCGATGTCCTGAGCCGTTTCGGCGCTGCTATAGTCGTCGAGGTCGACGCCCTGGGCAGTCAGGTCGGCGCGGCATTTGGCGGCGGCCTGCGACAGGACGGCGTCGGCGTCATGCGGATGGTGACCGGCGGAGATTTCGCCCTTGATGGCATTGATGCCGGGGCAGTCGAGCTGTGAACTGGTGTATCTGGCGCCGCGCGGTTCGAGCAGGATGTAGTCGCGGTCGTCGAGGAACGGATTGTCCTTGCCGGACTTCGCGCGCGTGGCGCTGCCGCCGGGGCCGCCGGGCAGGAAGATGACCGGATCGGGCGCAGGATTGGCGCTGTGCGAGCGGAAGATTTCGACGGCCAGGGTGAGGGTGCGACCGTCCGGCTGGTTGCGGTTTTCAGGGACGGTGAGCTTGCCGCACTCGATCTTTTCATCGGCGGCGACGGCGACCGGGCAGGCGGCCTTCTCATAGATGGCGGCATGGGCCGAGGCTGCGCCCAGCAGCAGCGCTCCGGCAATGATCAAGCTCCGCATATCGGCCTCCCGTCGTTTGGCGGCAGGCTACATCCGAGGCGGCGGCGCGGCTAGTGAAAGCTTGGTAATGCGGTGGAGCATTGCCAAGGCCCGGCGCTCCGGTTTAGATTGGGCGTCAACGGGGGGATGGCATGAAATACCTGGCTCTGACGGCGCTGCTAACTTTCATACCGGTGACGCAATCGAACGGCAATGGTCCCCGTCCTGTCGACCCGCCGGTCATAACCGCGGAAACGCGGGTCTATACCCAGGTCGATGCAGTCAAGAAGGATGACAACTATCCCCCGCGTGCGACCAGTAAGGGCATAAACGGCGATGTCGTGCTGATTTGCCAGGTGGCGGAGGACGGCCGAATGGCGCAATGCATTGTCGAAAAGGAGGCGCCCGCCGGATATGGCTTCGGTGAAGCGACGGCACGAATGTTCCTGGGATGGGCGCACACGACTTCCAAAGCCGGACAGTGGTACAGGTTCATATATCACTGGCGGCTCAGCTAGTTTCAGGTCAAGCCGGTTGTAACCGATTACAAAATTGACTGGCCCCCCTCGCGTAAGCATGGTAGCGCTATCAAAAAACCGGGAGCGAACCATGCGGATGCGGGCGATGGCGGTGGTGACGGCCGCAGTAATGATGGCGGACGCGATGATGGCGGGCGCGGCGGCGGCGGAGCCTTTGCACCTCAACGACAAGGGCTATTTCGAGAAGCGCGGCGTCAATGTGCTGGTCTTTTCCAACTGGTACGACGGGCTGTTTTCCGATTCGAAGATTTCCGGCGTCGAGCTGATCCAGCACGGCGTGCGCACCATGACCAATGGCGATGTGCGCATGATGCCGACGCCCGGACAATGGGACGAGACGGCGGTCATGGTCGACCGCCAGGTCAGCCCGGGCGGCGTCATCGACGTGACGCTGAAATATCCGCAGTATGATTTCACCTACAAGATCCACGCCGAGCCGGTCGGCGACGCCATGCGCGTCGATGTCTGGCTGGACAAGGTGCTGCCCGACGTCCTGGTGGGCAAGGCGGGTTTCAACCTGGAATTCCTGCCGGCGGCCTATTTCCACAAGAGCTACATGGCCGACGGCGTGGCGGGATCGTTCCCGCTCTATCCCTCCGGGCCGATGAAGACGCTGGGGCCGCCCCGGGACGATTCCGCCCGCACCGGCAATACCGAGCCCCTGCCGCTGGCGTCGGCGACCTCGTTCGTGCTGGCGCCGGAGGATGCGGCGCACCGCGTCACGGTCACGGCGCACCAGGGCACGATCAATCTCTATGACGGCCGCAACCAGGCGCAGAACGGCTGGTTCGTGCTGCGCGGCCTGCTGCCGGCGAACCATACCGGCGTGGTGCTGTCGTGGACGATCGACGCCAACGCCATCCCGGACTGGGTGCGCGCGCCGGTCATCGAACATTCGCAGTTGGGCTACGCGCCGCAACAGAAGAAGGTGGCGGTGATCGAGCTCGATCCCAACGACACGCCCGCCGCGACGGCCGAGATTGACCGCGTTGGCGCCGACGGGTCGATGACGCCGGTGCTGACCGGCGAGGCCAAAGCGTGGGGGCATTACCTGCGCTACGACTATCGCACCTTCGATTTTTCCAGCGTGACCACGCCGGGCCTCTATGTCCTGCGCTACGGTAAAGAGACGACGTCTATCTTCCGCATCGCGCCGGACATCTATGCCGGGGCGTGGCAGCCGACGCTTGATGTCTACATGCCGGTGGCCATGGACCACATCATGGTCAACGAGGCCTACCGCGTCTGGCACGGCGACGCCCACCGCGACGACGCCATGCAGGCGCCGGTCAATAACGACCATATCGACCTCTATGCCCAGGGCCCGGCGACCGACGACAAGTACAAGCCCTACGAGCACATTCCGGGGCTGAATGTCGGCGGCTGGCTCGATGCCGGCGACTTCGACATCCGCACCCAGACGCAATACGCCGTGGTGCGCAACCTCGTCGAGGACTGGGAGACCTATCACATCGACCGCGACGACACCTCGGTCGACGAGGTCCGGCGTTATGTCGAT
The DNA here is from genome assembly GCA_964474575.1 of uncultured Caulobacteraceae bacterium. GTDB lineage: Bacteria > Pseudomonadota > Alphaproteobacteria > Caulobacterales > Caulobacteraceae > Asticcacaulis. Next base: position 49,122 of record CAYYTA010000005.1, on the reverse strand, counting down.
ATCCATGTGCCCGACGGCAAGCCCGACATGCTGGAGCAGGTGGAGCACGGCACGCTGCAACTGGTAGCACAATTCGACTCGGTCGGTCACGCCATCAACGGCATCGTCGAGCCGGACGTCGCCGAATATACGCACCTGGGCGATGCGGTGACCAAGACCGACGGCCTGATCTTTGACCCCAGCCTGAAACCGTTCCAGGTCGACGGCGGCCGGTCGGGGACGACGGACGACCGCTGGGCGTTCACCACCAAATCGTCGTCGCTGAACTACGGCTCGGCGGCGGCCCTGGCGGCCGCAGCACGGGCGCTGAAAGGCTATGACGACGCCTTGGCGGCCAGGAGCCTCGACATCGCCGAACACGTCTGGGACGACGAGCACAGCCACGCGCCGGACCTCTACCAGCACGGCAATACGACGGGCGGGCCCTTGCTCGGCGAGGAATTGTCGGCGGCGGTCGAACTGCTGATCACCACGCATGATAAAAAGTATGCCGACCGCATCGAGGCGATGTGGCCGCAGGTGCAGAAGGCGTTTCCGTTCAATGCCCGCCTGATCGCGCAGGTCCTGCCCTACATGCCGGCATCGTTCAAGGCAAGCGTGCGTCCGGCGGTGGTGCAATGGCAGGCTGACAGCGACAAGATGGCCGCCGCTACGCCTTACGGCGTGCCGGTGACCGAAGGCGGGTGGGCGGGGGACGGCACGGTGGTGGTCTATGGCCTGACGGCGGCGGCGCTGCACAAGGCCTATCCGGATGTCGTTCCTCCGGACGCGGTCTATCGCGCTCTGGACTATATCTACGGCACCCATCCGGGCTCGAACGTGTCGTTCGTGTCGGACGTTGGGACCGTGTCGAAGGAGGTGGCCTATGGCAACAACCGCGCCGACTTCACCTTCATCGCCGGCGGTATCGTGCCGGGCGTGCTGATCCTCAAGCCGGACTTCCCGGAAAACAAGGAGGACTGGCCGTTCTTTTGGGGCGAGAACGAATACGTCATCAACCTCGGCCCGGAATATATCGGCCTGGTCAATGCGGCGGATAGTTTGGCGAGGGGCGGGGAGTAGACCCCTCCGTCATCTTCGCTTCGCTCGATGCCACCTCCCCATGCTTCGCATAGGGAGGAGGGTGACAGTCCTGCACCTCTGGAGCTCGCTGGCCACAACCTCCTCTGTCGCCATGCTACTCCCTCCTCCCTATCGCTTGCGATGGGGAGGTGGCGCGCAGCGCCGGAGGGCGTGGTCCTTACTTGAACAGCTTGAGATCAACTGCGTCGCCCATCGCCTTGTAACCGGCGGCCGAGGGATGCAGGTGATCGCCGCAGTCATAGGCGGCCAGCAGGTGGTCCGGCGCCGCGGGATCGCGCACCACGGCGTCGAAGTCGATGATGCCGTCGAAATGGCCTTCCGCGCGGATCCACGCATGGACGGCCTGCCGGTCGGCCTCGACCGCCGCATTGGGGTGGTAGTAGTCCGAGCCCGTGAACGGCGTGATGGTCGCGCCGTAGATCTTCAGGCCGTGGGCGTGGGCGCGGTCGATGACCTGCTGATAGGCGGCGATAATATTGTCGACCAGGGCCTGATGCTCCCCGGGCGTCAGGTCACGCTCGCGGCTGTCCTTGCCGAGGTCATTGACGCCCTCGAACAGGATCAGGTAGCGCCCGCCCGCCGGGGCCAGGCCGTCGCGGTCGAAGCGCGCCAGCACGTTCGGCCCCAGGCCGTCGGTCAGCATGTGGTTGCCGCCGATGCCGTAATTGACCACGGCCAGGCCGAGCGGCGCGGTGCGCCTGGCCAGGGCGTCGGTCCAGCGGTCGTTGCCATTGGTGGTGGCGCCGTGGCCGTCGGTGATGGAATCGCCGATGGCGACGATGACGCCTTTCGACACGGCCTCGACATCGACGGCGGAAATGCCGAACCAATGGTCGAAGGTCTTGGGTGTTACGAGGTCAGTGTCGGCCGTATGGTCGCCATGGACGAGGTAGGAGGTGGCGCGCGAACCGGGATGGCTGGTTTCCTGGGCCGGGGGATCGGTGAGGTAATAGCTGATGGTCAGGTAGCTGCCGGCGGGCAGCGAGGCGTCAACCGGATCGGACAGGTATTCCGCCCCGGCTGGAATGGTCACTGTCGTCTTGCCGGCGAAGGTCAGGGTACGGTCGGTGCCGGCGACCGTGGCGGGCGAGGCGGGCGACACGGCCTGGGCGACGTGGACGGAATTGACTATCAGCGGCTGGGTGCCGAAGGCGTTGGACAGGCGCACGCGGTAGGCCATACCGCCGAGCGAGGTGTGGACGATCTGGCGCACGGTGGCGTCGGTCAGGTCGGTCGGCAGGAGCGCATTGTTGGGCTCGGGAATCTGCTGCGCGGTCGCCCAGGTCGCCATCCATGCGGGCGCGGGCTGAACCGCCGCCGCCTTGTGCGCGTGATGCCGCGCCGCCAGGGCGGGCTGGGCCGCCGTCGCCAGGATTGCCGCCAATACCCATGCCCGCATGACTCGTCTCCCTGTCGTGTTGAGGTAGCGCTAACATGGGTGGCGGGCAAAAAAAAGACCCCGGATGCTATGGGCTATGGCGCATCCGGGGCAAGGTGACCGGCCGACGGGACAGTTTGCGCCGTCTCCGGCGGCACGGTGTCTTTTGGCCGATAGGGTCATGGTAACCATGTTATCCGCCCGGGCCGATACGGACCGCCTCCGGTTTCGGTTGGGATTCGGTAAAGGCCTGCCGCCCGCAAAAAATGCCGGAAAAAAGCCGGTTGACCCTCACGCGGCGTGAGGGACTATCACCGTCTCCGTCGAAGATAAGGAGCGCCTTGTGAGCCGATATACCGTCAAGCAACTGGCCAGCCGGGCGCGGGTTTCCGTCCGCGCCCTGCACCATTACGATGAGATCGGCCTGCTCAAGCCCGCCTGGATCGGCGACAACGGCTACAGATATTACGAACAGCCGCAGCTTCAGCGGTTGCAGCAGGTGCTGATGTACCGCGACCTCGGACTGGCGCTGGAGGAGATAGGCAGCCTCCTGGACGCGCCGGATGCCGATGTCGCCGGCGCCTTGCGCAGCCATCGCGGGCGGCTGGCCGAACGTCTGCGCAGCCTTCAGGACCTGCTGGGCGTCATCGAGACGACGTTGCGGCGCATCGATGGAGAGGACATGAACGACTACCCCAACATCTGGAAATCGGAGGCCGAGGCCGCCGCCTACAAGCAATGGCTGATGGAGCGCTACAGCGAGAAACTCGACAGCTCGATCGCCGACACGCGGCGCCGCCTCACCGCCATGGCGCCCGAGGAACGGATTGGGCTCAGGGAACGGCGCGAGGCGTGGGAGGCCGAACTGGCGGCGGCCTATTTATCCGGCATGACGGTCGAGAATTTGGCGGCGTCCGAGCTGCTGGCCAGGCATCGCGTGCTGACCGCGGCCGTCATGGGCAAGCCATGCACGCCGCAGATTTACGTCAGCGCGGCCGATGTCTTCGCCGGCTATGGCGCGTATCGCGACCACTACGAGGGTTTGGCGGCCGGCCTGGCTGACTGGCTGGCGGCGGGGATGAAGGCGTGGGCGGCCCTCGACGCGGCGGCCTGAGGCGAATAGACTGGCGGCATGCTCAGCCACGACCGCCTGATCGCTATCGCCCTCGAACTGCCGGCCGCCGAACGCGGCACGGCTTGGGGCCAGGCGGTGGTGAAGGTAGGGAAGAAATCGCTGTTCTACTGGAACCCCACGTGGAATGCGCCGGTGTTCATGGTCGATTTCGACACCCGCGATTTCCTTATCGAGGCCGATCCGGAGACCTTCTTCACCACCGACCATCACCGCAACTGGCCGTGCGTCCTGGCGCGGCCGGATACGGTGGACGAGGGCTGGGTGCGGGAGCAGCTGAAGCGCGCCTGGCGGGCGGTCGCGACCAAGACCCTGCAGAAGCAGCACCCCGAGCTTAACGAATAAGGCGAGGCATGCACAATGACGCCGCATTCGCGCCACAGGCGACTGGCATGGTCATGTGACAAGGGCGTGGCGCGGGGATTCGTAAATCCGCCGTTAACCATACGGGCCGTAAGACTCCCTTGACAAGTTCCAGAGGAGTCCTTCCATGAAGCGTCGTCACTTCCTGCTGGCCGGCGCGGCGGCCGCCGCCTTTCCGTACCTGTCCGGCGTCGCGCACGCTCAGGATCAGGACCAGTCGGCCTCATCGTCCGCGGCGGCGTCGAGCGCCGGACCGGACGACAAGGAATATCGCTACTACACCAAGGACGAGATTCTGCATGCGGGATCGAATTTCCTCGGGGTGACGGTCGAGGCGCTGGGCGGGGCGATCGAGAAGATCTTCGCCGATTACGGCGATCACCCGACGGCCTATATCGCCGGCGAGGAAGCCTCGGGCGCGGTCGGCATCGGCGTCCGCTATGGCAAGGGCAACCTTTACATGAAGGATGAGGAAGAGCCGGATCATATCTACTGGCAGGGTCCGTCGGTCGGTTTCGACACCGGAGCCAATGCGTCGCGGGTGTTCACCCTGGTCTATAACCTGCGCGAGCCGGTGTTCATGTACCGCCGCTTCCCCGGCGTCGAGGGCTCGGCCTATTTCATCGGCGGGCTCGGCGTCACCTACCAGCGCGCCGAGGGCATTGTCCTGGCGCCGATCCGCGCCGGCGTTGGTTTCCGCCTGGGCGCCAATGTCGGCTATATGAGCTTCTCCAAGAAGCGGCGGATCATCCCGCTTTAGGCAAGGAGACCCTGCCGGCCCTGCGCCGGTAACCGGCGCAAGCCACCTCCTCATCCTTCGGATAGGAAGGAGGGAGAGTAACCCTGCAACGATTCAGAGTTCGATACGGCGGCCTTCGCGGGCGCTGAGGAAACCGGCTTCGAGTACGCGCATGACCTTGAGCGCATCCTCGGCCGGGACCGGCACGGGCGCGCCTGACAAGATCGCCTCGGCCATAGCTTCGTAATAGGCGAGGTAGTTGCCGGGCGTGGCAACGATCTTTTCCGATTGTCCGGAAGTGTCGGTCAGCGTTGCATCCTCTATGTCGACGCCCCAGCCCGCTTCGCCTGGCGTCCTGCCGGCCTTGAGCATGTTTTCCTGGATGTCCATGCCGTACTTGACGAACGCGCCGCCGGAGCCCTGGACCTCGAAGGCCGGGCCGGGCGCGAAGGTCAGCATGGACGAATGCAGGATGGCGCGAAGATTATGCTGGTCCGGGCCGTAGCCGAGCATGACGTGGAAGACGTCGTCGGTCTGGGCGCCTGGCCGTTGCGCGGCGATATCGGCGCTGATCCACTCAGGCCAGCCGAACAGAGTGAGCGTCTGGTCGACCAGGTGCGAACCCAGGTCGAACCAGATGCCCGAGCCGGGACCGGCGCGCTCGCGCCAGCGGTCGCGTACCTCCGGCCGCCAGCGGTCGTAGCGCAGGATGAACTGATAGACATCGCCGACGCGCTGCCTGACCCCCGAGAAGGTAAGGAAATTGCTGTCCCAGCGGCGGCAATGGAAGACCGACAACACGCGGCCGGCGCGGCGGGCATGGTCGATCAGCGCCTCGCCCTCGGCGACGCTCAGGCAGAACGGTTTGTCGATCACCACATGCTTGCCGGCGTCGAGCGCGGCATGGGCCTGCGGCGCGTGCAGGTCGTTGGGCGTGGCGATGACAATCAGGTTGATGGCGGAATCAGCCAGCGCCTCGTCGAAGGTTGCGACCTTCATGTCCGGATAATCGGAATGGACGGCGTCGGGGCGGGCGCTGACAATGGCGGCGAGATCGAGTCCCCTGGCCGCCCGGATCAGCGGCGCATGGATCGTCTTGCCGGCATAGCCGTAACCGACCAGGGCCACCTCAGGCATAGTTGAAGCTCACCGAAATGCGCAGGTCGTCGGCGATATTGATAGGCACTTCGTGACGCAGCCAGCTTTCCCACAGCAGGACCGTGCCGGGCGCGGGCGCGACGGAATGGAAGTTCTGGCGCGGGCTGTGCGCCTTGCGCAACGGCGCCGCCATCATCAGGCCAAGGCGCGGGTCCTCGAAACGCAAGGCAGCGGCGCCTTCGGGGATGGCGACATAGAAGGTGCCGGAAATGACGCTGTGCGGGTGGATATGGCCGGAATGGGTGCCGAGGTGTTCGAGCACGTTGATCCACATCGAGTCGAGCTTCAGCTTGCGGCCGTGCAGGTCGAAGTCGAGCTTGTCGGCGAAGGCGGCGACATGGGCGTCGAGCCGCTTTTTGAGATCGGCGAAGATGGGCGCGCGTTCAGGCAGGTCGTCGAGCGAGGCATAGGAGGTATAACCAAGATAGCCCTTGCGCTGCGACCAGTCCTGGCCGGCCTCGTCCTCGTCGGCGATGGCGCGGCAGGTGTCGTCGAGTTCCTCCAGCGCGTCGGCGGACATCAGGTTGTCGGCGCGGTAGATCTCGGTGGTGAACAACGGCGTGATCTGGCTCATGGCTGCGGTTTGGCGCAAACGGGCGGCCAAGGCAACTCAGAAAACGTCGGGGGCTGCCTCAGGATGACGTGGATCGGGGCCGTAGCGGTTGGGGCCGCTAATACCCGGCAGCATGCCGAGGCCGGCAATGTGAAGCACCAGACCGCGGCGAGAAGTCCGTTGGCCATGACGCTTTCCAAGTGATCGAAAGACATGTCGCCCGTCGTTATCTGGTAAACGGCATATATGCCTTCGGCGACAGGCAGAAAATAGACCAAGGCAATCCAGCCGGCTTTTCCAAGATCGTGCATGCGTTTGAACAGGACGGCGAAAATGGGCCACAGCGTCAGCAGGGCCACGAGATTATGAACCTGCGTCGCGGCGATCCAGAGACCTCCGTTGCTCAAGCCACGGGGGGGACTGAGCAACCAGGGCTACATCAGACGGCTGGCCGACAGGGCGACCCTGGTCGGCACGACAAAAGCCCATATCGCAAGACGCGATACCCGCCCCTTCAGCGAAAAGAAGAAACGCCAGAAGCGGAACGGTGGTCTGGCGGTTTCCGGCAAAGCAATCCCCCTCAAGGTGCGCCCTGAGGGGGATGCTAACATTCGCGACCCATGCGGTAAAGCAAGACGCCCCACCACCACATCTCACTCGCCGTCTTGGCGACGGCTCGCTCGTGCGGTCCCCCTCCCCACCAAAGGTGGGGAGGTATAAGAAAGAGGGGCCTATTCCACCGTCGGGCAGTCGCCGGCCAGCTTGCGCTGGTAGGCGTCGACCAGCGCCGTATAGGGCGGGACGAAGCTGTTGGCGGCGATCGTCGTGCCGTTGGACAGGGTTTCGGCCTGGGCGACGCGGACCTCGAAGTGGAGGTGGATAGTGGTGTACTGCTGGACGCCGTTGGAGATGCCGAGGTTGTTGGAGACGAGGCCCAGCTTCTGGCCGCGCATCACGTGGTCGCCGACGGCGACCTTCAGCGTCGACTTCTGCATGTGCAGGTAGCGGAAGATGCGGTGCGGGCTGTCGTTGCCGGTGAGCGCCACGGTATAGCTGCCGACCTGGGTGATGACGCCGTCTTCGGCCGCCACGGCCCAGTAGGTATTGGCCTTGCAGGTTGTCGGACGGATGTCCTGGCCCTGGTGGCCGACGCCGCCGCTGGAGCACATGACATTCGACCATTGCGGCCGCGTTTCGCAGAAGTTGTCGTGCCACGGATAGCTGTAGTTCGACGCGTCGCACTGGCTGCCCGACGGGTGGGCGGTGTTGGGATAGTGGTCGCCGCCCGGATCATACACCTGCGAATTGGCGTAGTCCGGCGTCTGGGCCAGCGGGAAGCAGATGCCGGGCGCCCAGTTGCTGAGGTCGGTGTAGCCCGGGCCCGAGCCGGAGATCAGTTGTGTCGCCGGCTCATGCGGGAAATCAACCATCGCCACCGAGGACGAGGAGTCCGACGAGGCGTCTTCGGAGGCCGCCGTGCTGTCCGACATGTCCGAGGCCGCCGTCGAATCGTCCGCGCCGCTGCTGGGGATCGAGACCGTGCCGTCCTCGCTGGATGATGAGCCGGTGCCGGCGGAAGGTTCGCAGGCGCTGAGCGCGCCAAGGGCCAGGGCGAGTGCGGCGATGCCCACAAGGGGATGGATGCGTTTCATGATCTCAACTCCCCTTGGTCAGCTTGCTGACAGTCTGCGAGATCTGGTCGAGCCAGTTGCCCGATGAACTCGACGACGCCTGGTCGGACTGGGCCTCGGCCGCGGCGTCCGCGCCGACCTCCACGTCGTCCATCTGGGCGATGGCGTTGCGGATGTAGGTGTCGGTCTGGCAGTCGGGGCTGTTGATGTCGTCGCACGACACGTCGAGCGAATAGACCACGCCGTAGCGGGTGAAGGTCGCCGTCCAGCCGTCCTCGGTCTGGCTGATGCGGACGTCGTCGGCCACGCCGGCCAGCTTCTGCACCGGCAGGTCGGAGATCGCGCCCTTGTCGCCTGGGACGAAGGTGCGGTTGCCGTACATGGTGATCTGGACGCCCTTGTCCTGCGGCATGTTGAGCGCGTAGGCGTCGCCGAAGCTCATCATCTTGGCCTTGGCGGTCTGCACGAAGCCGCCGTCGCGCGGCAGGATGACCGGCAGGCGCGTGCGGTCGAGGTCCTTCTTCGGCAGGCGCGACCACAGGCCGCCTTGCTTGTGCTGCGGCGCCATGGATCTGGCCTGGTTCATGGCGGCGGCCCACTGCACGCGCGAAGGCGGCAGCGGCCGGCGGAAGAGGATCGGCTTACCCTTGATAAGGTCGCCGCGGAAATTGGGGCGGGCCGCGACCTGGGCCACTGGCTTGCCGGTGACAGCCGCCGGAGCGAGAACGGCGGCATCCTTGCCGGTGGCGGCGTCGGGCTTCATGGCCTGGTAGGCGACGGGCGCGCTCGGCTGCGCCGCCGTATCGGCGGCTTTTTCCTGGGCGTGGGTGACCAGGACAAGGCCTCCCGCGCTCAGGGCAACGACCGCGCCGCCGATGACGGCGACACGGCCGAGGCCGTTGAATTTGCGATGATTTTGTGACACCCGGCGCCTCCCGTTCTCGGAAGAGAGGCGCTTTTTTTCCCGCCCCCCTGACAGTGGCCGTGAAGTTAACAGAAGGCTAACTTCTTGTCACCTGCCATAGGAGCTTGGTGTCAGTTGCTAAGTTCGAAGGTCGCAGTGACGTCGACGCTCAACTGCATTTCGCCGGTCGCGACGGGCGTGGAGACACCGGCCGCCGCCATCTTGGCGTACATCATCGGACGCGGCGGCGAGAGGGCCGGGCCGCCTTCGGAAATGGTCACGACGCGCTTGACCTTGAGACCGAAGGCGGTGGCGTAGAGCTGGGCGCGCTGCATCAGGGTCGTCACGGCCTGCTGGCGCGCCTGGTCGGTGGCGGCCTGGTCGTTCTTCAGGCCGAAGTCGATCGAGTCGAGCTGGTTGACGCCGGCGGCGATGACCGCGTCGATCACCGGCCCGGTTTTCGTCAGGTCGTTGACGCGGACGCTGACCTGGTCCTGGGCCTGGTAGCCGTTGAGCTTGGGCGGCAGGTTGTCGGGATAGGTATATTGCGGGTTGAGGTTGAGGCTGGAGGTCTGGATGTCCTTGGGGTCGATGCCGGTGGCCTTGAGCGCGGCCAAGACCAGGTTCATGCGCACATTGTTGGCCTTCATGGCGTCCGACGCCGTCTTGGCCTGGGTGACGACGCCGAAGCTGATCGTCGCCATGTCGGGGGCGGCGCTGACATTGCCGCTGGCGGTCAGGGTCACGGTCGTCGGCATGACCACATTTTGGGGCATGGGGGCCATCGGCGCAGGCGGCGACGCCATCTGGGCCGAGGCGGCAAGCGGGGCGCCGGCGAAAACGGCGGCCAGGGCGATGGCGGAAAAGGTCTTTGCGCGGGAGGTCATGTCAGGGTCTCTTTCTATTGCAATCCGGTCACGATGCACGCGAACCGTGGCCACATTAGGCCCGGCGGCGGCTGAACGGCGTCTGAATGAAGAAAGGCGGAAATGTGGTGGCGTGGCGCCGTCGCGCATCAGGTCCGGGGGCTTGCCCTGGTAGGGGAGGAGGGACTCGAACCCCCAACCAGACCGTTATGAGCGGTCGGCTCTAACCATTGAGCTACTCCCCCGTTCCGGGAAAGCGGCGTGCCTAACATGGCCGCAGCTTCGATTCAACCTCAGAGCGCCCTGTGCCGTTTCATCCAGGCGACGGCGTAGGAGCAGACCGGCACGATGCTGAGCTTGTCGCGCGCGGCTATGTCCATGATGCCTTCCATCAGACGTCCGGCCGCGCCGGTGCCGCGCAGGGACATGGGCGCCTCGACATGGGTCAGGGATACGGTGTCGCCGTCGCGGCGGTAGTCGGAAAACACGGTCGCACCGTCGACCTCGAGCTCGTAGCGGTGGCGGGCAGTATTGTCGATGACGGGCATGAAGGGCCTCCTTCGTCTCGCCCGAAGATAGGCGGGCCGGGCAGGGGTCGCAAGCCTGCGCTTCACCCGCCGATTTCCACCACCGCGCATTTTTGGCCACAGGGGTGTCAAAATCGTCTGCCACTCTGTAAAGTGCGGCGCGCCTGAACAGGAATCAGGCTTAATTCGTCTGTTTTCGCCGTCCCCGTCGCGGACGGCTCCGGGATATTTCATCATGCTTGACGAGGAACGCGGCACCTATTCGCCCCCCACCGAGGACACGCTGTCCTACGAGACGCGCCGGCGGCCGCAGCGCGACCAGGCGCCGCTGACCCTTATCATCAGCGGCATCTTCCTCGTCGTCCTGCTCATCGCGGTGGTCATTTTCCTCAATTCCAGCCTGCGCGGCCACGGCCGCATCCCGACGGTCGGCGACAGCCTGGGCGACGTCAAGGACACCACCCAGGTTCAGGACGCCCAGCCGCTGACCGAACAGCAGTTGGCCAATCCCGACGACAGCGCCCAGGCGAAGTTCGCTCCGGATACCGAAACGCCGGGCGTGCGCGATACGCCCCAAAATACCGCCAACCAGGCCACGGTCGACCAGTCGCCGCCAGCGGCCTCGCCGATCGCCGGGCCGCTGCCGTCTCAGGTCGGAAATCCGGCGCTGTCGGCCTCCGCCTCGGCCTCGGTGGCGCCGGTGGCCGCCGTCACGGCCAGCTCCGCCGCACCCGCGGCGTCGGGTGGCTCGATCGTGCAGATCGGCGCCTTCAATTCGGCGGATATCGCCACGAGCGAGTACAACAAGCTGGCTTCATCCTACGGCCTGTTCCTCGGCGGAACCTCCAAGCGCATCGAAAAGGTCGTGAAGCCATCGGGCGATATCGTCTATCGCACCTCATTCGTCGGCTTCGCGACGGCGGACAAGGCGCAGGCCTTCTGTTCGGCGCTCAAGGCCGCCGGCCACGACTGCTTCGTGAAATAAGCCGATGAACGTCAGGACTCCCGCCGCGCGCGGCATGAAGGCGTGCATTCTGGGCTTCGAGGGCCCGGAGCTGTCGGCCGATGAAAAGACCTTTTTCGGCGAGCATCAGCCGCTGGGCTTCATCCTGTTCCGCCGCAATGTCGATACCCCCGACCAGGTGCGCAAGCTGGTCGGCGAGCTCAGGGCCTGCGTCCACCACGAGCCGCTGATCCTGATCGACCAGGAAGGTGGCCGCGTCCGTCGCCTGCGTCCACCGCACTGGCCCGACTATCCGCCCGCTGCCCGTTTCCGTGAGGTGGCCAGGGACGCCGCCGAAGAGCGCGACCTGGTCCGGCTCAGCGCCCGCCTGATGGCCAACGACCTTTATGAACTCGGCATCAATGTCGACTGCGCCCCGGTGCTTGATGTGCCGCAGCCGGGCGCTCACGACATCATCGGCGACCGCGCCTACGGCACCCGTCCGGCCGACGTGGCGGTGATGGGCCGCGCCGTATGCGAAGGCTTGCTGGCCGGAGGAGTCCTGCCGATCATCAAGCACATCCCCGGCCATGGCCGCGCCGGCGCGGACAGCCACGCCGCCCTGCCGATCGTCGACGCCAAGATGGACGATTTGATGCGCGTCGACTTCTATCCGTTCCGCGTCAATGCCGACATGCCGATCGCCATGACCGCCCACGTCCTTTACAAGGCGGTCGACAGGAAGAACCCGGCCACGACTTCGAAAAAGTGCGTCAGACTGATCCGCGAGATCATCGGCTTCGACGGCCTTCTGGTGTGCGATGACCTGTCGATGAACGCCTTGTCAGGCGTGATCGCCAAACGCGCCAGGGATTCCTTGCGCGCCGGTTGTGACATCCTTCTGCACTGTAATGGCGCGCTGGCCCAGATGAGCGAGGTCGTCAAGGTGGCGCCGAAGCTTCGCGGCGAGCCGCTGCGGCGTGCCCAGGCCGCCTTGCGCCGTCTCCTGCGTGCGCCGGAGCCGCTCGATGTCAAGGTGGCGCGGGCGCGTCTCGATGCGGCCTTGGGCCGTGTCGCCGCCGCCGAGGCCCGGCCCGATCCGACCGAAGGCCACGCTACCACGGTGGTGGCATGAGCGAGGACTTTCCGCCGCCGCTGGAACACGATCCGCGCCAGGGCCGGCTGGATTTCGACGGTTCCGCGCCGGAAGCGCCCGAGGACATCGCCCCGGACGAGGCCCTGGTCCTCGATCTCGACGGCTACGAAGGCCCGCTGCACGTGCTGCTGGCCCTGGCGCGGTCGCAGAAGGTCGACCTGCTCAAGATATCGATCACCCGCCTGGCCGAGCAGTATCTCGCCTTTATCCACGAAGCGCGGAAAAAACGCTTTGCGCTCGCTGCCGACTATCTCGTCATGGCATCGTGGCTGGCCTATCTGAAGTCGCGTCTGTTGCTGCCCAAGGCCGAACGCAAGCAGGGCGGCGAGCCCGCGCCGGAAGACCTCGCCCTGGCTCTGGCCTTCCGCCTGAAGAAGCTCGAAGCCATGCGCAAGGCGGTCGAGGCCCTGACCGAACGGCCGCAGCTCAAGCGCGACGTGTTCGCGCGTGGCGATCCGGAGGCGCGGCTGATCATTCCGTCATCGAAGCTCGACGCCAATGTCTTCGACCTGATGAGCGCCTATGTCACCCAGCGCCGCCGCGAGACCGAGCGTCATTACGATCCGACCCGCCGCATCGAGGCCTATTCGCTCGAGGACGCCCGCGACCACCTGCGTTCGCGCCTGCCGTCGCTGACCGGCTGGACCGCGCTCGACGATGTCGCGCCGCATCCGCGTATGCCGGGTGGGCCGCGCCGCGTGTCCTATGTCGCCTCGACCCTGTCGGCCTCGCTCGAACTGGCCAAGGAAGGGCAGTTGCAACTGCAGCAACTGGCGGTGTTCGACACGCTTTATATGCGCAAACGCCAGGCCGTTTTCCCGGCGCGCGAGGTGAACAATGAAGCCTGAAGATGTCGTTCGCGCCTGCGAGGCGCTGCTGTTCGCCGCCGGCGGGCCGCTGTCGGCGGCCGAACTGGCCTATCGCCTGCCGGAAGGCTGCGATGTCGGCCAGGCCCTGGCCAGCCTGAAAGCACAATATACCGGGCGCGGCGTCGCACTGGAGGTCATCAACGACCGCTGGCAGTTCCGCACCGCGCCGGACCTTGGCTACCTGATGGTCGAGGAGCGGGAGGAGCCGCGCAAGCTTTCCAAGGCCGCGCTCGAGACCCTGGCCATCATCGCCTATCACCAGCCCGTCACCCGCGCCGAAATCGAGCAGGTGCGGGGCGTCGGCCTGTCGCGCGGGACGCTCGATGTGCTGCACGAGATGAACCTGATCAAGCTGCGCGGCCGGAGGCGTTCGCCCGGCCGTCCGGTGACCTACGGCACGACCGATGCCTTCCTTGAGCAGTTTTCGCTGCCATCATTGGCCGACCTGCCGGGCGCGGCCGAAATGCGCGCCGCCGGCCTGCTCGACATCAATGTGCCGGCCGATTTCATGGTGCCGGACCCGTCGTCCGGCCAGGTGCTGGAAGACGCGGCCTCGCTCGACGACCTGGAAGAGGTCGAATTCGCGCAGGACTTCTTTGAAGAGACAAACTGACGCGTCGTAACAGAGAATTTGCTTTTGCTTGGCGCGAAACTGCGACTATAAGGGCTGCAAGACCTGCACAAGGTTTGAAATATACGGCTGTGCCCCATATGTAGATGGTGTGGCGGGCCTCCAAGGAGACGATTATGGGTGCGTTAAGTATTTGGCACATTCTGGGGATTGCGATTATCGCCCTGCTGCTGTTCGGCGGCGGCGGCAAGATTTCGTCGATCATGGGCGATTTCGGCAAGGGCCTGAAGTCGTTCAAGGATGGCATGAAGGACGAAACGTCCGACAAGCCCGAGACCAAGAAGGTCGAGGAAGAGCCCAAGGCGTAAGCCTTATTCGGCCCTCTGAATAGAAAGCGGATGCCATGCTGCCGGGTGGCCGGGGCGGTGATCTCATCATCATTGCCGCCATTGCCCTGATCGTTGTCGGGCCAAAGAACCTGCCCAAGGTGCTGCGCGAGGTCGGCCGCTGGGTCGGCAAGATGCGCCGCATGGCCGACGAATTCCGTTCGGCTTTCGACGATATGGCGCGCCAGAGCGAGCTCGACGAACTGCGCAAGGAGGTCGAGGCCCTGCGCCAGGGCCAGCCGTTCAACGACATCCAGAGCCAGATGAACGCCTACAGCAGCGACATCGAGCAGGGGCTGAAGAACCCGACCACGCCGCCCTATACGCCGCCGATGACGCCCCCTGAGCCGCAAATGGAAGGTCTGCCGCCCGGCACGCCCGCCGATGTGGCGCCGGTCGACGGCGCGCCGCCGGCGGTGATGCCAGATTCCTCTCCTCAAATTGAGCCGACCGTCGTCGTCAAGAAGCCGCGCGCGCGGAAGAAGGCGGCGCCGTGACCGAAGTGACCGAAGAGCCCAAGGCGGCTGTACCGGCGCCCGTGCCCGACGCCACCAAGCGCGGCCTGATGACGCCGATTCTCGACGACGAATCCGAGATCGAGGCGTCGCGCGCGCCGCTGATGGATCACCTGATCGAGCTGCGCGCGCGGCTGATCACCATGGTCGTCGCCTTTGCTGTCGCCTTCATCGTCTGCTTCGTGTTCTCCGGCGAAATCCTCAAGTTCCTGCTGCAGCCGTTCCAGGTCGCCTCGGCGCTCTATGCCGAACAGGAGCACGGTTCGGCGCAAAGCAATCCGCTTGACCTGATCATGGTCCTGTTCGGCCTGAAGGCCATTCCGGCCGGCAAGGCGGTATCGCTGATCGCCACCGGCATGATGGAGACCTTCTTCACCAAGGCGCGCATGGCCGTGTTCGGCGCCATCATCCTGTCGTTCCCGGTGATGGCGCATCAGCTTTACCGCTTCGTCGCGCCCGGCCTTTACCGGCGCGAGCGCCAGGCCTTCCTGCCGTTCCTGGTCGCCGCGCCGATTCTGTTCCTGCTGGGCATGGCGCTGGTCTATTACCTGATCCTGCCGATGGTGCTGTGGTTCTCGCTCAACCAGCAAATCACCGGCAGCGCGGGCGTCAGCGTCGACCTGATGCCGCGGGTGTCGGAATATCTCGAACTGATCACCAAGCTGATGATCGCCTTCGGCCTGTGCTTCCAGTTGCCGATCGTGGTCACGCTGCTCGGCCTGGCGGGCATCGTCAAGGCCAAGATGCTGAGCGATTTCCGCCGCTACGCCATCCTCGGCATTTCGGTCGTCTGCGCCATCGTCACTCCGCCGGACCCGATCTCGATGTGCCTGCTGATGGTGCCGATCATCGCGCTCTATGAGGTGTCGATCATCTGCGTGCGCGTGATCGAGTGGAACCGCAAGGGGGCGTAACAAGGGGGCAAGGCTCCGGAGCCGTAACGCGACAACGGATGTGCCGCCGTTGAGGGGCTTGCCTGTAACGGTTCGATCTCTATAAGAGCGTTTCCCCCTTTTCCTCCCCTGCGTTAGCGGGGGAGGGGGACCGCGAAGCGGTGGAGGGGGCCAGTTCCACCCGCAGCCGGACGACGACCATGCACGATATCAAAGCCCTCCGCGACAATCCGCAAGCCTATGTCAACGGCTGGTCGTCGCGCGGCCGCGACAGCGCCCAGGCCGATGTCGACGCCCTGCTGGCTTTGGACAGTGAACTGCGCGCCGCCCAGACGGCGTTCCAGAACGCCCAGGCGCGCCGCAACGACGCTTCCAAGCAGATCGGCCAGGCAAAGGCGCAGAAGGATGAGGCAAAGGCCGCCGAACTGATGGCCGAGGTCGCCACGCTCAAGGACACCATCGAGCAGTCGCAGGAGGCCGAGCGCGAGAAGGGCGAGGCCTTGCGCGATCTGCTGGCCTCGCTGCCTAACCTGCCGTTCGAGGATGTGCCGCCGGGCGCCGACGAACACAGCAACCAGCAGGTCCGCATCTGGGGTTCGCCGAATATCCTGTCGTTCCCGCCCAAGGACCACGCCGACCTCGGCGAGGCACTGGGCATGATGGATTTCGAAGCGGCGGCGAAGATTTCCGGGGCGCGCTTCGTCGTGCTGAAGGGGCAACTGGCGCGGCTGGAACGCGCCATCGGCCAATTCATGCTGGACATCCAGACGGGCGAGCACGGCTACCTGGAAGTCAATCCGCCGGTGCTGGTCAAGCCGCATGCAATGTTCGGAACAGGCCAGCTACCGAAATTTGCAGATGACCTCTTTCATACAGGCGCAAATCTTTTTGCCATAGATCGAGCGTTTGGCAGCAAGGATCCAGATGTTCATAAGGTGCGCACGGCTTATCCGGAACATCCTTCGGATTTGGAATTTCTGATTGCCGCCAGTGATCGCTACATGCTCATCCCGACCGCCGAAGTCTCCCTGACCAACCTCGTTCGCGAGGCGATCACCGCCGAGGAAGAGCTGCCGCTGCGCCTGACCGCCCTGACCAACTGTTTCCGCGCCGAGGCCGGGTCGGCCGGCCGCGACACCAGGGGCATGATCCGTCAACACCAGTTTCAGAAGGTCGAGCTGGTATCGATCACCACGCCCGAGCAATCGGCCGCCGAACACGACCGCATGACCGATTGCGCCGAGACTATTCTCAAGAAGCTGGAACTGCCGTTCCGCACCATGTTGCTGTGCACCGGCGACATGGGCTTCGGCGCGCGCAAGACCTTCGACCTTGAGGTCTGGCTGCCGTCGCAGAACACCTATCGCGAGATTTCGTCGTGCTCCAACTGCGGCGACTTCCAGGCGCGGCGCATGGATGCGCGCTGCCGGCGGACGGCCGCCCCCAAGGCCGGCGAAAAGGGCACGCGCTTCGTCCATACGCTCAACGGCTCGGGTCTGGCGGTCGGCCGCACCTTGGTCGCCATCATGGAAAACTACCAGGACGAAGGCGGCAAAATCGCTATTCCGGCCGTGCTACAGCCGTACATGGGCGGCCTGAAGCAGATCGGGTAAGTCATGCCGCAGTTCTTGCTGGAACGAGATGGAACACGCTTGAGACTGTCAGCCCCGGAAGCCAGTCACGAGAATCTGCCTTTTCCCGCAAAGCGCCTGGATTTCCTGTCCTATACTGCCGAATTGGAAATGGCGGGATTGGCGGTGACCGTTGGCGTTTTTGACCTGTTGCCGAGCGGCATCGCCTTCCTTTTCGCCGAGATGGAAGAGAAATGGCGTGGTTGGGAGGGCGCTCTTCATGGCCGGGCGTTGGAGGGCCAACTCACGCTGGAAGCCACGCGTGACGGCATTGGCCACGTGTTTCTCAAAATCTCTTTGTGCGACAACGCCTTTCGCGTTGAAACCGTCATGACTCTTGATTCAGGGGATCTGTCGCGGCTGGCGATAATGGCGAAAAAGTTTTTCACGATCGTGGAATGTGATTCTCCCTCCGCCTAACATTCGGTGTCAAAGCAAGAAACCGTCCACCTTTCGGGAAGCCGCGAAGCCCCGCCCAGTTTGCGGCACCTCTGTCGAGTATTGGGTGCAGGGCCTGTGGCCCTGCTAATTTCTCCGTGAATAGAGCCCGCAAGCGGTTGCTTACCGGCCGTAAATCGCCGTAGAAGCGTTAACATGCGTATCCTGCTGACCAATGACGATGGCGTCGAAGCCTACGGCCTGAGCGTGCTCTACGATCTGGCGCGATCTTTAAGCGACGACGTCTGGGTGGTCGCGCCCGTGGTCGAACAATCGGGCAAAGGCAGGGGCGTCACCCTGCACGAACCCTTGCGCGTCAAGCGTCTCTCCGAAAAGCGTTTCGCCGTGTCGGGCACGCCGACCGACTGCGTGCAGATCGCGGTCAACGACCTGATGGATACACCGCCCGACCTCGTTCTTTCCGGTATCAACCGCGGCTTCAACCTGGCCCAGGATGTGACCATGTCCGGCACGGTGGCCGGCGCGCTCCAGGGCATGACGCTCGGCATTCCGTCGATCGCCCTGTCGCAATGCCTCGACTTCGACATCGACATCGAGGCGCAGTGGCAAGCGGCGCGCAACCACGGCGCGGCGATCGTCCAGAAGCTGGTCGCGCACGGCTGGCCCCCCGACGTGGTCATGAACATCAACTTCCCCGACTGTCCCGGCGATTGCGTCACCGGCGTCGAGGTCACGCGCCAGGGCCTGCGCGACGCCCACGAAATGCACGCCGTCAAGCGCCGCGATCCGCGCGGCCGCGACTATTACTGGATGGATTTCCACGACTATCCGCAGACCCTGCTTGACGGCACCGACCTCAAGGCGGTGGCCGAACTGCGGATCTCAGTCACGCCGCTGCACCTCGACCTGACGCATTATCAGACCCTGCACGGCCTGAAGGGCGTACTCGGCGGCGCCGCGCCGCGGCACGTGGAGGCGGCGAAGTGAGCAAGGCCGAAACCCAGGAAGAGACGCGCCTGCATCGCCTGCTGCGCGGGCTGAGAGACCAGGGTGTCGAGGATAAAAAAGTCCTGCACGCCATGGAAACGACGCCGCGCGACCTGTTCGTGCCGGAGCTGTTCCTCGACCGGTCGTGGGAGGACTCGGCCATCCCGATCAACTGCGGCCAGACGATTTCCCAGCCCTATATCGTCGCCATGATGACCCAGGCCCTGCGCATCGAAGGCCGCCATCGCGTGCTGGAAATCGGCACCGGCAGCGGCTACCAGACAGCGATCCTGGCGCGGCTGGCGAGGTACGTCTATACCATCGAGCGCTACCGCTCGCTGATGCTGGAAGCGGAAATCCGCCACCGCCGGCTGATGCTGGAAAACATCATTTACCGCTTCGGCGACGGCTGGGAAGGCTGGCCGGAGCAGGCGCCGTTCGACCGGATACTCGTCACCGCCGCCTTGCCGGAGGAGCCCGCGCTCCTGCTGTCGCAACTCAAGCCCAAGGGGATCATGGTTGGGCCGCAAGGGCGGGGCTCAACCCAGCGCCTGCTGCGCTACACCAAATGCGCCGACGGCGGCTTCGATACCCAGGACCTCGGCGAAGTGCGCTTTGTGCCGCTGATTGCCGGCGTGGCGAAGGAAGCTTAGCTTTCTCCCCCTGCGAAGCGGTGGAGGGGGCCTTTGCGGACAGTGGAATGGCCCCCTCCGTCTGCTTCGCTACGCTCGCAGCCACCTCCCCCGCTGCGCTGCGCTTGCAAGGGAGGAGAAGGTCAGCCGATCCGCACGTATCTGCGTGTCAGCTCCAGGCCGATCAGGCCGGCGGCGACCAGGCTGAGGATCACGGCGGCGGGCCACAGCATCTGGCCCAGCTGCGCCAGGGCCGGCGTGACATAGGGCATGACCAGGGCAAGGACGATGCCCAGGACCAGGGCGCCGGCGACAAGCCACACGACGCTGTCCTGGAAACGCTTGCGCTCCACCTTGGCCATGACGTCGAGGCGGAAGGTCAGGTCGTCGGCCGGCACCTTCACGGTCGGGGCGGCATTGAGCAGGTCTTTCAAAGCATCGTGCGTCATGACTGTACTCCGAGAAGCGCGTTGAGCTTTTCCCGTCCCTTCTGAATATGCGACTTAATCGTCCCCAAAGGAAGCCCCAAAATTTCGGCCGCTTCGCTGTGGCTGTAGTCGGCGGCGATGCATAGCGACACCGCCGCGCGCTGGTCGACCGGAAGCGTGGCCAGGGCCGCTTCGACCGTCATCCGTTCATCGGCGGTCGAGGTCGCCGTCTGCGCCTGCAGGTCGTGCCAGTCGCTGTCGCGGGCGGACGTTCTTGCGCGGCTCCTGCGGTCGTTGGCGGCCTTGCGGTAGGCGATGCCGCAGACGAAGGTGCGGAAATTGACCCCCGGCCGCAGCCTGTGCATGTTCGACCACGCCGTCACGAAGGCTTCCTGCGCCAGGTCGTCGGCGTCGTCGGGCACGGCGCACAGGCGGCGCAGGAAAGCCCGCACCGCCTGTTGATGTTCGGCCACCAGCCGCGAAAAGGCCTCGTCGGAGCCCTGGCGCGCATGATGCACCAAAGCGGACTGGACAGGGAGGGCCGAAGACATGGTGTCAGATCGCCGGTCGTTGATCGCAAGCCGCTATTTGTCTTCGTAGTCGCGAGGGTCGAAGCGCGGCCGGGAGAAGGTCTCGAACAGCGCCCGGATCAGCATGGCCGCCGCCCCGATGCCGAAGCCGATGGACAGGGCGGTAAACACGGTGCCGCCTTCACCCATGTGGCCATAATAGCCGACATAGCCAAAGGCTGCCGCCATGGCGGCAAAGGCGACGAAGCCGCCCCAGCCGCCGCGATGGCGACGCCAGCCGCGACGATAGTAGCGGTCGCCGTATTCATAGGCGCGTTGCTCGTCCGATTTGATGGCGTCAAGCAGGGCCGGCGGCGGGTCCTTGCCCTGGTCGGCATAGGACTTGAGCATCTTCAGCATCTCGGTGCGGTGGTGGAAGTGGTTCCATGCGCCGAAGATGCCCATGATCGGCCAGAAGAAGACGAAGATCAGCCACCAGTAGGAGGCGAACCAGTGCGCGAAGGTATCCATGTCAGAATCTCCTACAGATCGCGGCGCAGCGTTTCAGGAATCGAAAGGCCTTTATCGGCGTACATTTTCAGGATGCGCAGTCGCTCACGGTCATAGTTCGCGCCGGCGACGCTGCGCACGATCATCGAGATCATGCCGATGATCGGGAAAAGAAGCCACCAGAAATGGCGGAAAAGATCGGCGAACGTGTCCATAAGTGCCTCCTCAGCGGAACAGTTCGCGCCGCAGCGTTTCGGGGATGTCCTTGCCCTGGTCGGCATAGGACTTGAGGATGCGCAGGCGTTCGCGCTCGAAATTGTCGCGCATCATCGTGCGGATGACGCAGACGACCATCCAGCCGAGCGGGAAGATCAGCCACCAGAAGCCGAAGAAGGGCCAGAATATGACGTGCATTCTTGTTCTCCATGCCAGGCCGGGAAGATTGGGAAAGAGTGTCCAGGCCCGCTTTTGATCCTTGATGTACGCCGGTTGCGTGAATGGATGACGGTGCGCGGAATTTTTTGTGCGCCGTTGGTGATGGATGTGTTAGGCGGTGTGCGGAAAGGACATGTCATGATCAGCTTCGCCAATATTGTTGGCGGCCGCGCCGTCTTCCTGCTGGGATCGTCGCCGGCGGCGGATATTGCGCGTCGGCCGGACGGCGCTGTATTGATCGCCTGCAACGGCAGCTTGACGCCGTTTCCGGGTCTTGTTCCCGATATCCTGGTCATCAACAGCTATACCGTCCTGCGCAAGGACGAGGTCGGGCGCGCATCGATGGACGCCCTGCGCGGCCGCCATGCCCGGCACCTGGTGCTGATCACCAGCGGCATGGCCTTCGACGCCATGCGGGCGGAATTGTCCGCATCCGGACTCACCTGGGACAGCGACGAGGAACTTGACAAGACGACGCGTCGCGCAATCGTCGAAGCGACGATCGGCCACGCCGTGGCCTCGGCACATGGCAACGACGTCGCCTCGACCGGCGTCAGCGCCCTGGCCTGGGCCAGGCGGTGCGGCGCGAAGTCCCTGTCGCAGTCGGGTATCTCACGCGGGCGCGGCCATTCCTACATGCCGGGCGAGACGCCGCGCAATCATCTTAATGCCGATATCGAGGTCATGGCGGCGCTCGGCCTCGATTTTGACTGATTGCCGCTTTTTTTACGCTTTGTTGATGTCTTTGCTAACGATTCGTACACCATGAATCGGCAGAGACTTGGCATGTGCCTTATGCCGTCCAGGAGTCCGCCATGATCCCGTCCGATCTTTCAGCGTCCCGCCGCGTCCTGCTTGCTGGCGTCGCCGGCCTGGGGCTGCTGACGTTGCCGGCGTGCGCCACCATGGACATGCCGCAGCCAAAATACCCGATCTACATGCAGGACAAGGCGCCGACAGACCAAGCCACGGCTGTCGCACCGGCCGCCGCGCCGGAAGCGGCTCCGCCCGAAGCCGACACGTCGCCCGCCATTTCAGCGCCGGACTCGCATGGTACGATCGCGACCACCGATCTGCCGCCGCCACCACCTCCGCCTCCGCCGCCGGAAGACGCGGCGCCGGCCGCCGCCCCGCCACCGGCCAAGCCCGTCGCGGTTGCAACGCCCGCATCCGTGGCGTCCGCGCCGGCCAGGGACAGCCGCGCCGTCTTCGCCTATGATCTTCAGTCGCACGACACGCTGTATGGCGTTTCGCGGCGCTTCGGCGTGCCGGTGCAGACGATATACGATATCAACGGCTTCTCGGCGTCTGAGACCTTCCGGATCGGCCAGCGCGTCCTGCTTCCGGCCGCCGCGATGGACAAGGGCGCCGAAGAGCATGCCAACGGTCCGGGCCTGACCCGGCTGGCCAGCGCCGACGCGCCCACCAAGCCTGTCGCCGCGCCCGTAACCCAGCCGCCGGTCAAGGTCGCGGTGTCGTCCGCGCCGCCGCCCGCCAAGCCGGTGTCACCTCCGCCGGCCCCGGCGTCGAAACCCACCGTGACCACGGTCGCCGACGCCACACCAGCTAAGCCCGTGGCGTCGCCGCCGGCCAAGTCCGTGACAACGACCACGACGACGACAACCACCACGACCGCAACGCCGACGCCGCCACCGGCGACGCCGACGCGGCCCGCGCCGACATCGGCCCCGCCGCCATCGAACGGCGCCTTCCCCGGCAACAGCCAGCTCACCCAGATGGGAAAGGGCATGTTTGTGTGGCCAGTGAAGGGCAAGATCGTCGTGCCCTTCGGGCAGCTTGCGCCCAATGTCCGCAATGATGGCATCAATATCGCCGCCAGCCAAGGCACCGACGTCGTCGCCGCCGCGGACGGCATGGTGGTTTATGAGGGCGACCAGGTCAAGGAACTGGGCAACACCATCTACATCAAGCACCCCGGCGGCTGGTACACCGGCTATTCGCACCTGTCCGGCATGGCCGTGAAGAACAACGAGAAGGTGACCAAGGGCCAGGTCATCGGCCAGGTAGGCCAGACCGGCGTCATCGACAAGCCGCAGCTGCATTTCGAGATCCGCTACACGCCGTCGACCGATATAGCCAAGCCGATCGATCCCAACCTGGTCCTGCCCTGACGCTGTTGACGGACGGGCATGACTTCACCGCGCCCGCGCGACCTGAGGCGTTTGGGCAACAGAATTCGCATTGACCTTTTCGGCGTTCCGCCTATGTATGACGCACAAAATTTTTGACCGGCGCGGAAAGCTCCGGCAATGTCCTTCAGGAGACGTTCGTGTTCGCCACCCCCGCTTTCGCCCACGCCGCCGGCTCGGCTGCCCAGGGCGCATCGCCCTTCGGCGATCCCAGTATGTTCATCATGCTCGCCGGCATGCTGGTCCTGGGCTATTTCTTCATTTTCCGCCCGCAGTCGCAGCGCGCCAAGCAGCACAAGGCCATGCTGTCGCAGATGAAGCGCAACGACACCGTCGTCCTGTCGTCGGGGCTGATCGGCAAGATCACGCGCGTCGAGGAAACCGAGGTCATGGTCGAGATCGCCACAGGCGTAAACGTGCGCGTTGTCAAGTCGATGATCAGCGAAGTGCGCGCCAAGGGCGACCCGGCCCCCGCCAACGATTCCAAGGCCGCCTGAGGCCGTACGCAAATATAATGCCGGGCCGCGCCATGGCCTGAACTGTAGGCTTTACCATCATGATGACTTTATCCCGCTGGAAAATCGGGCTGGTGCTCCTCGCCATTATTGGCGGGATCATCTTTTCTCTGCCCAATTTCCTGCCGCAGAGCGCTCGCGACAGCATCCGTGGCTTCATGCCGACCCAGACGCTGAACCTCGGCCTCGACCTGCAGGGCGGGTCCTATCTTTTGATGGAAGTCGATACCGACGCCTTGCGGGCCCAGAAGGCCAAGCAGTTGCTGGAAAGCGCGCGCGACCAGTTGAACGACGCCGGCATCAAGCCGGACACCCTGGTTGTCAACGATACCACCGTCACAGCTCATTTTCCGGCGGCCGCGCAGGTCGACCAGGCCTATCCGATCCTGGCCAAGCTGGCCGTGCCGCTGCCGAAGAACCCCGGCCAGATGGACATGGTTATCGCCCTCGGCGGCAACCAGACCATCACCATGACCTTGTCGCCGGCGGGCCTGGTCCAGGATTCGGCGGGCGCGGTCGACAGCTCGCTTGAAATCATCCGTCGCCGTATCGACCAGACCGGCACCAAGGAAGTTTCGATCGTTCGCCAGGGCAAGAACCGCATTGTCATCGAGGCGCCAGGCGAAAGTGATCCCGAGCATCTCAAGCACGTCATCGGCCAGACCGCCAATCTGACCTTCCAGATGGTCGACGAAACGGTCAGCCAGGACGACATCAACAACAATCGCATCCCGCCTGGATCGAGCCTTTTGCCCTTTGCCGAGCGCGAGGGGTCATCGGGGCAGATCGTCGTCCGAAACAAGATCATGGTCTCCGGCGCCAGTCTGCAGAAGGCGGCGATGGACCACGACCAGTATAATCGTCCGGCCATCCACTTCCAGTTCAACGGCGAGGGTGCGCAAAAGTTCGGCAAGGCGACGACCGAGAATGTCGGGCATAAGTTCGCCATTATCCTCGACGGTACGGTCATCTCCGCCCCGGTCATCAATACGCCGATCACCGGTGGTCAGGGCATCATCGAAGGCAGTTTCTCGGCGCAGGATGCTTCTGACCTGATCAACATGCTCAACGGCGGCGCCCTGCCGGCGCCCCTGAAGTTCGTAGAACAACGCACCGTCACCGCCTCGCTCGGCGCCGACTCGGTGCTGAAAGGCGCGCACGCCACCGCGATTGCCTTCGCCTCGGTCGTGGTGTTCATGCTGCTGGCCTACGGCTTCCAGTTTGGCGGTTATTCGGTCGTTTCCCTGCTGACCAACCTGGTCATGCTGATCGGCGGCATGTCGATCCTGGGCTCGACCCTGACCCTGCCCGGTATCGCCGGCCTTATCCTGACCCTGGCCATGGCGGTCGACGCCAACGTGCTGATCTACGAACGGATGCGCGACGAGCTGCGAAGTGGCAAAAGTTTGATCGGAGCGCTCGACGGCGGATTCTCCAAGGCGCTCGAAACCATTCTCGACGCCAACATCACCACACTGGTCGCGGCCGGCATCATGTACTGGTTCGGCGCCGGCACGGTGAAGGGCTTCGCCGTCACCCTGATGCTCGGCACTTTCACCTCGGTATTCTCCTCGGTCATGGTGACCCAGGTCTGCGTCGCCGCCTGGTTCAGGCTGTTCCGCCCCAAGACCCTGCCGATCGCCGACGATGTCGCGCCCAGGGCGTGGCCGCTGATCAAGGTCCTGCCGAAGAAGACCGACATCCACTTCGTCAATTTCGCGCGGCTCGCCGCCACCTTGTCGGTGATCGCCGTCTGCGCCTCGCTGTTCCTGACCGTGGTTGGCGACCGTGCGCCGCTGTTCCCGCTCAAGGCGCCGTGCGGCGGCCTGACCTGTGGCGTCGACTTTAAGGGCGGCACCAAGCTTGAAATGAACACCGGAACCGACGTCAACGGCAAGCACGTCGCCGGCCCTGTAATCGACCTGGCCACGCTCCGTACCACGCTGTCCGACCAGGGCCTCAAGGATGTCCAGGTCCAGGGCGCCAGCCCGCTCGGCGACGACGTCATCATGAAGTTCGAGTCACCGTCTCATGATCCCGTCGGCAAGGTCGAGGGCGTCAAGAGCGCCATCCTCAAGACCTATTCCCAGGCCCGTTTCTCCAATACCGAAGTCGTCGGCGCCGAAGTGTCGGGCGAGTTGCTGACAGGCGGCATCCTGGCCCTGTTCTGCGCCATCGGCCTGATGATGCTTTACATCTGGTTCCGCTTCGAGTGGCAGTTCGGCCTGGGCGCGGTGTTCGCCCTGTTCCACGACGTCATCCTGACCTTTGGCCTGTTTGCGGTCTTCCACCTCGAATTCGATCTGCGCGCCGTGGCGGCGATCCTCACCATCATCGGCTATTCGATGAACGACACCGTCGTCGTCTTCGACCGCCTCCGTGAAAATCTGCGCAAGTACAAGAAGATGCCGCTCACCGACGTTATCAACATGTCGATCAACGAGACCCTGTCGCGCACGATCATCACCGGCCTGACCGCGGTCATGGCCCTGGCTGGCCTGGCCGTCCTCGGCGGCGACGCCCTGATGACCTTCTCGGTCGCCATGATGTTCGGCATCGTGATCGGCACCTATTCGTCGATCTACGTCGCCGCGCCGGTCATCCTGTTGTGGGGCCTGAACCGCAACGCCGGCGACGCCGAGATCATCGATATGGGGGGCTTCAAGAACGCCGGCAAAAAGAAAACCATGCCCTAAGCCATCCTGAGGGGCTGCAAAGGTACGTCTCGCTGCGATACGATGCTCACATACTCAAGTACGCTGCGCTTCGTTTCTCGCGAGCCAGGCCTTTTCGCCGCCTCATGATGACTTAGGTCTACGGTTTTCGGTGTCCGTGCCTGTTTCCGAACTTCCATCTTTTGCGAAATGGCAAAATCGCCCTATGATGCGAGTCTGGGTTGTTCATGAGGCGCTGTGCGCAAACGGCGTCCGAAAGGGGTAGGACATGGCCGGCTTTTTCTCCAATCTTCGCAACGTCATCATCGTCAGCCTGATCCTGGCGGCGATCTTCATCGCCGGCTTCGGTCTGCATGGATCTGGAGGCTTCGGTATTCTCTTCGCGACGGCGGTTCTCCGTTGGCTGCATGTGGTCTGTGGCATCATGTGGATCGGGCTGCTCTACTACTTCAATTTTGTTCAGATTCGCGTCATGCCTGAGATGCCGGCCGAACTGAAGCCCGGCGTCACCAGGTATATCGCGCCGGAAGCCCTGTTCTGGTTCCGCTGGGCCGCCTTCTTCACCGTTGCCTTCGGCCTTGTGCTGGCTTGGCTGCGCGGTTACGTCGTCAGCAACTATCCGGCTGAAGTTCTATCCCTCGGTTTCTTTGGCGGCTTCGACCCTCATAATGACGTGCAGTTCGCCTTCATGGGCGCCGGCATGTGGCTCGGCATCATCATGATGCTCAATGTCTGGCACTTCATCTGGCCGGCGCAGAAGATCGCGCTCGGTTTGCGCGACGGTTTCACGCCCGAGCAGAAGGCGGCCGCCGCGCGCAAGGCGATGATCTTCAGCCGCGTAAATACGCTACTGTCGCTACCCATGCTGGTCGCCATGACCATGTATCAAACGATTTTCGGCTAAGGGTGTGAATGTCCTCGGATTTGCTGCCCAAGAACGAGGACATCGTACTCGCCTGCGCCTTCATCCCCGACGCGGAAAAGCGCGCCGAGGTGTTGAGCCTCTACGCCTTTCTCGACGCCCTGCGCGACATTCCCGAGCGCGTGACCGAGCCGCTGATGGGCGAAATCCGCCTGCGCTGGTGGTACGAGGCGATCGAGGAAATTCGCGACGAGCGGACGGTGCGTTACCATCCGCTGACCGAGGCGTTGAAGGCGCTGACCGGCAAATATGGCCTCGATCCCCAGGCCTTCCTCGACATGGTCGAAGGCCAGATGCCGCTGCTCGACAAGACGATCAGTTTGCGGAAGGCGCTTGACGTAGTTGACAGCGGAGACACGGCCGTCTTCAAGACCGCAGCGAGAATTATCGCACCCCAGGCGGACGTCGGTGGCGTTCAATCCGCGCGGTTGTACGGTCTTGTTAGTCTTCTGCGGTCAAAGGCGCTGACTGCGGATCAGTTCGGCACAGCCGAATTCGGGCATTTGATGACAGACGTTCGTGCTGATCTTGACGGACTGGACAGCGCGCTGTTGCCGCTCGCCTTGCCCGGGATTCTTGCGGCTGCGGAGTTCCGGCGTGGCCGCCCGCTCGGCCCCCTGGCCAAGCGTCTGAAACTGCTGTGGGCGTACCTGACGGGTTAATGCCCGAGCAGCTTGCCGACCAGCCATGACCCAGGCTTGGGTTTCGGCGGCGGGGGAGGCGGCAAGGGCGGTGGCGCCGGCGGTTTTTCATAGGCCTTCCAGCCCGAGGCGACCAGGGCATCGAAACCCTGGCACCCCGGCATGATGCGCAGGCCGCCGACCTTGGGCTTGGCGAACGGCGGCGGCTGGACCTGGTCCGGGCGGCGCGGATCGATGAACAGCCAGTCGCCGGCCAGGCCATAGCCGTGCTCGCCGCCGGTCCGCACGGCGTTGTAGGCGATGCGCGCGTGCATTTCGTCGACGCCGAAATGCAGCATGGCGCGGTAGAAGATGTCGTCGGCCAGTTCGCGCTTGCCGGGTTGCCCGACCGCATAGAGCCAGTCATGGATGATGGCCGCCCGCGCCGTCGGGCCTTGCGGGTCGATCACCGCCTGGCCATACCACGGCACGCTGGCGAAGTCGGTGACGTACCACTTGGGCACCACGATCACCAGGCCGGTGGCTGTGTCGCAATAGGGGAACTCGTCCTCCAGCGTGAACAGCTTGCGCCCGTTCTTGGTCTTGTTGAACAGAATGACAGGCTGGGGCGTCAGCGAACTGGGCTGAGGGGACGACGGTACAGGCACGTAGACCGTCTGGACCTGCGGCTGCGTGGCGCAACCTGCCAACAGCAGCAACGACGCGAGCGCGCCAAAACGTTTCGATATCATAGTCTTAAGCCACTACGGAATCCGCTCGAAATTGTAGCAGGACGCCGCTCAGCGGAAAAGTGCACGGGCAAGTTCTGGCACTTTTCCGGAGCGGCTTTGGCCCTCTAGCCACGAATTGAGGTCTTTTAAAGCCCGCAGGCTCATCAGGCGCTTTTTCGCCCGGCCGCGTTCCTTCAGCGGTATTTTCGCGCCAGTTTCGTCGGCCTTGGGCGCCTCCATCGGTGGCAACAGGCCGTAATTGACGTTCATCGGCTGGAACGCCCCACCTTCGAGATGGCCGACGGTGATGTGGTTGAGCAGTGCGCCCAATGCGGTCGTTTCCGGCGGTTCCGGCAGGGTGCGGCCCTGGGCTTGCGCCGCGGCGAACCGGCCGGCCAGCAGCCCGATGGCGGCGCTTTCGACATAACCTTCGACGCCGGTGATCTGGCCGGCGAAGCGCACGGACGGGAGCGCTTTCAATCGCAACTGCCGGTCCAGGATCTTCGGCGATTGCAGGAAGGTGTTGCGGTGCAAGCCACCCAGGCGGGCGAACTGGGCGTTTTCCAGGCCCGGGATCATGCGGAAGATATCCGCCTGCGCCCCGTGTTTCAGCTTGGTCTGGAAGCCGACCATGTTGTAAAGCGTGCCGAGCGCATTGTCCTGGCGCAACTGGATGATGGCGTGGGCCTTGACGGTCGGATTATGCGGATTGGTCAGGCCGACGGGCTTCATCGGCCCCCAGCGCAGGGTTTCGCGCCCGCGTTCGGCCATGACCTCGATCGGCAGGCAGCCGTCGAAATAAGGCACGTGCTCCCAGTCCTTGAACTCCGCCTTCGGCCCGGCCAGCAGGGCGTCGATAAAAGCCTCGTACTGGTCCTTGTCCATCGGGCAGTTGATATAGGCGGCTGCGTCACCGCCAGGGCCTTCCTTGTCGTAGCGCGACTGGCGCCACGCCTTCGACATATCGATGCTGTCGGCGTGGACGATCGGCGCGACGGCGTCAAAGAAACTCAACTGGCCTTCGCCACTAAGTTCTAACACATGTTTTGACAATGTCTCTGACGTCAACGGCCCGGTAGCGCAAATGACGTTATGCCAATTGTTAAACGATGAAATTTCTTCGCGTTTTATCGTTACCAGGGGATGGTTGGCGAGGGTTGCGGTTACGGCGGCGGAGAAGCCTTCACGGTCAACGGCCAAGGCGCCACCGGCCGGCACCTGATGCCTGTCGGCCGCCGACAGGATCAGTGACCCCGCCCGGCGCATTTCTTCGTGCAACAGGCCGACCGCATTGAACTCCCAGTCGTCCGACCGGAAGGAATTGGAGCACACCAGTTCGGCCAGGTCATCGGTCTGGTGGGCGTCGGTAGGTTTCACGCCGCGCATCTCGTGCAGGATCACCGGCACGCCCTGGCTGACGATCTGCCATCCGGCTTCCGAGCCAGCTAGCCCGCCGCCGATGACGTGGATGGGTTCTATATCTGTCATGCCGCTGGGCTATATAAACTGTGGCTGGTTAGCAAGGGGGCGCGGCAAATATGCGCAAGCCTGCGAAATAACCTTTTCAAGCGAAAGAATTTGAGTCTCAAATCGATACGGCCTGAAATGGTCCGATGCGCGTGACGGGGTGGCAGAAAGCATGAGTACCAGGGCGTCCTTTTCGATGGCGCGGGCCCTTTCGGCTGCGCTTTCGTCGCTGCCGGCGGCGTGGGGTGGCGCGTGGCTGGCCCTGATCGGATTATGGGCCTTCGCCGTCTTTGGCCCTCAGGTCGTTGCGCGTCTTACGCCCACCTTTGCCTTCCAGGGCGCCATCGCTCACAGCGACCGGCTTGTCGTGCTCATTATCCTCGCCATTTTCAAGCTGATGGCGCTCGGCGCCCTCTATCGCATCGCCCTGTTCGGCAGGCGCGCCCGCAACGAAGGTCTGGGCCTGGGCGGTGTGCAACTGGCCATGCCCGAGGCGCGCCTGTTCGCCGCCGGCATCATCGTCGGCCTGTTCTGGCTGCTGATCGCCGTTACGCTCGCAGTCGTCTTCGCCATAATCTTCAACCTGTCCGGCCTGGCTGAGGGCGCGCCCAGCACGACGGCGGCGATCCATGCCGCTTTCCGCCTCGGCCACGGCAATATAGACTGGCTGTTCATCGGCTACGCCGCTCTTTCTGTCCTGCTGCTGATCTTTCTGGCGATCAAGTTTTCGCTTTTCCACGCCGCGACTGTCGCCGAGCGCAAGATGGTGACGCTGAATGCGCTGGGCTTAAGCACCGGCAATGTCGGCAAGCTGTTCGCCGGCATCGTTGTTCTTGTCTTGCCCTTGCCTGTCGCCGGCGGCCTGCTGTTCCACCACCTGCACCGCCATTTCGTGCTGTCGCCGCGCCAGCCCGCCTTGGACACGCCCCACCTGCACCTGATCGCCCATGCCGTGATGATAACTTTGAGCGTCTTCGTCATCCTGCCACTGGTCGCCGGATTTTTGTCGTCGGCCTATAGGCAGATCGTCGATTTGCGCGCAAGATAGTCTCCGCACGCGCCGCCAGGGGAGGGGACATGGCCAAGCTTTCCGTCGATTTTGCCTTTGAAGGCTTTCGGCTTATCCGCCAGAAGCCGTGGGTCGTTTTGACCTGGGGGCTGGTGACGCTGGTGCTGACGGTGGCCGTTTGTGCCGGCGTCTATTTCGCGGTCAAGCCCCTCATTCCGCAGTTGCAGAACCTGCCGGACAAGCCGGATCCCAATCTCATGATGGGCTTTCTCGCGGCGATCATCCCGGCCTATTTCATCATCATCATCCTCGCGCTCCTGATCTCGGCCGTCTTCCATTGTGCCGTGTACCGCGCGGTCTTGGGCAATCGCGGTAGCGCCGGCCTCGGCTACATGCGGCTGGGCGGCGACGAATGGCGCCAGGTCGGCGCCAATCTTGTCATGTTCCTGCTGATCCTTGTCGCCGAGATCGCGGTCGTTGCCGGAGGGTTCGCGATCTATGCCGGCGTCAATCAGGCCGGTGGACAAGGCGCGGCGGTCGCCGCCGTCGTGGTTTACGGTATCGCCATCGTGGTAGCGCTCATCTGGGTTGCCGTGCGCCTGTCGCTCTATTCCGTCCAGACCTTCGATACGCGCAGCATCAACCTGTTCGGCTCATGGCGGCTTACGAAGAAGCATTTCTGGATATTGTTCGCCGGCTACATCATCGCCATGCTCCTGTCGGGCTTGGTATCCGCAGCCGGAACGCAACTGAGCCAGATCATTGTCGGCCTCGTTACCGGCAACGCCTTCCCGGGCGGCATGGCGCCGTTCACGCCGGAAAATCCGCCCAAGGATTTCAATGCCATGATGGCGATGTTCACCGGCCCGGCTTTCCTCATCGCCATCGGCTTGCGCATCGCCGTCGTCACGCCGCTGACGCTCGCCATCGCCAACGCGCCGGCGGCGGCGGCTTATCGCGCGCTGACGGGCCATGCGCCGTCGGTCGCCGAAGAGGTGTTCTGATTGCAAGTCCCGCCGGGACAGGCCATAAGCACGTCATGAACCCGACCATCAATTTTGCCTACGAAGGCTTCCGCATCATCCGCAGCAAGCCCTACGCCGTTTTGGCGTGGGGGCTGTTCCTGCTCATTGGCAACGGCCTGGCGCTCTATGCCCTGGTCAGCCTTGCCGGCCCGTCGCTCCAGGCGCTGCAGCAGATGCAGCCGGCGCAACAGGGCCCCGCCACCATGGCCCAGGCCGAAGCAATGATGAACCTGTTTCCGCCGATCCTGGCGGGCTATGGCATTGCCATCCCCGTCCAGTTGATCGCCAATGCCTTTGTCGGCTGCGCCGTCTATCGCGCTGTCTTCGAACAGGAGGACAAGGGCGTTGCCTGGCTGGGCTGCGGCGCCCCGGAACTGCGCCAGATCGCCGTGGCCGTCCTGTTCACCCTGCTGATGTTTGCAGCGCTGGTCGCGTCGGTGTTCGCGGCGTCGCTCGTCGCCGGCATCTTGGCCGTTGCAGCCGGTTCGGCGGGCGCCGTGCTTGGCACGGTCGCCGCTTTTGCCGCCATGCTTGTGGTCGCGGGCATCGCCATCCGTCTGTCATTCTGCGGCGTCCAGACCTTTGACGACAACAGCATCAATCTGTTCGGCTCGTGGAAGCTGACCGAAGGCCGCTTCTGGTGGCTGACCGGCGGCTACCTCCTGACCGGACTCATGGTCCTACTGGTCTATGCCTTGTGCTTCGCCATCTTCGCCGCCTTCGCCGCCGTCGCCGGTCATGGCGACATCAAGGTGCTGGACCCGATCATCCACAGCAACGGCATGACCATGGACATGTTTCGCCAGCCCGTGACGCTGGCCTATCTCGCCGTTTCGTACGGCCTGGTCGCGCCGCTGGCCCAGGCGCTGATGACCGGCGCGCCGGCGTCGGCCTATCGCGGGCTGAAGGGCGTGCGCCCGGCGGCTCGCCCGGAACAGGTCTTCTGATTGCCAGATGGCGCCGGCGGGCGCATGATTGCGCCATGACCCTGTCGCTCGACTTCGCCTTTGAAGGTTTCCGCATCCTGCGAAAGCGCCCACGGCTGTTATGGCTGTGGGGTTTCGTCACCCTGCTCGGCAAGGGCGTGGGCGCGCTGCTGCTGGTGGCCACAAGCGGTGGTGCTGTCGAAGGCCTGATTCACCTGGCGGAAAGCGGTGGCGACGCCACCCAGACCTGGCCGCTTGTTGTGCGGGCAGCGCCGGGGCTGCTGGCCATGCAGGCGGCAAGCGTGACAACCTCCGCCATCCTTGCCGCCGCCGCCGCCCGCGCCGTCTTTGACGAGACGGACGATTCACTGGGTTTTCTCAAATTCGGCCCGCGCGAACTGCAACTGGTCCTGGTTCTGGCCCTGCTCAGCGCCTTCAATATCGCCATTGTCGGCGCCTGCACAGGTTTGGCTGTATGGCCGGCGGTGACTTTGGAGGGCTTGGCGGGACTATGGCCGGTCTGCGCGGCATCCGGGCTCAGCCTCGGCGGCGCCATCGCCTTGTGGCTGAACGCGCGTCTGATGTTCGCGCCCGTGCAGAGTTTCGTCGAGAAGCGGATCGCGCTGTTCGACAGCTTTGCCCTGACGCGCGAGCCTTTCTGGACCTTGTTTGGCGGCTGGCTTCTGGCCGGGGTGCTGGCGCAGGCCGTCATGTTCCTCGGCGAGGAGGTCGTCGCGGCGGTAACCAGCGTCATCTTCAACACGGCCGGGACCGGCCGGCCGGACCTGACCTCACTCCATGCCTTCCTGACGCCGGACAATGTCGTGACGTTCGGCCTCATCTACGCTTTCGTGTCGCCGCAGACCCTGGCCATCACCCTGGCCGCGCCGATGGCGGCCTGGCGCGCCGTATCCAGCCGCGAGACGATCGCCGAAGCGAAAAAGGCCGCTTAGCTGGCGGAAAGATGGATATAGTCGCGGTCGTGCTGAAGCTGGGTCGGGCGCGCGTTGGGTCCGATCAGGCGTTCGAAGGTGTCGGCCTGTTCGGCAGACACGCTCATCGGCGACGAATAGATCATCCAGGTCACACCCTCGGTGCACGGCGGCGTGGTCATCGACCCGGAATAGACATAGTAGTCCTCGGTCGCCGGCAACAGGTCCTGGGCGTTGATCAGCAGGTCGTTGAGCGGGATCGGCTGGCCTGGGTCGCTCGGCAGGTAGGTCCACAGCGAACCCAGCATCGGGTCGGCGACGCCGATGTCGTAGAGCACGGCGACGATGACCGTATGGCCCTTGTCATCCTGGTGCACGAACTGGCTTTCCAGGGTTGCGTGGTGGCCGTTGACGGCATGTTCGGACGGCGAGTGGAACTCGATATACTTCAAGGGATAGCTGACGCCGTCGAGCGTGATGGCGCCGCCGTCGAAAGGCGTGATGCGCACCGTCTTGCCGGTGTTCTGGATCGTCGCCGACACCGAGTTGTAGTCGAGCCTGACCTTGCCGAACTGCGACTTGACGGCGCCGGAGATGTCGACCGGCGACTGGCGCAGGCCGGTGGCGCAGGTCGCCGCCGATCCGCCGAGCGCGCCCCAGTGGTCCGGACCGGTCGGGCCGTCGTAGGTCCATTTGCCGACGGGCGTGCCAAAAGCGGCCTTGGCGTCGGGCTTGTCCGTCTTTTTCGGCGAACAGGCGGCCAGGGTCAACAGGGCGAGCAGGGAGCAGGCGAAGGAAGAGAATCGCATGGGCTCAAGCCTGCCGCGAAATGGTTAACGGAGGTTAAGCGCGCCACTACTGCGCCGGTTCAAGTTGCCGCTGCTTGTGTTTTTCCAACATGCCCTTGAGGTACTTGCCCGTCCACGATTTGGCGTTGCCGGCCACGGCTTCGGGCGTGCCGGTGGCGACGATCTCGCCGCCGCCGTCACCGCCTTCCGGACCGAAGTCGAGGATCCAGTCGGCGGTCTTGATGACGTCGAGATTGTGCTCGATGACCACCACGGTGTTGCCATTGTCGGTCAGTTCGTGCAGCACGTCCAGGAGCTTGCGCGTATCTTCAAAATGCAGGCCGGTCGTCGGCTCGTCGAGGACATACAAGGTCTTGCCCGTGGCGCGCTTCGACAATTCCTTGCTGAGCTTGACACGCTGCGCCTCGCCGCCCGACAGGGTGGTCGCCTGCTGGCCGATCTTGATGTAGCCGAGGCCCACCCGCTTCAGCGTCTCCAGCTTGTCGCGGATCGACGGCACCGCCTTGAACACCTCGGCGCCTTCCTCAACCGTCATGTCGAGCACGTCGGCGATGGAGTGGCCCTTGAACGAGATGTCGAGCGTCTCGCGGTTATAGCGCTTTCCCTTGCACACGTCGCAGGTGACATAGACGTCGGGCAGGAAGTGCATTTCGATCTTGATCACGCCGTCGCCCTGGCACGCCTCGCAGCGCCCGCCCTTGACGTTGAACGAAAACCGGCCTGGTCCGTAGCCGCGCGCCTTGGATTCAGGCAAGCCGGCGAACCAGTCGCGGATCGGCCCGAAAGCGCCTGTATAGGTCGCCGGGTTCGAGCGCGGCGTGCGGCCGATCGGCGACTGGTCGATCTCGACGATCTTGTCGAAATTTTCGAGCCCCTCGATCCTGTCGTGGGCGGCCGGATGCGCCGAGGCATTGTTGAGCCGCCGCGCCGCCGCCTTGTACAGCGTCTCGAGCGTAAAGGTCGATTTGCCCCCGCCCGACACGCCCGTGATGCAGGTCATGACCCCGACCGGAATCTCACCGGTGACATTCTTGAGGTTATTGCCGCGCGCGCCGATCACTTTAAGCATCTTCTTGCGGTTGATCGGGCGGCGGCCGTGAGGCACCGCGATTTCGCGCTTGCCGGTCAGGTATTGGCCGGTCAGCGACTTCGGGCTGGCCTTGATGTCGGCCGGCCGGCCCTCAGCGACGATCTCGCCGCCGTGCACGCCGGCGGCCGGGCCCATGTCGATGACGTAATCGGCCTGCAGGATGGCGTCCTCGTCGTGCTCGACCACCAGCACGCTGTTGCCCAGGTCGCGCAGGCCTTTCAGGCTTTCCAGCAGGCGGTCGTTGTCGCGCTGGTGCAGGCCGATCGAGGGTTCGTCGAGCACGTAGAGTACCCCGGTAAGCCCGGAACCGATCTGCGACGCCAGCCGGATGCGCTGCGACTCGCCGCCCGACAACGTACTGGAATTGCGCGACAGGTTGAGATAGTCGAGGCCGACATCGTTGAGGAAGCGCAGGCGGTCCTTGATTTCCTTGAGGATGCGCCGGGCGATTTCCAGCTGCTGCGGCGTCAAGCGGTCTTCGACGCCATTGAACCAATCATGGGCCTGCCTGATCGACAGGCCGGAGATTTCGGCGATGTTCCTGCTGTCGATCTTGACGGCCAGGGCTTCAGGCTTGAGACGCGCACCGTGGCAGGCGTCGCAGGGCGTCTCCGACTGGTATCGCGCCAGGTCCTCGCGCACCCACGACGAGTCGGTCTCGCGCCAGCGCCGGTCCATGTTGGGGATGATGCCCTCGAACGGCTTGGTCACATCATACCGGCGTGAGCCGTCCTGGTAGGTGAACTTGATCTTTTCCGAGCCTGAACCGTTGAGAAGAATGTCGCGCACGCCGTCGGGCAGGGCATCCCATCGGGCGTCCATCTTGAAACCGTAGTGGACGCCCAGGCTTTGCAGGGTCTGGGCATAGAGCGGCGACGGCCCTTTCGACCACGGGGCGATGGCGCCACCGGCCAGGGTCTGCTTCGGATCGGGAATGATCAGGTCGCGGTCGAACTTCAGCTTGACGCCGAGACCGTCGCATGCGGGACAGGCGCCGAACGGATTGTTGAACGAAAACAGGCGCGGTTCGATTTCCTCGATGGTGAAGCCCGACACCGGACAGGCGAACTTTTCCGAGAACAGGATGCGGCGGGGTTCGGTCTCGCCCTCCTGAATGTCGGCATATTCGGCGACGGCGAGCCCGTCGGCCAGGCGCAGCGCCGTCTCGAACGAATCGGCCAGCCGCGTCATCAGGCCCGGCTTGACCACCACGCGGTCGACGACCACGTCGATATCGTGCTTGAAATTCTTCTCCAGCTTGGGCGCGTCCTCGATGGCGTAATATTCGCCGTCGACCTTGAGCCGCTGGAATCCCTGCTTCTGCAACTCGGCGATTTCCTTGCGGTATTCGCCCTTGCGGCCACGGATGAAGGGCGCCAGCAAGAGCAGGCGCGTGCCCTCTTCGAGCGCCATCACCTTGTCGACCATCTGCGAGATGGTCTGCGATTCGATCGGCAGCCCCGTGGCCGGTGAGTAGGGTATGCCGACGCGCGCCCACAACAGCCGCATATAGTCGTGGATTTCGGTCACCGTGCCGACGGTCGAGCGTGGGTTCTTCGAGGTCGTCTTCTGCTCGATCGAAATGGCGGGCGACAGGCCCTCGATCAGGTCGACATCAGGCTTCGACATCAACTCCAGGAACTGGCGCGCATAGGCCGACAGCGATTCGACGTAGCGCCTCTGGCCCTCGGCATAGATGGTGTCAAACGCCAGCGACGACTTGCCCGATCCCGACAGCCCGGTCAGCACCACCAGCTGCCCGCGCGGAATATCGACATCCACGCCCTTGAGATTGTGCTCCCGCGCGCCTCTGATTTTTATAAAGGATTCGGCCTTGAGGAAATCGTGATGAAGGGGGGAATGCGTCATGAGTCCAACCGTATCCGCTCGCAACAAACGCCTAATATAGAAGCTTTGACTCGATTTGCCACTTGAAATCAAGAACAAAGAGGCAACATCTTCCGTTGCGAGGCAAAATTGCCTGAACCGTCCGTCTGTCAGGATATGTCAGCAACACAGGGTTTTGACTTCGCGCCGTAAAGCGGACACAGTAAGGCCATGATGGCTCGTCAGCTTGAGTGCAAACGGGGGGAACCCGCCGCATGTACATAACGGTAGGGCGTAAGGACATCGTCATCGGACCGAGGGCGCGGTGGGCCGCATCCACTGCCGTGGCGCTGTTCGTGCACCTGCTGGCGGTGTGGGGCATATTGTCGAGCTGGCCCAAGCCCTACGACATGACCGACCTCGACACAACGCCACCCGAGGACGTCCTGATCTACGAGGTGCCTAAGCCGCCGGAGCCGCAGCCCAAGGTCATCGTCCAGCCCCGGCCTCAGGTCACGCCGCGCGAAGTCCAGGCGCCGCAGGCCGAACCGAAGCCCGAACAGGCGGCGGCTCCGCCGCCCTCGGTCGTGCCGCAGCCCCAGCCGCCGACACCGGCGCCGCAAGTGGCGATCAAGACCCAGACCGTGCCGCAGGTCGACATCCAGCAGAACCAGAGCCGGCAGTTCACCCAGGACAAGCTGGCAGATGCGACCTCCGACGTTCCTGAGATAGCCCGTCCGCACACCACGACCAAAAAGAAGAAGGACGAAGACGCCGGCCTGCAAAAGCCGGCGGCCGACGCCGGGGCCCTGTCCGACCTCAACCTGCACCAGGCGGCCAATGCGCCGCCGGCCCTGGCGGCGGGTGTCGAGCCGTCGGGCCTGTCTGCGCCCGGCGCCGCGGCCGGCGGCAAGGGTGCGCCCGCCGGCGCCGGTGCACTGGCGGGGCTGAACGGTGCCCAGGGCGTTGTCGGCAAGGGCATGAACGGACGCGGCAGCCTGACCCAGGCCATGCAGAACCACGACTTCTGCAACACGGCCGTGGCCAAGGGTAAGTCGCCGCCGCCCAATTGCGACATGGCCGCGCTGTCGGGCCAGGCCAATCTCGGCCTGAAGAACCGGCCGGACCTCAAGGCCGCCGCCGCCGCGGTCGATGCCAACCGGGCCTACAAGACCGGCGCCGGTAATTCCGACTACTGGAACCGCGTCGGCGGCAGTCCCTCGACCGGCGTCCAGCCCAACTTCCGTCCCGAGGACCACGATCCCGGGCCTGGCGCCTATTCCAAGCCCGACGACCAGGATGTCATGGGTGGCCACGCCAATCCGAAGACGGGCGGATAGGACGGCGGTCTCGGGTCACCTGGTCAGGCGGACATTGGTCATGGCCAGGGCCGAGCTTGAGGTGCCGCCGAGCGAGGTCAGATTCCACGTCGTGTTGTTGAGGATCATCCGCCATACCACCAGGGTCAGGGCGTCGGACTGTACGCCGGATTTGGCGTTGAGGGTCAGCTCGCGCGACGGCAGCCAGATCAGTCCGCGCAGCTCGTTCGACACCGAGTCGTTGAGGACGAACTGGCTCTTCGACAGGCCCGACGCCTCATACATGAGGATGTCCTTGTAGGTGCCGGACGACGGCGCGCTGAGATCGGCGGCTATGCCGCTGTTGAACTGGATCTTCGACGTATCGGCGAAATAGAAAGTGACGCCGTTGCCGCTCCATGTGCCGCCGTTGACGTTCCAGCCGCCGCCCTTGATGACGTAGACGCCGGGCTGGAAGGTCACCGTGGCCGACGAATTGTTGAAGTTGAACCAGCCGCAATAGACGCCCGGGCTCATGGTCTGGGCAGCGGCGCTGTAGTTGAGGTTGGAATAGGTGCAGGTCGACGAGGCCGGCGTCGGCAGGGTGCCGGCATAGGGATCGTCCGCCGCCGCGCACCCCAGGCTCAGGTTAGGCACGGTGGTCGAATTCAGCGTCACCTGCGTGCCCTTGATGCACACCTTCTTGTAGTTGAGGCTGCTGCCCGAATTGAACATGCCGGCGGGATTGCCGGTCGACTTGACGTCGATCTCGCAGCCCGACGCCGAGACCTGGGCGCCGGAATTGACCAGCAGGGCCTGGGAGCCCGACGGATCAAGGACGTAGATGCAGGTGCCCGACGGTGTGCCCATCGGCGTGGTTCCGATCGCGGTCGCTGTCGCCTTGACATTGAGCGTATCGATGCCGACCAGCTTCAGCATCCATGTCGGCACGTCGACGCCGGCCGTGCCGGTCAGGCTGGTGGTGACGTAAGATCCGGAAGATGCCGATGATGACGCCGAGTTGCTGGCATAGCTCTGGCTGGCGCCGGAAAAGGCTGCCGCGATATTATCGCTGAACGCCTTGCCGGCGACGGACGACATGCTGGTAGAGGGTGCGCGCACGCCGGCCAGGACGGCGGCGTCGACCGCGTCCTGGAGGTCGTTGCGCGCCGAGGCCGCGTGGAAAAAGTCGATCGAGCCGCCGACCGCCGACACGAGCATCACGAAGGACAGGGCGAAGATCATCGTCACGTTGCCGCGCCGGTTCCGCCAGAAATTACCCTTGGCCATGACCCTTCCCCTGTTACCGCTCCCACAAGAGGTTAACGGCGGCGCGTAAAAGGCGGGTAAAAGGAAGAGGTTAGCGGCGGTTAAGCAAGAAAGCGATGCCTGGTTGAAGCAATGATGGTGATTGGGCGTCACATGCGGTAAAACCGTCGAAATGCTCACGCGAGGGGAGATTTTTTAAAAATGGGGGGTGGCGGAATTGGAGCGGAATGGCTCCGTCTGATTTTCGACAAGCTGTTCAATATCGTCGATTTCCTGAGGGAACGCCGGCGATTGAAAAACGATCCGATGCTCATCTTGAGCGAGACCGCCGGACCGTGCAGTCCGCCTCTGGGTTTTGCTCTCAAGAGCATGGTCCTGCCGGGCGCCGTTACTGGCGCCGTCCTGACGATAGTCAACCTGATCCATCCGATCCCCAAGGCAGCTCCCGAGCCCTATTTCACGAGTTGGAAGGCCGAACAGGATTATGTCGCGTCTTTCAAGGATCGGATGGTGCAGCCGGTGATAGCCGATCCGCAGGACACCGAGCACGATTTCATGACGAATAAGGATGTTCCCTATCCGGACTACATCAGGACGCAGTCGACTGCCCTCCTTCTGGAAGAAAATCTTAGCGTCGAGGCCGAATTGGTCAACTTTTACCGGCCCAAAGGGTCATGTTCGGTACTAAGCTCTGAAAAATGCACGAACCTTCATAAGATGTGGGAGAGGCGACACGCGCAGATACTCAACGAATTGATCGCCCGCGCCAACGGCAATATTGACCCTTGGGCCGCGCTCGCGGAGTCATCGGACAAAAGGGCTTTTGCGACCGCTGAGTGGCGGCAACTGATTGCCCGGACATATGATTTGTTCGTTACG
This sequence comes from uncultured Caulobacteraceae bacterium, assembly GCA_964474575.1. Lineage (GTDB taxonomy): Bacteria > Pseudomonadota > Alphaproteobacteria > Caulobacterales > Caulobacteraceae > Asticcacaulis. Next base: position 7,780 of record CAYYTA010000005.1, on the reverse strand, counting down.
CCTCTGCTTGGTCTGGCGCTGGTTCTCAACGCTTATGTCTTTACATGGTTGTTGCGCAGATTGACGCCCGCGCCGGGGCATATCGAGGCGTTGACGCGCGTTCATCTGTACAGCCTGGGCATTTCGCTTTTTTACCCAAGCATTGGATTCGCGCTACTTGCCACAGTCATGACTATCTTTGATACCAATATTAACGAATACTTTATGATGGATCGGATGTCTAACCCACCGTATCTGATCCTTGTGCTGCTCTGGTTGTGGTACTTGATGGCTCTCGTCGCTGCCGGCCGACGCATCAGTGTCGTCGTTGATGGTAACCACGCCATCTATAATCGCATCACGCACCACCTCTTCCTGGCACAGGGCTTAGTGGGGTTTGTCATGTGGCTTATTTATTATCCGACCCGGATTTGGGAATTTCCATTTTTAAGCAAGGGCTGACTCAGGCGACGCCGCCGAAATTGAGCGACTGCGGGCCGGTCGTGTTGGCGCGGGCGCCGGGGCCGTAGGTGGTCGCTATCTGGCGCGTCGCGTGGACGTCCTGCGCCACGGCGGCGATAATGCCTTCGGTCACGGCGCGGGCCGCGCCGACGGCGTGCTCGTAGCGCTGGACCAGGGCATTGAAGACCTCGGTTGCCGCCTTCAGCGCCATTTTCTCGGCGGCGGTCATGCCTTTCAGCAAACCGGGGTCCATGCGGATGCGCGTGCATTCGTGACGGTAGAGGTTGGACAGCTGGCGCGTCTCCTCGATGCCGTCATAGATGTCCTGCGGCCGGTGGGCTTCCAGGATCGCCGTCTCGCGTTCCAGCCGTTCGCCCAGCCGCACCGTCAGGGCGGTCAGTTGCCGCGCCCGCTCCGAACCGTTCTGCGCCGACAAGGCCATGTTATGCTCCCTGCATCCTGAGTAGTTCACGCTGCATCATGTCGGAGATGCCGAGCCCGCCGCGTTGCGCCATGCCCTTGGCGATCGCGTCGATATAGAAGGAGCGCATGGCTTCCTCGCCTTCGCCGCCGCCTATGCCATCGGTCTTGAGGCCCTCGAACATGGGCGAAAGCAGGTTTGACAGGCACATGGCCTCGAAATCTAGGCCCAGCTTGCCATGTTTGTCCTGCGACGGGCCGGCCATGGCCGAGGTGACGGCGGTTTGCGTACCGGCCCGGGCCTGGGTCTGCGCCGACTGGAGGGTGAGAAGAGAGGTCGTGTCCATGATCATTACCCGCTCATCACATCACTTGAATATCGGCTTGCAGCGCGCCGGCAGCCTTGATCGCCTGCAGGATCGAGATCATGTCGCGCGGGGTCACGCCCAAGGCATTCAATCCTGACACAAGGTCGCTCAACGACGTGCCGCCGCCCAGGGTCAGCATCTGCTTGCCTTTTTCCTCGTCGACGCTGACCGTGCTCGACGGTACCGCGGCGGTCTGGCCCTGGGAGAAGGGCAGGGGCTGGCTGACGCCCGGCTGCTCGTCGACGCGGATGGTCAGGTTGCCCTGGGCGATGGCGACTCTGGAGATGCGCACATTCTCGCCCATCACCACCACACCATTGACCTCGTCGATGACCACCTTGGCCGGGGCATCCACTTCGACGTCGAGGCCTTCGACCCGGGTGATGAAGTCCATGTTGCTGGTCCCCGCCGGCGGCTTGACGGCGACGATCGATGGATTCTGGGCGAAGGCGGTGCCGGGATATTGGGCGTTGATGACGCTGGCGATGCGGCTCGACGTGGCGAAGTCGGGATTGCGCAGGGTCAGGCGCACCACCGCCATGTCGTTGAGGTTGAAGCCGGTCTCGCGCTCGACGCTGCCGCCGTCCGAGATGCGCCCGGCGGTCGGCACGCCCTTGGTCACCGACGAGCCCGACGCGCCGCCGGCCGAGACCGAGCCGGTCTGCACCGTGCCTTGGCCCACCGCATAGGCGTTGCCATCGGCGCCGAGCAGCGGCGTCACCAGCAGCGTCCCGCCCAACAGACTCTTGGCGTCGCCCATGGCGGAGACGGTGACATCAAGGCGTGCTCCGGGTGCAGCGAATGGCGGCAGATCGGCGGTGACCATGACCGCGGCGGCGTTCTTGGAGTTGAGGTCGGCGTCGCGGATATTGACGCCCATACGTTCCATCATGCTCTCCATGGACTGCTTGAGCATCGGCGAGTTGCGCACCGTGTCGCCGGTGCCGTTGAGGCCGACGACGATGCCATAGCCGATCAGTTGATTGCTGCGTACGCCCTCGACATCGACAATGTCCTTGATGCGCGATGAGGCCTGGGCCTGGCTGAACGCCAGCAGGCCGGCAAGGACGGCGACGCACAGGGCGCTGATCGGCGAAAACTTCATTCCATCACCCGTTAACTATGAGCGTTCATGCGGAATGCCAGTTTCGTGCCACATAATGCGGAAGATTTTTCACAGTAAAAACAAAGAGATATTGAGGCGGCGCGCCAGCGCTTCTCCCGCCCGGAAAAATTTACCGGGGCGTTAAGGCTTCGCTCACCCTCTGGCGGCAATATTGTCCCATCGCCACGCCGCCAGAAATGCGGCCGCCGTCCCGTGAGGATGGCTTGTGCAGAATCTGCGCGATGTTTCCGATAGATAATGCGTGGGTTCGACCATGACGATGAAGATCAATTCGGCCACGGGCATGGGTTACAGCGCGCCGTCTGGCGGTGCGCGCCGCGCCGGCGGCGATTTTTCGCTCGGCAAGAGCGAGAGCGGGCAGAAATCGGCCGCCTCCGCCCAGGCCTCGGCCGCTTTCGGCGCGCTCGGCGTCGACGCCATCCTGGCTTTGCAAGGCGAGGAGGACGTGCTGACCGGCCGCCGCCGCCGCCAGGTCAAGCGCTCGCACGATATTCTCGACGCCCTTGACGACCTCAAGGTCAGCGTCCTGTCCGGTGAGATCGACGACGCCGCCCTGATCCGCCTCCAGGCCCTGATCGCCCTCCAGCGCGAGGATATCGAGGACGACCGCCTCAAGGGCCTGCTCGACGAGATCGAGACCCGCGCCTATGTCGAAATGGCCAAGCGCCGGCTGATGTGATTTTTTAGCTCAAGCGCCGCATGGCTCCTCGCCAAGGCTCGGGCGCGCATGCGCCCTTGCCGGGACATTCGTCCCGGAGTTGATGTCACGGACTCTTCATCAAATATCGCAGCGCACACATCCAAATATCGCTTCACAGGCTATCGGGCGCGCACTATAAGCCCGCCAACACGCCACCCGGGCGCTTGGTATTGTTCTTGCTGGGGAATTGCCGGAACTTGCCGTCCTGGGACAAGCGTCGAAACTCGAGGGTGTGAAAGCATATGCCGTCAGTTGAAGTGCCGGAAGTGGCCGGGGCCTATCGCCCTTCCGAAGACGAAGAGTACATGAGCGCGCGCCAGCTCGCCTATTTCCGCGCCAAGCTCAATGCCTGGAAGGACGAGATCCTCAAGGGCGCCAAGGAAACCGTCAACATCATGCAGAAGGAGACGGAGAACCATCCCGACCTGGTGGACCGCGCCTCCTCCGAATCCGACCGCGCGCTGGAACTGCGCACCCGCGACCGCCAGCGCAAGCTGATCTCCAAGATCGACGAAGCCATTTCGCGCATCGACGACGGCTCCTACGGCTATTGCGAGGAAACCGGCGAGCCGATCGGTCTCGGCCGCCTCGAAGCCCGCCCGACCGCGACCCTGTCGATCGAGGCCCAGGAACGCCACGAGCGTTCCGAACGCGTCCACCGGGATGACTGACCTGCGGCTTATGCACAGGTCGGAAACGTGCTAGAGTCGCGCCATGACAGCCGACGACGAAAGCCTGCTCAAAACCCTTGCCCGGAAATACGTCTGGTGGAAAACGCCGGACGAGGCCCTCAAATTTCCCAAGCGCATCCTGGCGCAGGTCATGAATATGGGTGATTATGATGACGTCCAGGCCATGGTGAACTGTTTTGGCGATGACGCGTTGCGCGATGTCATCGCGCACGCAGAGATCGGCCAGTTCAATGCCCGGTCCTGGCACTACTGGCATTACCGGCTCGGCCTGGCCGCGCCGGAGCAGGTCCCGCCCATGCCGGAACGCAAACTGGCGTGACGACCGGATTTGACCATCACTTCGATAGCCTGCCGCTGGCACAGCAAGCTCTGTGGCCCGATCTTGCCGCGATAACGCGCCTGGGCTTTGTCCTTTATGGCGGCACGGCGATTGCGCTGCGCGTGGGACATCGCATTTCCGTCGATTTCGATTTCTTCCATGATCAGCCCTTGGACAAGGACAGCCTCTATAGCCAGGTGCCCTTTCTGGCGTCGCCCGCAGTGATCCAGGACCGCCCAGATGGCCTGACGGTGTTGGTCACGAGAGAGACTGCGCCCGTGAAGGTCTCATTCCTGGCGCCCGTTCGCTTTGGCCGGGTAGGAATACCGCAACCAACGAAAGACCGCGTCCTGACAGTGGCTTCGCTCGACGACCTGATGGCGACCAAGCTCAAGGTCATCTTGCAACGCGCCGAGGCCAAAGATTACCTCGATATCCACGCCATGCTGGCCGCCGGCATGGACCTGGCCAAAGGACTGAGCGCGGCGCGGGCATTGTTTGGCTTAACCTTTCAGCCGAGCGAAAGCCTGAAAGCCTTGGCTTTTTTTGGCGAGGGTGATCTGGAAACCCTTCCGCTTTCGGTCAAACGCAACCTTCTGTTGGCTGCAAGCCAGGTCGGTGAGCTGCCAGGCATCGACGTCGTTTCGCGCGCCTTGGGCCTTTAAAAACCAATCAACACGGCGTATGGGGTGTCTCCCATTTTTTGCTGAGACTTCCGCCATGACCGTCAAGGTTCGCTTTGCCCCGTCGCCCACCGGCCGCATCCATGCCGGCAATGTCCGCACCGCCGTCGTCAACTGGCTGTTCGCGAAGAAGCACCAGGGCGTGTTCGTGCTGCGCATCGACGACACCGATTTCGAGCGCTCGACGAAGGAAAACGAGGACCTGATCGAGACCGATCTGACGTGGCTCGGCCTCGCCTGGGACGAGCGCGACAACCAGTCGAAGCGCTTCGATCTGTACCGCAAGGCCGCCGACCACCTGAAGGCCATCGGCCGTCTCTATCCCGCTTATGAAACGGCCGAGGAACTCGACCGCCGCCGCAAGGTGCAACTGGCGCGCGGCCTGCCGCCGGTCTATGACCGCGCCGCGCTGAATCTCTCCGACGCCGACAGGGCCGCGTTCGAAGCCGAAGGCCGCAAGCCGCACTGGCGCTTCAAGCTCGACGGCAAGCGCGTCGCCTGGGAAGACCTGGTGCGCGGCCATTGCGAGGTCGATACCACCTCGATGTCCGACCCGGTGCTGATCCGCGAGGACGGCGCGTTTCTTTACACCCTGCCGTCGGTGGTCGACGACATGGACATGAAGATCACCCATGTCATCCGCGGCGAGGACCACGTCGCCAATACCGGCACCCAGCTTGAGGTCTTCGAGGCGTTGCAGGTCCTGTTCCCGGTCGGCCTGCCGGTCTTCGCCCACATGCCGCTGCTGGTGGGCGCGGACGGGGAGGGGCTGTCGAAGCGCCTCGGCTCGATGTCGATCTCGCAAATGCGCGACGACGGGCTGGAGCCGCTGGCCATTGTCTCGCACCTCGCCAAGATCGGCACGTCGGACGCTTTGGAGGCCGCGCCGTCGCTGGATGCCCTTATCGAAGGCCAGGACTTTGCCAAGATGGGCCGCGCTCCGGCGCGCTACGATTTCGACGACCTGATGCGGCTGAACGCGGCGGTGTTGCAGCACATGCCGTACGAAGCGGCCAAGCCGCGCCTGGCGGCGTTGGACGCGGACCTCGGCGAACTGTTCTGGGATACGGTCCGGCAAAACATTTCCAAATTTTCCGATGTGACGGAATGGCGCGACATAGTCGCCGGCGATATCGCGCCGCGCATCGAGGATGCCGCCTTCATTTCTAAAACTCTGGAATTGTTGCCGGCGGATTATGGCCGCGACTCGTGGCAGGCTTGGACCGCCGCCATCAAGGAGACGACCGGCGCCAAGGGCAAGGCCCTGTTCATGCCGCTGCGCAAGGCCCTGACCGGCATGGACCACGGTCCCGACATGGGGGCCTTGAGCTTCCTCATGGGACGTGACAAGATCGCCAAAAGGCTGACCACAGCCGCATAAGGGCGGGAACATGATGCGCGTGATAGCTTTGGGTCTGTTCGCGTATGTCTCGATCACCGGCGTTGCGCAGGCCCAGGGGCTGGAAGGCCTCAAGTGGCTGACCGGCTGCTGGTTACAGCATGACGGCGACAGGACGGTCGAGGAGCACTGGACCGACGCCACGGGCGGGGTGATGCTGGAAACCGGCCGCACCGTAAAGGCCGGTCAACTGCGCGACTATGAATTCACTCGCATCGAGATGAAGGACGGCGCGCTCGTCTTCACCGCCGACCCGATGGACCAGGCCGAGGCCAGCTTTGCCGCCAAAAGCCAGACACCCGACTCGATCGAGTTCGAGAACCTCGGCCACGATTTCCCGCAGCATGTCCGCTACCGCTCGACCGGACCCGACAGCCTGCATGCCGAAATCGACGGTCCGATGAACGGTGAAACCAAAACCATAAGCTGGGAGTACACGAGATGCCCATCATGAAACGCGCCCTGATCGCCGGCGCCTTGCTGGCCGCCACGGCCGCTATGGCTCAGACGCAAACGCCGGAGGAACAGTCCCGCGCTACCGAGGTCTGGTCGCCGGTGCCCAAGGTCGTCGATACCACGGGTGCGGCGCCGTCCGACGCCGTCGTCCTGTTCGACGGCAAAGATCTCAGCAAGTGGGGGCACGCCGGCCGGGGCGGCCAGGGTTTGATCGAGACCAAGTGGCCCGTCCACGACGGTTTCTTCGAGGTGGCCCCGGGCAGCGGTCCGCTGATCAGCAAGGAGAAGTTCGGCGACATCCAGCTTCACGCCGAGTGGTCGTCGCCCAACCCGCCGGTCGGCACGAGCCAGGGCCGGGGGAACAGCGGAATCCTCATCATGGGCCTGTACGAAATCCAGGTGCTCGACATGTACAACAACATCACCTACGCGGACGGCGGGGCGGGCGCGATCTATGGCCAGTGGCCGCCTCTCGTGACCGTGCCGCGGCCTCCGGGTGAGTGGAATGTCTACGACATCATCTTCGAAGCCCCGAAGTTCGATGGCGACAAGCTGGTGAAGCCCGCGTTCCAGACGGTGATCTGGAACGGTGTAGTGGTCCACAACCGGAAAGAAGTGATGGGGCCGATGGTGTACCGCCAGGTCGCGCATTACCGGCCGCACGAGGCGGAATTGCCGATCGCGCTGCAGGACCACAAGAATCCGGTCCGTTACCGGAACATCTGGGTGCGCCGCCTCGGCACGTACGACGAAGGCGCCAGGTAAAGGAATCTGAGCGGGTTCTCGTCAACCGATTGTTATGATTGAGTTGACGATGGAAACGCGCCGCATGTGCCCGCATTGCCGGGCATTCATCACGACCAGCGATCGTGTCTGCCCGTATTGCAACGAACCGGTGGCGCCTCGGCGCGTGGAGCGGTCCAGCGGCAGCGGAGGGGGAATCCTCGGCGGGTTTATCCCGCACGCCGGCTATCTCACAATCCTCATCCTGTTGATTAACACCGGCTTATACCTCGCGAGCCGGTACAACGAATCGCTGGTGGAATTCGGCGCGAGTTACGGCCCCGCGATCTTCCGCGGTCAGTGGTATCGCCTGGTCACCGCCGGATTTCTGCATGGCGGCCTGCTCCACATCCTCATGAATTCCTGGGTGCTGTTCGACCTGGGCGCGCAGGT
>CAYYTA010000004.1:0-14578 GCA_964474575.1 uncultured Caulobacteraceae bacterium | reverse complement strand
TACGACTACACCAGGCTTGGCGTGCAGCGGGAGTTCTTCTACTTCAACGGGCTCGCCGTCGGCGATGTCGGCACCGACCAGCTTTCGAGCGAGGTCGACTACGCGCAAGCCCTGGCTCAGGACCGGTCCGACGCCGACGCTTCCGGCCAGGCGATGTACACCGATTTCGCCGCGATCACCCACCCGCTCAATGCGCATTTCGACACCTACCAGCCGTTCGACGCGGCGTCGGTGGACCCGTCGTCGTCGAGCTATACCGTGGCCGACGGCGACACCCTGCAGTCGATCGCGGCGATGGTGTGGGGCGACCCCAGCCTGTGGTACGTGCTGGCCGGCGCCAACGGGCTGGACGCGGGATCGAGCCTGACGCCAGGGCGGATCCTCACGGTGCCCGGCCGGGTTAACCTTCCTTGCAAAACCTGACGTTGTGTGCCACGAATTAGCGAAACACGTGCGCTGAGCCGAGGGGGACATGGGGGTCGATAACGCGCTGGATCTGATGAACCAGCTTTTCTGGTATGCCGCCGTCATTTCCGCGCCCGTGCTGATCGCCGTGCTCATCGTCGGGCTGTTGGTCAGCGTCTTCCAGGTCGCCACCCAGTTGCAGGAAATGACGCTGAGCTATGTACCCAAGCTGCTGGCCGCGGCTGTCGTGCTGATCGTCATGGGCGCGTGGATGATACACAAGATGGCGGAATTCGCGATCACCATGATTCGTCTCATTCCCTCGCTCGGCAATTAGGCGGAGACCATGGCGCCGTTCGATCTGGCCAACCGGGTATGCGCTTGCTTGCTCCTGGGCCTGCGCGTGGCGCCGGTCTTCGCCCTCGCGCCGCCGTTTTCGCAGATCCGCACGCCGGCGACCTTCCGCGTCCTGTTTGGCCTAGGCATGGCGGCATGCCTGGTTGGCGCAGCACCCGCGCAGACCCAGATCGACAGCCTCAGCCTCGGTTATCTGGTTGTCGCGGGGGCGCGCGAACTGCTGCTGGGCACGGTGTTCGTCATGGCTTTCCACCTGATGTTCGGCATGCTGTACGTCGCCGGCCGAACTATCGACATCCAGGCCGGATTCGGCCTGGCCCTGCTGATCGATCCCGCCAGCCAGAACCAGACGCCGCTGGTCGGCACCTTGTTCGTCTATGCCGCCTCGGCGGTCTTCTTCGCACTTGGCGGCTACCAGGACCTGCTGCGCCTGATGGCGGAGTCGCTGCGGGTGATCCCCCTTGGCGCCGGCCAGCTGCATCCCGACGGCCTGAGTCGGGTGACGGCCCTGCTCGGCGTGCTGGCGGTGACCAGCTTCGGCGTCGCCGGGGGTGCGATCCTGTGCCTGTTCCTCGCCGATGTCGCGATCGCCTTCCTGTCCCGTACCGTGCCGCAGATGAATGTCCTGGTGCTGGGCTTCCAGGTCAAGACGGTCCTTTTGCTGCTGGTGCTGCCCGCCGCCTTCGGCGCCTCCGGCGCGCTGTTCACCCGCATGTCGACCCTGACCCTGGAGGCGATCCCCGGCTTGTTGTGATGGAAGACCAGACCGAAACCAACAAGTCCGAACCGCCCACGCCGTTCAAGCTCAGCAAGGCGCGGCAGCAGGGCTCCATCGCCCGCGGCATGGACCTGGGCTTTGCAACAAGCCTCCTGGCCCTCCTGGGTTACCTGTGGATCTTCGGCCCGCGCCTGGCCGGCGTCGTCTCCGCCGCGTCCGGCCGCACCCTGGTCGCCGCAGCGACCGTCACCGTCGGCTCCCATGAAATCCTGCAGCTTGTCGGGAGCATGGTCGCGATCGTCGCCGGGCCCCTGCTGTTCCTCATGGGGGTGCTCTTTGTCGTCGTGCTGGTTTTCGAGGTCGTGCAGACCGGGTTCGTGTTTTCGTTCAGCCCCCTGACGCCCAATTTCAGCAAGATGAACCCCGCCAATGGTCTGAAGCGCATCTTTTCGGTTCGCCAGCTCATCGAAACCGGCAAGAACATGCTCAAGCTGGTGGCCTATGCCGTGTTGGCGGCCATGGCGATTCTCGACGCCCGCCGCCTGGCCGAGCCGGCCATCACCGATGCCGGCAGCCTGTCCGCCGCTCTTGGACGCTCCGCCTTCAACCTGCTTGTCCTGTTCGCCGGCGCAGCCGTCATCTTCGCGGCGATCGACCAGTTGATCGTCCGGCGTGACTATTTCAAGCGCATGCGCATGACCAGGCAGGAAACGCGGCGCGAGAACCGCGACCGCGAGGGCGACCCCCGCTTCAAGCAGCGCCGCCGCCAGGTCCACCGCGAATACGCCAAGCTCAGCAAGAGCCTGAAGAACGTGCGCGACGCCGACGTCCTCATCACCAATCCGACCCACTACGCGGTCGCCCTCAGCTACAACACCCGGACCATGGCTGCGCCGAAGGTGGTGGCCCAGGGCGCGGACCAGATCGCGCTGCGCCTCAGACGCCTGGCCTTCCTGCATGGCGTTGTGACCATCGAAAACCGCGACCTGGCCCGCAACCTTTACCACCGGTGCGAAATCGATCGAGAGATCCCCGACGCCTACTTCCGTCCGGTGGCCGACATCTACCGCCATATCCGCAAAACGACGTCATCTTCAAGGCGTGCATCTCATGCTTAAAGCGTTTTTCTCCCGGAATCACGACCTGATCCTGGTCGGCGGCGTCGTCGCCATCCTGCTCATCCTGTTCTCGCCGATCCCGCCGGTGCTGCTGGACCTGCTGATCATCGTCAATTTCGCCTTCGGCATGACGATCCTTTTGATGACCTTCTATGTCGAAAAGCCGGTGTCGTTCTCGACCTTTCCGTCGCTGCTGCTTGTCGCCACGCTCTACCGGCTGTCGCTGAACGTGGCGGCCACGCGCCTGATACTGACCCAGGCCCACGCCGGCGAGGTCATCGGCGCGATTGGCGCCTTCGCCGTCCAGGGCAGTTTCGTCATCGGGCTGGTGGTGTTCTTCATCCTGGTCGTCGTCCAGTACGTCGTCGTGACCTCGGGCGCCCAGCGGGTCTCCGAAGTGGCCGCGCGCTTCGTTCTCGACGCCGTTCCCGGCCAGCAGATGAGCATCGACGCCGACCTCAACATGGGCCTGATCGACCAGGAAGAGGCCAAGCGCCGGCGCAAGGCCATCGAAAAGGAAGCCGCCTTCTACGGCGCGATGGACGGCGCGAGCAAGTTCGTCAGGGGCGACGCGGTCGCCGGCATCATCATCCTGCTGATCAACATCATCGCGGGCTGGATCATCGGCGTCGCCCAGATGGGCATGGATTGGTTGACGGCCCTGCAAACCTTCAGCCTGCTGACCATCGGTGACGGTATCGTCACCCAGGTCCCCGCCCTTATCATTTCCACGGCGACGGGCATCATCGTCACGCGCTCCTCCGCCGACCGCCAGCTCAGCGCCGAGGTCATGTCGCAGCTGTCCTCGGTGCCCAAGATTCCGATGATCGTGATGGGTGCTCTGTTCATCCTCATGCTGCTGCCGGGCATGCCGAAGTGGCCGATTGCCATTCTCGCCGCGCTGGCGGGCGTGCTGTGGCTGTCGTCGCGCAAGAAGGCGCCTGTCCGGGACGACGTGGCCGCGGCCGACAGCGAAGGCGCCGCGGCGGACGGTGCAAAGAGCAAGGGCCTGGCCGCCGTTCAGGTGCTGCTGGGGCGTGACCTCGGCGGACAATGGAGCCAGTTGAAGCCGCTGCTTGGCGAACGCATCGAGACCCTGCGGACGCAGCAGGAGCGCGTTTCGGGATTCGCCTTCCCGGCCGTGGTCTTCCGGGACGGAACGCACCTGGGCGCCTTTGACTATGAGGTGCTGGTCCATGGCGCCCGCCACGCCCAGTCGAAGCTCTACCCCGACAAGACGCTGGCGATCCGAACCTCTTCGGTCAGCGAGGCCTTGCCGGGCGTCGAGACCCGCGACCCGGCCTTCGGCATACCGGCGGTATGGATCGACGACGGCCTGCGCGACCAGGCCGAGCGTACCGGCTATACCCTGGTTGATCCCATGACCGCGCTGATGACGCATCTCGGCGAAGTGCTGCGCAGCGAAGCGCCCCAACTGCTGTCGCGCGCCCACGTCATGGCCATGCTTGAGGATGTGCGCGGCCGTCAGCCCGGCCTGATCGAGGAGCTTGTTCCCGCCATCATGTCGGTGACCGACGTGCAGCGGGTGCTGCAAAATCTCCTTGCGGAGAACGTCTCGATCCGCAATATCGATCTGATCGTCGACGCCCTCGTCGATGTCGGCCGCCAGACCAAGGACCATTTTGACCTGACCGAGCTGGTGCGGCAAAAGCTCAACTACGGCATCTGCCACGACCTGCGCGGCAGCGGCGAGCAGCTGGCGGTGCTCAGCCTCAACCCCAGGCTTGAGGCGCAGATCACCGACAACATCCGCCGCAGCGACGGCAAGAGCGGCTTTGTCATCGAACCCCGGCTGGCGGAGCAGTTGCTGCGCAACCTAATGCCGCTCGCCGACAAGATGATGGAGCAGGGCCTGTCGCCGGTCCTGCTGTGCGGGCCGGAGATTCGCCGTCACCTCAGGACATTCACGCGCCGGACCATGCCGCGCCTCGCCATCGTCTCGGTCAATGAGGTGCCGGCGACCATCGACCTCAGGTCCTTCGACGTCGTCGCCGCGGAGTAGCGGTCAGCGCTCCTGCCCACGCAGCTCGCGGACAAAACGGCCGATAAGCTTCGCGCTGCCGTCGTCGGATTCCAGCGCTTCCGTGACCTTTTCGACGACCTGCTGGAACCGGCTGTCGTTGACGAGGCCCAGCCCGAACTGTTCCGCGAGGATATTCTGCACCAGCGCACGGCGCAGCTGATGGTCATCGACCGCGTCGACGGCGGCCAGCGCCTTGAGGCTGTCGGCCGGAGGGGTCGTGGCGTCGCGTCCGGAGGCCTTGCGCCTGGCGCCTGCCGTCTTCGAGCGCTCCAAGATGCGCTGGCGCAGGATCAGGACCAACCGGTCGATCTGGGAGATGGAATCCATGTATCACCTGGCTAGTGCTTGGTGTCCTTGAGGTCAAACTGCCGCAGCAGGAAATGCACCCCGGAGCCGTCCTCGTCCGCCGGCAGCGGCGCGGTACCCGTCTTTTCCCGCATCCGGTCGATGAGCAGCACCATATCCCTGTTCATCGGCGGCAGTTCGGTATTGAGCGCGATACCCTGTTCCAACAGACTGATCGCGGCTGGAAAGTCGTCGTCGATCATCCTGTCGAGGCCCCGGGTGAAGACGTGCAGAGGATTGTCGGATGGCAGGCTTTGCAAAGGCTGCCAGGTCGCCCGCGCCGCGGCTGCGTCGCCCGACGAAAGTTCCAGAAGGCCGAGTTGAAAACGCGCCACGGTGTAGCCCGGAGCGATCTGCACCGCCTTCGCCATGGCGGCATGGGCTTCGGTGAAGCGCCCGAGACCCGCCAGCACCGATCCTTGCAGAAAGGGCAGCCGCGCGTCGTTTGCGTAGACAAGGATCAAATCCCCGAGACCGGCGAGGGCGCCCTCGCTATCGATTTTTATCTGCGCCAGCACGAGTTGAAGCCTGTCCTCCGGCGCAATGTCGTGATCGTTCATGATGGTCTATGTCTCCAGCCTGAAAACTGTTGCGGGCGATAATCGTTCCCTGAGGGATTTGAGCGCCGCCCGGTGAATTTGCGAAACGCGACCCTTGCTGACCCCCAGCGCCAGCGCGACGTGTTCGAAACTGACGCCTTCGAGGTAATGATACCTTATGACCCTGCGCTCCTGGGCCGGCAGATGGGATATTTCGGCCGTCACGGCGCGGATGGTTTCATTCCAGGCCGTGCTTTCATAGGGCGACCGGTTATGGTCGGCCTGGTCCTGCGTCATGTAAAGGCCGCTGCCTTCCAGCATGAAGCCAAGCGCCAGGCCGGTCGCCATTTCAATGAGCGCCAGCATGGCCTCGGCGGCGTCAAGCCTCTCAGGGTCTTCGACGGTCAGCGACTTGAGCCGTTCCTTGCGCGCCCTTTGCCGATAGGACAATTGCTCGCGGCGTTCGCTGAGGTGGGACAGGCCGTCGAGGATGCTGCCGCGGATGCGCCGGCCGGCATAGGCGCGAAACGGCGCGCCGCGCTGGGGATCGAAGCGGTCCAGGGCTTCCAGAAGCCCGGTATAGGCAAACTGGCAAAGATCCGCCAGCTCCAGATCACCGCTCCTGCGGTCGAGAAAATGGCGCGTGGCGATCTGCTTGGCGAAGGCGCAGTGCATCTCGAAAAGCTTCTGCCGCGCGTCTTCCGAACCTTGCGCGCGAAAGTCGCGCCACAGCGCGGCTTCGATTCCGCCGTGAGCTGGCGTCCCTTCGCCAGTAAGGGTCATGTCAGCGGAAGCTTCCAATGACCCCCTCGAGCACGAGACTCCATCCGTCGATCAGGACGAACATCAACACTTTGAGCGGCAGGGACAGGGTCGAGGGCGGCACCATCATCATGCCGAGCGACAACAGGATGCTCGACACCACAAGGTCGATCAGGACGAAGGGCAGGAGGATGACGAAACCGATCTTGAACGACACGCGCAGTTCATTGAGCATGAAGGCCGACGCCAGTTGCAAGGTCCCGACATCGGTCGCGCGCGCCGGAAGGGGCTGGCGCGACATGTCATAGACGACCTTCAGGTCCTGGTCGTGAACCTGGCGCAGCATGAATTCGCGCAAAGGCTGGGAACCGCGCTCCATCGCCGTCTGCACCGACACCTTGCCGTTCAGGAAGGGCTGGAGCGCGTCATCATTGATCCGGCCCAGGACAGGCGACATGACCAGCAGGGTCAGGAATAGCGCCAGGCTGACAAGAACCTGGTTCGGCGGCGTTTCCGGCATGCCGAAGGCGTGGCGGAGCATCGACAGGACGACGACGATGCGCAGGAACGGCGTCATGCAGATCACCAGCGCGGGAATGAGCGCCATAAGGCCGATGATCAGGGCGATACGTACGGTCTCGGCGGTTTTCGCCGTCTCGACCAGCGTCCCGCCATGGGCCACGGGCGCGGCCAGCGCCGCGGAACCCGGGCACGCCATGCCGATCGCCAAAACGAAGGACAGGAGAAGAATGAGCCTGGCCTTCATCATGCGTCCCCGGATTTCGTTGGCGCGTTGCTGTTGGCGATGAAGGCGCCGTGGGGGCTGGTCACGATGACGAGCGGCGTTCCGTCACATTCCAACAGGGAAACATCGACCTGATAACTCAGGCGAACCGTCGCGATGACCTTCAGCCGCTCGGGCGAACCGTCCGGCTCCGGAGACGTGCGCCCGATCCGGGCGAGCCATTGTCCGAGAGCGCCTGTATCGAAGCTCCGCTGCGGTATCTTCTTGCCCTGCAGGCGATATTTCAGCGCCAGGGCGCCGCCCGCGCCGAGAAGGCAGCAG
The DNA here is from genome assembly GCA_964474575.1 of uncultured Caulobacteraceae bacterium. Classification (GTDB taxonomy): domain Bacteria; phylum Pseudomonadota; class Alphaproteobacteria; order Caulobacterales; family Caulobacteraceae; genus Asticcacaulis. Next base: position 7,224 of record CAYYTA010000004.1, on the reverse strand, counting down.
AATAAGAGGGCGCCGGCGACGCGCCACAGCGATATGTCCGGATCGTGCGCCAAGCCGAGCGACTGCGCCAACGCCGGCCCGGCGGTCGTCCACACAACCAGGATAGCACCTGCAAGACCGGAAAATTTCAACCCGCGCCGGATCATGAAAGCGGCGCGATCTCGATAATCCGGACAGCGAAATTGCCGTCGACGGCGACGATTTCCCCGCGCCCGATGAGCGTATTGTTCAGCCGCAGTTCGACCAGGTCGTTCAGAGCGGAGTCCAGCTTGACGACGGAGCCCGCTTTCAGGGCCAGTATGTCCCGCACCGACAGCTCCGTCGGACCGAAGGCGGCGTCCAGAGTCACGCGCGCATCCTTGAAGATTGGCGAGTCGGGCGACAGGATCGACCGGCCTTCCTTGCGGCCGGCACTTACGTCGCTCTTCGCCTTTGGCGAGGCGGCGTCCTTTGCGGAAGGTCTTTCTGACTGGGTATCCATGCAAGTTGGGTCCTGATGGGGCTTAGAGCATTGGGCGTTGAAACGCCCAATGCTCTCAATCTTTCTAACGCCTCATGTTTATCCAAAAAGTGCGAGACACTTTCGTGGCACTTTTTGGCATGAGGCTCTAGGCGCTAAACACCAGCGCTACGCCGTCTTCAATGTGCGTCAGCATGGCCCTGGCAAATATCTGGTGGGAGCCGGCGCTGGCGACATCGACCGCCTGGTCGAGCGTCCGGTCGAGGATGAGGACGTCGCCGACGGCAAGCTCGTGCAGTTCCGTCATGGTCAGTTCGACGGCCCCGACGCGGGTTTCGATCGCCATAATGACCTGATCAAGAGGCTGGGCCCATGACCCCAGCGGCCCTGCCGACGGCGAGGCCGGGCCCAGGGAAGCCTTGACCCTTTTGACGATCATGTCGCCGGGTATGGCGAGCGTCACGATGTCGCGGCCCGACATATCGGTCACCGTGACCAGTACGCCGCCGCCACCGGCTAGCGGATCGGTGATCTTCTGCACAGGCCCCGCTTCGCCGTGAAGGCCGAAGGCCCGTTCGGTCTCCTCGATCAGGCTGTCGAGGATCCTGGTCTCCAGGCCCGTCAGTACATACTCGTCCGCCTCCGTCATGCTCGATACCGGCGCCGTGATATCGAGCACGCGGTCCATGATGCGCGACAGGGCCGGACGGCTTGTCCGCAGGGCAACCGCGCCACGGTAGAGCCGCCAGCCAGCTTCGTCGCTGTCCTGGCGCGGATCACCCGCGACCGGTTTCAGGGCGGCGAGACGGGCATGCGGACCCGCGAACCAGCGATCGCTCCAGCGCGCGATCGCCTGCTCCACCGTCTCGCGCGCGATGTCCTGGGTGAGGACCTCGCGCGGCAGCCAATCGTGGACCTTTTGCGTCACCCGTGGCCTCGCATGCCGAACAGTTGCTGGATCATGTCGTTGGTGGCGCTGATGACCTGTGACGAGGCGTCAAAACCGCGCTGGACCAGGATCAGGTTGCCGAACTCGGCGGTCAGGTTGACGTTCGAGGCTTCGACCTCGCCGGTTTTCAAGGTGCCCATGCCTTCGGCGCCGCTGGCCTTGTACTGGACCTCGCCGGACACCGTATTGCGGAACCGGCCGTTGCCGACGCGCACCAGCTGCTGCGGCGTGCGGAAATCGGCGATGGCGATCGAGCCCAGGGTCGTCGTCTGCGAATTGGAGTAGGTGAGCACCAACTGCCCCTGGTCGTTGACGGCGGCATTGGTGAGCGTGCCGATGGCGTTGCCGTCGACATTGGAGGCTGTCAAGGTGCTGGTCGTGCCGCCGGAAAAGGACTGCACATCCGAAAAATCGAGCGTCACCGCCATGGCGGCCGCGCCGCCGGGGGTGGTGTTGATGGTAAATGACGACGATCCCGGCATGCTGATGCCGTTGTTGAAGTCGATCGTCCCCGTGCCGATGGTGGCGCCGGTTTCGTCCTTGACCGTCACCGTCCATTCGGTCTGGGTCGCCGCGCCGCCGGTGGCCGTCGTCGACGCCAGGCTCACGTCCCAGACGTGGGCCGCGCCATTGGCGTCGTGCACCGTGATGTTCGGAACGTCGGCAGTCGTCGCCGAGGACGAAAGGTTCTGGGAAAAGGTAATGGTCTTGGTGGCCGCCGGCGGGTTGGACATCCGGTCGCCGACATTGATGAGCGTGGGCTGGTTCGAGCCGTCCAGCATGGTCAGGCGGTCGCCGTTCTGGTTGACGACAAAGCCCTTGGAATCGACCGTGAACTGGCCGGTGCGGGTATAGAAGGTATCGCCGTGGTCGTTCTCGACCGTCAGGAAGCCGTTACCGTCGATGGCGAAGTCGAGCGCGCCGCCGGTCTGCTGGAGACTGCCCTGAGCAAAGTCGATGGATTCGGCGTTATAGCGGACGCCGTTGCCGGACGATCCGTTCTGCCATCCGCCGTAGCCAAGACCCGGAACGCCGCCGCTGAAGACGTCGCTGAAGCTGATGGTCGATGACTTATACCCCAGGGTATCAAGGTTCGCGACATTGTTGCTGATCGTCTTCAGGCCATTGGCATACGCGTTCATTCCGCTCAGACCGACATAGATGGCACCCAGCATTTCTGATCTCCCTATTGAACCTGCGTGATATTGGACAAGGCCACACCGGCGATGGTTTCGCCCTTGGCGGTGGTGACGGTCACCGATGGCTGGCCGTTCGAGAAGGTCACCGATTTCACCGTGCCGACAAGGGTGTCGGATCCGGTGGTGGTGAAGTCCACCGTCTTTCCGAGCATGCCGGTCGCCTGCAGCGACGCCTGCGACGCCAGAAGATTGGTGATGGAAGTGTTCATCGACTGCGTCTGCTGCAGCTGTGAAAATTCCGCCAGCTGCGACACGAACTGGAAATTGTCCATCGGCTTCAGGGGGTCCTGATAGGTCAGCTGCTGCAGGATGATCTGGAGCAGGGACTGGAAATCCAGGCCATTGGCGCTTTGGCTGGCGGTCGCGCTTAGCGGTGATAGGGCCATGACGGGCTCCGAACGAGATAAGGGAAGTCAGGAAGAGCCGCGCCGTTCAGGGAAAATTCCCCCAGGGCGAGGCCGGCATCCCAGGCGATCATCTGGACCAGGCCGCGAAGTTTCATGCGGGCGTCCTCGCCAAGACCGGACGCGGCGGCCAGCACATGCACGGTTCCGTCGCTTTCGGAAACGGCGATGCTGATGTCGCTGGCTGTCCGGCCGGGCTGAATATCTGTTGCAGTCACGTGACGGACCCCGGCTGCGGCGGCGCGAGGGGCGGCCTCGGGAACGGCGACTGCATTCGTGACCGGCACTCGGACCGCGGACGTCCATTCAGACGCGGGTAAGGCCGGCGCGACAGAGGTCTGGCTTGCCGTCCTTGCAATTCCGCCGGAAAGGCGCGGAACGGCGATCGGCTCCGCCAAGGCCATGTCAAGGCCAGGAGACGTTTCAGGAGTCACCGCAGGATGAGGAACAGACTCCATGTCGTCCACCTTGGTGGCAGTCGGCATGGTGGGGGTGGGGATATTGTCGATCCTGTCAGCTACCGAATCATTGTCGGCGGGAACCGTGAAAATGATTGTTGCGGCCGTCTTCGCTCGGGCCTCCGGCATCGGCGCAGACGGCGCGGTTGAGGCCCGGCTGGCGGGGGTTGCGGAAACAACCGGGGCCGCCATGTCACGACCTTTTTCTGACAGCATGACCGCGAGCGGAGCCATCCTGCCCGGTCGCATGGCCTGAGGTGCAGGCGGCTGCACCGCGTCGGTCGTCACCTGAGGCGCCGTTTCCGGCCGTGCCTTCGACGCGCCAAAGCCCAGCACGCCAAGTGCGTCAAAGCTGAACACGTGACGTTGCGGCGCGGGCGAAGCCTTGTCGTCCGGCCCGTCGTCCCGCGACGACAGGAGGCTGGCGAACATCGAACCGGCTCCGTTCTGAGGGAGCAGGAGGTGGAACGGCATCGCCGCCGCCGGCGCCTTGTCATCGATCCTCATATGCGCCCCCACCCGGTCAGCACGAGGCCGCCATGGGCTTCGAGCGCCGCCTCGTCACGCCGCAGCCGCGCCTTGCGCCGTGCGGCGCCAAGTCTTTCGGTCACAGCGTCGTGGCGCGCCGACGCCACGGCCCGTTGCCCCTGAATATCAATACCGGCCTGCCGGGTTGCATCGATCTGCGCCTCTATCTCCGTACTCTCGGCTTCGGCGCGGACAATTTCGGCCGACCAGAACGACATCGTCGCCGGGTCGAACGAGCGTCCGGATATCGCTCGGCGCCAACCGTCGTAGGACGCGCTCAACGTGTCGTGGCAGGCCTTCCGCGTCACATCGAGCCGCCGCAGCCGGTCCTGGAGCTTCGCCTGGCGCATGTCCAGCTCGGTCAAGCGGACGGACGCCATCTGCCTGAGATCACCAAGGTCCCTGATCTGTCTGCGCCGGGCCGTCATGCGCGCGCCTCCATCAAGGCCGCCAGGGCCTCCGTCGTCACCCTGAAATCCGCGCGTTCTGACGGCGTCTGTTTCAGGAATTGCAGGAGCGACGGGCGATAGGCGATGGCGCGATCGAGCTCCGCACTGGCGCCGGCGACGTAGAGTCCACTGGAAATCAGCGTGTGCGAGGCCTCGTAGGCACTGAGCAGGGCCGCTCCGTCCGTCGCGTGGTGGCGGTGGCGATCGCTCACCAGGATCTTCGACATCCGGCTGATGCTGCGCGGAATGTCGATGGCCGGGAAATGCCCGCGTTCCGCCAGGTTGCGCGACAGCACGATGTGGCCGTCGAGGAGGGATTTCAGCATTTCCGAAATCGGGTCGTCGATATCGTCGGTCTCGCTGAGCACGGTCACAATGGCGGTGATGGCGCCGCCGGACTTCAAGGCGCCGCAGCGTTCGACCAGCCGGGGAATCGCTGAGAAGACGCCCGGCGTATAGGCTCGCAGGGTCGGCGGCTCCCCGGCCGCCAGCCCGGTCTCGCGCATCGCCATGGCCAGGCGCGTGATTGAATCGAGGAACAGCAGGACGTGGTGGCCTTGCGCTCGCCAGTGTTCTGCCGCCGCCAGCGCGTAATCGCCGGCGCGCACGCGCATGGCCGCGGTCTGGTCCGAGGTCGCGGCGATCATTGTGGTCCGCGCGCGCACCTCGGCTGAAATGCCCTCCGACCACAGCGCCTCGACCTCGCGGCCGCGTTCCCCGACCAGGCAGATGACGCAGCGATCCGCCCTGGCCTGCGTCGCCAGTTGCGTCATCAGGCTTGTCTTGCCCACGCCGCTGGCGGCGAAAATCCCGATCCGCTGGCCTTCGCCCAGGGTCAGGAAGGCGTCGATCGCCCGGACGCCGGTTTCAAGGACGCGCCGCGACGAGGTCCGGTCGAGCGGCGTCGTCGCGGTGCGGGTTGGCGGCGCGACATGGCTTGTCCGCACAGGACCCTTGCCATCTATGGAGCGGCCGAGCGAATCCACGGCCCGGCCCAAAAGGGCGTCACCGACCGGCAAGGCGTCGAGGCCGTGGCAGGATTCGACGCGCCCGCCGGAAAAGACCCGGGCGCTCTCGTCGAACGGCACGAGAATGACGGAACCGGCATGGATGCTGACGACCTCGGCCATGACGGGCGCGGAGTCGGGGGCGCCCTCCATGCGGCACAGCGTGCCGAGCGGCACGTTGGGGCCGTCGGCCTCGATATAGGTCGGGAGGACTTTCCGGACATAGCCGATCCGGCCTATCAGGTCGGCGCCTTGCAGACGGCTCAGGAAGGGGTGCTCACCCATGCGGCCCTCCGCCCGTCTGCGACAGGTCGTCGAGCAGCGCCGCCAGCCTGCCCCACTGATGGTCGACGCCGAGGTCCAGGGTGCCGAGCGTCAGCTTGATCCGGCAGTCACCGCTCTTCAGGGCGCTGTCGACATGGAGGCGCAGAGCGGAGGACCCGGCCGCCTCCGCCAACTGCGCCAGGGCGGCTTCATCGGAAAAGTCCGCCGGCGAGACGTCGATGCGCAGGATGGCATGGCTGTCGAGGGCCTTCAGCTGTTGCCGCACGATCGCCGTCACCAGCGCGCAGCGATCATCGCCGGTTCCCAGAATGCCGGCGAGCCCCTGGCGCGCCAGCTGCGGCGCCAGCTTTTCCAGGCCCGATGTCGCCCGCGCCAACGCGGCGACCGCCTGTTCGACACCGGTCTTGAGCACGGCCAAGCGCTTCGTTTCGAGGTCGGCGGCTTCGCGCCGTCCGGCTTCGCGGCCATGGGTTTCGCCCTTCTGGAAAGCGGCTTCGGCCTGGGCGCGCAGGCTTGCGATCTCGGCGTCCTGTTTTTCGACACGGCGCAGCCACCGCGACCGCTCCTCATCAAGCCGTAGACGTTCGGTATCCGCTGGCTCGGCGGCCTCCGGGGCAGGGCGGCTGTCCCCACCCAGAGCGGAACGCAGCGAGCGTACGGACGGAGGTTGCGGCGTTTCATGCAGTTTCAGGACGCGGCTCATCGTCTTATTCCCGCCCCGGCCTGGCGAGGCGCGGCCGCCGACAGCGTCCGCAGGGTATCGATCGCGTGGGCCGTCATGCGACAGGTGTCGAGGTCGTCCGCCGGCCGCCCAATGACGCGCGCGGCCAGCCAGTCGGAAAGGCCCGCCGTATCGAAGGGCCTTGCCGGAACATCGGCTTCCGGGAGTTTGCCACGCAAGTGGGCGGCCAGAAGCGTCCGCACCTTGGCTGCCGACGCTGCGTCAAGCATGGCCAGCACCGCCGCCACATCCTCGGGCGTCGTTTCCGCCAGTTCGGCGACCAGGTTTTGCAGGGTGGTTTCAGAAGCCATCGCGGGCATCGCCTCCCTGCTGCAATAAGGCCTCGAAGCGGGTCGCGAACGCCCGGCGTTCGGCTTCGGTCAGGCGGCGCGGCGACCGGACCACGCGCAGCAGCCGGCTGCCGGAAAGGGTCAGGCCCGCCAGGGTAATGACAATGATGACGATCCAGAAGGCATACCACGGCAGCTTCGCGGCCTTCGAGGCGAGGACGTCAGCCGGTTGCGCCGACGCCGCCGAACCCGTCGAATTCAATCCGGCCGGGAAGCTGGCGGCATCCGGTGTTCCTGCCGGCGCCGGCCCGAAAGAGGTAATGGTGATGTCGTCGCCCAGGTTGGGGTTGTCGCCTATGGCCGCTGCCGCCGCGACCCGCATGCTTTTCTCGGTTTCGGGGGCGCGCGCCGCCGAGGGCGCTATGGCCCCCATAAGCGGACACGTCCGCCGGGGGGGGGTCCCGTCGGCCAAAG
>CAYYTA010000003.1:0-39941 GCA_964474575.1 uncultured Caulobacteraceae bacterium | reverse complement strand
CGTGGCTGGCGAGGTAATGGGCCAGGCCGCGCACGGTGGTCAGGCCGTAATCCTCGAACTCCGCCGGACGGTTCCACTGCGCCGGCGACAGACCGTCCAGTAGGTCGAGCGTCTCGCGCCGCGCGGCGCGGATTTCCGCCAGAACAGCCTGCGGATCGGCGTGGGCGTAGTCACGCTCGATACGCAGCCGGAAACCGTCCACACTGGCCAGATACGGGTTGTCCTTGCTCAGCGTCCGCCGGAACCGGTCGTGGTAACCATAGATCTCGATGTCGCGGACATGGCAAAGCTGCTCCAGCGCGGTGAACGGTTCGCTCGGGCAACCCTCCCACGACGGCGGCGCCCATCGCCGGAAGCGCTCCGGAAACACCAAAAAATGGCCGGCGAGACTATCAGGGAAATCGGCCAGGGCCTTGAGCGTCACGTTCATGCCGCCTTATCCCACACGCCGCCGGACGCGGCAAATCACGGTAGCGGCGGCAAGGGAATTTCCGGCGGATGGGTCGCCAGCCATTCCGTGGCGGCCTTGTCCTGCAGGCGGCGCACGGCGGAAGGCAGACGGCCTTTTACTGTCGTAAGAGCAGCCTTGGCCGCGTCGATGGTCTTGTAGATCGTGCCTTCGTAGGTGTCCGTCGTCCACTCGGTCTTGCCGTAAGGTCGATATTCGCCCATAAGCTTCAGCCAGAAATAGGCGTGCACATCGTCGCCCTGACCGGCGTAAAGCAGGCCGAGCTTGGCCATGACCAGCGGCTTGGAATAGTCGAAACCGACCCATCTACCATTGACGGCGCTTTCATATGCTTCACGCGCCTTGTCCGTGTCGACCGGTCCGCCCTTGCCTTCGGCATAGAGATCGCCCAGGCCAACGAAGGCGCTGGGCTCATCGATACCCTGGCTGACATAGGTATAGCAGACGCGCAGCTTGACATAGTCCGGCTGACTATCGAGCTTCACCATCAGGCTGTAGTCGTCGTCCTGGACCGGGCGGAACATGCCCTGGCCGTTGTAATAGCGGCACAGCTCCTGCTGGGCATCGAGAAAGGTCTTGCCCTCGTTGTAGGCATCGCCGCCGGGCTGGAAATAGGCGCCGCCATCGCGATAGGCGACCTTCTGCATCCAGTATTCCATGCGCTCCAGGTCGCGCGCCGGCGTGTCGAGCGCATAGATGCCCGACAGGACATATTCCGCGCTCAGGTTATCCTGCTCCGCCGACTTGGCGTACCACATGATCGCCTCAAGCAGGTTCTGGTCGCCGTCGTTGGCGGCCCAGGCCGGGCGGGCGCCGTCGCGCGGGTGCAGGTCGTACTTGTAGCCGTCGAGATAGTAGTTCCCTATGGCGTTCTCGCCCTGGACATTGCCGCCCTCGGCGGCCAGGCGCTGCCATTTCAGATAGTCGGTCTCGCCGAAGCAGTGGCCGCTGTTGAGGATATCGACCGAAAAATCGTACTCCGCCTGGGTGTCGCCGGCTTCGGCGCGCGCCTTGAGGTCGTTGTATCGGGCGTAGTCGGCTTCGGTCTGGTCGGCGGCCGTCTTGGCGTCGGCATTGCCCTGGGCCGCCGACTTCCGGAACCAGTCAAGGGCTGTAAGCCGGTCGCAGGGAAGTTCGCCGCCGCTATATTGGTAGGCCAGGCCGAGAAGATATTCGGCCCCGGCGTCGCCCTGGGCGGCCTTGGCCTGGGTTTCCGCCAGCGGTGGTGGCGGTGGCGGCGGCACGTATGTGACGTGGTCGTCGGCCAGTTGCATGGCGGCAGCATGGCCGGCCGTCAGGACGGCCAAGACAAAGGTCGCTTTAAAGACAAGGCTCATCTTCTCCCCCCGCGTTTTGCCTGTTGTAGCGCAGAAACCGGGTCGCGGAAAGGCGGACTTCAGTCGCGCAGCAGGTCGTTGATTCCGGTCTTGGACCGTGTCTGGGCGTCGACGCGCTTGACGATGACGGCGCAATAGAGGCTCGGGGAAGCCGTGTTCGAGGTGGCGCTCGATGACGGCATCGAACCGGCGACGACGACGGAATAGGGCGGCACTTCGCCATACGTGATCTCGCCGGTGGCGCGGTCGACGATACGCGTCGACTTGCCGATATAGACGCCCATGCCGAGCACCGAACCCTCACGCACGATGCAGCCCTCGACCACCTCCGAGCGCGCGCCGATAAAGCAGTTGTCCTCGATGATGGTCGGCGCCGCCTGCAGCGGCTCGAGCACGCCGCCGATGCCGACGCCGCCCGACAGGTGCACGTTCTTGCCGATCTGGGCGCACGAGCCGACCGTCGCCCAGGCGTCGACCATGGTGCCTTCATCGACATAGGCGCCGATATTGACGAAAGACGGCATCAGCACGACGTTCCTGGCCACATAGGCGCCGGCGCGGACGATGGCGCCCGGCACGGCGCGGAAGCCGGCCTCATGGAAGTCCTTGTCGCTCCAGCGGGCGAACTTGTTCGGCACCTTGTCCCAGAACGGCCCGATCGGCGCGCCTTCGAACAGGCCGCGCCCGGTGTGCATCAGGGTATTGCCGTTGAGGCGGAAGCTGAGCAGCACCGCCTTCTTCAGCCATTCGTGCGTCACCCATTGACTGTCAACCTTGTCGGCGACGCGGAAGCGGCCGCAGTCGAGCAGGTCAAGCGCCCCTTCGACCGCCGCGCGATAGGGGCCGTGATAGGTGGGGCTTAAGGTATCGCGCGCCTCCCAGGCGGCTTCGATGTCGTCACGGAAGGCGGCGAGGTCGGACATGGCAAAATCCCGGATGAAAGTCGCTCCGGTCTCAGAGCCTCATGCCAAAAAGCGCCGCGCAGCGTCTTCGCACTTTTTGGATAAACATGAGGCGTCAGAACGACTTAGAGCATTGAGCCGATTCAAACCCAATCGCTCAATGCTCTAAGGGCAGACGTGTCCGGGATCAAGTGCTAATCCTGCTTTTGCAGGACATAGGCGTCTGCCAGCAGGCCGTACGACTTCATGAAGTCGCGGATACTGCCGTACTCGACGGTGACGATGTCGGCGCCGGGCTGATCGTCCATCTTCAAGCGCGGGCTGACCATCGGGCCGAAGATGCGCTCCAGCAGGTTGGCGTGGATGATCGTCGGCTTGAAATTGGCGGCGAGGTCGGCCTTGATCTGGGCGTAATCGTTGGTCTGCCACGCCGCCGCGGCGATGACGTCGAGCAGGAATTCGGTGCAGTTCTGGTGGCGGGCGTCGAACGGGTTGGAAACCAGCGAATAGCTGTCGACGTGCAGGCGCTCATAGGTCGGCGAGGCGATCAGTCCGGCCAGGCGGCGCTGCATTTCCGGCGAGGGGATGATGATGCCGACGTCGTCGGCCTGGTCGACGCTGACGAAATCGACAGGGAAGTCCTGGGCGAGATAGGATTGATCGGCCGGCACGTTCGTGCCGTCGCCCTCATAGAGATTGTAAGCGGCATAGCCCTTATAGACCTTGCCGTCGGCGTCCTTGATATCGCCGTAAACCCAGAAGGCGCCGTGGGTGTACTGGATACCGTCGCGCAACTGGCTGCGCGGGCGGCCGGTGCGGAAGACCAGGGCGACATGGACGCCGCGCGCCGCCAGGTCGCGCTCGACCTGCTTGGCGAAGGCGGCGGCCTCGGGCGCGGTAAAATGGCGGGTTGCGGCGGCGTTGGAGCCGCCGGAGTCGGCGACCGGCCTGGCCGCGTCCTGTGCCTGGGCGGCGGCGGGCATGGCCGCCAGCAGCAAAACGGCCGCAAGTACCGCGCGGATCATTGCGAACGATCGTCGCCCTGAGGTCTATCGTCAGCGCGATCGTCGCGCGTGCGGTCGTCGCGTTGCGCATCGTAAGGCACCTGCGGCGCGGGCTGGGCGGTGACGGTCTCCGGTGAAATCTCCAGCGGCCCGTTGGCGGCGTTCCAGGCGTCCTCGCCGCCTTCGCGGACGGCGCGGCCGCTGCTTTCGGCGACCGTGCCGGCGACCATGAACGGCAGGGCGACCACCCCGACCACCGTCTTGACGCCGGCCTCGGCCAGTTCGGCGGTCGAAACGGCGGAATCGGCGGAGGCCTTGGACAGGTTGGACAGGCTGTCCTGGGCGTGGACGGTGGTGGCGGCAAGCGCAAGTCCGGCGGAGATGGCAAGGCAGGTTTTCATGATTCATCCCTCGACATGAACAATGTTCAATTGAACATGGTTCAAATTTACGCACGCGTCAAGCCGGAATCGTCGCGCCGGGGACTTCAGCCAAAATGATCGTTGAGGAACGCCTTGAGGGACAGGCTGCGGATGTCGACGAAATCGTCGTGATTAGCCGTCGCCTTTGGCCCGACCAGGATGGTGATCATGCCGAGGCCCTTGGCCGGCTTGAGGTTGCGCGGGCTGTCCTCGAAGAAAGCGGTTTCGCCAGGGACGACGCCGTGCGCCGCCATCATCAGTTCGAAGGTCTCAAGATTGGGCTTGGGCACGAAATTGGCGTGCTCGAGATGGAACAGGCCGTCGAACAGGTCGCCCATGGCAAGCCGGTCGAGGATGCGCACGGCGTGGCGGCTGTCGCCGTTGGTGAAGACGATCTTGCGCCCGGGCAGGCGGTCGATCAGGCCGTTCAGCTCGAAATCGGGATGAAGGCTGTCGAGCGAGACGTCGTGGACCTCGTCAAGGAAACGATGCGGCTCGACGCCGTGGTGCGCCATCAGGCCGGCCAGCGTCGTGCCGTGTTCGTTGAGGTAGCGCTTCTGCAACTGGTACGCCTCTTCCGGCGACAGGCCGGTCTCGCGCGCCACGAAGGCCGACATGCGCGCCTCGATCAGCGCCATGACCTCGGCCTCGTGCGGGTACAGCGTGTTGTCGAGGTCGAACAGCCAGGTGGTGATGTGGGCAAGGTCGGTCATGGTGTCGGCTCAGGGCGGCGTTTGCGGCGCGACCATACAGTCCGCGCTTCCCCGGTCAACGCGGGAAACGCATTTTCGCGCCGAATTGCGCAAATCGCGGCTTGATCGCGCTTTCATCTCGGGCCAAGTATCAGGGATTGGATTTGCGGCGCTGCACCACGCGTCACGCCGCTTGATTTTGAAGACGTGCATTGCGATGGACGACCTGGAGCTGAGACGCTGGAAGCCCGAAGAACCAGCGCGGATTTCCTTTGTGGATAAGTACCGCCTGCCGCTCATTGCGGGGGGTGTCGTCGCCGTGCTGTTGATCATCGCCGCCATGGTTACCCTGTCCGGCGGTCCTGCACACAAGGACCAGGCCGCCACCGCCACGCCCGCTGACGCCGCGGCTGTCCCTGCGGCGGATGAGGCGCCGTTGAAGCCGGCCGTTTCCACGGCGTCATCGGCGGCGCCGGCCATCCATGCGCCCGCGCCCGTCAAGCCGAAAGCGCCGGTTCATGTGGCGAAGAAGGCGGTCGTGAAGCCCAAGCCCGCCAAGGCAAAACCGGCGGCCAAGGCTAACCCCCCCGCCAAGAAGCCGGTCAAGGCCAAGCCCAAGGCGCCTCCCAAGAAGAAAGAGGCGACTCTCGATCTGGACGCGCTCAGCAAATTCCCGTCGAAATCGTCGAAGTCGCACTGAGCCGGCCCTTCAGCCTGACTTGATCAGCGTTCCCGAGCCGTGCTCGGTGAACAGCTCGACCAGCATGGCGTGCGGCCGGCGTCCGTCCAGGATGACCACGGCCTCGACTCCGGCCTCGACGGCGGAAATGGCCGTCTCCAGCTTCGGGATCATGCCGCCCGAGGCGGTGCCGTCGGCGATCAGGCCGCGCGCCTGCGACACGGTCAATTCGCGGATCAGGTCCTTGTTGTCGTCGAGCACGCCGACCACGTCGGTCAGCAGCAGCATGCGCTTGGCGTTGAGCTTGCCGGCCATGGCGCCGGCGACGGTGTCGGCATTGATGTTGTAGGTCTGGCCGGTGTCCGACACGCCGATCGGCGCGATCACCGGCACGTAGTCGTGTTCCATGTCGCCGATCAGGGTACGGATCAGCTTGTCGTCGACATGCTTCGGTTCGCCGACGAAGCCGAGGTCGACGACCTGCTCGATCATCGAGTCGGGGTCCTTCTTGGTCCGCGTCGCCTTTTCGACGGTGATCAGGCCGGCGTCCTTGCCCGACAGGCCGACGCCGCGCACATCGGCTTCCTGGCCGGCGCGCGTGATCCACGAGGCGATCTCCTTGTTGACCGCGCCCGACAGCACCATTTCGGCGATTTCCATGGTGGCGTCGTCGGTCACGCGCAGGCCGTCGACGAAGGTCGACTTGACGCCGGCGCGGCCGAGCATGGCCGAGATCTGCGGCCCGCCGCCGTGGACCACGATCGGGTGGATGCCGAGCAGCTTCAGGAGCACGATGTCCTTGGCGAACAGCTTGGCGTTCTCTTCCTCGCCCATGGCGTGGCCGCCGTACTTCACCACCACGATCTCGCGGTCGTAGATCTGGATGTAGGGCAGGGCCTCGGCCAGAGTCCTGGCGGTCGCCCAGCCTTTTTCTTCTTCGGGGGTCATGGTCGTCATGGCGGGCGCATTAATCGATAAGCGGCGGCCTGTCATGCGCTTTTATGTGGCAGATCTACGAAACAGGCGGCAGAATCGTCTTGCGCGGCGAAAAGCGCGTGGCGGTCAGGCTTTCCGACACGGCGCACGCCTTGGTGTCGACATAGCCGAGCGCGCGCATGTGGCTGCGGGCCTCGGAATCGGGCAGGGGCGACTTCGCGCCTTTCGGGAAGATCACCCACAGGTGTTTGCCGGGGAGGGCGTGACAGAGGACGTCGATGGCGGCGGCCAGTTCCGGCGGCGTCACGGCGATGGCAATGCCCAGGGCAGCCTCGGCCTTGTCGGTCGTGGTTGCGCCATCGAGCGCGGCGGCGACGGCGGGATCGTCAGCGCGGCCATGGACCAGGGCGAGGTGCCCGGCATCGACGCCGAGCTTCTTCGCCAGCGACGGCGGCTCTGACGTCAATTTGGTCAGCCACTTGGCGGCCTGGCCGTCGGGCAGGGCGAGCGCGAACGCCTCGCCGCCGGATTCAAACAGCAACTGGCCGTCGACGGCGTGGGGATTGGCGATATCGGGAAAGCGAAAGGTGCGCCGGACCGCGCCGCGCAGGATCAGCTCGTGGCTTTCGAGCAGCGCCTTGACGTGGACGGTCTGGCCGCCCTGGACGAGTTCGCATTCCGCTTCGAGACCCATGAGGCACCTCCGATCGCGAATCGTAAGCCTGCCGGCATCCTTCGGCAATACCGAAAGAGTCAGGTGCGGCGCGTGACGCGGAGGCTTCGCCGGGATTTCATCTGGTCGACGACCTTGTTGACGAGATCGTCGGGAACGAAACCGTAAGCGAATTGTCGAGGCTTGTTACGTGCGACGGGACGAAGGTCAGAGCCGGGCCAGGCAAATGTATTGACCTCGGTGCTCAATATCCAGGATCGCCAGTCATCCAGGCCGAGGCGGAATTTGGTGGCGGCCGGCATTTCAACGCCGTCGCCGGCGTCAGGCTGGCCATGAGTCACGGGAGCGACCGTCACCAGTTTCTCGCCTTCGACGTTTTCGACAGCCAGAACAATGACGCAGGGGCAATCCTTCCTGCCCTCTTCCTGTCCCCCTGCCGCTTCACGAAGCCACAGGAAACTGTAGGCTATGACCAGGCCGCGCCTCGGTTCCGGCAGGGCCACGGATTAGTCATCCATCTCATGATTGAACGCCACGGCTTCCGGCGAGGGCTCTGCATCGAGAATGGCCTGAAAATGCTCTTCGCTCAATTCCTCGACCGACAAGACCTCGCGGTAGTTTTTGCGCAGCTTGCGGTATGTCTCGATGTCGAGCAATACCCGGACCGGCCGATTGTGCTTGGTGATGAAGACCGGCGTCCTGGCGGCCTGCTCGATATAGGCGCCGGCCCGGTTCTGAAATTCGGTGGAAGCGACGACGACCTCGGCCATGACAATCTCCTCGTTTTAGCTATTATGGGGATAATAGCTAAAATAAGCAAGCCTAGAGCGTCACCTCGCACACCCGCATGATCTCGGCGCGCAGCTCGGGAATGCCGAAGCCGGTCTCGGACGAGGTCGCGAGCACCACCGGATGGGCCGCCGGGCGCTTCTTGATGGCGCCTCGCGTCTGCTCGATGACGCGCGCCAGTTCCGCCGGCTTGATCTTGTCGGCCTTGGTCAGGGTGAGCTGGTAACTGACCGCGGCCTTGTCGAGGGCGTCCATCGGCTCCTTGTCGGCATCCTTCAACCCATGGCGGGCGTCGATCAGCAGGTAGGCGCGCTTGAGGTTCGGCCGCCCGCGCAAGTAGTCGCGGCCGAGGTTCTGGAACTTCTTGACCGTCGTCTTCGACGCCTTGGCGAAACCGTAGCCCGGCAGGTCGACCAGTCGCAGGGCATCGTTGAGCAGGAAGAAATTGACCTCGCGCGTGCGGCCGGGCTCGTTGGAGGCGCGGGCGAGGTATTTCTGGCCGACCAGAGCGTTGATCAGGCTTGACTTGCCGACATTGGACCGGCCGGCGAAGGTCACTTCGGGCAGATCGGCCGGCGGCAGCTGGTCGATATTGACGGCGCCCATCATGAACGACACCGGCCGGGCGAACAGGACCCGCGCGGCTTCCAGCGTGTCGGCGTCGAACTCGCTCACGCCGCCTTCTTCCTGTCGAGCGCGCCGCGCACCTTGGCGATCATGTCGTCGATCGGATTGTCGACCTTGAGGCGGCGCATGATGGTGTACTGCTGGAGCATGGTCAGGATGTTGCTCCACAGGTAGTAGACCATCAGGCCGATGGCCAGCTGGCTGAAGAAGAAGACCATCATCAGCGGCATGAAAGCCATCATCTGCTTCTGCATCGGATCGATGCCCGTCATCGGCGTCATCTGCTGGCTGAGCCACATGGAAAGGCCGTAGAGGATGGCGACCGGACCGATGTGCAGCGGTCCGGCAAGGATGCCGCCGATCAGCGGCACGCTGGCCGGATCGTAATGGAACAGGCCGAACAGGGTGGTGATGCTGAGCGGATCCGGCGCCGACAGGTCCTGGATCCAGCCGAAGAACGGCGCGTGGACCAGGTTGATGTCGAGCTGCAGCACTTTCACCAGCAGGATGAACACCGGCAATTGCAGCAGCATGGGCAGGCAGCCGCCAAGGCCGGCCATCGGATTGACCTTCTCGTCCTGGTAAAGCTGCATGGTCGCTTCCTGCTGCTTCTGCTGGTCGTCGGGGAAGCGCTTCTTGATGGCGTCGAGCTTCGGTTGCAGCCGCTGCTGGACGTGGCGCATCTTGGTCATCTGCTCATAGGAGCGGTGGGCCAGCGGATAGAAGACGGCCTTGACGATGACGGTCAGGCACAGGATGGCCAGGCCGTAATTGTGCACCAGGCCGTAAAGCCAGGTCAGCAGCAGGTAGAACGGATAGGCGAGCCATTCCAGCACGCCCCAGTCCATGGCGTAGTGGAAACGCGGGATTGCGAGGTCCTTTTCATAGGCGCGCAGCAGCTTGTCTTCCTTGGCGCCGGCAAACACCTTCGACTGGCCGGTCCAGGTCTGGCCCGGCTGGATGGTCACGGTCTTGAGGCGGTAGCCCGACAGGAAGACGGGCTTGTTGTCGATCTGGTTGGCCTGGACGAAATAATCGACGCTTTGCTTCTGGTCGGGGATGACCGCCGCCATCCAGTAGCGGTCGTTGATGGCGTACCAACCGCCGGTCGAACTGGCCTGCAGCGTGACCTTGCCCTTCTTGGCATCGTCGGCCAGGTCCTTGTAACGCTTCGACTGGCCTTCGTAGCCGTTGGTCAGGAAGGTATGCGAGGTGTTGGCGAAGGTCGCCATGCCGCCTTCGAAGATATAGCCGGCATGGCCGACATTGACCGGCATGTCGACGCGGCGGACCATGCTGTAGGGCAGAAGCGAAGCCGCCTGCGGACCGGAATTGACGACCGTGTCCTGCATGGTGATCATGTAGTTGTCGTCGATGCTGATGGTGCGGCGGAACTGCAGGCCCTTGCTGTTGTCGTAGCCGAGCACGACCGGCTGGCCGACGCGAAGGACGTCGCCCGAAACCAGCTGCCAGGTCGTGTTGCTGTTGGGCGTGTCCGCCCCCTGGAAGCCCGACTCCATGTAGTAGGCATGATCGGCGCCGGCGGGGCGCAGCAGTTCGACCGGCGGCGACTTCGGATCGGTCGTCTGGTGGAACTTGACGAGATAGAGGTCGTCGATCAGGGCGCCGTTGAGCGCGATCGAGCCTTTCAGCGACGGCGTATCGATGGGCACGCGCGGCGACAGGGCGCGCGCCTGCTCGACCGTCAGCGAGCCGAGCGGATGGCCGGCGGCCAGGGCCACGGCGGAACTCGACGAGGCCGCGGCGGCCGAAGCGGCGGCGGCGGCGCGCTCGGCCTTGTGCTGCGGGCTGTTGACCCAGAAGGTCTGGTAGGCGAACAGCAGCACCATGCTCCCGATCAGGAAGTAGATCATGTTGCGGTTATCGTCGGTATTGTTCATGAACTCTTTTCCAAGTGTAGCTCAATCGCCGCATGGCTCGCCTCGCAAAGGCTCGGGCGGCCCGGATATCAGGGTTTGGCGCCCTTGCCAAAGTCTTCGACTTTGGAATTCCGAATTCCGCGCGCCGGCGTTTTCGCGCCGAGCCTTATCAGGGCGGCTTTGACATCGTCAAGCAATCCCTGCCACGGCGCTTCGGGCGTGACGGCGCGGGCGACGAAGACATAGTCGTGGCCGGGGCGTCCGTGATCGGGAAGAAGCTGGCGCGCCGCCTCGCGCAGACGGCGTTTGGCGCGGTTGCGGATGACCGCATTGCCTATCTTCTTCGTGGCGGTGAAGCCCGCGCGAACTGTGTCTTCATCGTCGTTGCGGTCGCGGGCCTGGACCACGACGGCGGGACGCGCCTGCCATGCCGCCCTGGAGGCGGCCACGAAGTCGGCGCGGACCTTGAGGCGGGTGATCATGATGACGAAAGATGGAAAGGCCAGGCCTGAAATGCAAGAAGAGCCCCTAAGCGACTTAAGGGCTCTTCTCGGAAAACTTCAGCCGTGAAACGGGATCAGGCGGTCAGGCGCTTGCGGCCCTTGGCGCGGCGGCGGGCGACGATCTTCTGGCCGTTCTTGGTGGCCATGCGGGTGCGATAGCCGTGGCGGCGCTTGCGCACGAGGCGGCTCGGCTGATAGGTGCGTTTCGTACCCATGTGGGACTCCGGTAGGTCTTGACGGCGCCGAGGGGCGCTGGAATTCGCAAAAGAGGCGCGTGAATAGTCCGGCGGCCCTGCCTTGTCAATGATATTTGCACGCTTTTGGCCGTATTTCTGCTATAGCATGGCTGAACGCGATGATTCAAAAAGGCAGCGCAATCCGTTGTTCGACCTGGGCAAGACCAGCCACAAGCCCGCGATAAAGCGCACGCCGCCGGCGCGCGGCTTCGATCGCCAGGGTTTCTATGCCCGGCGCGCGGCCAAGGCGGCGTCGGCCATTGCCGGCTTTGCGCTGCGCGGAAGCTACGAAGCCGTGCTGGCGGCGCGCCGCTTCGTCCTCAGCCTCTATGGCCAGCTGTTCTTCCTGTCGCTTGTCTTCGTCGTCATAGTCGAGGCGGTGCTGCTGGTGTCGTCGCTGGCCCAGGACCAGGAACGCTGGCTGGTCGATCGCGTCCACCAGGCCGAACTGGCCTCCCAGGCCATCGATACGGCGCACGAAGGCTCGGTTTCGCCGCGCGTGGCGTCGCAGCTGCTCAAAAGCGCCAATGTCGAATTCCTCGCCATCTGGAACAACGGCGTGCGGACCAGCCGCCTGTGGGACGGCACGGTCGTGGTGCCAGACCGGGTGATCGACCTCGATGTCATGCACAAGAACATCCTGCACGACATCGCCTACCTGTGGTCGCCATGGAAGACCATGACCGCGCCGTCGGGCAGGCTGCTGCACATCCAGGCGACGCCCAAGGTCCGTTCCGGCCAGCTGATCGAGATCGTCGTCCGCGCCCAGCCGCTGCGCGAATTCCTCAAATCGAGCGTGATTTCCTCGCTCAGGGTGTCGCTGAGCATTTCGCTGGCCGCCGGTCTGCTCGTCTTCGCCTCCCTGTCGGCCTTTATCGTCCATCCGATTCGCCAGCTGACGCGCTCGATCGTGCGCTTCAAGGCCAATCCGGAACAGGTCGCCGCCACGCCGGAACTGGCGGGCCGCCACGATGAGATCGCCCAGATCGCGCGCGAGTTGGAATCGATGCAGGAGGAGGTGCGCGACGCCCTGCGCTCGCGAGCGCGGCTGGCGGCGCTGGGCCAGGCGGTTTCCAAGATCAACCACGACCTGCGCAACATGCTGACCTCGGCCCAGATGGCGTCGGACCGGCTGTCGGCCGTCGCCTCGTCCGATCCGTCGGCGGCCAAGGCCCTGCCGAGGCTGGAGCGCGCGCTCGACCGGGCGCTGTCGCTGGCGTCGAACGTGCTGACCTACGGCAAGTCGGACGAACACGCGCCCAATATCCAGATCGTCCGCCTCAAGGACCTGGCCGAGGCGGCGGCCGAGGACGCCGGCCTTGGCCTGACCGCGCGTTCGCCGGAGAACGTTCGTTTTGTCCTGCGCGCGCCCAAGGGCTTCTACTTCGAGGCCGACCCCGAACAGATGCACCGCCTGCTGGTCAACCTGATGCGCAATGCCCGTCAGGCGATCGAGTTGCAGCTCAACCGCCGGGAACGCGGGCGGGTTACCCTGACCGCCGTCAAGACGACCGAGAACGTCATCCTGATCCTGAACGACAACGGCCCGGGCATTCCGGAAAAGATTCGCGAGAAGCTGTTCCAGCCTTTCACCTCATCGGCGACGCCGGGCGGTTCGGGACTCGGCCTCGCCATCGCGCGCGAGCTGGGCGAGATCCACGGCGGCGATGTGAGGCTGATGTCGACGGGGCCCAACGGCACCGCCTTCGAGGTCCGCCTGCCGCTCAAGGGCTAACCGTAGCTTACGAATGAAAAGACGTTGCCGTCGGGATCGCGGACATGAAAGTCCGTGCCGCCCCAGACCTGCTTCGTCAGCGTTTGAGGCATGTCGACGCCGGCCGCTTTGAAGGCGGCAAACAATCCTTGAACATTAATGACCTCGAAACTTGCCACGATCAGAGAGGTTTCCAGCGAAGCCAGTTCAGTGAAGTTTGGCCGCCGGACGAAGCGCAGGTGAATACAGGCTCCGTCGCGGGATACCGCGCCGTAAAACGGCGGCGCCCCGTGAAGAAAATCGATCTCGAAGCCCAGCTTGTCCTTGAACCATTGCGCGGTGAGCGCAACATTGCGCACGAAGACAATCGGCACGACCGACGTCACTGTTGGCGTTCCCGCAGCTGGGCGCGGCGTCTTTGGTCTTCCGGCCGTGGCAGTCCTCAATGCCGCCCAATCGGAAAAACCGGCTTCGCAGGCGACAATTTCCTGCGCCAGCGCCAGGGGAAAGGGCATGTCAAGCACCTGGCGGTCGGTGAGGGCGCGGAAACGCTCGAGCTGACGCACCTTTTCGCCAACGGAATAGTTGCCGTCCTTATGCCAGCGTTGCAGCAACTTAGCCTGTTTACGACATGTATCGAGTGTTGGCATGGGCGAATTCCGGCTGATAAGATTTTCAGCGGGCGGGCCTTGCCCTTTCGGTCTTACACCGATGCGCCCCGACAGGAACAAGGCGAGCTAAGCGCAGTTGCGCACGGCTGTCAAGCCAGCAAGGTCGCGACAAAGTCCGGCACGACCTGGGTCGCCGGGCCGTAGCGCGCCTCGTGGAACAGGCTCTGGCCCAGCGACGGTTCGAGGTTCAACTCGATCGTCCGCGCGCCGGCCGACCGCGCCGCCGACACGAACCCCGCCGCCGGATAGACATTGCCAGACGTGCCGATCGAGATGAACAGGTCGCAGACGTCGAGCGCGCTATAGATGCGCTCCATGCCAAGCGGCATCTCGCCGAACCAGACGATGTGCGGACGCAGGTCCGATTCGACCGGGATATCCTCCGACCAGGCCTGAACCGCGCCGGTGCGGACATGGCGCGCCTTCAGGAGTTCGCCGTGCATGTGCAGCGGGTCCGCCACGCCGGCCGCCCGGTGGGCGCGGTCGTGCAGGTCGTCGACGTTCTGCGTCACCACCAGGACCTCGTGCCGTCCGTCCGCCGCCAGCCGCGCCAGGACATGATGCGCGGCATTGGGTTCGACCTCGCGCAACTGGCGCCGGCGCTGGTTGTAGAAGTCTTGCACCAGGGCTGGATTGGCGGCGAAGCCTTCCGGCGTCGCCACCTCCTCGACGCGGTGGCCGCACCACAGCCCATCCGAGGCGCGGAAGGTCGCCAGACCCGATTCGGCCGAAATGCCAGCGCCGGTCAGGATAAAGATCCGCATTAGTGTCCCTTGACCACCTCGCCTTCGCGGCGCGGGTCGGCGCCGCCGTCGAGGCTGCCGTCCGGCCGGACGACGAAGCCGTTGAGGCCGGATTCCTCGCCCGACACCGGCGTCAGCTTGTAGCCCATCGCCGTCAGCCCGTCCCACACCGCCGGTTCCATCCGGTCCTTCTCGACGCGGATGGCGTCGCCGCGGGCGATGACGTTGGGCAGGTCGATGGCGTCCTGCATCGACAGGTGCCAGTCCAGCACGCCGATCAGGGTCTTGAGGTTGTAGGCGATGATCGAGGTGCCGCCGGGCGATCCGACCGCCGCCACCACCTTGCCCGACCGGTCGAAAACGATGACCGGCGCCATCGACGAGCGCGGATGCTTGCCGCCGGCGACCGCATTGGCGACGGGCGCGCCGTCGGGCAGGACCGGCGTGAACGAAAAGTCGGTCAGCTGGTTGTTGAGGAAGAAGCCGTCGACCATGCGCCCGGTGCCGAACAGGCTTTCGACCGTCGTCGTCATGCTGAGGACATTGCCGTAGGTGTCGCGGATGACGAAATGGGTGGTGCCGCCGGGCTCGATTGTCTGGTCGGGCGCGGTGGCGCCGGGGATGTCGCCCGGGCCGGGCGCAGGATTGGCCGTGCCGATCGTGACCGTCGCCGCGCGCGCCCTGGTGTAACCGGCGCTCAGATAGGTATCGATCTGCCTGGCGAACAGGGCGGTGTCGCCCTCATAGCGGTCGCGGTCGGCATACATCAGTCGCTCCGCTTCGATCAGCGCCTGCCAGCCGCGCGGATCATGAACGCCGTACTGGTCAAGCGGCAGGTTCTCGGCGATGCGCAGTCCCTGCAACAGGGCCGGCCCACCCGACGGCGTGTTGTTGGTGCAGACGATGTAGACGCGATAGGGGGCGCACAAAGGTTTGCCAGCATAGGCATCGGTGATGGCATAGGGTTGGGCCGTGGTCGTGATGACGCGGTAACTGGCGATGTCCTGCAATGTCATGGTGCCGGGCAGGGGATCGGCGTGGGTCTTGTCAACGATGTCCTGGGCGATCGGGCCGTAGCGCAGAGCGTCCGACCGCTGCGCCGCCAGGGCGCGCAAGGTGGCGGCATAGGCCGGGTTCTTCAGCACGTCGCCGGTTTTAAGCAGTCCGCCCTTGCCATCGCTGAAATAGGCCCGGACGTCGCCGGTGTGGCGTTCGGCGAAGTCGTAGTCGGTTTCCTGCAGGTCGTAGCCGAGGCGTTTTGTAATCACGAAGCCCTTCTCGGCGCTGGTTTCGGCCGCCGAAAACAGGCTCGACCACTTGAGCCTCCCATGATCCTTCTGCGCCTGGTCTAACATGAAGATGGCGCCCGGCACCCCGGTGGCCCGGCCGGACACCACGGCTTCCGAGAACTTCATCGGCGTGGTGGCGTCCTTCATGAACATGTCGGGCGTCGCGCCGGCGGGTGCGACCTCGCGGCCGTTATAGTCGGTGATTTCGCCGGTCTTGCCGTCGTACCACAGCATGAAGGCGCCGCCGGACAGGCTCGAGCTCTGCGGCTCGATCAGGGCCAGCATGGCCTGGATGGCCACGGCGGCGTCGGCGGCGCTGCCGCCACGCCTGAGCACGTCCATGCCGGCCTTGGCCGCTTCGGGTTCGGCGGCGACGACGATCGGCTGAATATGGGGAACGGAATGATGACGGTGCGGCCGCGCTTCCGTCCCGCCCGCCATGGCCCAGATCATCAGGACGGCGGACAGCAGACGGGTGGTTCTCAGCATGCGCGGGCTCCTTAAACGCTTACATAGGCGAAGACGGCCGGTATTACAGCCCTGCCGCGGCGCAGCGATCAATAAAAAATTCGCCCGCCGCGAAGAAAAAAGTGCGCAAAGCGCCTTGCCTTTGAGGGAAGCTTCGACTAATTGTCCGCCCCTCGCCGCGAGGGGTATCCCGTCGCGGCCTATGGCTTCAGGCACTCGTAGCTCAGCTGGATAGAGCATCAGACTACGAATCTGAGGGTCGGGCGTTCGAATCGCTCCGAGTGCGCCAGCCAACAAATAAGCCGTCCGGTTGGGCGGCTTTTTTGTTGGCTTTAGACGCTGGCCATGGTTCGGACGCATGCGTTCGGCGCGACCTCAGGCACGGGACGCCGTATCGCTCCGCCCTGGCGTTGACCTTTGCTTAACCTTGATTCCCCAGTCTGGTGAGCGGCATAAGCCGTATACGGATAATTGGATTGAATCTTTAGCCTGAATTTCAATAAGTTGGCCTATGGCAACCGCGCAGTTAAAAGCAGAGTTCGAACCGCGGGTTCAGTATGCCGCCCTGCCTTTCAGGGTAGTGGGCGCGGATGTGGACGTTCTGCTGGTGACATCGCGGGAAACCAGGCGGTGGATCGTACCGAAGGGGTGGCCGATACGCGGCCTGTCGGGAGCCGAGGCGGCCGCGCGCGAAGCCTATGAGGAAGCCGGCGTCATCGGCGATATCGCTGAGCAGGCCCTGGGCTGTTTCAGCTACCAGAAGGTCATGTCGGAGCGCCGCCAGGTGAGGTGTGATGTGGCGCTCTATGCCTTGCAGGTGACTCGGGAGCTTGAGGCATGGCCGGAAGCGGCCCAGCGTGAAAGGCGCTGGATGCCGTGGCGGGAGGCCGTCAACAGCGTCCGCGAAGATCACCTGCGCGAGCTGATCATTCACTTCGCCACCTCTCGAAGCCGGCGGTAAGGCTAAGCGCATCCCGAAAAGTGTGACGCACTTTTCGGATTAAGATGCGCGTTAGAACAAAAGCATTTTCCCGAGTCATCTTGACCGGGAAATGCCCTAATTTCCAACCGGAAATACGGATCACGCGAACTGCAGGGCCTGGGTCAGGTCGCCCGGCTTGACGCCGCCGGCCGCCATCATGGCGTCCTCGCGTTCGCGCAGGCCCGGGAGGGTCTCAAGGCCGAAACGCCGTACAAGAAAGCGGGAAATCGAGCCGGTATCGTAAAGTGTGTGATCGACATGGCCGCGTCTGGCGAACGGCGAGATGACGATGGCCGGCACGCGCACGCCCGGCCCCCAGCGGTCGCCTTTCGGCGGCGCGACGTGATCCCACCAGCCGCCGTTCTCGTCGAAGGTGACGATGACGACCATGTTCTTCCATTGCGGACCGTTCTGCAGGGCGTTGATGATGGTGGCGATGTGGCGGTCGCCGTTGTCGACGTCGGAATAGCCGGCATGCATGTTGAGATTGCCCTGCGGCTTGTAGAATGTCACCGCCGGCAGGGCGCCTTTTTCGATGTCGGCCAGGAAACGGTTGGTTCGCGGGCTGTCTTCCATGCCGCCGTCGCGCAGGTGATGCGCCCGGTCGGCCGTCCCCGGCGCGAAGCGGGCGAAGTAGTTGAACGGCTGGTGATGCTCCTGGAAATTGGGGCGCCTTGCATATTCCGGCGGCTTGACCACGCCCGGCGCCGGCGGAGTCATGGCCAGGGCCGCGTCCCAGCCTCCGGCATACCATGCCCAGTCCACGCCCTTGTCCGACAGCCGGTCGCCAATGGTGGCATGGGTCTGCGGCACGATCGTCTTGCCGTCGCCCATATCCGCCAGCAGTGGATTTTGCGGATCGCGCGTCGGGCTTGGGGCATAGGGCGGATTGACGGTGTTGACGCCGTAGAAGTCCGGCGAATAGTTGGTCGGGCCGAATTTCGGCGGAGCGTCAAGCGCGCTTGCGGCCACGTCCGCCTTCGGCCGCAGCTTCGTGCCCCCCGGATCGCCCTCGACATCGGCGATAAAGGCTTTGGCCGCGGTCTGGTCGGCATTCGGATAATAGGGCGGCCGCGCCGCGACCAGGTACTGGTGGTTGATGCAGCTTCCGCCGAACGCGCCCATGAAGAAATTGTCGCACAGGGTGTAGTCGCGGGCGATCCGCCACAGCCGCATGTTGACGTCGTTGTCGCCGTAATGGCCCATGACCATGGCGCCGGTGTCGCCCCAGGCGACGAACCTGTCCATGCGGCCGCCGTTGATCTGCATCTGGCTGCGGTAGAATTCATGGATCAGGTCACGCGTCACCACGCCCTGGGGCAGGAAATCGCCGTCCGGCGTCTTCAGGGCAAACGGCTGGTTGGGCAGGCCGGTGATGGCGTCCTCGCCGATCAGGTAAGTCTGGTGGTTCACCACCTGTTCGTCCTTGACCATGCCGCCCCAGATCTTCGGCAGGGTGGCAAGGATGCTGCCGTCGCGGTCGCGCTGCATGAACTGTTCGGGTTTCAGGCCGGCGAGCGGCGACTGCAGACCCGGAAAATGGGCGAACAGGTTGTTGAAGCTGCGGTTCTCGGCATAGATCACGACCACCGTCCTGACGTGTTCGCTCAGGGCCGCGTCCGAAACATGCGGCTTGCGGTGATGAGCCGCTTCGGCCGTCGCCGGCAATCCCGTCAGCAAGCCGGCAACACCCAGCGCGCCCAGCAATTCGCGGCGGTTGGCGCCCGTTCCCGTGGTTGTTTCGTCTGACTTTCTGGCCATGGTCGTGCTCCCCAAGTGGGCGCGCAAAATGCACAGGCGGGGAAGGCTTGCCTAGTCTGCTTGGCACACATGCGTCTCGATGTCACTCAAAAGTGAGCTTTTGATGCGCTGCCATGGCTCTTGACTCTTGTCACAATCTAAGAACAAAATAAGAACAAATATGTACGGAGTTCAGAACGATGCCCGACGCCCATTCCACCCGGTCGTCTTTTTCCCGGTCCGGCCGAGACATTGCCCTCGGCGACCTGCCCGCCGACCAGGTCATCGAGATCGAACGCGCCGGCCGGATTGTTATCCGCGCCACGGCCGGCGAGTTGATCCGGGAGGCGCGCCTGCCGCATTTCCTGACGCTCGACCAGGTCGAGTTCGCCTTTTCCGGGCAGGACGAGCCTGGCCTCCCCGCCTTTACCTGAAATTGACCATAAAAACCCGCAATCGCCAGCGCATCATGATGCGGCGTTGCTTAAGCTTTTTCGCGTCTGGCCGTCATGGGGCGGCCTTTGCGAAGGAGAAACGTCATGCACGTTGAAGGCTTGCTTGCCATGCTCGTCGTCGGCCTTGTCGCCGGCTGGCTGGCGCACATGCTCATGGGCGGCCGCGGTGGCCTGCTCGGCAATCTGGTGGTCGGGCTGCTGGGCTCGATCGTCGGCGGCTTCCTGGCCGCTGCGCTCGGCATCGGCTATTATGGCCTGATCGGCAGCATCCTGATCTCGACGCTCGGCGCCGTGGTCCTGCTGGCCCTGTTCGGTTTGGTCAATCGTGGACGAACGATCTGATCCGGCTTCTGTAACATGGAAAAGGCGCCGTTTGCGGCGCCTTTTCCATGTTTGCTATTCGGCGGCCACCGCGCCGACCGCGAAGGCCGTTTCGCCGCGGTCGCCCGTCTTGCCGGCTTGAACGATCGTATCTATGGCCCGGCGCAGGCGGGCGCTGCCGGGCGCGAAGCCGAACGACGACAGGGCGTGGCGGCGCGCCGCGCGGGCGACGGCCAGGCTGCCGTCCCAATCCGAGAACGCCGCAGCGATGGCGCCGGTGAGGGAAACGGCGTCATCGCTGCGGCTCAGGCGGCCGAACCGGCCGCCTTTGAGGATGTCCTGCAATCCGCGTATGTTCGAAGCCACCACCGGCACGCCGGCGGCCATGGCCTCGGCGGCGGCAAGGCCGAAGGCTTCGGAACGCGAGGGCACGACAAACAGGTCAAGTCCGGCCATGAAGGCCTCCGGGTCGGACACCCAGCCCGGAAATTCGACGTGGCGCATCAGCCCGAGCTCAGAGCGCAGCGCATGCAGATTCTGCAGTTCCGGGCCATCGCCGGCGATGCGCAGGCGGAAATCGAATCCCTTGTCGCGCAAGGCGGCACCGGCGCGCAACAGCAGGTCGAAACCCTTCGATTCATTAAGGCAGCCGAACGCGCCGATGACGGGCGGTAGAGTCGGCGCCGGCTTGACGTCGCGCTGGCGCAGCCAGGAAAAACCGGGGACGTCGAACAGTTTCAGACCGGGCGCGGCAGCGGCCAGGCCATCGCGCGCGCCGCCGCCGACGCAGATGGCGGCGGCGGCGCGGCGCAAGTGCCGGCCGGCGCGCGGACTGTGCACGACGGGCACCACCTGGGCGCCCTGGGCGACGAAGGGCATCAGGGCGAGGCGCGCGGCGCGGCTGCCGTGGCAGAGGATGAGATGCGGACGGGTCTCGCGCACATGATTGTAAAGCCGGGCGGCGGCGATGACATCATTGGGTCCGCCCGAGGTCAGCGGACGAAAATGGCGGGAGGGCAGGCTTTGGGCCAGCAGGCCGTCGGGATGGCCGAGGCTCTGGACGACGTAGCCTTCGGCGGCGAGGGCCTCATGATAGCGCAGGCCCAGGTTCTCGAACCCGCCGCGACCGGCAGCGAGCATGATGTTGAGAACCCGGATATCCGAACGCGACAACGCTGTACCTGACCATTCTTGAGGGGAGGGCACCGTGCTGGCCGGACCTTTCGGCCCGGCCAGCTTAGCCGGTATCTCCCCGGCTTCATTGACACCGCCATCGAGGCTTTCCCTCACCGCAGCGGCCACTTTTTTGCGGAAATGTGCAAAAAAATTATAATACCCTGTTTTAAAAAGCATTTTTAAACAGATTTGAACGTCCGCGCGCCATGCCTTGCGGAGGGGGAAGCCGCTGCTTATAGACATGGACCATGTCCATCCTGCGCCGGGCCCCTCGACCTTGACGTCTTCGCGATCCAGCCTTCAGGCAGCCTATCTCGAAAGCCGCGACTTGCTGCTGCGCCTGTTCACGCGGCGCACAGGCGATCCGGCGGCGGCCGAGGACATCGTCCAGGATCTGTGGCTGCGCGTCGAACAGGCGGACATCCTTAGCCGCGTGGACAACCCGGTGGCCTTCCTGCTGCGGATGGCCAACAATCTCTATCTCAACCGGCTGCGCTCGGCGACGAGCGGCCGCAGCCGCGACCGGGCCTGGCACGACGCCAGTTTCGAGGCGGCGGGCGAGGAGGTGCTGGCCTCTGAGCCGACGCCCGAGGCCCAGGTCGAATCGCGCCAGCAACTGCTTTTGCTGGTCGAGACGTTGAAGGAACTGCCGGACAGGACGCAGGCGATTTTTCGCCTCCACAAGATCGAGGGCTTGGGCCAGGCCGAGGTGGCCACACGTCTGGACATTTCGGTCAGTTCGGTAGAGAAACACCTTTCGGCGGCTTTGAAGCATCTGTTGTGGCGAATGCGTCAAAGGAATGGTGAATGAATGCCAACGCCACATTTTTTATCGTTTTTTTATATTTATGTCTTGAGGATTTCACGTACCGGGCGTGTCTACCGGTATAAGAGGGTGTAAGAAGCGCAAATCATGTCCGCAGCCGGCGAAGATATCGACGTCATCGAATTGGCGGCCTCCCAATGGGCGGTGCGCAGCCAGGACGACGCGTTCAGCGAGGCCGATGTCACCGCCCTCGTGCTGTGGCTCGAGGAATCGCCGCTGCACGCCCGCGCCTACGACCAGGCGATGCGCCTGTGGACGCGGCTTGATTCCCTGCGCGATATGCCGCAATCGGTCGTATCGCTCGACGGCCGCCGCCGCAGGGATCCGATGAAGTTCCACCTGCCGGCGTGGGGCGTGGGCGGGGCGATCGCCGCGGCCCTGGCCGTTGCCGCCGTCATGGTCACGTGGCCGGCGCCGTCGCAGATTTACCAGACCGCCAGGGGCGAACGGAAAACCGTGACCCTGGCCGACGGATCGGTGCTCATGCTCAATACCGGCACGCAGGTTTCGGTGCGCCTCGGCCGCTTCGGCCGCCAGGTGACGCTCGACCACGGCGAAGTGGCGCTGAAGGTGACGCACGACGCCGCAAGGCCACTGACGCTCCTGGCCGGCGATACGCGCGTCACCGACATCGGTACCGATTTCGACGTGCTGCGCGACGGCGGCACGGTCAAGGTGGCCGTGCGCGAGGGCGAGGTGGCGCTCGGCACCGGCGAACATCTGCACGCCGGCGACCTGAGCCTGCACAACGAAGGCGCCACCGGCAGCACGGTGACGCGCACGAACCTCGACGAAGCCTTTGCCTGGCAGACGGCCCATGCTATCTACCGTAACCAGCCCCTGTCCGTCGTGGTCAGGGACCTGAATCGTTATTTTGACAAGCCGCTGGTGGTTGACGAGGATAGCGGCAAGCTCAGGCTGACGGCCATACTGACCCTCGACTCGGAGACTTCGGTTGTCGGGCGACTGCAAGCGTTCCTGCCGCTCGATGCACGGGCGACGGAAAATGGCGTCCTTCTTACCCGCTCTGCTAAGTCTCGGCGCGGGCGTGAGCTTTAGCGCCTGCGCGGCGCCGGTAACCCATACTCTCGACATTCCCGCCGAACCGCCGTCCAGGGCGCTGGTCGCCCTGGCATTGCAGACCGGCATCTCGATCGGCGGCGCCGATCCCGCCGCCTGTGGCGCCCGTACGCGCGCCCTGCATGGCGACTACAGCCCCGAAGACGCCCTGCGCGCCATGCTGACCGGCAGCCGCTGCGTTGTCAAACGCTACGACGCCGTCACCTTCCGCCTTCAGCTCAAGCCGGTAAAGCCGGCCAAGGTCCGCCCCGCCCCGCCGGTTGCCGTCCCGCCGCAGGCAGAGATCGCCGCGCCGGATTCGACCCTGGTGGTGATCCAGCGCCGGCCGCAATCGCTCGACAGTGTGGCGGCGCCGGTCAGCGTCGCCGGCCGCGATGTCCTGTCGGGCAATGATTACGACCTGTCGCGGCTGGCCGCTCGCGTGCCGGGCATGGCGGTGACCAATCTTGGCCCGGGACGCGACAAGATCCTGCTGCGTGGCATTTCCGACAGCGTGCTGACCGGCCGCACCCAGTCGCTGGTCGGCCTCTATCTCGACGACGCTCCGGTGACCTATAATGCGCCGGACCCCGACCTGCCTCTGATCGACATGGCGCGCGTCGAGGTGCTGAAGGGCCCGCAGGGCGCGCTCTACGGCCAGGGCTCGCTGGCCGGCGTCGTGCGCATGGCGACGAACCGGCCCCAGGCCGAAAGCTATGAAGGCGAGATCGGCGCCGCCTACGGCCTGACCGAGACCGGCAAGGCGTCGTGGCGCACCTCGGCCATGGTCAACCTGCCGCTCGTCCATGACCGGCTGGCGCTGCGTGGCGTCATGTATGACGAAAACTATGGCGGATTCATCCATGATGGCGCGCCTGGCAAGGGGTCGAGCAACACCACCGGCCGTTACGGCGGCCGCGTCGCCCTGCGCTGGAACATCGACGGCAATTTCAGCCTGACGGCGACGGCGGTTGGCCAGCATCTCAATTCCAGCAACAGCCAGTACGTCTTCAGCCCCAATGCCGGCTACCAGCGCTCGGCGCTTCTCGCCGAACCGCATGACAACAATTTCGGCGATATCGCTTTCGGCCTCGACGGCGAAATGGCCTGGGGCACGCTGAAAATCTCGTTTAACCGCATTCGCCACGGCATTCATACCGGCTACGACGCCCGCCCGCTCGGTCCGATCGTCTCGGTGCCCAATTCGGGTGTGCTGTTCTACGACGAAAACCAGAACATCCTGCTCTCGACGCAGGAAATCAGCGTGGTGTCGCCGTCGTCGCGGCGTTTTCGCTGGATGGCGGGCCTGTTCTCGGCCGAAAGCACCGAGCATTTCACGCCGCACCTTGTCGATGTCTTCACCGGACGCACGCTCTACAACGAGGACCGCCTCGACCGGTCGCGCGACGCCGCCCTGTTCGGCCAGGTCAGCTATGACATCACCCCGCGCTGGACGGCGTCGCTGGGCCTGCGCGCCGCCTGGGACCGGCACGAGACCTCAAGCCAGATCAACCATGTGCGACTGACCAATTATGAGCGGATGGGCGATGTCGTCGGCCGCATCCGCAGCCGGCCGGTGACCCATAACCTGTTGCTGAGTTATCGCGCCACGCCGCGCCTCGTGCTGTACGCTCAGACCGCCGACGGCTTCCGCACCGGCGGCTTCAATACCACGACTCTGGCCGTTACCGCCATCCCGTCGCAGTTCCAGGGCGACCACCTCGACAATTTCGAAACCGGCCTGCGCTGGCGCAGCGGCGATAACCGCCTGCGCATGAACCTCTCGGCCTTCTTCGTCGACTGGCGCGACATCCAGAGCGACCAACTGCGCTCGACCGGCCTGCCGGTGACGCTCAATCTCGGCGACGGCACCAACCGCGGTGTCGAGATGGAGGCCGACTGGCGCGTGGCGGAGGCCGCGACCCTGCATCTCGCCGCCCAGCTCAACAATCCGCGCCTGGATCGGCCCAACCCGCTGTTCACCCGCGACCAGGGCTCGGGCATGCCCTATATCGCCAGGTCGAGCTTCAGCCTCAGCGCCGACTGGGTCCAGACCGTGGCAGGGCTGAAGCTGAGAAACAGCGCCATCTTCTCGTGGCGGTCGAAGTCGCCGCTCAACTACGGGCCCCTGCGCAACGTGCGCATGGACGCCCTTGGCAATCTCGACCTGGCCTCATCGTTCAGCGCCGGCCGGCTGACGTTCACCGCGCGCCTAGACAACGCCGCCGCCGCCAGGGGCAACAGCTTCGCCTACGGCAATCCGTTCAGTCTCAATGGCCCGAACCAGATCACGCCAGTGCGTCCGCGCACCCTGTGGATCGAGGTCAGCCGGCGCTACTGACCCGCCGCGATCTGATCGAGCGTCTTTGCCGGTGTAATCGCCTGTGGATCGAGGAAGCAGTGGATGATCGCCGGCTTGCCCGAGACCCGGGCACGCTCGAACGCCGGAGCAAACTCTTCCGTCGTTCGCACCGTCTCGCCGTGGCCACCGAACGCACGGGCATAGGCGGCGAAGTCGGGATTCTTCAGGTCGGTCCCCACGACGCGACGCGGATAGGTCTTCTCCTGGTGCATGCGAATGGTGCCGTACATGGCGTTGTCGACGACCAGGACGATGACCGGAATGTCGTACTGCACGGCGGTGGCGAATTCATTGCCGTGCATCAGGAAGCAGCCATCGCCGGCGAAGACCACCACCGTCCGATCGGGGCATTGCCGTTTGGCCATGACGCCGGCCGGCACGGAATAGCCGACGCTGCCCGAGGTCGGCGCGACCTGGGTGCGCGGCTGGCTATAGCGCCAGTGGCGGTGCAGCCAGATGGCGTAATTGCCGGCGCCGTTGGCGGTGATGGTGTCGGCGGGCAGGTTGTCGCGCATCCACACGACCGCCTCGCCGTACTGGAAGTCGCCGGGGATTTTCGCCGGCCTGTCGCTCCAGTCGAGGTAATCGGCATGCGCGGCGTGCGTTTCCGCCGCCCAGGCCACCGTGTCCGGCGCCTTCAGCCAGGTCAGCGAGCCGCAGAAGATGTCCGGTGCACAGACGATGCCCAAGCCTGGCTGGTAGACCTTGCCGATCTCGGCCGCGTCCGGGAAGACGTGGACAAGTTTCTGTTTCGGCTGCGGAATGTCGAACAGGGTATAGGACTGCGACGGCACCTCGGCCATGCGCGCGCCGATCAGGACGACCAGATCGCTATCCTTGATGCGCTGGACCAGCTTCGGATTGGGGCCAAAACCGAGATCGCCGGCAAAACACGGATGCATTGCCGGAAACAGGGCGTTGCGGCGGAATTCGGTGACCACCGGGACCTGCCATTTCTGCGCGACATCGGCAATGGCGTTGCAACCTTCGTCCGACCAGCATGAGCCGCCGAGGATGAAGACCGGCCGTTGTGCCGTCCGCAACATGTCTTCGAACTGGAGGAAATGCGCCATCGACATCTCGGGCCTGGCCGGGGAGATCACGGCCGCGTCGGCGACATTGACCATCTCGGTCAGTATGTCCTCCGGCAGGGAGATGACCGCCGGCCCCGGCCGGCCCTGCATGGCGACGGCGAAGGCGCGGGCGACGATTTCGGGGATGCGGCGGGCGTCGCGGATCTCGACCGCCCACTTGGCCATGCCGCCGAAGGTCTTTTCGTAATCCAGTTCCTGGAAGGCGCCGCGACCGAGCATGGCGCGCTCGACTTGGCCGACGAACAGGATC
This sequence comes from uncultured Caulobacteraceae bacterium, assembly GCA_964474575.1. Lineage (GTDB taxonomy): Bacteria > Pseudomonadota > Alphaproteobacteria > Caulobacterales > Caulobacteraceae > Asticcacaulis. The sequence goes on along the minus strand of CAYYTA010000003.1, from coordinate 13,642 downwards.
ATCGGGGTCGAATCATGCTGCGCAATATGGACGCCGTGGGCGGCGTTGGTGGCGCCGGGGCCGCGCGTGACGAAGCAGACACCCGGGCGGTTGGTCAGCTTGCCATAGGCCTCGGCCATGATGGCCGCACCACCTTCGTGACGGCAGATCAGCACATCGATGTCGGCATCATACATCGCGTCCAGCGCGGCGAGATAGCTTTCGCCCGGCACGCAGGTGATGCGTTCGACGCCTTGAATCTTCAACTGATCGACCAGAATCTGTCCGCCGGTACGCATAGTCATCTCCTACCCTGCGAAGCGGGGGAGGGGGACCCCGAAGGGGTGGAGGGGGCATTCCACGCCGGTCTTCCTGTTCCTAACATAGGGCTCGGTCCATCCGCCGCCATGCGCTCGCCATCGATGACGATCGGCGAGGCCACGCCCAGAACCTTTGAACCATCGGCGCCGGCCAATTCCAGCTTCATGCCGCGATGGACGATCTGCGGGTCGTTGAAGACATCCTCGATACGGTTGATCGGCCCTGCCGGCACGCCGGCGGCTTCCAGCATCGCCAGCAGGTCGCCGCGTGTGTGCTGCGCCAGGTAAGGCTCCAGTTCAGCCTGTAATTCCGAACGTTTCGCCACACGTTGGGCGTTGGTTGCGTAATCGACGTTTTGCGCAGCATCACCCGCGCCGATCGCCGCGCACAGCTTCTGAAACTGGCCATCATTGCCGACGGCGATGATGATATGGCCATCCTTGACCGGAAACACCTGGTAGGGCGCGATATTGGGATGGGCATTGCCGAGGCGCGACGGCGACTTGCCCGACGCCAGATAATTCATCGCTTGGTTGGCCAGCATGGCGGTGGCGCAGTCGTAAAGCGCCATATCGATATGGCAGCCTTCGCCGGTGATGTCGCGCTGGCGCAATGCCGCCAGAATGGCCGTCGAGGTATAGACGCCGGTGAACAGGTCAACCACAGCCACACCGACCTTCTGCGGTTCGCGCGACGGTTCGCCGGTGATGTCCATCAGGCCCGACATACCCTGGATGATGTAGTCGTAGCCCGCCCGCTCGGCATAAGGCCCGGTCTGGCCGAAACCGGTGATCGAGGCATGGATCAGGCGCGGATTGACGGCCTTCAGCGAGGCGTAATCCAGGCCGTACCTGGCCAGGCCGCCAACCTTGAAATTTTCAATGATAACATCGGCTTCGGCGGCCAGGGCGCGGATCATGGCCTGGCCTTCGGGTGTCTCGAAGCTGATAGCCACCGAGGACTTGCCGCGGTTGCAGGCATGGAAATAGGCCGCGCCCCAGGCGTCGCCGTCCTTGTTGCGCACAAACGGCGGGCCCCAGGTGCGCGTGTCGTCGCCGGTTTCCGGCCGTTCGACCTTGATGACCTCGGCGCCCAGGTCAGCCAGCACCTGTCCGGCCCACGGCCCGGCCAGGATCCGCGCAAGCTCAAGAACTTTCAGACCGGACAGAGGTTTGGTCACTTCCCTTTTTCCTCCGAGATGAAGAGGGTAGGTTCGAAGTTGACCTTCCAAACATCAAGCTCGAACAGGTCGTCGTTATTGTCGATATTCAAGGAAACTATGATGTCGACGTCATCTTGATCCTTGATGGTCAGATCACCGATTCGAGCCTTGAACTTTCGAGTTTCGTCGTCTTTTCCGTCAAGCTGCAGTCTGAGGCTTCCCATGCCGCCATCTTGCAACGGCACTACATTCAGGCACTCCCGCCAATTTTGCGGAGGCGCATAGTCCGGAGAGGCTTCCAATATAGAACTGATCAATCTCAGTTCTCTATCGGTCGGCTTTCGTCGTGACATGGAATGTCCTTTGAACAGGCAAAAGTACACTGAGCGAAGCGAAGGACTTTTGCCTGAGTTTCAATAAAACGCCTGCAGGCCCGTCTGCGCCCGTCCCAGGATCAGGGCATGGACATCGTGCGTGCCTTCATAGGTGTTCACCGTCTCCAGGTTCTGGGCGTGGCGCATGACGTGGAACTCCTCGTGGATGCCGTTGCCGCCATGCATGTCGCGTGCTTGCCGCGCAATATCCAAGGCCTTGCCGCAATTGTTGCGCTTGATCAGGCTGATCATTTCCGGCGCCACCTTGCCGGCATCGAACAGCTGCCCGACGCGCAAGGCCGCTTGGAGGCCCAGCGCGATCTCGGTCTGCATGTCGGCGAGCTTCTTCTGGAACAGCTGGGTCTGCGCCAGCGGCCGGCCGAACTGCACGCGATCAAGCCCATATTGCCGCGCCCGGCGCCAGCAATCCTCGGCCGCACCCATGGCGCCCCAGGCGATGCCGTAACGCGCCCGGTTCAAACATCCGAACGGCCCGCCCAGGCCGCGCGCATTGGGCAGCAGGTGGTTTTCCGACACCTCGACGCCGTCCATGACGACCTCGCCGGTGATCGAGGCGCGAAGCGACAGCTTGCCGTGGATTTTCGGCGCAGACAGGCCCGTCATGCCCTTTTCCAGCACGAAGCCTTTGATCTGGCCGTCGTGAGCGTCGGACTTGGCCCATACCACGAAGACGTCGGCGATGGGGCTGTTGGAAATCCACATCTTGGTGCCGGTCAGCCGGTAACCACCGTCGATCTTTTCGGCGCGTGAACGCATCGAGCCCGGATCGGAACCGGCATCCGGCTCGGTCAGGCCAAAGCAGCCGACCCATTCGCCCGAGGCCAGCTTGGGCAGGTACTTCATCCGTTGCGCTTCCGAGCCATAGGCATGGATCGGATACATGACCAGCGACGACTGCACACTCATCATCGAGCGATAGCCGCTGTCGACCCGCTCGACCTCGCGCGCCACCAGGCCGTAGGCGACGTAGGATGCGCCCGCGCCGCCATATTGCTCGGGCAGGGTCGAACCCAGCAGGCCCAGTTCGCCCATCTCGTTGAAGATGGCGCGGTCGGTATTTTCCTCGGCATAGGCCTTGAGCACGCGCGGCATCAGTTGCCCCTGCGCATAGTCGCGCGCGGCTTCCATGATCATGCGCTCGTCCTCGCTCAACTGCTCGGTCAGCAGCAGCGGATCGGCCCAATTGAACTCCGCTTTAGACATCGAACTTCACGCCCTGGGCCAGCGGCAGGGTGGCGCCGTAATTGATGGTGTTGGTGGCGCGGCGCATATAGGCCTTCCACGAATCCGAGCCCGATTCGCGGCCGCCGCCAGTTTCCTTTTCGCCGCCAAACGCGCCGCCGATTTCCGCGCCCGAGGTGCCGATATTGACGTTGGCGATGCCGCAGTCCGAACCCGCCGCCGACATGAACAGTTCCCCTTCGCGCATGTCATTGGTGAAGATGGACGACGAAAGCCCCGCGCCGACATCGTTCTGCATGGCGATGGCGTCGCGGATATCGCTGTACTTCATGACATAGAGGATCGGCGCAAAGGTTTCGCGCAGCATCGGGCCTTCGTGTTTGGTCATTTCGACAATGGCCGGGCGGACATAATAGGCGTTATCGCCACCCATCTGCACGCGCTCGCCGCCGGTGATCTTGCCGCCCGCCGCTTTCGCATCCGCCAGCGCCTTTTCGAAACCGTCAAAGGCCAGCTTGTCGATCAGCGGCCCGACCAGGGTGCCGTCTTCCATCGGATTGCCGATCTTGACCGAGGCATAGGCGGCCTTCAGCCGCGCCACGAAAGCATCGTAATGGCTTTCATGAATGAAAAGACGGCGCAGGGTGGTGCAGCGCTGGCCGGCCGTACCCATGGCGGCAAACGCCACACCGCGCAAGGTGAGGTCCAGGTCGGCCGTCGGGGCCACGATGGCGGCATTGTTGCCGCCCAGTTCCAGGATCGAGCGGGCGAAGCGGGCGGCCAGCTTCGGCCCCACCGCGCGGCCCATGGCGGTCGACCCCGTCGCCGAAATCAGCGCCACCTTCTCGTGGTCGACCAGGATTTCGCCGGTCTCGCGCGCCCCGATCAGCAGGGCCGACAAGCCTTCGGGCGCGTCATAACCTTCGTTGACATAGCGCTTCAGCGCGCGTTCGAAGATGGCGTGGGTGGCGATGCCGGTCAGCGGTGACTTTTCCGACGGCTTCCACACGATGGCGTCGCCGCAGACGAGGGCAAGCGCCGCGTTCCAGGCCCATACCGCTACGGGGAAGTTGAAGGCCGAGATGATGCCGACGACGCCGAGCGGATGCCAGGTTTCCATCATGCGGTGGCTGGCGCGTTCGGTGGCGATGGTCAGGCCGTAGATCTGGCGCGACAGGCCGACCGCGAAATCGCAGATGTCGATCATTTCCTGGACTTCGCCCAGGCCTTCGGAGGTCACCTTGCCGACTTCGAGCGAGACCAGCTTGCCGAGGTCGTTCTTGTGCGTGCGCAGTTCTTCGCCGAACAGGCGGACCAGTTCGCCGCGCTTCGGCGCCGGAATGTTGCGCCATTGCAGGAACGCCTTGTGTGCAGCATCGATGGCTTTCTTCGCATCGGCGGCGGAGGTTTCCCGCACGTTGGCGATGACCTCGCCGTCGATCGGCGAATGGACGGTAAGCGTGCCGCCGCCATAGGCGGACTTGTCGACGCCCAGCGAAGAGAGCAGGGCTGAGACCTGCTCAGCCGTCTTGGTGGTTTCGAGGATCATGTCTTTCATCCTTGCTTTTGGCCCCGGCCGGTTTGCCCCTCCGTCTGTTCGCTGCGCTCGCATCCACCTCCCCATTCCTGCGGAATAGGGAGGAGGTACATGCCTCTCCTCCCTATCACGAAGCGATGGGGAGGGGGACCGCGAAGCGGTGGAGGGGTATCTTGCTTAAGGTCGGGCTTGTCTCTGTCGTTAGGGGTTAAAAACGGGCATCGGTACCGTGCTCAAGCCGCGAAGCGGTAGCACAACTAAAATCTCGCGTCAGCGAGATGGACGGCCTGGGCCCCCACCTCGTAAAAAGCTTCCTTGAACACGCGCAACTTCGCATCGCGCGGAGCCGTCACGGGCAGCGGCAAGTCATCCTCGCGCTTTTCGCCGGCGATCAGTTCGGCGAGCGTCCGGCCCATGACCGTACCCGGCGCGATTCCGCGGCCATTATAGCCGGAGATGCCGATGACGTTATCGGCGAATTTGTGGAAGCGCGGCAGGTTGTCATCGGTCATGCCGATCTGACCATACCATTCGGCCTCGAACCTGACCTCGCCGACCTGGGGGAAAATCCTGTGCAGGGCGCGCAGGGCCCAGCCGCGATGGATGGCTTCGCCCGTTCCTTTCAGCGCGCCGACGCTGCCGAACACCAGCCGGCCGTTGGCGTCCATGCGGAAGGACGACAGCACTTCCCTGGTGTCCCACGCGCCCTGCTTTTCCGGCAGGATCGAGGCGCGGATATTGTCGCTCAACGGCTCGGTGGCGAAGTTGAAATAGGGCAGGTGGACCTGCTCGCGGCGGATGATCTCCCATGGGCCGGTCGTATAGGCGTCAGTGGCCATGATCACCCACGGCGCGGTCACCGAGCCCTGCGCCGTCTTTACGCGCCAGCCACCGGCCGCTTTCTCCACCGATTTTACCGCAGAATTTGTACAGATGGTCGCGCTCGCCGCGATGGCCGCCCGCGCCAGCCCGCGCACATAGGCCAGGGGCTGGATCGTCCCCGCCCGCATGTCGAGCAGGGCGCCGGCATAGGCCCGCGACCCGATCTTCTGCGTGGCTTCGTCGCCTTGCAGCAGCCGCACCGGCGCGCCACGCCTTTGCCACTGTTCCTCGCGCTGCTTCAACTCATCGAGACCCGATGCGCCGACGCCGCAATGCAGCGTGCCGTTGGTCTGAAGCTGGCAATCGATCTGGTGCTGCCTGACGATCTCGAACACCAGGGCCGGGGCGTCGCCCAGCATGTGCAGCAGGCGATCGCCGTAAACTTCGCCCAGCACGTTCGGCAGTTCGTCGGGCATGACCCACATGCCGGCATTGACGAGGCCGACATTGCGTCCCGCGCCGCCGAAACCGATGGTCTTCGCTTCCAGCACAACGGCCTTGACGCCCTTTTGCGCCAGATGCAGCGCCGCCGAAATGCCGGTATAGCCGCCGCCGACGATACAGACATCGGCGCGCGCATCGCCTTCCAGTCCTGCCGTTTCCGGCGCGGGCGGGGCGGAGGTTTGCCAAAGACCGTGAGTGGTGGGCGTGGCCATGTTATTCTAAATGGGTATGGATATAGCCATGTAATACGCTAATATGTGTCGATCCAGCGATATTTGTTCATCACATCATTCTAAATGGGAATGACAATCTGCTAAGAAGCGTTCTTACTTCCACCTCTCCCCTTTTCAAGGGGAGAGGACGAGAGCCAAGCCCAAAGGGCGCAGGCGATCGGGTGAGGGGCTTCCGACTGCCGGCTCCAGCGCGACACATCAGGCAAAAAGGACACCATGCTCGCCCCTCGCCGCTTCCTGCCCAGCCTGTCGCACCTGCAAGCCTTCGAAGCCGCCGCCCGCACCGGCAGCGTCACCGTGGCGGCGCGCGAGCTGAATCTGACCCAGAGCGCGGTCAGCCGCCAGATCAAGGCCCTGGAAGAGCAACTCGAGGTCGAACTCTTCCACCGCGAGCGGCAAACCATCCGTCTCACCCCCGGCGGCGAAGCCTATGCCCGCGACATCCGCGACGCCCTGAAGAAGATCGCCACCGCGTCGATGAACCTGCGCGCCAATCCGTTCGGCGGCACGCTCAACCTCGCCATCCTGCCGACCTTCGGCACGCGCTGGCTGGCCCCGCGCCTGCCGTCGTTCCTCAGCTCACATCCGGGCATCACGCTCAACCTGATGACACGTCTCAGCGTCTTCGATTTCGCGCTCGAAGCCATGGACGCCGCCATCCATTTCGGCATGGGCGAATGGCGCGGCGCGGAAACGATCCTGCTGCGCGAGGAATATGTCGTGCCGGCTTGCAGCCCCGAACTGCTGGCGCGGTATGGTTTCGCCACGCCGTCCGACCTGCGCCACGCGCCGCTGCTGCACCTCACCACCCGGCCGGACGCCTGGGAGCGCTGGCTGCGCCTGCACGACGCGCCCTCTGAAAACGTCCAGGGCATGCTGTTCGACCAGTTCGCCACCGTGGCCCAGGTCGCCCGCGCCGGCCTCGGCGTCGCCCTGCTGCCGGCCTTCCTGATCGAGGAGGAACTGAAGACCGGGCAACTGGTGCGCGCCCTTGACCTCCCCATGAAGTCGGCCGAAGCCTATTTCCTGGCCTGGCCGGTCGACCGCGCCCAGCATCCGCCGCTGATTGCCTTCCGCGACTGGATATTGAAGGAAACCGCCGGCGATCGTACAACAGGATAAAAAGGGACTTCGCCATGCATATCTACAGCGCCCAGGACATCATCAAGGCCTTGCCCTATGACCGGCTGGTGCGCGACCTGCCGCCGCTTTTGCTGCGCAACATCGTCGCCCCGCAACGCCACGTCCATACGATACAGCAAAGCGGCGAGCCCGACGCGACCCTGCTCATCATGCCCGCCTGGGGCAGCAGCGCCGGCGGCGTCAAGATCGTCAATGTCACCCCCGGCAACTCCGCGCGCGGGCTGGCTGCGGTGACGGCCAGCTACCTGCTGTTCGACGGCGTCACCGGCGAGCACAAGGCCCTGCTCGACGGCGGCGAACTGACGGCGCGGCGAACGGCAGCGGTGGCGGCGGTGGCGGCCGCGCGGCTGGCCGTTGATTCGGCGCACCGGTTGCTGCTGATCGGCTCGGGCCGCATCGCCACCGAACTGGCCTATGCCTTCCGCGCCGTGCGGCCGATCAACGAGGTCGTGGTCCACAGCCCGACGCGCGCCAATGCGGAAAGGCTGGTGGCGCGGCTGAAGGCCGACGGCTTCGGCGCGGCTGTGTGCGAAAACCTCGAAGCCACCGCCCGGCAGGCCGACCTCATCGCCAGCGCAACATTGAGCACCGAACCGATCGTCAAGGGGGAATGGCTTAAGCCCGGCCAGCACGTGTCGCTGATCGGCGGCTATACGCCGGCGATGCGCGAGGCCGACGACCACGCCATGGCCCGCGCCGAGGTGTGGATAGACACGCCGGCTGGGCTGAACGAAGCCGGCGACCTGATCGAGCCGATCATGCGCGGCCTCTTACAGGCCAGCGGCATCAAGGGCACGCTGCAGGATTTGTGCGCACAAGCCCCTGTCGCCAATCGCGACGGCGTCATCACCCTGTTCAAGAGCGTCGGCGACGCCTCGCAAGATCTCGCCGCCGCCGCGATTGCGCTCAGTCCCAGCTTAACCTGAAAACTTTTCCTTCCCCGTTTACGGGGAAGGTGGCATCCCCGGAGGGGATGACGGAAGGGGGATCTTCATGCGAAAGGATGCCAGGATCAAACAGGCGAACACCTGCGCAAATCCATGACCAAGCCTGAAATCTGGCTTTGGGCGGCTTTAAAAAGCCAACATGCCAGCGGCCTGGTTTTTCGCCGCCAACATGCGCTCGGCCCGTACATTCCGGATTTCTATTGCGTCAAAGCCCGGCTGGCCATCGAGGTCGATGGAATCCGGGCCCATCGTATAATCGCCCGCGATTTGCTGATATCGCCGGATGAAACGGTCACCGGGATTATCGATCTGACCATGGAACGCATGGTCGAGTTGGGTGTCCCCCTTCCGTCAATCGCTCCGCTCGCGCCACCTTCCCCGTAAACGGGGAAGGAAAAGTTGAAGCTTGGCAGGCGTTTGAGTTGGCGGCTAAACCCCCGTCCAGTCCAGCACGATCTTGCCCGACTGGCCGTTGCGCATGATGTCGAAGCCCTGCTGGAAGTCCGCTACCGGCAGGCGGTGCGTGATCACCCGCTCCAGCGGGAAACCGGCCTCGATCAGGCCCAGCATCCTGCGCCAGGTCTCGAACATCTCGCGGCCGTAGACGCCGCGCACGGTGAGCGCCTTCATAATCACGGTCGACCAGTTGAACGGCGTCTCGCCCGCCGGAATCCCCAGCAAGGTCAAGGCCCCGCCCATGCGCAGATGCTCGATGGCCTGCGGGATGGCCGGCCTGGCGCCTGACATTTCCATCGCAACGTCGTAGCCGTTGGCCACGCCCAGCTCATGCCGCACGTCGTTCAGGTCTTCCTTCGACACGTCGACGCAGCGCACGTCGGCGACCCTGGCCGCCAGCCCCAGCCGATAGGCGTTGATGTCGGTCAGGGTCACGCTGCGCGCGCCGCAGAACTTCGCCGCCGCCGCCGCCATGATGCCGATCGGCCCGGCGCCGGTGACCAGCACGTTCTGACCGACGACATCGGTCTGTTGCAGAGTATGAACAGCGTTGCCGAACGGATCGAGAATGGCCCCCAGCTCGTTCGACACCCGCTCCGGCAACGGCACGACGTTGAACGCCGGCATGGTCAGATATTGCGCGAAAGCGCCCTGACGGTTGACGCCGATACCCTGGGTCTCCGGATCGAGGTGGAAGCGTCCCATGCGTGCGGCCTCCGAATCCATGTTGATGACGTGGCCTTCGCCGGAAACGCGTTGCCCGACCTTCAGCGGCCGCGTGACGCCTGCGCCGATCTCGACGATCTCGCCGGCGAATTCGTGGCCGGTGATCATCGGCACGGGAATGGTCGCCTGCGCCCAGGCATCCCAGTTATAGATGTGGATGTCTGTGCCGCAGATGGCCGTATGGGTGATCCTGATCAGCACCTCGCCGGGCCCGCAAACCGGCACCGGCGCGGTGGTTTCCCAGATACCGGGTTCGGCTTTCAGCTTGGCGAGCGCATGCATGGTCTTTGGCATCGTGGTGTTCCGTGTGCGGGTCTGCTGCGCGGCGAAAGGTGTGGCGTCGTCCATCATGAAATCACTCCCAGCTCGTGGCCGACCTTGGTGAAGGCGGCGATGGCCCTGTCGATGTGCGCCGGCGTGTGCGCGGCGGAAATCTGGGTGCGGATGCGGGCCTGGCCGTCCGGGACAACGGGGAAGGAGAAACCGATGACGTAGATGCCCTCATCAAGGAGCCTGGCCGCCATCGACTGCGCCAGCTTGGCGTCGCCCAGCATGACCGGGATGATCGGGTGCGATCCAGGCAGCAGACGGAACCCGGCCTGGCTTAGCCCACCGCGGAAATGCCCGGCGTTGGCCGTGATCCGATCGCGGAGGTCGTCGCCAGCTTCGGCCAGGTCGATGGCCTTGATCGAGGCCGCCGTCACGGCCGGCGCCAGGGCGTTGGAAAAGAGATAGGGCCGGGCGCGTTGCCGCAGCAAATCGATTACCGGCTTCTTCGCCGCGATATAGCCGCCCATCGCTCCGCCCAGCGCCTTGCCGAAGGTGCCGGTCAGGATATCGACGCGATCGGCGACATTCAGCCGATGCGGCGTGCCGGCGCCCTTCGGTCCGGTAAAGCCGGTGGCGTGGCAGTCGTCGACCATGACCAGGGCGTCATAGCGATCGGCCAGGGCGCAGATGCCATCCAGCGGTGCGTAATAGCCGTCCATCGAAAAGACGCCGTCGGTGGCGATCATGATGGTGCGGGCGCCGGCTTCGCGCGCGGCCTTCAGCTGCGTTTCCAGGTCGTCGAGGTCGGCGTTCCTGAAGCGGTACTTCTTGGCCTTGCACAGCCGCACGCCATCGATGATCGAAGCGTGGTTCAGGCTGTCGGACACGATGGCGTCCTCGTCGGTCAGCAGCGGCTCGAACACCGCGCCGTTGGCGTCGAAACAGGCGGCGAACAGGATGGCGTCGTCCTTGCCGACGTAGGACGCGATGCGCGTTTCCAGGTCCTTGTGCAGGGTTTGCGTGCCGCAGATGAAGCGCACGCTGGCCATGCCGTTGCCGTACTTCGCCATCGCCTCGCGGCCGGCCTCGATGACCTCGGGATGGTCGGCCAGGCCGAGATAGTTGTTGGCGCAGAAATTGACGACCTCGCGGCCATCGCGCAGCGTCAAAGCCGGCTTCTGCATCGAGGCGATGACATGCTCGGGCTTGGTCAGGCCGCGCGTGGCGATGTCGTCAAGCGTGCTGTCAACCCGGCTGTAAAAGGCGGCGCGCATGGCAGGACTCCGATTTCCATTATATTGACGGCGTGTACAATATAGTGCGACTGGTTGCAAGTGAGATCACTCGCTTCCTTTCACCTCTCCCCTTTCAAGGGGAGAGGACGAGAGGCAAGCTTCGCGGAAGCGCGGCCGTAAGGGCTGAGGGCTCTTTCTGGATATCGCCTCCACCAGAAAGCATTGGATATTTACGCCGGAACCTGTCCATATCCGGCTATCCACTTGGAGGAATGCCATGCCCAAGAACACCATCTGCCTGTGGTACAACAACGACGCCGAGAACGCCGCGCGCTTCTATGCCGCGACCTTTCCCGACAGCGCCGTTACGGCCGTGCACAAGGCGCCGTCCGATTTCCCGGGCGGCAAGGCGGGCGACGTGCTGACGGTCGAATTCACCGTTTTCGGCATACCCTGCATGGGCCTCAACGGCGGGGACTATTTCAAGCAGACCGAAGCCTTCTCCTTCCAGATCGCTACCGACGATCAGGCCGAAACCGACCGCTACTGGGACGCCATCGTAGGCTTCGGCGGCAAGGAAAGCGAATGCGGCTGGTGCAAGGACCGGTGGGGCGTGTCGTGGCAGATCACGCCGCGCGTCCTGACCGAAGCCATGGCGCAAGGCGGCGAGGTCGCCAAACGCGCCTTCGACGCCATGATGACCATGGGCAGGATCGACGTCGCCAGGATCGAGGCGGCGGTCCGCGGCTGATCTTCACGCGGGCGCATAGGCGAGGCGCAGGGTGTCGTCGTCGATCCTGTCGCTCGATACCAGGCGCAGCGGCGGCCGGGCGTCGTGGAAGAACGGCTTGCCCCGGCCGAGCACAAACGGGCGCGCAACAAGCACGTATTCGTCGACCAGGCCGAGGTGGGTCGTGAGGCCTGCGATCTGCGGACCCGAGACGCCGAGCGTTCCCTCCGTCCGGTCCTTGATGGCGCGAACCTGTGCCGCGATGTCGCCGCTGATGAGCGTGGCGTTCGGGCCGACGGATGGCAGCGTCGTGGAAACGACCCATTTGGGCAGCTTGCGCCAGGCATCGGCGAACTCGCGCAGCGGCTCGCTCCATTCGCCGTGATCGTCGTCCCAGTAGCGCATGACCTCGTACATCCGCCGGCCGTAGATGGCGCCGGCGCTGCGTCGCACCGCCTCAATCCAGTAGCGGAATACGTCCGCGCTGGGCGGTCCCATGACCAGCGTGCCTTCGACATCGTCGACATAGCCGTCGAGCGAAACGTTCATGCTGAAGACAAGTTTGCCCATGACAGCCCTTCCATATCGAGCGGTGGCCCCGGAATATAGCGCTCGCTCCCCGGATGTCACGCGGCCTCTTTTCCTCCACCTCTCCCCATACTCCCCCACTTGTGGGGGAGATGTCAGCGAAGCTGACAGAGGGGGGCCTTGGGGGAGAGGACGAGAACCGAGCCCTTCTCCCGGCCGCGAAGCGGCGGGGAGGTGGCCTGCCCCGGTTACCGGCGAAGGGCCGGAGGGGTCCGAAGGCGTAAGGGCTGATGGGCCTTTCTTGTTCCTCCCCGCCGCCCCTTTGGCGCGGTGGTGGAGGGGCTTCTTGCTTCTTTCTCCTCCGCTATTTTCCGCTTCCTTCTTTATCCCCTGAAAGGCGTCAGCATCAACCGCGATCTGATCCCGCTACACGGCCAGATCGTCATACGCTTGATCTGCGATAAGTAAGCCGAGGAGGTTACCAATGACGTCCAGTAATTCAGTTGGCAACCTGCGAAGCAAGTCTAACAGAAAACAAGGGCTGTCGTTCCTGTCCGCTACCAACCATCAATTCCCAGGTTGAAAAGCCAACTTCAAGTCCACCAGTATTGTCTCGCAATCCGTCAATCAGAGGGAGGAATTGCATACCACGCATCATGCCCTCCGGACGAACCATGATCCCAGCTTGTGTACCCCGACGAACGAAACTGCCCAGTTTACCGGTTGTTTGAGCCGAATCGAAGACACTATCCGGATCAACCATGATGCTGACATCTGGAATGAGCAAACCCGCGTGTGGGATCGAACTAGTCACATTCCAACAGGAAAATTTGTGATCACCGTCCCCAAGGATTACTGCTAGAACTCCTTCATTATGTGGCTTCAAAAGAAACGCAATTTCATAGGACTCTCGGGGCTTTAAAAACGTGAGCGATTGCGCATCTGTTAACGCCCCGGCAGACAGAATTTCAATTGGTAGCATGTCCGACCTCGCTAATAATTGCTGGCACACTGTGATGTGTTTGCCGCTGCATAGTCGCGGCTTAGTTGCATAATTTTTTTAAGTTTGATCAAGCGAGCAGTTCAGTGCGCTCGCCCTCTGCTAGGGCATCTAGACGGAATGCAATCCCCACTGCCTGCCGCAGCCCTATCCTTACCGGATGGCTTTTGACACGGACCCGCAACATCCCGACCTCGCCGCGCTGGAGACGCGCCAGGCGGGCCTGCGCGCCTTCGTCGAGGGCATCGCCGACAAGGTGATGGGCATGGCCCTGCCCGAGACCTACATCGAGGCCGACCGCTCCGTCCGCGCCATCCGCAAGGCCGACCGGTTCCTCCAGAGCGTGCCGCCGGACGAAGACGAGGACGACGAAGACGACGACGACGAAGAGGCCGAAGAGGAAGACGACCATACCCCCGTCTCGCCGGTCCGCGATCCGTACCGCCTGCGCCTGCGCGTCCATGCCGACAAG
>CAYYTA010000002.1:0-48060 GCA_964474575.1 uncultured Caulobacteraceae bacterium | reverse complement strand
AAGGCCGAACGCGCCCGCCACAAGCGCGACGCCGTCAAGGCCCGCTTTGAACTGGCCTCGACCCTGGAATGGAATGAGAAGAACCGCCAGCGCATGGGCGCCTGGCTGGATGCCGCCGAACAAGAGATCAAGGCGCCGGAGGCACAAACTCAGGTCTCCGCCCCGGCTCCGGCCGCACCCGTGTCCCAAACCCCGGCTCAGACCGAGCCGGCTTCGGCCGCGCCCGAAACTGTGACCAACACGCCCGCCCACTCCCCTTATACCTCCCCGCCAAGCGGTGAGGATGACCGCACCCTCCCGCCCCGTTTACGGGGTGAGCGATGCAAACGATCCAGTGAATCGTTTGCAAGCGAAGGGACCGCGAAGCGGTGGGAGGGGCCAACACCTGCCAGTGGCGGCGACCTGACCGCCGATAAACCACGTCAAGCTTCCGCCGGACCCGCGGTCACCTATATCGACATGACCGACGATATCCGCGCCGCCCGCCGCGCCCTGGGCCTGGGCATGTCCGAGATCGAACGCGCCGAAACGCCAGCGGACACAGGCGGCCGCGATCGCCCCGTCCGCCCACCCGGCGGAACATAGCTCGAACCGGTGTTGACGCAGGCTCCTCCTGCATTCCCGCCGCCGGCGCAGGGCCGTCGCATAAGGAAGATGCGAGGCATGCTGTTCTTCCCCTCTTCCCGCCTTCAGCGGAGAGAGCACGGGAGATGAGCGCAGCGAAATCGACCGGGTGAGGGGCCCTTCATCGACGACAAGTCCCCCAGCCCTCTTATCTGCGCCCTCGCGGGCTTGCTGTCCGTCCTCTCCCCGTTAAGGGCGGGGAGAGGGAGTCTGCCCTGCGTCCCTCGGCGACGGTCGTGGGCATGTGTAATCGCTGGGCTTCTTGCTTTCTCACCCCCGCCCGAGCCTTGTTTCCGCCGCCATGACGGTGCACACTGCCCGCATGTCGTTCGAGACGCCCGACACCAAGCCGCTGGAAGCCACCATGGCGTCCGTGAAGCTGCCCTACGACCAGACCGTGCTGGTCCTGCAGGGCGGCGGCGCGCTCGGCGCCTACCAGGCCGGCGTCTACGAGGTGCTGAGCGAGCACGAGATGGAGCCCGACTGGGTCGCCGGCATCTCGATCGGCGCCATCAACGCCGCCCTGATCGCCGGCAATGCGCCAGGAGACCGCGTCAGCGCTTTACGCGCCTTCTGGGACAAGGTCGCCACCGATTTTCCCGGCGAGGATATCGCGCGCGGCGTGACCCATGCCGAGTTCGGCTACCGCCAGTTCACCGGCCTGTGGAGCCTGGCGCTCGGCGTGCCCGGCTTCTTCCGGCCGTGGTTCCTGGCGCCGTGGTTCAACCGTCCCGGCACCCCCGAAGCGGTCAGCTTCTATGACACGGCGCCGCTGCGCCAGACCCTGCTCGACCACGTTGATTTTGGCCGCATCAATTCGGGCCCGATGCGCCTCAGTCTTGGCGCGGTCAATATCCGTAACGGCAATTTCACCTATTTCGATACGCTGGAGAAAGACCGCGTCATCGCGCCCGAGCACGTCATGGCCTCGGCGGCCCTGCCGCCGGGCTTTCCGCCGGTTATGATCGACGGCGAGCTCTACTGGGACGGCGGCCTGGTCTCCAACACGCCGCTCAGCTATGTCCTTGAACAGGGCATTGCCCGCGACACCCTGGTCTTCCAGGTCGACCTGTTCAGCGCCGAAGGTCCCGATCCGATGACCCTCGATGAGGTCCAGGAGCGCGTCAAGGACATCACCTATTCCTCGCGCACGCGCCTCAATACCGACGCCTTCCGCGACAAGTACCGCCTGCGCCGCGCCGTCCGCGCCCTGTCGGCCCATGTCGGCGGCGACGTCCGCGCCGAGGTGGCGAAGATGGGCCTGCCGTCCGACACCCACGACGGCCGCGTCAGCCTCGTCCATCTGATCAACCGCGCCAACCGCTCCGAAATCCAGTCGAAGGATTACGAATTCTCGCGCCTGACAATTCAGGAACACTGGAAAGGTGGCATGGATGATGCAAGAACGGTGATGGGGCAAGCGTCATGGCGGCATCTGCCCGATGCCGAAACCGGTCTGGCGGTCTACGACTATACCCGCCCGGAATGAGGAAACGAAACGCATGGCGGCAGAAAAGCGCCATCTGGCATGGGCGGCGGCGGGTCTGATCGGCCTGGCCTGGACCTGTGCCGGGATGGCGCAGGACGCGAAGCCGATGACGCTCGACCAGGTCCGCGCCGCGGCGGCCGGTGGAGACGCCGGGGCCGAGAACGAGCTCGGCCGCGTCTACTATAACGGCCTCGGCACCGAGATCGATCACAAGATGGCCTTCTACTGGTACGGCAAGGCGGCCGAACAGAGCTTCGTGCCGGCGGAAGCCAAGGTCGGCGACCTCTACATGACCGGCGACGGTGTGGCCAGGGACCCGGCCCAGGCGCTCAAATGGTACCGCGTCGCGGCGGCGTCCGGCGACCTGCACGCCATGTACGAGATGGGCGAGGCCTATGACGGCGGCCTCGGCGTCCCCCAGGACGAGGCCAAGGCCTTCTCCTGGTATCTCAAGGCTGCGCAAGGCGGCAATGCCGACGCTCAGTACAATGTCGCGGTCATGTACGACCAGGGCCAGGGCGTTGAGGTCAACTATGTCCACGCCGCCGAATGGTATCAGAAGGCGGCGCGGCAAGGCGTGGCCGACGCCCAGTACAATCTTGCCGTCATGTACGAGCGCGGCGACGGCGTGCCGAAGAGCGACGGCGACGCGGTTGGCTGGCTCTACAAGGCCGGCGCCCAGGGCCAGGCGGCGGCGCAGATCGACCTCGGCCAGCGCTATCTCGACGGCAAGGGCGTGGAGGCCGACGACAAGATGGCCTTCCAGTGGTTCCTGCTCGCCGCCACGCAGGGCGATGCCGGCGCGGAGGCCAGGATGGCGCAGTTCTACGCCCAGGGACGCGGCACCGACGCCGACCAGATCCGCGCCTGCGCCTGGGCGGCCCTGTCGGCGCGCCAGGGCAATGCCGACGGGCAGGTCGCGCTCGACGCCATCGCGCCCGGCATCACCGATGACGACCGCGTCCATGTCGACCACCTGATGGGGCAACTGGTCAAGGCGCCGGCCGGCCAATAGAGCGCAATCCGATAAAATGAAAACCACTTTTCGGATAAATTGCGCGACCAAACAAAAACTTAGGGCAGGCGTTTTGATTCCATCAAAACTCAGCCTGCCCTAGGGTCTGTGGCTTCGCGATCAGCCTGGCCTGCCGCCGTTCGCCCGTCGCAAAAAAGTCTTTGACTTGCGCGCCGGAAAGATGATGCCGTGCCGTTAGTTGATGAGGCGGGGAGTTCATCATGCAAAAAGCCGGAGTTATGGCGATCACAGTGGCGCTGGTGCTGGCCAGCGCGGCGCGGGCGCAGGACGCTTCGGCCATCGCCAGCCTGCAAACGGCCGCGGACGGCGGCGATGTCATGGCCGAGCTTCAACTGGGCGACGACTATTACGACGGCAAGGGCGTCACCATGGACCACGCCCAGGCCTTCCAGTGGTATCTCAAGGCGGCCGAGGCCGGCAATGCCGACGCCCAGACCGATGTCGGCGCCATGTACAGCGATGGCGACGGCGTCGCCAGGGATGATGCCGCCAGCCTTACGTGGAACCACAAGGCGGCGGACCAGGGCTCGGCGCGCGGGCAATACAACCTCGGCATCGCCTACGATCTCGGCCTCGGCGTGAAGCGGGACCTCGACCAGGCGGCGGAGTGGTACCGCAAGTCGGCCGATCAGGGCTATGTCCAGGCCCAGTTCAACCTCGGCGACATGTATGAAACCGGCGACGGCGTGACCCAGGACTACGCCCAGGCGCTCGACCTCTACCAGAAGGCGGCCGACCAGGGTTTCCCGCCGGCCCAGTACCACCTTGGCAACATGTACCTGACCGGCGAAGGTGTGGGCGAGGACGACGCCAGGGGACTGGGCCTGATCGAAACCTCGGCGCGCGGCGGTTTTCCCCTTGCCCAGGGCCGGATGGCCAGCCTGACCTATCATGGCGAACATGGCGTGCCGAAAGACCCGGTCAGGGCCTATGGCTGGGCCCTGCTGGGCTCGGACGGCGGCGACCGGTTCTCGGACAGCCTGCTCGACCAGATGGACGCCAACAACGAACTGAGCGACGCCCAGAAGAAGCAGGCCTCGGACTTCGCCGATTCCGTCGCCGGACCGGCGCAATAGGTTTGCGTTGCAAGCGGTGGTTTGCCATCGCCGATCAGCGGCCGCTACGGCTCGGCCAGCGAAGTGGTGCGCGACGCCCTGCGTGATCTCGAGGAACGCAAGGCGCGGCTGGAGAGTTTGCGCACCCACCTGGCCGAAGGCGCCGAATTGGACGAGGACGAGTGAGCGGCTTTCGTCTCAACCCCCGCGGCTATCACTGTTTTCGCCAGGGCGAGCATCTGGTTTTCTACATGATCGCGGCGGACGGCATCGACATTATCGGCGTGCCGCATCAGGCCATGGATGTCGCGGCGCATTCCGACAGCCGCGCTTGATAAAAAATCTCAAGTCAGGCGCTTGCCATGCGGGAAGCGCTTGGCTATACGTCCGCTCCTCCTGGAAGATGGGCGCTTAGCTCAGCGGGAGAGCACTACCTTGACATGGTAGGGGTCACAGGTTCAATCCCTGTAGCGCCCACCATCTTCCAACAAAAAAGCGCCCGGCGTCGAGTCGGGCGCTTTTTTGTTGTTCTGGGCTCTGGTCTCACGCCGCGATCAGCCGTTCCACCTCGGTCACGATCTCGCGCAGATGCACGGGCTTTTCGAGGACCTTGGCGTTGGGCGAGGCCTGGCGGGCATTGAGCGCCACCGCGGCGAAGCCGGTGATGAACATGATCTTCAGGTCCGGCTGAAGCTGCGCCGCCTTCTTGGCGACCTCGATGCCGTCGGCGCCGGGCATGACGATGTCGGTCAGCAGCAGGTCATAGGGACCCTGGTCGAGCGCCATGATCGCCGTGTCACCGTCGGGGCAACTCACCACCTCGTAGCCGGCGCGTTGCAGGGCGCGCGACAGGAAGCTGCGGACAGAGTCCTCGTCTTCGGCTAGCAGGATTTTCTTCGTCGGCTGGCTCATGTTCGCTTTCTTGCGTCCCCCAAAGGATTGCGCGCGCGTCGGCGGTCTGTAAAGACCGAAAACGTCATGCTGGCGCGCTTCGGTAAATTAGGGGTGAAGACGTGGCAGGAATATCCTAATAGAAGATTGACATGGACCAGCCTTCCCCCGTTCCCTGGCATCTTGTGCACACGCCGGACATGGCCTGCGCCGTGGTGCGGCCTCTGCATGCCTCGCGCGTGGTCTACTCTCTGCCGCACAGCGGGCGCTATTATCCCGACAGCTTCCAGGCGGAGGCTCGGCTGGGCGGGCGGGCCTTGCGCTCCAGCGAGGATGCTTATGTCGATGACATGCTCGGCCTGACGCCGGAACTGGGAGTCCATGCGGTCGTCTGCGGCTATGCCCGCGCCTTCTGCGACGTCAACCGCAACCCGCTGGAACTCGATTCACGCCTGATCCGCGGCGAACTGCCCAAGGCGGCGCTGTCGCTGACCGCCCGCGTCAAGGCCGGTTTCGGGGTGATCGCCCGCCGGCTCAATGCCGACCAGGACATCTATCGTCATCCGATCGACATGGCCGAGGTCAACCGCCGCCTCGATCTCGTCCACCGAAGGTACCACGAAACGCTGAAAGGCGTCCTGGCCGAGGCGCGCCGTTCGGGCGCGGTCACCCTCATCGACTGGCATTCGATGCCGTCGGTGGCCGTGGCGGGGCAGGGCGGGCCGAAGCCCGACGTGGTGCTCGGCAATCTGCACGGGCAAAGCTGTTCGGAGGCGCTGGTGCGGCGGGTCAACGGGGTTTTGCAGGCGGCGGGGCTGAAGACCGGTCTCAACCGGCCGTTCGCCGGCGGCTATATCGTCGAGACCTATGGCCGCCCCGGCGAGGGCATCGAGGCCTTGCAGATCGAAATCAATCGCGCCATCTACATGGACGAGGCGACCCTGGAGCCCCATACCGGACTGGAACGCCTGCGCGCGGTATTCGCCGACCTGACGGAGTCGCTGAAGGCGCGCTAGGCAAAAAAAAGGCCGCGCACTACGGCGCGGCCAAGTCTACAGGGAGGAAACGCCCAGGAAGGGCATCGACGCCAAAGCGCCGAACATCCCGAATATAGTTTGCGGCGCACAATAAAACAAGTCGATAGACGAAATCGGACGATCACGTATGGTTACAAAGCGAAGAAATTTGGCGCTTTGAGCGTGATTGCTGGAATCACAGCATCGGATTCTGATTGTGCGGCGCGATATTTTTGCTGGAATTTTGTGCGGATGCGGCATGTTTTGCGCGCGCCTCGCTGGCCTCGAGAAGCTCCCGCAACTGACGAAGTCCCATGGCCGATTGGGAGCGCGACTGGCGCCAGCCGAGGAGGGCGACCGCACCGAGGCTGGCGACGACCAGGGCCGCGGGGCCGAACAGCCACGCCGCCCCTGCGATCGAGAAGTAGTAGCCGCGCACGCCTTGCGAAAAGTTCGACATGGCGGGCTCGAGGATGTTGGTCAGGGCGGCGGCGAAGGCCGGCGATTCCGTTTCGTCCATGACCTCGGGCAGGGAGCCCATGGCGGCGGCGCAGTAGTTCATCTGGCGCAGCGCCCAGATGAAGTTGAGCAGGCCGCGCGTCAGGCACAGCACAATCAGGGCCAGCTTGAGCTGGAACAGGAACTGGGTCGGCACGTCGAAGCCCAGCGACTTGACGGCGCTGAACGGCAGATGGCCGCCGAACAGCACGCCGGCAATGGCGGCGATCAGCAGGAGGTTGGCCGAAGAGAAATTGGTCGCTGAATTGACCGCGTGGCCCATCAGGTTGGAATCGAACAGCTTCAGCCCTCGCATGGTCATGGCCTTCATCCATGAGGCGCGCACGACGGAAAGATCGCGGGTGATCAGGCCGGACTTCTTGCCGATCTTCATCAGGAACGGCTCGTAGCCCAGCCAGCAGACGCCGAACAGGCAAAGCGCCAGGGCATCCCAGGGATTATCCTTGATGGCGGTCATGAGGGCGATGAAGGGATGCATGGCGCGGCTTCCGAATCTGGCGGGCGGGCTTAGAGCATTGGGCGATTAGGTTGAATCGCCTCAATGCTCTAACTCTTTTTGACGCCTCATGTTTATCCAAAAAGTGCGAAGAGACTTTGTGGCACTTTTTTTGGCATGAGGCTCTAGTCTAGCCGCCGGGCGCGCGTTTTGTAACGCAAAGTGCGGCGGCGCTGGCGATTTCCAACTTCTTCGCTTGTGCGAAATGAACGGCGCGCCTATGACAGCGCCCAGTTTTCGCAACCCTCCCCAAAGCGACACAACATGAATATCGACAAGATCTCCATCGGCCCGGACGCCCCGTGGGATGTCCATGCCGTCATCGAAATCCCCTCCGGCGGCATGCCGGTCAAGTACGAAATGGACAAGGAGTCAGGCGCCCTGTTCGTCGACCGCTTCCTCTACACGTCCATGTATTATCCCGGCAATTACGGCTTCATCCCGCATACGCTCGCCGACGACGGCGACCCGTGCGACATCCTGGTGGTCGGACCCACGCCGGTCTATCCGGGCGTCGTCATTCGGTCCCGCCCGATCGGCGCGCTGATCATGGAGGACGAGGCCGGCCGCGACGAGAAGATCCTGGCCGTGCCGGTCGACAAGCTGCACCCGTTCTACGCCAATGTGCACAGTTATCGCCAGATGCCGCCGATCCTGATCGAGCAGATCACCCACTTCTTCGCCCACTATAAGGACCTGGAGAAGAACAAGACGACCAATGTCGTTGGCTGGGTCGAACCCGAGGCGGCGGCGCAACTGATCCGCGAAGGTCAGGAACGCCTGGCCCGGAAGATCGGTTAAGTCTTCATGAGATTGCCAAAACCGCGCATGGCGACGTTCGTGCGCGGTTTTTCGCGCCAGGTGTAGCGCCGGGGCTCTTGCAGAGTTTTGCAAAAGCCGCCTTGAATTTGCAAAAACGCCGCCAAAATCCGGTAACAAGGCCGTGAAGTGCCGGGATAATTTCCTTATATGCGCAATATATTCGGCAATGATAGCGCTTACATTGAATGTTTTACTAAATATTGCCCCATATCGATAATATTTCCGATAACCTGACAGAATAGTCGATGTATTACAACTGATTGTCAAATTTCTGCAAATTTTAAGGTAAGACCTTCCTGTCTGGATTTTGCCGCCGGGATACGTATATTCCGCCCGCTGACAAATGTAGTGCGTACCGCCCGCCGGAACCAGCTGTGTGTGTTCTTGATGGTTTTCGGGCTGACCTTAGAGAGTCTTCGTTCACCTTACATGCGCAAAAAGAAAATGATGGCTAATTCCTCCCCGAATGTGGCCTCGCGTCTTTATGCTTTGGCTGTTGCTTGCGATACCGCCAATCTTGTTGACGCCGATGCTGCCCTGGCGCTGGCCCGCGCCTCCACCCGCACCCTGATGGCGCTGTCGCCACAGGCGGCCGAGCTGATGCGCGGTTTCGCGCAGGAGGAAATCGATCGCCTGTCGCTGGAATGCACCGAAGAGGCGCAAGGCTCGATCGCGCTCATCGAGGACGCCATTCGCGCCGCCTGAGCCGTATCCGCGTACATAAAAAGGCGCTCCGGTCCGCCGAGGCGCCTTTTCGTTGTTTGTCGCCGGCAAATCAAGCGGTATCGGCATGGCCGGTCAGCGCACCCGCTTCATACCCAGATACCACAGGAGACCCAGGAACCCGCCCTTGACGAAGGGCAGGATGAGCAGGGTCAGGGCGGTCATGGCCGCGGTCATGCCGATCGCCAGCTGCATCGGCGGATAGCGCGTGAACAGGCCCAGCATGAAGGCCGGCGCGATCACCAGGTGGCCGACCAGCAGGATGGTGATATAGGCCGGGCCGTCGTCGGTCGGGTAGAGGCTGAGCGGCGTGTCGCACACCCGGCACGTATCGACCACCTTGAGATAGCCGCGGAAGGCAGGCGCCTTGCCGCAGCATGGACATTTGCGCTGCAGGCCGCGCATGAGCGTGGCGCCTAGACTGATGCCGTGTCTGGCCATGATCGGATTTCCTTTCGCCCGACATATGGGCCATTCAGCGTTTGAACGCCATGTGTTATCGTGACGCATAGGGCTTAGAGTTGTTCAAGCGCCGCGCCGGCGTCGGTCTGACGATGTTTGGCAATCGAATGGATCGATTCCACTTGCAAATCATATAAAGATATCTTTATATGATTATATGCTTGATGCCGTGCACGCGAAAACCGATTTCAACGGCCTCCTCGACGCCCTGCGCGCCGCTGGCGAGGCGACGCGCCTGCGCCTGCTACGCCTGCTGGCGCGCGAGGAGCTGTCGGTGATGGAGCTGGTGTCGATCCTCGACCAGAGCCAGCCGCGCATCTCGCGCCATTTGAAACTGATGGCCGAAGCCGGCCTGATCGAACGCTTTCCCGACGGCGCCTGGGTGTTCTATCGTCTTTCGCCGGCGCATGACATCCGGCCTCTGGTCGACGCCATCCTGTCGCTGATGCATGACGCGTGGCCCGGCGATCTCACCCGGCTCGAGGCGGTGCGCCAGTCGCGTCGCGCCTCGGCGGAAGGCTATTTCGAGACTATCGCTCCCAAATGGGACGAAATCCGCAGTCACTATGTAGCGGAGGACGATGTCGAGGCCGCCATCTTGAAGGCGCTGGGCGACGGGCCGTGCGAGGCCCTGGTCGATCTCGGCACCGGCTCCGGGCGCATGCTGACCTTGCTGGGCGGAAAGGCCAGGTCGGCGATCGGCCTCGATCTGTCGCAGCACATGCTCAACATCGCCCGCGCCAAGGCTTTCGACGCCGGGATCGCCACCGCTGATTTCCGCCACGGCGACATCTATGACACGCGCCTGCCGCCGGCCTCGGCCGATCTCGTCGTCGTCCACCAGGTGCTGCACTTCCTGAGCGATCCGGCGCATGCCATAGCCGAGGCGGCGCGCCTGCTGAGGCCCGGCGGCCGCCTGCTGATCGTCGACTTCGCCCACCACGACAAGGAACACATGCGCGAGCAGTACCAGCACCGCCGCCTCGGCATTACCGACGAGGACATGGCCGAATGGCTGCGCGCGGCCGGTCTGGCGGCGCGTGTCGACGACGCCCTGCCGCCGCGCACGCCTGACGGCCTGACCGTGAAAATCTGGCTGGCGGAAAAGGAATAGATCATGCCGCCTGTCCCATTGCGACATCTGATGAACCACCTTCCCGAGCCGCGGCCGCAGGGCGCCATCGCGCGTTCCCTGGCCGAAGGCGCGGGCAAGCTCAAGGTTTCGTTCGAGTTCTTCCCGCCCAAGACACCGGAGATGGAGGAGACCCTGTGGGCGTCGATCGCCCGCCTGGCGCCGCTCGATCCGGCGTTTGTCTCGGTGACCTACGGCGCCGGCGGCTCGACGCGCGAACGCACCCACCGCACGGTGCGGCGGCTGCTCGACGAAACCGCGCTCAGGCCCGCCGCCCACCTGACCTGCGTCGAGGCCTCGCGCGAAGAGGTGGACGAGGTCATCCGCGAGTACTGGAACGCCGGCGTGCGCCATATCGTCGCCCTGCGCGGCGATCCCCCGTCAGGGTGGGGGGACTACACCCCGCGCAACGATGGTTATCGCAACGCCACCGAACTGACCGCCGCCATCCGCCGCATCGCCGATTTCGAGGTCAGCGTCGGCGTCTATCCCGAAGTCCACCCGCAATCGCCGGGCCTCGACTTCGACCTCGACGTGCTGCGCCAGAAGGCCGACGCCGGGGCGACGCGCGGCATTTCGCAGTTCTTCTTCGAGCCGGAGACCTACCTGCGGTTCCGGGATGCCGTCTTCGATGCCGGCATCGACATCGAACTGGTGGCCGGCATCATGCCGGTGACCAATTTCAAGGGCCTGAAGCGCATGTCCGCCGCCTGCGGCGCGGCCATTCCCGGCTGGCTTGAGAACCTGTTCGACGGTCTCGACGACGATGCCGAGACGCGCCGGCTGCTGGCCTCGGCCGTGGCGGTGGAACAGGTGCTGGAGCTGGAAAAGGAAGGGGTGGACAATTTCCATTTCTATACCCTCAACCGCGCCGACCTGGTCTATGCCATCTGCCGCATCCTGGGGTTGAAGGAGCAAACAGCATGACCCGCGCCGAACGCATCGAGGCCCTCAAGGCCGCCGCGAAGGAACGCATCCTGATCCTCGACGGCTCCTGGGGCGTGATGATCCAGCGCCGCGGCCTCGACGAGGACGATTTCCGCGGCGGACGCTTCGCGGCCTACGAAGGCCAGCTCAAGGGTAATAACGACATCCTGTGCATCACGCGGCCCGACATTGTCGCCGACCTGCATGAGCAGTATTTCGAGGCCGGCGCCGACATTTCCGAGACCAACACCTTCTCGGCGACGACGATCGCCCAGGACGATTATCGCCTGACAGCCCGGGATTGCCGCGACATCAACCTGGCCGCCGCGAAGATCGCTCGCGCCGTCGCCGACCGGTTTACCGAAGAGCATCCGGACAAGCCGCGCTTCGTCGCCGGTGCGATCGGCCCGCTCAACAAGATGCTTTCCATGTCGTCGGACGTCAACGATCCCGGCGCGCGCCTGGTAACGTTCGACCAGGTTTACCAGGCCTATCGCGAGCAGGTGCAGGCGCTCTGCGAAGGCGGCGTCGACCTCTATCTGATCGAGACGATCACCGACACGCTGAACTGCAAGGCGGCGATCAAGGCGATCCTCGACCTGGAGGAAGAGGGCCAGGAGAAGCTGCCGATCTGGATTTCCGGCACCATTACCGACCGGTCGGGCCGCACGCTCAGCGGCCAGACCGCCGAAGCTTTCTGGAACTCAGTCAAGCACGCACGGCCGTTCGCCGTCGGCTTCAACTGCGCGCTCGGCGCCGACCTGATGCGGCCGCACATCGCCGAAATGGCGCGCGTCGCGGATTGCCTCGTCGCCGCCTATCCCAATGCCGGCCTGCCCAACGCCATGGGCCAGTATGACGAGCAGCCGCACGAAACCGCCCACGAACTGCACGAATGGGCCAGGGACGGCATTGTCAACATTGTCGGCGGCTGCTGCGGCACGACGCCGGACCATATCCGCCACGTCGCCGACGAGGTCCGGGGCGTCACGCCGCGGCAGATTCCCGACCGTCCGAGGGCGCTGCGCCTGGCCGGTCTTGAGCCGTTTGAACTGGCTTGAGGCGAGCACGATGGACGAGACCAAACCCATGGCCGGCAGTTTCGAGGACCAGGCCCGCGTCGCGGCTTATGTCGCGCAGGGGCCGCGCGTGTTCCTGCCGGGCTTTGAGACCCTCCAGGTCCTGATGCGGCAGCTGATGAGCGAATACCTGGGCGAGACGGCCAGCGTTCTTTGCCTGGGGGCCGGCGGTGGCACCGAGATCGCCACCCTGCGCGCCGGCCATCCCGGCTGGACATTCCTTGGCGTCGATCCGTCATCCGAGATGAACCGCGCTGCCCTTGACCTGCTGGGCGACGACCCGAACGTGACGATCCAGACCGGCCTGATTTACGCCGCTCCGGAAGGTCCGTTCGACGGGGCGACCTTCATGCTGGCCCTGCATTTCATCCCCGACGACGGCGCGAAACTCGATACGCTCAAGGCGCTGCGTGCGCGGTTGAAGCCGGGCGCGCCGCTGTTCCTGGCCAATCACTGCAACGACAAGGGGGCGCCCGATTCCGAACTGTGGTTCGACCGCCAGAACGCCTTCGCCATCGCCAACGGGCTGGATACCGATTACGCCCGCGGACAGCGCAAGCGCTTCACCACCAGCCTGAAGTCGGTCAGCGCGGCGCGCGACGAAGGCCTGATGGCCGAGGCCGGCTTTGGCGATATCCAGCTGGTCTTCGCCGCCCTGTCGTGGCGCGCCTGGCTGGCCAGCGCCTGAGGACACTGACAAAGACTGGCGAAAAAGCCGTCTAGGCACGGCGCGGTAAAGAGCTTAGCGTCAGCATACGAACAAATTTGAAGGGGCTCGGACATGACGACACGGCGTGACATTCTGATGCGTATCGGCGCGGTGGGCGGCTTCGCGGCGGCCTATGCGGCGGCCAGCGGCCTCGGCCTCATGGGCTCGGACGAAGCGTGGGCCGGCACGCCCGACCTGCAACCCGATTCCGGCAAGGGCGTGCGCGTCGTCATCCTCGGCGCGGGCGTCGCCGGCATGTCGGCGGCCTACGAACTCGGCAAGGCGGGCTACCAGTGCACGGTGCTGGAAGCGCGGGATCGTGTCGGCGGGCGTAACTTCACCGTCCGCAAGGGCACGGTCATCGAAATGAACGACGGCAGCCGCCAGGTCTGCCAGTTCGACGACGGCTATTATTTCAACGCCGGCCCGGCGCGCATCCCGTCCAACCACCAGGCGACGCTCGGCTACTGCAAGCAGTTCGGCGTCCAGATGGAGACCGAGGTCAACTGGTCGGGCAGCGCCCTGATCCAGACCGATCGGCTCAACGGCGGCAAGGCGCTCCAGATGCGCCAGGCGGTCTATGACTATCGCGGCCACATGGCCGAACTGTTCGCCAAGTGCGTCAATACGGGCGCGCTCGACGACACCTTCTCCAAGGACGACCGCGACAAGCTGATGACGACCATGGGCAACTGGGGCGGCCTGTTCGGCAATGCCGGCGGGCCGCCGGGGTCGGTTGCCACTGCAGCCCTGACCAACATGGCCTATAAGGGCTCGACCTCGGCCGGCTACGCCACCGAACCGGGCGCAGGAGATCAGGTCGGCACCGCCCGCGCGCCGCTGCCCCTCGATATCGTCGGCGATCCGTTCGTCCAGGCGGTCGCCAACTTCACCGATATCATCGAGATGCAGGCGACCATGCAGCAGCCGGTCGGCGGCATGGACATGATCGCCAAGGCCTTCGAGCGCGAGCTTGGCGACGTCGTCCGCAAGGGCTGCGAGGTCAAGCGTATCAAGCGCGTGCTCGGCAGGAAGGGCGCCCAGACGGTCGAGATCCAGTACTGGGACAAGATCAGCGGCACCGCCCAGGCGATCCAGGCCGACTACTGCATCTGCACCATTCCGCTGACCGTGCTGTCGGGCATTGCCAACGATTTCTCCAAGGCGCAGCAGGCGGCCATCGCCCGCAACAAGGTCTATGGCGACGGCTACAAGATCGCCTTCCAGTCGCCGCGTTTCTGGGAAGACGACCAGATCTACGGCGGCCTCAGCTTCACCGACCGCGACACCTTCATCACCTGGTATCCATCGGCCGGATTCCATCAGCCGCAGGGCATCATCGTCGCCGGCTACGCCTTCGACGGCCGCATGGGCACGCGCGACTTCGCCGGCCAGGTGGACTATGCGAAAGGCACCATCGACCGCCTGCACCCCGGCAAGTCGGGCTTGATGATCGCACCCGTCGCGGTGCAATGGTCGAGGATGCCGTACTCCGGCGGCCTCGAAAGCGACATGGCGTTTGAAAACCCGGCCGACTACACCCTGCTCAGCCAGGCCGACGGGCCGTTCTACTTCGCTGGTGAGCACTTGAGCCATGTCGGCGCGTGGCAGCAGGGCGCCTTCGTGTCGGCCCACCGTGTCGTCAACATGATAGCTGCCCGCCAGCAGAGCCTGAAAGCCTGAGGAGAAACGCCATGTTCCGCATCCTGACCGTCGCCGCTGTCGCCCTGGCCCTCGCTCCGGCCGCCGAAGCCAAGGCGCATCATGTCGCTGCCAAACCGGCCCCGGCGCCGGTTACACGCGCCTATGCCGGCACCTTCCCGATCGCGACCTCGGTAGCGGTCCCGCCGGGCTACACCACGATCTACGTCTCGGGCCTGGTGCCCGACGTCACGCACCCCGACGCCGAGGCCGGCTCGATGGCCGCCTATGGCAATACCGAGGAGCAGACGGAGTCAGTGATCGGCAAGATACAGGCGGCGCTGAAAGCGCAGGGCGCCGATCTCGGCGACATCGTCTCGATGCGCGTCTACATGGCCGCCGATCCGGCGACCGGCAAGATGGACTTCGCCGGCATGATGAAAAGCTATAGCCGTCATTTCGGCACCGCCGACCAGCCCAACAAGCCGGTCCGCGCCGCCTTCCAGGTCGCCGCCCTGGCCTCGCCCGCCTTCCTCGTCGAAATCGAGGTTGTGGCGGTCAAGCCGGCGTCCTGATAGGGCGCCCCATTCTTCTCACGAAACCGTCTTGAGTTCATGCACACCACTATCCTCTTCGGCGGCACCAGCCGCGAACGCCTTGTCTCGAACGCCACCGCCCAGGCCATCGCCGATGCCCTGCGAGACGCCGACATCTGGTTCCAGGACGTCAGTGGTACGGTCTTCGCCACGTCGCGAGAGGCTTTGGCCGCTCACGACCGGCCGTTCGAGGTCGAGTTCAAGGCCGACGGCTTGAAGATCGGCACGGTCGATGAGGCCATGGCGCGCGCGGCGGCGGAGAATCGCGTCCTCGTGCTGGGCCAGCACGGCGGCTCGGCCGAAAACGGCGAAATCCAGGTGGTGGCCGAGGCTCACGGCGTGCCGTTCACCGGCTCCGGCTCGGCGGCGTCGCACCTGGCCTTCGACAAGACCGCCGCCAAGCGCTTCGCCGCCCTGGCCGGCGTGTCGTCACCGTTGGCGGTGGCCCTCGATGAGCTCGACGAAGCCTTTTCCCACTATGGCCGCCTGATCGCCAAGCCGGCCCAGGACGGTTCGTCCTACGGCCTGATCTTCATCAATTCGTCGCAGGACATCGCCGCCGTTCGCCGCGAGGCCGCCCTGACGCCCTACGTCATCGAGCCCTTCATTACTGGCCCGGAAGCGACCTGCGGCGTGCTTGAAATGAACGGCGAGGTCTTCGCCCTGCCGCCGGTCGAGATCGTGCCCGCCGACGGCGCCTTCGACTACAGGGGCAAGTACCTGGCCAAGACGACGCAGGAAATCTGCCCGGCGCGCTTTGATCCCGCCGTCAATGCCGAGCTGCAGCGCCTGGCGGTCAAGGCGCACAAGGCGATGTCGTGCCGCGGCTATTCGCGCTCTGACTTCATCATTGCCGAAGACGGCCCGATCTTCCTCGAAACCAACACCCTGCCGGGCCTGACGAAGGCGTCGCTCTATCCGAAATCGCTCAAGGCGCAAGGCATTCATTTCGTCGATTTCCTGCATGGCCAGATCGACCTGGCCGTGAAAAGGACGGGCCGTTGACCCCCACCTTCATCAATATCGGCGAGCGGACCAATGTCACCGGCTCGGCCAAGTTCAAGAAGCTGGTCGTAGAGGGCGATTATACCGCCGCGCTCGCCGTGGCGCGCCAGCAGGTCGAAGCCGGCGCGGCGGTGATCGACGTCAATATGGACGAGGGGCTGCTCGACAGTGTCGTCGCCATGCGCACCTTCCTCAACCTGATGGCGGCCGAACCCGATATCGCCCGCGTGCCGGTGATGATCGATTCGTCGAAATGGGAGGTCATCGAGGCAGGCCTGAAGTGCGTCCAGGGCAAGGCCATCGTCAATTCGATCTCGATGAAGGAGGGCGCCGATGCCTTCAAAGCCCACGCCCGCGCCTGCCTGAAATATGGCGCCGCCGTCGTGGTCATGGCCTTCGACGAAGAGGGCCAGGCCGACACCGCCGCGCGCAAGATCGAGATCTGCACGCGCGCCTACCGCATCCTGGTTGATGAGGTCGGCTTCCCGCCCGAAGACATTATCTTCGACCCGAACATCTTCGCGGTGGCGACGGGGATCGACGAGCACAACAATTACGCCGTCGACTTCATCGAGGCCACGCGCGTCATCAAGCAGACCCTGCCTTATGCGCGGGTATCGGGCGGGGTGTCGAACGTATCATTCTCGTTTCGCGGCAACGAACCGGTGCGCCGCGCCATCCACAGTGTCTTCCTCTATCATGCCATCCAGGCCGGCATGGACATAGGCATCGTCAATGCCGGCGACTTGCCGGTCTATGACGACATCGACGCCGAATTGCGCCAGGCGGTCGAGGACGTGATCCTCAACCGGCCGCAGCGCCACAATATCAGCAATACCGAATACCTGGTCGATATCGCGCCCAGGTACAAAGGCGAAAAGGGCCAGGTCCAGGCCGCCAATCTTGCCTGGCGCGACGGTCCGGTCGAAGAGCGGCTGAAGCACGCCCTGGTCCACGGCATTACCGAATTCATCGACCACGACACGGAAGAGGCGCGCGCTGCCGCCGAACGCCCGCTGCACGTCATCGAAGGCCCGCTGATGGCCGGGATGAACGTGGTCGGCGACCTGTTCGGCGCAGGGAAAATGTTCCTGCCGCAGGTGGTCAAGTCCGCCCGCGTCATGAAGCAAAGCGTGGCCTATCTCATGCCCTTCATGGAGGCGGAGAAAGCCAGGAACGGAGATGCCGGAGAGCACAAGGCGGCCGGCCGGATCCTGATGGCGACCGTCAAGGGCGACGTTCACGACATCGGCAAGAACATCGTTGGCGTCGTCCTCCAGTGCAACAATTACGAAGTCATCGACCTCGGCGTCATGGTGCCGGCCGACCGTATCCTGGAGGAGGCAAGGAAGCACAAGGTCGACATGATCGGCCTGTCGGGCCTGATCACGCCGTCGCTTGACGAAATGGTGTTCGTGGCGCGCGAAATGCAGCGCACGGGCTTCGACATTCCGCTGCTTATCGGCGGCGCGACCACGTCGAAGACGCACACGGCGGTCAAGATCGAGCCGGGCTATAACAACAACCAGGTCGTCTATGTGCTCGACGCCTCGCGCGCCGTCGGCGTGGTGTCGAACCTGCTCAGCGAAACCGAACGCGATGGCTTCGTGGCGGATACGAAAGCCGACTACGAAAAGGTCCGCGCCGCCTACGGCAAGGGCAATTCGCAGCCGCGCTCGACCCTGGCCGAGGCCCGCGCCAACCGCTTCCGGATCGACTTTGCCGCCGAGCCGCCGGTGCGCCCCTCATTCCTGGGCCTGAAGACGTTCAGCCCCTATGATTTGCATGATCTGGCCGATCATATCGACTGGACGCCGTTCTTCGCCACCTGGGAACTGGCCGGCAAGTATCCGGCTATCCTGGAGGACGAGGTGGTGGGCGAGGCGGCGCGCGGCCTGTTCCATGATGCGCAGGCCATGCTGAAACGCATCCTCGACGAAAAGTGGTTCGAGGCGCGCGGAGTCGCCGGCTTCTGGCCGGCCAATGCCGACGAGCACGACGACATCGAGGTTTATGCCGACGAGGGCCGGTCGAAGGTCATCGCCCGCTTCCATACCCTGCGCCAGCAGATGAAGAAGACGCGCGCCGACCAGGCCAACACGGCGCTTTCCGACTTTATCGCACCGAAAGGCACGCCCGACTGGATCGGCGGCTTCGCGGTGACGGCGGGCCACGGTGAGCTGGAAATCGCCCGCGATTTCAAGGCCAGGGGCGACGACTATAATGCCATCCTGGCGACCGCCCTGGCCGACCGCCTGGCCGAGGCCTTCGCCGAGGCTCTGCATGCGCGCGTGCGCCGCGAACTGTGGAGCTATGCAGCCGGCGAAAACCTGACCATCGAGGACCTGATTGCTGAAAAGTACAAAGGCGTCCGTCCGGCGCCCGGCTATCCGGCCCAGCCCGACCACACCGAAAAGACGGCCCTGTTCGACCTGCTCGACGCCCGCGCCCGCACGGGCATGGACCTGACCGAAAGCCTGGCCATGACGCCGCCGGCGTCGGTATCCGGCCTCTACTTCGCTCATCCGAAATCGCACTATTTCGGGGTCGGCAAGATCGAGAAGGACCAGGTCGAGGACTATGCCCGCCGCAAGGGCTGGACGGTCGAAGAAGCCGAGCGGTGGCTCAGCCCCATCCTCAACTACGTGCCTTAATCAGGTTCAATCAGATTGACGAAATGCGATTAAAAGCGCATCCTGCCGTTATGCAGACCCGCACCGTTACCGCCCATATTCCTGTAGACCTGGCTGAGCAGGTTGATAAATACGCCGAGCGGATGGAACGCCCACGCGGCTGGATCGTCAAGCAGGCGCTGCTGAACTGGGTCAGCCTGGAAGAGCGGCGGCATCAGATGACGTTGGAAGCCTTGAAGGAAGTGGACGAGGGGAAATTTGTCGAGCAGGAGGAAATCGACAAATGGCTGGATGGTCTCGATTAGGTCATGCGTACCCGATGGCTTTCGGCATCCCGGCGCGACCTTGTCAGGCTCCACGACTTTTTGAAGGATGTAAATCCAAGAGCGGCGGCAAACGTTCTCCGGCGGTTGAACGCGCACATCAAGCAGTTGCCCGAATTTCCACGCAAGGGCGTTATGCTCGACGGCTATTCTTCGCGCGAAGTGCGTTCACTGATAATAGGCGACTATGAAGTGCGTTACGAAATTGCGGGAAATGAACTCCTGATCCTGCGCATCTGGCACGCCCGCGAGGACCGCTAACCGGCCTTTGTCCGCCATGCCTTGAGTACCGCTTCCGCCGCGCGGGCGGTCTCATTGAGCGGCGGATAGGTCCAGGTTTCCAGCTTGCCGTCGAAGGGACGCGCGATGCCGCGACCGCGCAGGGACTGGTGGAAGCGCGTGAACTTGCCGCCGGGGCGCCGGCTGTCGAGGCCCAGAATATAGACCGGTTTGCCGGTCGCGGCCGCCTCGACCGCCATATTGACCGAATCCTCGGTCACCAGGACGTAGTCGGCGGCGTCCAGAAAGGCGAAATAGGGGTTGCTGCCGCTGCCATCGTAGATCAGGCCCGGGATATCCCGCAGCGCGTCCTCGATGATATGGCGCGCATCGCCTGGGGTGCGGCGGCTGAAGGTAACCAGCAGCGTTCCGCCGGACGCCTGCGCCGCCTGGCGGATTTGCGCCGCCAGGACGCGGGCCCGTTCAGCGCCAAGCGTGTGGCTCCTGGACCGGCCGCCGACCAGGACGGTGATGAGCGGCCGCGGCTTGCCTTCGAGCAAGCTTGAGAACGTCGCGCCTTCGGCATGGAGGCGTTCCGTCGTCACGCGATTGGTCGAACCGGTCAAGGTCAGCACATTGCGACCGGTCAGGCCGTCGTGTTCCGGCGCGATGACGAGGTCGAAGGCGCCGGCATCGACCGTCGGGTCCTGAAGTTGCACGACCAGGGTCCTGCCGTCCGACCGACGGCGCATGCGCATGGAATGGGGCAGGGTGGCGCGTCCGGCGGCGATCCAGATGTCAGGATAAGGCGGCGACAGGCTGTCGCTGCCCGGCGCCAGCATGGCGTCGGGTGCGATCTTCAGTCCGGCCGGAAGCCAGTCGAACAGGCGACGATAGCGGATACGCTTGACGGTGATGTCGACGGACGTCAGCCGCCCGATGGCCTCGGCCAGGCCCAGGACCTGGTTCTCGATGCCGGCGCGCCCGTCGGACACGGCCCAGATGGTCAGCCGCCCCGCCACGCGGTTCCTAAATCCACTCGACCTTGAGGATTTCGTACGCCTTCACGCCGCCGGGCGTCACCACCTCGACGACATCGCCCACTTCCTTGCCGATCATGGCGCGCGACAGCGGCGACGACAGCGAGATTTTGCCCGATTTCACGTCGGCCTCGTGGTCGCCGACCACCTGGTAGCGGCCTTCCTCGTCGGTATCCTCGTCGACCACGGTCACCGTGGCGCCGAACTTGATCTGCTGGCCGCTGAGCTTCGAAACGTCGATCACCTGGGCGCGGCTGATCTTGTCCTCGATCTCGGCGATCTGGCCTTCGATCCAGCCCTGGCGTTCCTTGGCAGCGTGGTATTCCGCGTTTTCCGAAAGGTCGCCGTGCGACCGGGCCTCGGCGATGGCGGCGATGACATTCGGCCGCTCGATGGACTTGAGGCGTTTCAGTTCATCGTCGAGGGACTTGTAGCCCGCGACGGTCATCGGCACTTTTTCCATGTGCGATTGAGGTCTTCAGACACCCTGAGGAGAGACAAAAGCCGTACGACCGGTCAAGGGTGAATACAACCGGCGTCTGGATATGGTGGGCACGAGATAAGATTGCAAACCCGTGCGCATTTCGCAATGCACACGGGCCCAATCGCGACCTTATAGTCGCATTTTGACGGAATTAAAACCGCTTTTTGGTTAAGCTCCGGACGAGGCTTTCAGCACCGGCGCGGGCGGTGCGTCACGATCGGCCAGGGTCAGGTTGACCAGCTTGATGCCGAGCGGATCTGGCGTGGCGGCGGGCGCCCGTGCGCTGGCCGACACGCCGCTGCGGCCGCGGCCGGCGACCTTGACAGGCGTCACGGGTTCAACCGGAATGACCTCGCCGCGGCCATCGACCAGGAAACGGATGCTCAGGCTTTCGCTGCGCAGGGCCGAAGCCGGCAGATGCAGGGTGTTGTCGCTGCGCTGACGCGTCAGGCTGATCTTGCCGACCTTGACGCCGTTGACGACCACGGTCACATCGACCGGCGAACGGCTGCGCGCCGAGACCTTGAGGTCAAGGCGGCGCGGCGCCGGCGTATCGAACTTGACGTAGCGGATGGGGATGACAATGCCGGCCTTGGGCCCGTCGCTCCACACGCCTTCGACGTCGGGCTTGGACCAGTTCTCGTCGAGCAGGCAGGTGCCCTGGTCGAGCCAGCCAAAGCGCAGCTTCGACGCCACCGGGCTCCATTGCGGCTTCGGCAGGTCGTCGGCGATGTCGCCGGCGGCAGCGGGCGGGATGATCCACACGCCGTCGAGCATGCGCAGCCGCGGCCACAGGCTGGCCGGGGCGTCGCACTGCTTGAGGAAGACGAACAGGTGGTCGTTGTTGACGCGGCCTTCCTTGAAGGCGTCCTGGCCCTGGTCCTCATAGGCGACCTGCATCAGGTTCTCGCGCGCGGCGTAGACGGTGTTGACCGGCTTGTCGGCCGAGGTGGCGCGCCAGGTCAGTTCGTAGAACAGCTTGTCGTTATAGTGGACATTGGCCGGGTAGAAGTCGACGCCCCTGGCCGAGGCGACCAGCCTGTCCCACACCGGCGACGGCGTGACGTAGTAGGTCTGCGGATTGGCCGACAGCGCCGTGGCGGCGCGCATGTTGGCGGCGAAGCCGCTCAGGTCATAGGCCTGCAGGGCGAGCACCGCCGGCAGGGCGAAGGCGGCGATGCGCGGCCGGCTCTTGAACAGCACGACCACGGCGGTCAGGACCAGGCAATAGGCGACCGGCCACAGCATCCGGCCCGAGGCGCGCAGCACCGCCGCCGGTCCGAGCAGGAATTTCGGCAGCGGGAAGTTCCACAGGGTGACGCCATAGGCCATGCCGTGGTTGGTGAAAGCAACGCAAGCCAGGCCGATGAAGGGCAGGGTGAGGTAGACCAGGCGGCCGAGGAAGGCGCGGGCCTCGCCCTTTGCCGGTGTCGTGACGAAGGCGCCCGCGGCGACGGCGATAAGGACCAGCAGGCCGAAACCGAGATACTGATAGCCCTCGAATGACTGCCCGCCATTGAGCGGCCAGGCCTTCATGATGTTCGAAAATTCCTGACGCACCGGGTTGAAGAAGGAATCGAGGCCGGTCGAATAGTAGGTCCAGCCACCGGCCGTAGGGCTCATACCCTTGGTGAAGGTGCCGGCCAGCCACAGCGCGCCAACTGTGACCATCAGCACGAACACGGCGCGCGCCACGGTGTCGGCCAGCACGACGCGATCAAGCTTGCGCGCCGCCGGCCAGAAGCGTTTCAGCACGTCGCCGGCCCAGATCGCCGCCACCATGAACAGCAGGTAGGGATGCAACAGTCCGGTGAAGAACATCAGCGCTGCCCAGCCCATCATCTTGCGGCCGGAATTGAACCAGCTGGCCACCGCCCGCCACGGCGTCTGGCGCAGGTCGCCCAGCTCGTCGCCGGCGACATTGATGAACAGGTGCAGCGCCCACAGGATCAGCCATTGCGCCATCAGCGTGTCGTGGCGCATGCGATAATAGAGGGCGGGCAGGACGCTGAGCGCGATGGCGCCGCCAAACGCCGCCCAGCGGTTCGGCACGTTCGGCCGCACCAGCTTCCAGGCGAACAGGAAATGCATGCAGACGCAGAAGAAGAACCACAGGCCGATATACTGGAAATTGGCCGGCAACAGCGGGCTCAGCAGCTTGAACAGGAAGGCGAACGGCGGATTGGAATCGGTCGAGATCAGGGTATTGCCGACGGGCGCGGCCATGCACAGCTGGTGATTGAAGCCGTCGGCGCAATAGCGGTAGGCGTTCCAGCCATTGACGTGCTGGCCCCAGTCGGCCTCCAGCACCCAGCCGATGCGGGTGACGTCGAGGACGCTGGGATTGAAAAAGCACAGGAACAGGGCCACCGGCGCCAGCAGGCACAGGCCAAGATACGCCCCGTTCAGCAGGTTGGGGCGGTAAGGCGCGATCGGGGCGGTCAGCTGGCTGAGCCAGGTCGGCAAACGCATGGTCGTGGATCGGTCGGTAAGCGAGGAGGTTGTTTATGCAAGAGCCGCGCCGCGTCCGCCGCGAGGCTTTTCGCCGGCTTCTGCCGGGAGACGGCGGCAATTTTCGGGCAGGGTGCGAGGCGGCTTTTCCGCAATCGCCATGATAGCCGATTTGCACAATATCACAAGAGTGTGATCATGCTATATTTTGCGGTTGCGACATAAATCTTCTCTCCCCGCAAGAGCGGGGAGAGGACGAGAGGCGAGCCTTTAGGCGAAGCCAATCGGGTGAGGGGCTTGCTTAATTCTGCGTCGTCGGTGCGGCGGTGTCGGACGACGAGCGGCTGCTCGATGACGATCCGTCTTGCGGCACCGCCGGCAGGTCGGAGGCCTGCTTCGCCCGCCGCGCCAGGGTATTTGTGGCGATCGGCGCGTCGCTGTCCTCGGGCGCGGTATTGGCGGTCAGCACCGGCTTGGGCAGGTCCTCATAGGAATGCGGGCCGCCCGAGCTCAAGGCGTCGGCGACCGCCTTGGCCTCCTCGTCGGTAGCCATTTCGGCGAACAGGTTGGGGTGGCCCGACAACCGCACCGCCGCGTGTTCGCAGTCGCCGGGCAACTGCCAGCTGTCGTAGACCCAGGCCGCGCGCTTGACGTCGGCCGACAGCGCGCCCTTCCAGCCGTCATAGCCACGCTGACGCGCCGCGTCGGCCAGGGCATGGCCGGCCTCGCTCGCCCCCTGGCCCGACAGGGTCAGGGCGGCCTCATAGGCGCGCAGGTAGGACTGGCCGATCAGCTGGATGGTGTTGTCGACCGGCTGGAGATCCTTGATATAGACGGCGAGGTCCATGTCGCCCGACAGCACGCCATGGCACCACGCCACGCGCTGGTAGTCGTCGGCAGGCGCGTCGTCGATAATCGGCGGGCGGATCGAGCCATCCGCGTTGAGGCCGGTAACCGGCGGCTGGTCGTCGGCGACGGGAGTCGAAGCCGGAGCAGGGGCAGGCGTATCGGCGGGGGCGGGCGTCGCGGGCTTGGCGGCGGCCGGGGCCTTGTGCCCCTTGCGGTGGTGGGGGCGGGCCGAGGCATCGCCGGCGACGGCCAAGAAGGTGAAGGCGCACAGACCAAGGCCCAGCAGGGTCGGGTTGAGAAAACGCAAAAAGCCGCTCCGCATGAAAACGCTGTCGCCGCATCCTGGAACAAGGACCGGAGGCGATCAAGATTATTCGCTTATACAGCAACTAAGGCCGATTTGCGCTCTTTTTTAGTAGCGTTCAGGCGCCACGCGGGCTTTCGCGGGCGGTCGCCCCTGCCAGACCGCGCCGCAGTTTGGAGGCATGCTGTCGCGGATTGTCACATGAATAATTCTTTAGACCACACGGCTGACAAAATGCGCTAGGATAAAACCGCCATGTCTTTCTGGAAGAACCTCGCCAAGATCGCCGCCCGTTCGTTCGACGCCGCCGACTGCACCGAATGCCCCAAGGGCCCGCCGGGCGCCGATCCGGCCTTCGCTACCGCGGTCACGGCCCTGGGCGCCAAGCTGGCCATGGCCGACGGCCTGGCGGACGAGGTCGAGCAGACCGCCTTCCTGCATGTTTTCCAGCCGGACGAGGCCGCCCGCCGCGACATCCTGCGCCTCTACGACCTGGCGCGCCAGACCAGCCTGGGCTTCGAGTCCTATGCCCGCCGCCTCGCCAAACGCTATGCGGCTTGCCCCCAGGTGCTGGAGGATGTGCTCGAGGGCCTGTTCCATATCGCCGTCGCCGATGGGTATCTCAGCGACGCCGAGGAAACCTATCTCGAAACGGTCGCCGGCCTGTTCGGCATAGCCCGGACGACCTACGCCAGAGTTCGCGCCGGCTATGTGCCACTGGCGGAGGACGATCCCTACGCCATACTGGGCCTCATGCCCGACGCCAGCGATGACGACATCCGCCGCGCGCGCCGCAGCCAGCTCAACGACTTCCACCCCGACCGCATCCGCGCGCGCGGCCTGCCGGTCGATTTCGAGGCGCTTTACACGCACAAGTCGGCGCGCATCAACCGCGCCTATGACCAGATCGTGCGCGAACGCCAGGGTACGGGCATGGCGGCGGTTTGATATAATTGTTATAAAAAAGTGATGTGGCAAAAACCGGGAAAATTCATCGCTCATGCTTAAGAGGAGCTTAAAAAATTCCCCGCCCGGCAGGTAGGGTGGTTGACGCCGCCCGATTTCGTGCCAATCTGGGTCACCGGGAGGCTTTTTGTTTCATCCCGCAGGTAAAGGTTCGAGTTTCATGACCGCCAAAGACCAGATGTTTTCGCGCAGCTACCGCCCGTGGGGCCAGGTTCGCCGCACGAATCTGATCGCGCGCGTGCTTTATTCCGCGCTTATGACGATGCTGGGTCTCGGAGTCATCGCCGCGCTTGTCGTCCTGGCTATTTTTGCCGGCGCCCTGGCCCTGGCCGGCGCCGCCGCCTTCGCCGTGATGGCGCTCGTCGCCGTCGTCCGCCGCAAGCCGGCGCGCATCTTCATCCGCAGCGAGGACGCCAAGGGTATGCTCGAAGCGAAGAAGTCCGGCTCGACGTGGACCGTCTACTAGGGACCGTCTACTAAAATTCACTTTCCGATAAGGTGTGAGATGTTTAGATCGCGGTCATGACCGTGATCGACTTGCCGTCGCCCAATTTCAACAACCGCCGCGCGCCGCCGGACATGGTGGTGCTGCACTATACCGGCATGCCGACGGCGAAGGCGGCGCTCGATCGCCTCACTGACGCCGAGTCCAAGGTGTCCAGCCATTACTGCGTCGACGAGGACGGAGGAGTCTA
Source organism: uncultured Caulobacteraceae bacterium (assembly GCA_964474575.1). Lineage (GTDB taxonomy): Bacteria > Pseudomonadota > Alphaproteobacteria > Caulobacterales > Caulobacteraceae > Asticcacaulis. Next base: position 21,874 of record CAYYTA010000002.1, on the reverse strand, counting down.
TCGCCTGGTGGCCGAGGAGCGCCGCGCCTGGCACGCCGGCGTCTCGTTCTGGAAGGGCGAGACTGACATCAATTCGGCCTCGATCGGCATCGAAATCGTCAATCCCGGCCATGAATTCGGCTATCGCGACTTTCCAGACGTGCAGATCGCGGCGGTGATCGGCCTGCTCGACGACATTCGCGGCCGCTGGGACATAGCCGACCACCGCATCCTCGGCCATTCCGACGTCGCTCCGGCGCGCAAGGAAGATCCCGGCGAGCGCTTCCCGTGGAAGGTCCTGGCCGAACACGACCACGGCCTGTGGGTCGACCCGCAATTGCCGCCTGAAGGCGCGATGGGACCGCCGCTGGGTCAGGGCGACAGCGGTCCCGGAGTGTTCGCGCTGCAGGGCGCGCTTGGCAAGCTTGGCTATAATCTGCTGCCCGGCGGGCCTTTTGACGACGAGACCGCCGCCATAGTCACCGCCTTCCAGCGTCATTGGTGCCCGGAGGATATCGGCACGCCGCTCGAAGGCATGGCCGACGCCCGCGTGCGGGTTCGCCTGATGGCGCTGTTGCGCTATATCGCCCTGATGGAGGCGTGACATGAGCGGCCAGCGCATCATCTTCGGCATCGCCGCCCTGTGGGGCCTCATCGGCATGGTCATGCTGGCGGCGGGATCGCATCCGCCGGCCATGAGCCTGATGGCGACCGGCGGCCAGGTCCTGCTGTTCCACGCGGCGGCGGTCCTTGCCATTGTCAACACGCAACTGGTCAACGGCTGGCGGAGGGCCGTGCCGGTGGCGCTGCTGCTGACCGGCTCCGGCCTGTTCGCCCTGGAGATCGTGCTGCATGTGGCGACGGGCGTCGCCGCCTTCGGCCTGCTGGCGCCGGTCGGCGGGGGCCTGGCCATATTCGGCTGGCTGGCCCTGGCCGCCGGGGCGTTCGTGCAACCCAAGGCTTGATCCTGTCGAGCAAAGCGCGCATAACCGCGCCGGACCAGATGACCGGGCGGTCGCGGCGGGGCAACCTGTCGAGGAAAGTCCGGGCTCCACGGCAAGACGGCGGCGGGTAACGCCCGCCGGGGGTGACCCCAGGGACAGCGCCACAGAAAGCAAACCGCCTTATCCATAAGGCAAGGGTGAAAGGGTGCGGTAAGAGCGCACCGCGCTGCCGGTAACGGGAGCGGCATGGCAAGCCCCGCCGGGAGCAAGACCAAATAGGAACGGTGCGCCTCAGCCATGGGGCAGGGCTTTGCCGGCCCGGCCGTTCGGGTAGGTCGCGCGAGCCGCTCAGCGATGGGCGGCCAAGAGGAATGATCGCCACGGCGAAGGTCTCAGGATCTGGGCCGTACAGAACCCGGCTTACAGGTCATCTGGTCCCCATTTCCCGTCGTGTAAGTCAGTGCGCGTGGCTGGCCGTGCCAGTCATGGCGGTTGTCGCCTGGGCCGTCTTGCCGGCCTGGCTTGTGGTCAGGTCGTTGGCCCCTTCGGCCTTCACGTTGTTGACGTTGCCGGCCTTGAGATCGTTTGCGCCTTCGGCGGATACCACGCCCGTCGTCCCGTGCAGGTCGTCCGCGCCTTCGGAGCTGACCGGCGCGTCGTTGGCGCCTTCCGCCGAGACGGTGCCCGTCGGCACGGTGGTGTCATTGGCGCCTTCGGACTTGACGAGGCTGGTCCCCGTCGTGGTGTTGAGCTTGGCCGTCGGCACCGGGGCGGCGAAGGCCAGGGCGGGGGCGAGGGCGAGTACGGCGATAAGGGTGGGGCGGGTCATGGTGTTTCCTTTGGGTTGAAGGATTCGGGTGGGGCAAGCAGGTCGTCGTAGAACGGCTCGGCGTCGCCGGGATCGGCGCGGACGGCGCCGAGGTACCCGTCGAAATAGGCGTCAGCGGCGGCGCAGGGGCTTAAGGCGCTGCGGCCGTACCTCCCGTTATCGCCTTCGCCTGACATGGTGCGTAACCTCCGCGCATGGCCTTGAGCTATTTTAGGAATTTCGCCAGCGCCCGCGCAATTGCCTAAACAGGCAATGGTCGTGTTCGCATTTTGTTCCAAGTCCCTGAAATCGCCCAAGAATCTTGCTTCGGTGTCGCCAAGAGTCATTGCATCCCATTTAATCCCATGTTAACCCTAACATCGATCGGCGAGGGTGATTTGGGCGGGCTGGCCGCAACCACCGATGAAGGTTCAGGGAGCGGGCTGCTTTAAGGCCCGGGTGTAGCGGTGTTTCTCTCGACGCATGAGAAACAGCTGGATGCCAAGCGGCGGCTGGTCGTGCCGCAGGACTTCCGCGCCGCCTCCCTGCAGCCGTTTGACGATATCGAGCCATTTGAGGGGCTCTACTGCTTCGCCGCCATCGACGCCCAGTGCATCGAGTGCGGCGGCGGCGCGTTCTTCGCCACCTATCGCGACGAGATCAACCAGTATTCCAAGCTCTCGCCGAAGCGGAAGGCGCTGGAACACCGCTTCTACGCCTCGATGCAGCGTCTGAACTTCGACACCGCCGGCCGCATCACCCTGCCGGAAAAGCTGTGCCAGACGTTCAACCTGACAAGCGACGTCCTGCTGACCGGGCTTGGCGACAGCTTCCAGATATGGGAGCCCAAAGCCTACGAGGCGTACGCGGCGGCGCAGGACCGGCTGGTCTCCGACATCTTCTCGGCGCGCGGGGACCTGAACTGATGCAGGCAGCGCCGCACATTTCCGTCCTGCTGCCCGAGGTGCTGAATGTCCTCGGGCCGCTCGAGGACAAGCTGATCGTCGACGGCACCTTCGGCGCCGGCGGCTATTCGCGCGCTTTTCTCGACGGCGGGGCGCGCGTCGTCGCCTTTGACCGGGACATCCGCGTCAAGAGCTATGCCGATGCGCTCACGGGCGAGTTTCCCGACCGCTTCCAGTGGGTCAATCGGTGCTTTTCGGAAATGGCCGAGGGGCTGGCCGAACTCGGCCACGCCTCCTGCGACGCCATCGTGCTCGACATCGGCGTGTCGTCGATGCAGCTCGACGAGGCCGAGCGCGGCTTTTCCTTCCTGCGCGACGGTCCGCTCGACATGCGCATGTCGGCCGAGGGCCGCAGCGCCGCCGACATCGTCAACGACGACGCTCAGTCCGACATCGCCCATGTCATCTGGCTCTATGGTGAGGAGCACCGCTCGCGCGCCATCGCCGCCGCCATCGCCAGGCGCCGCGCCGAACGCTCGTTCGAACGCACGCTCGACCTGGCCGAGGTCATCGAGAAGGCCGTCGGCGGAAGACGCGGCGCGCCGGTTCATCCGGCGACCAAGTCGTTCCAGGGCCTGCGCATCGCAGTCAATGACGAACTCGGCGAACTGGAACGCGCGCTGGACGCGGCGGCCGGCTTGCTGAAGGCAGACGGCGTGCTGGCCGTGGTAACCTTTCATTCGCTGGAAGACCGTATCGTCAAGACGTTCTTCAACGAACATGCGGGCAAAACGCCCGGCGGCTCGCGCTACGCACCGCAAAAGATCGTCACCGCCAAACCCCTGTATGAGCTGCTGACGCCGAAAGCCATCGCGCCGGGCGCCGCGGAGCTCGCCACCAATCCGCGCGCCCGCTCCGCCAAGCTGCGCGCCGTCCGCCGTACGGATTCCCCGCGATGAAAGCCATCCGCAGTCTCTTCGAACAGCGCATCCGCGGCATCCGCCTGGTCGATGCCGTCGGCGTCGGCATCGTGCTGGCCATGATATTCTGGGTCCTGCTGTCGAAGGTGCGCGAAGGCGACGACATTCGCCGCATGAACGACCTGGACGGGCAGATCGCCGAGCAGCAGCAGGCGGTCGATACCTTGAAGATCCGCGTCGCCGGCCTTGAACGTCCGGCCCGCCTCGAAGCCCTGGCGACGCAGTACCTCAACATGAAGCCGGTCGAATCCAGCCATGAAGCCGACCTCGATTCGATCGGCGAAATCTCGCACGCCACGTCGCAGGCCGTTCCGGTCGCCGCGACGGCGGCGAGCGCGTCCGCCTCCGCGTCCGCGCCGGACCTGATCACCGTGGCGCCGGAGAAGCCGCAATGAGACTTCCCTTGCTCGAAGGCGCGCGATCGGGTTTCCAGTGGGTGACGGACCGCGTCTGGAACGTTGAGCACGCCTTCGAGCGCGCCAATGCTGCCAGCCGCAAGGCGCAGAGCGCGCGCATCCGCATCTTCCTGATCGCGTTCGGCTTTTGCGCGGCCTATGTCGGCCTGGCCGTCTTTGCCGGACGGGCGTCGCTGTTCGGAGGGACGGGGCAGGTGGGCGCCGTCGTCGGTGATCCCGGCGCGCGAGCGCAACTGATTGATCGCAACGGCCAGCTTCTCGCCTCGGATGTCAACGACTACAATCTCTTCGTCGATCCGACCGACATGACCGGCGACGACCGTGCCTATGTCCGCCGGGCGCTGTCGCGCATCTTTCCCACAGTGACTCCCGCCCAGCTCGACAAGGTCTTCGCCGGCCAGAACCGCGTCCTGCTCACGTCGAACATCCACGAAGCCGACCGCGACCGCATCCTCGACTACGGCCTGCCTGGCGTAACTTTCGAGGCGACCCGCGTGCGCGACTATCCGCTGGCCAATACCGGCGGCGTCTACATCGGCATGACCCAGCGCGGCGGCGACGGCCTGTCCGGCGCGGAAAAGGCCTTCAATGCCCAGATCATCGACATGGGCGCGCGCGACCAGCCGGTCCAGCTGGCCATGGACCTGCGTGTCCAGGGCGCGCTGGAAAACGAACTGCGCGCCGTGGCGGTCGAGCAGAAGGTCCAGGGCGCGGTCGGCATCATCACCAATGTCCGCACCGGGGAAGTCCTGGCCATGGCCAGCTATCCCGACTTCGACCTCAACCATCCCGGCGCCTACAGCGAGGATTCGCGCCGCAACCGCGCCGCCGTCGATCGCTACGAGGTCGGCTCGATTTTCAAGGTCATCTCGATCGCCGTCGGCCTCGACACCGGCACGGCGACGCTCAACTCGACCTATGACGGCCGCCAGCCGCTGCAGATCGGCACCCGGCTGATCCACGACGAACACAGCTCGTCGAGCCTGCTTTCCCTGACCGATGTCTTCATCCGTTCGTCGAACATCGGCACGTCGCGGGTGGCGCTCGATGTCGGCGCCGACCGCATGATCGGCTATTACAAGGCGCTTGGCCTGTTCCACGCCGCCGATATCCAGTTTTCGGAACCGGCCTCGCCGCTGCTGCCCGGGCGCTGGTCCGACAATTCGCTGGTTTCGACCGCCTTCGGCCAGGGCATGGCGATCACGCCGCTTTCCTATGCCGAAGCCGCCGGCGCGGTGCTCAACGGCGGCTGCCTGCGCCCGCTGACCGTCGTGAAGTATGACGGCCGCTCGGCCCTGCCGTGCACGCGCGTGTTCAAGCCGGAGACCTCGGTCGCCATGCTGGGCCTGATGCGCCAGAACGTGCTCAAGGGCACCGGCACGCGCGCCAATGCCCCGGGCCTGCGCGTCGGCGGCAAGACCGGCACGGCGCAGAAGCCGGTCGGCGGCCACTATACGGCCGACAATATTTCGTCCTTCGTCGCTGTCTTCCCGGTCGACGGACCTGTGGATGGCGATCGATACATGGTTCAGATCATGTACGACTCGCCGCAAGGTGCGGCAGGATCGAACGGTTCGCGCCAGGGCGGCTATGTCGCGGCTCCGGTGGCGGGGCGTATCATCGACCGCATTGCGCCCTTCCTGGGGGTCGAGCGCAAGGCGGACAAGTTCAGCGGGCCGGAATGGGACAAGGCGCCCGTCACGGCGGATGATGTAACCGGGGAAGAGCACTGAGTATGCGTAGTTTGCACCTGTCGGAAATCCTGCGCCGCGATCTTGACGAGGACCCTGTCGTGACGGGCGTGACCGCCGACAGCCGCAAGGTGTCGAAGGGGACGCTGTTCTGCGCCCTGCCGGGGCTGACGCCGGGTTCGGGCAATGACGGCCGCGATTTCATCCCCCAGGCGCTGGAAAAGGGCGCCGCGGCGGTGCTGGCGCCCGAGGGCACCCAGGTCGACGCCCTGTCCTCGGTCCTGGTCAAGGTCGGCGACGTCCGCCGCGCCTATGCGCTGGCCGCGAGGGCCTTCTATGGCGTCCAGCCGAAGACCTGCGTCGCCATCACCGGCACCAACGGCAAGACCTCCGTCGCCACCTTCTGCCGCCAGATCTTCGCCGAGCTCGGCCATCGTTCGGCCAGCATGGGCACGCTCGGCGTCGTCAAGCAGGCGGGCCCCGAGGAGACCGCGGTCACCGGTCCCGGCCTGACCACGCCCGATGCCGCCGACCTTGCCAGGCACCTGTCCGACCTCGCCAAGGACGGCGTCACCCACCTGGCGCTCGAGGCCTCGTCACACGGCATCGACCAGCGCCGCCTTGACGGCGTGCAGCTGTCGGCGGCCGGCTTCACCAACCTGACCCAGGACCACCTCGACTACCACGCCACCATGGACGCGTATCGTTCGGCCAAGCTGCGCCTGTTCGAACACCTGCTGCCGCGCGGCAAGACGGCGGTGCTCAACGCCGATTCCGATAGTTACAACCAGTTCGCCGCCATGAGCATCCTGTCGGGTCTTTCGGTGATGAGCGTCGGCGAGCGCGGGCGCGGCCTGGTGCTGACCGGGCGCGACCTGACCGTTGACGGCCAGATCCTCTATATTGAACACCAGGGCAAAAAGTACGAAACCAAGCTGCCGCTGGCCGGCCTGTTCCAGGCGTCGAACGCCCTGGTCGCGGCGGGCCTCGTCATCGCCACGGGCGAAGAGCCGGGCCAGGTCCTCGCCGCGCTCTCCAGGATCAAGGGGGCGCGCGGCCGGCTGGAACGCGTCGGCTCCAAGCGCAACGCCGCCGAGGTCTATGTCGATTACGCCCATACGCCCGACGGCCTGGAGACCGTGCTCAAGGCGCTGCGTCCGCATACGCAAGGCCAACTGGTCTGCGTTTTCGGCTGCGGCGGCGATCGCGACCGGGGCAAGCGGCCGCTCATGGGCGCTATCGCGGAGAAGATGGCCGATCGCGCCATTGTCACCGACGACAATCCGCGTACCGAGGACCCCGCCGCCATCCGCGCCGAGGTCCTGGCCGGCATGAGCAGCAAGGCCGTAGAGATCGGCGATCGCAAGAAGGCGATCTTCGAGGCCGTCGCTTCGTTGAAAACCGGTGATGTGCTGGTGGTCGCCGGCAAGGGCCACGAACAAGGCCAGATCGTTGGTGACAAGGTCCTGCCGTTCGACGACGCCACGGTCGTCAAGCAGGCGCTGAATACCTGAGACTGGTCACCGCCGCCTGGATCGGTTAATGTCAATCATGCTCAAGACGATCCCGCTCATCATCACGGCGTGCCTGACCCTGTCCGCCTGCGACAAGCCCAGGGTGGACGTACCACCGGACGAGCCGGTGCCGCAGTCACCGCCCGAGGTGCCCGGCATGCCGGCCGCCCAGCGCGCGCAGCTGAACACGATCGGCGACTGCGCCGCGTTCCAGAAGGTCGCGGGTTTCTCCGACTGGCGCGGCAAGGTCAGCGATATCGAGATATCGAGCGTCACCGGCCAGATCGATATCACCGTCTATATCGGCGGCGGTCTCCATGTCGAACAGGTGGTGCGGACGACCGATCCGATCTTCCAGGCGGTATCGGCGGTGCATGTCGACGACGAGGTACGCATGTCCGGGCGCTTCGTCCATGGCAATGCTGAATGCGGCTATCGCCTTGACGACATCGGGGTCACCTTCGACAAGATAGGGCCCGCCTGACGTTCAGCCCCGGTTCAGCCAGGATGACGCAAGGTCGCCCTATGCCTGAATAGGCAGCTTGCAATGGGGCCTGGGCTGACGTTAACTCAGCCGTTCACCGACGGGGGCGAAATATGATGCGCGATCTCAAACTGTGGCTGGCCCTGGCGGCCGTGAGCCTGCCCGGCGCGGCGCTGGCGCAGCAGCCGATGCTGATCCAGGAAGCCCGGTTCGGCACGGTGCGCGAGGTCATGGGCTCGCAACTCCTGACGGTCATGCCGAGCGGGACCTGCGATGCCGAGGCCCAGCTGGTCACGGGCTACTGTTTCGACAAGGTGCTGACGGCCCTGGGCGACCGTGGCCGCGTGCTGGTCCTGGCGCGTCCCGCCCAGCAGGGTGATCGCGTGGCCGGCGTCTATGGCCGCGATTTCACGCTTTACGACGTGTCGAAGGGCCCGAATGGCTATCAAGCGCGGCCGATGCCGCTGCCGACCTCGAACGTCCTGGTGCCGCGCAACTGTTTCGCGCTCGATGGCGAGGGTGTCGCCTATAACATCGGTGTCAACGGACCGATGGTATCGCAGGAAGGCCAGATGGTGGTCTGCGACGGTGGCCCGCGCAGCCCCCACGGCCCGTACCAGCCGGACGCCTCGCCGATCCCGCCGGGCACCCAGGATACCTGGCATCGCACCGAGGAGGCGGTCATGGCCGGCTCGACCCGTTATCTCGCCGTGCCCGGCCCGTGCGATCCGCAATATGCCATCAAGACCAGCTACTGTGCCCAGCCGGCGATCACCTATCTGCAGAACAATCCCGACGTGAAGGAGCTCGACCTGATCGCCGCCCTGCGCGCCGTCCAGCCCGGCGACGACCTCGGCAACAAGGAGGTCGACCAGTGGGTGCTGAAGCGCAAGGGCAGCCATGGCGGCTTCAAGGCCGACAGCCGCTGGTTCGACAAGTCGACCATGGCGGCGATCGACGGCTGCACCGCGACGGAACAGGTGTCGTGGCGTGTCGATGGCCAGGCAGACGGGCTCTATGTCCACGAAGAGGCGCTCAATACCTGCGGAGCGCCGCCGGCGCCGGTGCCGACCGATGTGGTCGAGGCCTATGGCTATGAAGAATATGCCGTCGTCAATTGCTCGCACGGCCATGGCGAAGGCAGCGACTGCATGAACGACGCCGCCGACATGGTCCGCCACAGCGGCCAGAAGGAAATGACCATCGTCGCGCTCGAAGGCTGGGCGCATCCGGGCGACCACCTCTATTCCGGCGGGCCGGTCGATTACTTCGTCGTCGGCGTCAAGATCAACCAGGACAATACGTATAAGGTCGAGAACGGCTATTCGACCAGCGGCGTCACCTTCCAGAACTGCACCGCCGTCGACAGCAGCGACCCCAAGTCAAGCGGTTTCATCCTGACGGGCGGCCGCGGCCACCTGAGTGCGAGGCAGTATCAGTGGATGAGCTGCCCCGTTTATTGACGCCGCGCCGTTGGGGTGGTCTGCAAATGGCCGCCGCTCTGCGATACGATGCTTACGTACTTAAGTACGCTCCGCTCCGTTTCTCGCGCGTCAGCCATTTTCGACTCACCCGAACGACACGGCCTCGCGTGGCTGCTGTCACTTGGCGCTGACCACCAGCATTGGGCCAAGGGGTTTGCGCACGTCGCGGCGGTTCAGCGACGGCGCCCACAGGCTCGACACGTCGCCGTCGAAATAGAGTGCGTCGCGGCAGCCTAAGCCGTCGCGCAGGAACCGCGCCAGCTTGCCGAACGACACCGGCTCGTCGCTGATGACGAAGACGGCGCCGGCGTCCTTGCCGACGCCGACGGCATTGCGGATATAATGCGAAGCCCCGTCCGGAGCGATGCCGGGATGAAGCGCGCCATCCATGACCAGCATCGGCCCCGACTGCGTCGCCCATGGCGGCATGTCCATGCGTTTGGCGAAAGAATCGGCCGTTTCGATGCCCGGCTTGCCGTCCGCCGCGACGAAGAACACGCCGTTGGGCTTCATGTAGAAATTGCCCGCGCCATTGGCCTGGTTCAACCCATGCCTTTGCACGCCCTCCTCGACATAGAGCCCGATCGGCATTCCATTCTCGTCGAACATGCCGGCATTCATGGCGAAGCGGACCCTGGCCGCATCCGGCCCGAGCGCCGCCGCCAGTTTATCGAGGCTGCGCAAGGCGGCGCCGTCCGCCCCAGTCACCATCAGGCGGAAGGCGTCCCGCGCCGGATTATAGCCGCAGACGGTGAAGCGGCTGCCCTCGAAAGTCTCGTCATGCACCGGCGCGGGCGCGCAGCCCGTCAGACCGAATGCGGCCATCGCCATCATCACGTTGCGCCGGCTGGTGTCCATGCGCACAGATTACAGCCCGCGCGTCCGCGATCCAGCGCTTTTTCTCATCCCCTCCTATTGCCGAAGACCGAGAGTCGGGTTCAATGGCGGGATGAGTATCGTGGACGCAACGGAATGACATCACCGCTTTGGACCTTCGACGAACTGGTGAAGGCCACCGGCGGGACCCTGACCGGCACGGGCGAGGCGGCGTCGGCCACCGGCATCAATTTCGACAGCCGCGCCCTTCAGCCCGGCGATATCTTCCTGGCCCTCAAAGGCGTCCGCGACGGCCACGATTTCGTGCCGCAAGCCTTTCAGTCCGGCGCGGTCCTCGCCGTCACCAGACGCCCGATCGACGGTGGTCCGTGCCTGCTGGTGCCCGACGTGCAGAAGGCGCTGGAGGACATGGCGGCATTCGCCCGCGGCCGCGCGCCGCAATGCAGGCGCGGCGCGGTTACCGGCTCGGTCGGCAAGACCAGCGTCACCCAGATGGTCATGCAGGGCCTGCTGCGCGCCGGGCGGGCGCATTCGGCGGTCAAGAGCTTCAACAACCATATCGGCGTGCCGCTGACCCTGGCCCGGATGCCGCGCGACACGGAGCGCGCCGTCTTCGAGATCGGCATGAACCACGCCAATGAGATCACGCCGCTGTCGGAATTCGTGGCGCCCCATGCCGTGGTCATCACCGCGGTCGGCGCGGTCCATACCGAGAATTTTCCCGACGGCGAGGCCGGCGTCGCCCGCGCCAAGGCCGAGATCTTCGACGGCCTGGTTCCGAGCGGCCAGAATCTTGGAGGATTGGCCATCCTCAATGCCGACAATGCGTGGTTCGATTATCTGTCGACCTGCGCGCGCGGCGCCGGCGCCCTGGTCGCGGCGTTCGGCGAAAGCGGCGGCGTCGACGCCCGCCTGACCGGCCACCGCCTGGACGGCGATCACGCGGTGGTCGAAGCCAAGTTCCACGGCCGCGACATCGCCTTCCGCCTCAGCCACACCGGCAAACACCAGGCGGTCAATGCGCTCGCCACCCTGCTGATGCTGGAGGCGCTCGACGTCGACCTCGATACCTCGATCGCCGCGCTGGAAGGCTTCGCCGCGCTCGACGGCCGCGGCAAGGTCGCCGATGTGCCGTTCAGGAACGGCCGGATCACCGTCATCGACGAAAGCTACAACGCCAATCCGGTATCGATGACCGCCACCTTGCAGTCGCTCGGCGGCCGGCCCAAGCCCGTGGGTTCACGCAAAATTGTCGTCCTCACCGACATGCTCGAACTGGGCCCGGACGAGGCGGAGCGGCATGCCGCCCTGGCGGACGTGATTGCCATTGAGGACATCGATTCCGTCTATCTTGCCGGGCCGCTGATGAAGCACCTGTGGGACGCCCTGCCTGCGCGCCTGCGCGGGGCTTACGCGCCCGCCGCCGCCGACCTTGTCGCGCCCCTGATCGAGGGCTTGCATGAAGGGGACGTGGTCATGATAAAGGGCTCCAACGGCTCGAAGGCCGGCCTCGTCGCCAAAGCGCTTCTCCAACCTAACCAACAGGCCGCGTCGTAAGCGGCGGCAGAGTCCATTACTTAAGGGCGTTCCATGTTCTACCTGCTTTACGAGCACGTCACGGCCGCGCATCAGCACTTTCCGCTGATCAACCTGATGAAGTACCTGACCGTGCGCATCTTCCTGGCCATGATCACGGCCATGGTCGTCGCCGTCGCCATGGGTTCGCGCTTCATCAACTGGATGCGGGCCAGGCAGGGCAAGGGCCAGCCGATCCGCGAGGACGGCCCGCAAACGCACCTTTTGACCAAGAAGGGCACGCCGACCATGGGCGGGCTGATGATCCTGGCCGGTATAGCGGTGGCGACCGTTCTGTGGGCTGACCTGCGCTCGGTGTCGGCCTGGGTGGTGTTCGGCGTCACCATGGCCTATGGTGGCCTGGGCTTCATGGACGACTACGCCAAGGTGACCAAGCAGACCTCGGCCGGTTTGTCGGGTCCGCAGAAGCTGATCGTCCAGGCGATCATCGCCGTCGCCGCCGTCGCCGCCCTGGTCTACCTGACCCCACCGGCGGCGTCGGACGTGCCGCATCAGGCCACGACCCTGACCGTGCCGCTGTTCAAGAACATCATGTGGGACCTGGGCTATTTCTATCTCGCCTGGGGCGCCTTCGTCATCGTCGGCGCCTCCAACGCCGTCAACATGACCGACGGCCTGGACGGGCTGGCGATCGTGCCGGTGATGATCGCGGCCGGGGCCTTCGTGCTGATCGCCTATCTCGTCGGCAACGCCAAGTTCGCCGACTACCTGTTCGTCCACTTCGTGCCGACGGCGGGCGAAGTGGCGGTGATCTGCGCCGCCATCATCGGCGGCGGCATGGGCTTCCTGTGGTACAACGCGCCGCCGGCCAAGATCTTCATGGGTGATACCGGCTCGCTGGCGCTCGGCGGCGGCCTTGGCGCGGTCGCCGTCGCGGTCAAGCACGAGCTTGTTCTGGCCATCGTCGGCGGCCTGTTCGTCATGGAGGCCCTGTCGGTCATGATCCAGATCGGCATCTTCAAGCTGACCAAGAAGCGCGTCTTCCTGATGGCGCCGATCCATCACCATTTCGAGAAACTCGGCTGGGCGGAATCGACCGTGGTGGTGCGCTTCTGGATCGTCGCCGCCATGCTGGCCATGATCGGCCTGGCCACCCTCAAGATCAGGTAGTGTCATGATCCCCGTCAAAGGTTTCGAGGGCAAGCGGGTGGCCATCTTCGGGCTGGGCCGGTCGGGTCTTTCCGCCGCGCGCGCGCTCAAGGCCGGCGGCGCGGAACCCATCCTGTGGGACGACAAGCCGGCCTCGACCATGGCCGCCGTCAAGGAAGGCTTCACCGTCGAGGACCTGAAGAAGGCCGACTGGAAGGACTTCGACGCCCTGATGCTGTCGCCGGGCGTGCCGCTGACCCACCCCGAACCGCACTGGACCGTCAAGCTGGCCCGGGCGGCCGGCGTCCAGGTGCTTGGCGACATCGAGCTGTTTGCGCGCACCCTGGCCCGCCTGCCGGCCAACAAGCGGCCGAAAACGGTGGCCATCACCGGCACCAACGGCAAGTCGACGACCACCGCGCTCATCGGCCATATCCTGCAATCGGCCGGCAAGGATGTCCATGTCGGCGGCAATATCGGCATCGGCATCCTCGACCTGCCCGACATGCACGCCGGTTCGATCTACGTCATCGAGACGTCCTCCTACCAGCTCGACCTGACCCAGACCTTCTGCCCCGACGTCGCCGTGCTGATGAACTTTTCGCCCGACCACCTCGATCGCCACGGCGGCATGGAGGGCTATATCGCTGCCAAGAAACGCATCTTCATGAACCAGAGCGGCCGTCAGACGGCGGTCATCGGCGCCGACGACGACTATTCCGCCGCCCTGATCTCCGAGATGCGCGTCAATCATCCGGTCAAGCTTGTCCCGATCTCGTCGCGGCGCACGCTGGGCCACGGCGTCTATGCTCTCAACGGTGTCCTCTATGACGGCACCTCCGTCCGCGCCCGCCAGATCATCGACCTGAAATCGGTGCGGACGCTGACCGGCCGCCACAACTGGCAGAACGCGGCTGCGGCCTATTCGGCGTGCAAGGCGTTGGGCCTCGACGCCGAGGCGATCATCGCCGGCATGCGCTCATTCCCCGGTCTTGCTCACCGCATGCAGGAGATCGGCCGCATCGGCCGCGTCCGCTTCATCAATGACAGCAAGGCCACCAATGCCGACGCTGCCCGCCAAGCGATGTCGAGCTACGACAAGTTCTTCTGGATCGCCGGCGGCCGCGCCAAGGCCGGCGGCATCGAGGACCTCACCGATCTGTTCCCGCGCGTGCGGCACGCCTTCCTGATCGGCGAGGCGGCGGAACTGTTCGAGAAAACGATCGGCAAGGCCGCCATCTGCACCCAGTCGCGGCACCTGTTCACCGCCGTCGCCCAGGCCTATGCCGAGGCCGAGAAGTCCGGCAAGGACGAGGTCGTGCTGTTCTCGCCAGCCTGCGCCAGCCAGGACCAGTTCACCGATTTCGAGGCGCGCGGCGACGCCTTCAAGGACGCGGTCATCGAGATCGCCAAGTCCGCCGCCGTGGCCGGGGCGGAAGGAACGCGGGTGTAACCCTCGATGATCTTCTCCCTCCTCCCTATCGCTTGCGATGGGGAAGGTGGCGGCGAGGGCTTGCCCGAGACGCCGGAGGGGCAACACCGGCGGAGGCGACCCCTCCGGCTTTGCCGAGCAATCTCGTCAAATCCACCTCCCATCGCAAGCGATAGGAGGGAAGCCTAACTTCGACCTGCCGTCACAAAAAAATCCGTGCTAGGCTGCGGTTTCAACTAAGGGGAAACACATGAGCTTCATCCGCAACCTGCTGCGCTATCTCGCGGCGCCCGTCTTCCTGTTCATGGCGTGGCTGACCTTCGTGCTCAATCACAAGGCCTCCGCCATGAGCGACATGCCCGGCATGGCCATGCCCGACGGTGGAGCAACTGTCCTCGGCATCCATCTCAGCCCGTGCATCATCGACGCCGCCGGAAGCTGGTGGCTGATGTACCTGCTGATGGCGATCTTTGCGATCGGCCCTTGGCTGGACTGGAGCGGCAAGACGAAGTAGATGACGGCGGCCGGGGAACCCTCAGGAGCCAGTCATGAAACTCGATCCCCAAACCACAGCCCTCGTCCTCATCGACCTGCAGAAGGGCATCGTCGGCCGCCCGCTGGAACCGCGCCCCGGCAGCCAGGTTGTCGGAACGGCGCGCGGCCTGGCCGATCGTTTCCGGACGGCGGGCGCACCGGTTTTCCTCGTTCACGTCCAGTGGGCGAAAGACGGCTCCGACATGCCGTCGCGCCAGGTCGACGAAGGCGTGGCCCTGCCCGAAGGCGGCTTGCCCGACGATTGGGCCGATTATATCGATGGCCTGGAGCAGCCTGGTGACATCCGCATCCTCAAGCGCCAGTGGGGCGCCTTCACCGGTACGGCGCTCGATACCCTGCTGCGCCGGCGCGGCATAAGGACGATCGTGCTCGGCGGCATCTCGACCAATTTCGGCGTTGAATCGACGGCGCGCCATGGCTGGGAACTGGGCTACGACATCGTCCTGGCCGAAGACGCCTGCGCCTCGTCGTCGGGCGAGATGCATGCCATGGCGGTCAAATCGATCTTCCCGCGCATCTCGCGCGTCGTACAATGCGTGGATATCAACCTTTAAAACTTGTCCGCCCAGCCCGCCGGCTTCGGCCCCATGTCGAGCTCGAGCACGCCGCCACGCGTGATCTGGTCATGCGTCAGCCAGGCATGGCTGAGTCTCCGGCCATTCAGCCGCGCCCCGGTGACGTAAAGGTTGGCCGCTGACGCCTGCGGTGCGGAAATGGTGAAGGTCTTGCCGCCCTCCAGCCGGATCGTCGTCTTCGTGAACAGCGGCGATCCGATATAGTACAGGGGCTGGCCGGCGTTGGGATAAAGCCCGATGGACGCCCACACGTACCAGGCCGACATGGCGCCGGCATCATCGTTGCCGGGCAGACCGTCATGACTGGGACGGTAATCGCCGGACAGGATGGCGCGCACGCGCTCGTCGGTTCTGTCGGGCCGGCCGGCGTGGACATAAAGCCACGGCGCCAGCAGGTCGGGTTCGTTGCCCTGGTCGTAATGGTGGCCGTCGAAGAAACGGTCGAGCCACGCCGTGAAGCCTTGCGGCCCGCCCGTCGCCGCCATCAGGCCGGATACCTCAGGCACGTAGGTCGAATACTGTGCGCCGGAGCCCTCGTAATAGGGGTGGTCCCACCACGGCGCGGTCGAGTCGGGATAGGTATAGTCGCAGTCGTAGTTTTCCAGCCACGAACCGTCGGCATAGCGCGGATGGATGCACTGCAGGGCCGGGTCCCACAGGTTTTTCCAATTGTCGGAACGTTGCTCGAATCGGTTGGCGTCGTCCTGTTTGCCGAGAACCCGGGCCACCTCGGCGATGGCGAAATCGTCGGCGGCGTATTCGAGAGTACGCGACGCCGACCGTGTCTGGCTCAGCGACATGTAGCCGAGCTTGAGGTAGTCGCCCAACTCGCGGCCCTCGTTCATCGGATCCGGGGACTGGACGTCGCCGTCCTTTTTGATGGCCTCATAGGCGAGATCGATATCGAAGCCGCCGAGATGCTTGGTCACCGCGTCGGCTACAGCTACGTCGCCGTTCGATCCGCCCTGGGTCAGGCCGTTGACACCGTTGACGCGGGCGTCAGGCAGCCAGCCGGTATGCTTGTAGGTATCGAGCAGCGAGCGGATGATGTCGCGCTGGCGCTGGGGCTCGATCAGGGTGAGCAGGGGGTGCACGCCGCGGAAGGTGTCCCACAGCGTATAGAAGTCCTCGTAGTGCGGCTCAGTTGACTCCCACCACGCATTGTCGCCGCTCAGGTCGTGCGGCATGGTGTGCAGGCGGTAGAGCGCGCTGTAGAATTGGCGCTGCTGGTCATCCGTGCCGCCTTCGACCGTGATCGTCGACAGTACATCCTGCCATTGTTTCACCGCCGCGGCATGGACGGCGTCGAAGTCCCAGCCCGGCGCTTCCTCGGCCATGTGCTGGCGGGCGCGGTCCTCGCTGACGAAGGACACGGCGATCTTCATGGTGACAGGTCTAGCCGGATCGAAGCGTGCATAGGCGCCCAGCCGATTGGAAATCTGCGCCGTCTGGTCGCCGCCGTCCTGGCCGTGCGCGCCGGGCTGCAATTCGGAATGACCCTGGCCGGCCGTCCAGGTGCCTTCCTCGGTCGCCGCGCGGTCGAAGACGGCGTAGAAATAGAGCCTGTAGTCGGTCGACGTCCAGCCGCCGTGGAAGCTGGCCCAGCCCGAGATCGTCCCGTCGCCGTGGGTCTCGACATGCGCCGCCGTGGCGCGCGGCCCGCCGCCGCCCAGCTGCACCGCCGAGCTGACGTCGATCAGCAGGTTGCCCGGCGCGCCGGCCGGAAAGCCAAAGCGCTCGACGGCGACCATACGCGTCGCGGTCAGGTCGGCATGGATGCCGTTGGCGAGGTCGACGCTGTAAAGCCCCGGCGAGGCGGTCTCGTTATGGCGCTTGAAGGCCAGGTTCTTCGGGTCGACGTCGCCGGTGGTCGGGGTGACGCGGAAATTGCCGTATTTCGATGCCCCACCGGTGCCGCTGACGTGGACCGTGCCGAAACCGACCAGCGGCGACCCGTCGTCATAGCCATTGGTGTCGCCATGCGTGGTGTCCGGGCTGGCGCTGACGAAGCCGAACGGCACGCCGGCGCCCGGCACCGTATTGCCGCCGCCGGTCGAGCCCACAAACGGATCGGCCTTGACCGTCAGGTCCTGGGCATGAGCCGCACCCGCCAGCATCAGGCTGGCCATGACGGCAAGCACCTTCATGCCGCTCCGCCCGGCGTGTCGTCGAAGGCGCGGATCAGGTCGGCATCCTTTCGGCCCCGCTTTTCCTTGCGCAGGTACCAGGCGGCGCGGATGGCCCCGAACAGACTGGCGGCCAGGCCGATATAGACCACGATCCACATGGCGCCCAGCGTGCCTCCGAGCAGCTTGCTGATACCCTCATAGACCAGCAGCAGCATCAGCAGGGCGGCGCTGACATATCCCTTGCCGATGATGACGCGCCAGCTCATGACGGTGAGCGCCATGATGATCAGGCCGGTCGTGCCGAAGAAGAAGGCGGCGGCGACCGGATCGGCGGCGGCGGGGTTGGGAGTTGCTTTCCAGGTCGTGGGGTTGATGCCGAACCATTGCACGGCGACCCCGGCGGCTTCGCTGGCGGTCAGCAGGAAACCCGCGATCCCGCCGTTGCGCGCCATGCGGTGCGCCCAGTCGGCGTTTTCGATCCGGGTGAAGCCGCCCACAAACCAGTTGGGACCACTGCCCTGAGATTTCGCCATCTTTCCGTCCCCTGTTCCGGCGCGATCCACCTCGTCGCGAACCATAACCGAGGGACCGCTGAATACCAAGTCCGGCGGGCGTGCAAACTAAGAAAGGCTTAAGCGCGCCGGCCGAATTTAAGCGAATCTTAACCACGCTTTGCTGAATCCTGAGCCTTGAGTTTCCGGGAATCGTCATGACCCAGGCCTACGCCCATCCGTTCACGCGCACCGACCGTTCGGCGACTGCCATGTGGTGGTGGACGCTCGACCGCGTGACGCTGTCGCTGGTGTTCATCCTCCTGCTGCTCGGCCTGTTCTTCTCGTTTTCGTCGTCGCCGGTGGCGGCGCCGCATACCGAGGCCTACGACCCCTTCTACTATACCAAGCGCCACTTCGTCTTCGCTCTGCTGACGGCGGGCAGCATGGTGGCGATCTCCATGCTATCGCTCAAGGGTATCAAGCGCATCAGCGTGCTTGTCTTCGGCTTCACCCTTTCGGTCATGGCGCTACTGCCCCTGATCGGCCACGCAGCCAAAGGCGGCCGGCGCTGGGTCGAGTTGGGGCCTGTAGCGTTCCAGCCGTCGGAATTCCTGAAGCCAGCCTTGATCGTGCTGATTGCCTGGATGTTCTCCGAAGGCCAGAAGGGCAAGGGCGTGCCCGGCGTCACCGTCGCCTTCTGCCTCTACATCATGGCGATTGCGCTGCTGCTCATCCAGCCCGATGTCGGCCAGTCGATCCTTATTACCGTAGCCTTCGGCGCCTGCTTCTTCATTTCGGGCGTGCCGTTCCGCTGGATCCTGATCATGGCCGGCACGGCGCTGTCGGGCCTGGTCGGCCTGTTCTTCATCCTGCCGCACTTCCACAACCGCATCATGGGCTTCATCCAGCCCGACGCCGACAGCGCCTTCCAGGTTACCCGTGCCAAGGCGGCGATCGCGCACGGCGGCCTGCTTGGCGTCGGCCTCAACGAAGGGGTGATGAAGAAGTTCATTCCCGACCTGCATACCGACTTCATCTATTCGGTGGTGGGCGAGGAATACGGGCTGTGGCTAACTCTGATCCTGATCGGCATTTTCGCGTTCCTGGTGGTGCGCGGCCTGATGAAGGCCATGGCCATGCAGGACCCCTTCCGCCAGATCGCCACCTCGGGCCTCTACATCATGCTCGGCACCCAGGTGATCATCAATGTCAGCACCAATCTCGGCCTGATCCCGCCCAAGGGCATGACGCTGCCGTTCATTTCCTACGGCGGTTCGTCGATGCTGGCCATGGGACTGACGCTCGGCCTGATCCTCGCCCTGACGCGCAAGCGCAATGAGGAAATCCCGCAGGATGACCCGTCAAAATGGTGACTGGCTTCTGGCCCTTAAAAGACTTAAATAGCACTGTTCTTTTTAGCTTTGCCGCGCAATCTACCGAAAAGTGATATCCACCTTATCGGATTGCGCTCGGACGGAGGTGCGATCATGACTGCGTTCAACGCCGTACGTTTCCGAGTCAAGCCGGGCCGCGAGGATGATTTCCTCAATGCCCACCGCAACACCGCCGCCGACTGGCCGGGCCTGCGCCACGTCAACATGGTCAAGACAGGCGAGCACAGCTTCTGCATCATCGGCGAGTGGGACAGTATGGAGGCCATGGCTGCCGCCCGACCGCAAATGATCGCCACGCTCGACAGCTTCCGCGATACGCTGGAGGACCTTGGCGGCGACCTTGGCCTTACCGATCCGGTGTCGGGTCCGGTCGTGCTGGCGCTGAAGTAGCCGCAGCGTGCATGCCATTGCGACGGGAGGCGATTCCCGGCTAAGACAGTCGCACCTGTTCTTACAAGACGAGACCGAGCTTGGCCATCAAACCCCGCCGCAAGGCCTCTTCCTTCGCAGATCAACCGCTGGCCGTCGTCGCCGCCGGCGGCACCGGCGGCCACATGTTCCCTGCCGAGGCCCTGGCGCGCGAGCTCACCGCACGCGGCTGGCAGATCGTGCTCGCGTCCGACGTGCGCGGCGCGGCCTATGCCGAAAATTTCCCGGCCATCGAACGCCTGTCGCTGGAAGCCGCGACCTTCCGCCCCAGCGATCCGGTCGGCATGGTCCGCGCCGCCGTCAAGATCGGCCTCGGCATCCTGCAGGCGCGCAAGGCGTTCGCCCGGCTGAAGCCCTGGGCGGTGATCGGCTTCGGGGGCTATCCCAGCTATCCCGCCCTGATGGCGGCGCTGGGGCGCAAGGACATCACACTGATCCATGAGCAAAACTCGGTGCTCGGTCGCTCCAACCGCCAGCTGGTCAGGAAGGTCGACGCCGTCGCCTGCGCCTTCCCGGTGCTGCGCATGGCGCCGCAGGAACTGGAAGGCAAGGTCCAGGTCACCGGCAACCCCGTTCGGCCCGACATCCGCGCGCTCTGTGACCAGCCCTATCCGCCGGTCGACAAGACGATCCGTCTCCTCGTCACCGGTGGTTCCCAGGGCGCCAAGATCCTGTCCGAGACGGTGCCGCAGGCCCTGGCCAGGCTGCCGGTTTCCATCCGCATCACCTTGCGTGTCGAGCAGCAGACGCGCGCCGAACAGGTCGAGTTCGCCCGCAAGATCTATGCTGACGCCGGCATCGACGCCGAGATATCCCCCTTCTTCAACGATATGGCCGCGCGTCTTGGCCGCGCCCACATCGTCATCGGCCGCGCCGGCGCCTCAACCTGCTCGGAGCTGGCCGTCGCCGGCAAACCGTCGCTGTTGATCCCCCTCAAGATCGCCGCCGACGACCACCAGACGTGGAACGCCGAGGTGCTGAAAGACGCCAAGGCGGCCATTGTCATCGCCGAGGACGATGTCACGGTCGAACGCTTGAGTGACGAAATCCGCACCCTGATCGAAGGCGCCGGCCTGCTGCCGATGCGCTCCGCCGCGGCCAGGTCAGTCGCCAAGCCCGACGCCGCCAAGCTTCTCGCCGACCTTGTCGAGCGTACCGTCAGGAAGGTGAGAGGAACATGAACGCCAAAACTCCTTCCGACGGCCTGACGCCTGGCTTCGTCCAGCGCGTGCTGTTCGTCATCCTGATGATCGGCGCCGCCGTGCTGGTCTTCAAGCTGATGAACCTGTGGCTGCTGATCTTCGGCGCCATCGTCATCGCCACCGTGCTGCGCGCCCTGGCCGAGCCGATCATGAGTTTCACGCGCGCCCCGGCCGGCGTCGCCGTCTTCGCCGCCCTGATCCTGCTGCTGGCCCTGTTTTCGGTCACCTTCTATTTGTTCGGGCGCGAGATCGCGCTCCAGGCGCAGACCCTGACCGCCCAGGTCACCGCCGCCTGGGCCAATCTCCAGGCGCAGCTGGCGATCAGTGAAATCGGCCGCATGATCCAGAAGCAGGTGGCGACGCTGGGCGAGCAGGCTGGCGGCGCTTTGTCGAGCCTGCCGCTCATCGCCGGCAATGTCCTGGCCAGCCTGGCCGACTTCCTTGTAGCGTTGATCGGCGGCATCATCCTGGCCATCCATCCTGCCCGCTATCGCGACGGAGTCGTCGCGCTGTTTCAGGACCGTTACCGCCACCGCATTCGCGACGGCATGAATGCCGCCGGCAAGGCGCTGCGACTCTGGTTCATCGGTCAGTTCCTGTCCATGGTCATCGTCGGCACGGCGGTCGGGGTCGGCCTAAGCCTGATAGGGCGGCCATCGGCGGTGGCATTGGGACTGCTGGCGGGTCTGGCGCAGTTCATCCCGCTGGTCGGGGCCACGACCTCGGCCTGTATCGGTATCCTGCTGGCGGTGGCCGACGGCGGCCTGGCGGCCGTATGGACGTTCCTCGTCTATACGGCGGTGTCGCAGACCGAGGCCAACCTGATTACGCCGGCGATCCAGCGCCATGTCGCCCATGTACCGATGGTGCTGACGCTGTTCGCTGTGATCGGCTTCGCCGGCCTGATCGGGCCGATGGGCGTGGTCTTCGCCATGCC
>CAYYTA010000001.1:0-21117 GCA_964474575.1 uncultured Caulobacteraceae bacterium | reverse complement strand
GCCACGTCGGACGGCTTCGGCAACACGGTGTTCACCGGCAATGGCGGCATCGCCCAGGGCTATGGCGTCTCGGGCGACGGCTCGACCCTGGTCGGCTACGCCGCCACGCCGTCGGGCCAGGCCCACGCCTTCGCCTGGACGTCGTCAGGCGGCATGGTCGATCTCGGCGCCCTGGGGCCCAGCGCCGCCTCGATCGCCTTCAACGCCTCGGCCGACGGCAAGACCATCGTCGGCTTTTCACAGACGGCAACGGGCGGCTGGCACGGCTTCATCTGGACGGCGGCGACCGGCATGGTCGACATGGGCACGGCCAACGGCGATTCGTCACTGTCCACGGCCTGGGCGGTTAGCGACGACGGCTCGGTGGTGGCCGGCGGCTCGTTCTCGCCCGGCACCAGCGACCGCGCCATGAAGTGGACGCAAGGCGGCGGCTGGCAGAACCTGGGGACCCTGACCGGCAGCGGCTATTCCGATGCCTTCGGCATTTCGGGCGACGGCCAGGTCATTGTCGGCAACAGCACGTCGTCGAGCGGCAGCGTCCATGCCTTCCGCTGGACGGGCGGGACCATGAGCGACCTCGGCACCATCGGCGGGGTCAGCGGCGCGTCGACCGCGGCCGACGCCGACCATGACGGCGGCGTGGTCGTCGGCGTCTCGACCGTTTCGGGGTCGACCCAGCACGCCTTCCGCTGGGAAAGCGGCGTCATGGCCGATCTCGGCACGCTTGACAACGCCACCGGCGCTTCGAGCGCCTATGCCGTCAACAGCGACGGCGCGGTGGTCGTCGGCAAGAGCGTGTTCAATGGATCGGGAACTCATGCCTTCGTGTGGACCGCGCCCACCGGCATGCAGGACCTCAACACCCTGCTCAGCACTGCCGGAGTCGACATGACCGGCATCAACCTGACGGTGGCGCGTGGCGTGTCGAACGACGGCAATTTCATCGCCGGCTCGGGCTTCTTCCCGACCTCGAACGGCACCACCCACGCCTTCCTGGCGCGCATCGGCGGCAGCGGGCCTTCGGGCGTGACGACGCCGGATTCGGTCGTCCAGTCGATATCGGATCTAGCCGAAAGCCACTTCGCCCAGATGATCACCGAGGCGCTTAACGCCATGACCTATCTCGGCGTCAACGAGCAGGTCAGCTGCGGCGGTTGCGGCGGCGGCTATGCCTCGTTCGGCAGCTTCAATCTGTCGGCGCACGGCCGCCACAGGATCAACGAGGAATGGACGGCGCTGGGCGGCGTCGGCTACGGGCGTTACGAAGAAAAAGGGGCCGATGTTTCGGGCTCGATCACCCTGGCCGGCGCCCTGCGCTTCGACCCGGCGGGCATGGGATCGTCGCGGCCCTATGTCGAGTTCGGCGGTTCCCTCGCCCCGTCGCAACGCGTTACCTATAACCGGCCGTACGTCAATGGCGCGGGCCAGGCGACCGGCGTTGGCGAGACGCAGTCGGGCTTCTTTTCGGCCTATGTCAAGGCGGGCTGGGTGGCACGGGTATCGCGCGTCACCGAAATCGCCGGCGCCGCCAGCCTCAGCCACATCCGCCAGGACCAGGACGGCTACAGCGAGATCGGCGGTGCGGGCAATCCGTTCGAAGCCATCTATACGCGCGGCCGTGACGACATGGACGTTGTTTCGGCCGACGCCCAGGCGACGCACCTGTTCGGCCGCAAGTGGGAAGTCACCGCCGACGTCGTGGTGTCGCAGTCATTCAACTCGAAGAGCGGCATCCACGCTTCCATCGCCGGCTTCGGGCCGCAAGACGCGGCAACGCAGGAACACTGCTGGGTCCAGCCCGGCCTGCGCGTCGGCTACCGCGCCAGCAAGAACGTGGTGGTGGAAGGCTTCGTCAACGCCACCATGGGTCCGAAGGACATCGGCACCGGCGTCCACGGCGGCATCGGCGTCACCATGCGGTTCTAGACATATCTCCTCCCCTGCGAAGCGGGGGAGGTGGCGGCAAGCGCAGCGCAGCCGACGGAGGGGGCTACCGGTAGCAAAGAGGCCCCCTCCACCACTTCGTGGTCCCCCTCCCCCGCTACGCAGGGGAGGAGAAGCTTACGGCAACTGGCCGATACCGCCGAAAAAGCACACCACCTTGCGCAGGGTCTCGGCATATTCGCGGCCGTCGAACGGCTTGACGACGTAGCACGAGGCATGGCGTTCGTAGCATTCGCGGATGTCGGCCGGCGACTGCGACGAGGTGAACATCACCACCGGTATGGCCTTGAAGGCGTCGTCGCCCTTGACCACGCCCAGGAACTGCTTGCCGTCCATGCGCGGCATGTTGATGTCGAGCAGGATGATGTCGGGCGTCGCCTCGCCTTGGTAGCGGCCGGTCTTGTGCAGGAATTCCAGCGCCTGGTTGCCGTTGTTGGCGACCGACATGCGCACCGGCGGCGAGGCCGTGGCCAAGGCGCGCCGAGTCAGTTCAACATCGCCTTCATTATCTTCGACAAGCAGGACGTCGAGCCGGTCACGCATTCGCCTGGGCCTCCCGGGCCGGAAGTCTGAACGTAAAGACAGTACCCTCGCCGGGATGCGACGCGAAGTCGATGCTGCCGCCGACCAGCTCGATGAACTTGCGACAGGTCGACAGGCCGATGCCGGTGCCGGGATAGTCCTCCTTGCGATGATAGCG
This sequence comes from uncultured Caulobacteraceae bacterium, assembly GCA_964474575.1. Taxonomy (GTDB): domain Bacteria; phylum Pseudomonadota; class Alphaproteobacteria; order Caulobacterales; family Caulobacteraceae; genus Asticcacaulis. The sequence goes on along the minus strand of CAYYTA010000001.1, from coordinate 18,473 downwards.
CTGGACGATGGTGAAGATGCGGTCGCGGAAGGCCGGGTCGATGCCGATGCCGTTGTCGCGCACCTCGAAGCGCCAGAACCGGCCCTCGCGCACGGCCGAGACGTGGATGTCCGGCGTGCGCACGCCGTCCTGAAACTTGAGCGCGTTGCCGATCAGGTTCTGCAGCAGGACGAGGACAAGCGTCGGGCTGGTCTCGACGACCGGCAATTCGCCGGCCATGATCGTCGCGCCGCTCTCGGCAATCTGCGCCTCGAACTCGCGCACAACCGCCTCGAACACCTTGCGCGTGTCGACCCGCTCCAGCCGGATGTCCTCGCGTCCGACGCGTGAAAAGGCCAGGATGTCGCGGATCATGCCTTGCATGCGCGCGGCGTTGTCGCGGATGAAGCGCAGGTAGCGCTCGCCGCCTTCGTCAAGCTGGCCGGCGGTCGCCTCGGCCAGGAACCCCGAATAGGCGTTCATCATCCTGACCGGCTCCTGCATGTCGTGCGAGCAGATATAGGCGAAGCGCTCCAGCTCCTCGTTCTGCTGCTTGAGCGCGGCATTGAGCGCCAGGATCTCGCGGCGCTGGCGGTAGAGATCGAGATAGACCTTGACCTTGCTCCTCAGGATTTCGGAATTGATCGGCTTGAAGATGTAGTCGACGGCGCCGATCTCGGCGGCCTCGGTGGCGAAGTGGTCCTCCTTGGACAGAGCGGTCACGAAGATGATCGGCACGTTCTGCATGCTGGGCCGCGATTTCATCAGCCGCGCCGTCTCGAAGCCGTCCATGCCGGGCATCTGCACGTCGAGCAGGATCAGTGCGAACTCGTGGCGCAGCGCCATTTCGAGCGCTTCCTCGCCCGACTGCGCCGTAATGATCTCCGCGCCCAGCGGCCGCAGCAGGGCGTGGGTTGCCAGCAGGTTCTCCCTGCGGTCGTCGACGATAAGCAGCCGCGCCCCCGCGTCGCTGCGCGGGCGGACCGCCGTCATGGGGGTCATTTCCGCCTCCGTGGGCGCGGCCGGCCCGGATCAGCCGCGCGGAACGGGAGCAACCTAAGGCGACTTAATCCTTGGCAGAAATCACAATTTTGTTGCCGTCGGGCGATTTTCCATCGTGGCGGACTTTGCAAACGATTGCGCGAGTGAGGCCTGCGCCCGCGCGCCATGCGTGCATTCGGCGCCCGATTTTTTTCTGTGTGATTCGGCTCTGGCCAAATCGCCGATCGGTGGCATAAAAGAGGTCTGACCAATCGAGACACAGCCCTTGACCCGCCTCGTACCCCTCCATAACGATCAGCATCGGTCCTTGCGAATCCATCCCGGCCACGGCATCGGGCGTGAGGATCATGCCGGCCTGTGCCCGGTAGTGCTGGCCGAACTGGCCGCCGCCGCGGCGGACTTTCCGCTTTTTCTCGGCCGCGAACGCGAAACCGGCGCCTTCGACATTACCGCTGTGATGGGATTTGCCGATGGCGGCAATCTCTATCTCGACGGCGCCACCTGGACGGCGGAGCACAAGCCGCTTCACCTGCAACGCCAGCCTTTCTACGCCCATGCCGGCGAGGATGGCGTGCAGATGTTCGTCGACCTTGATTCACCGCGCGCCGGCCGCTCGGGCGAGCCCCTGTTCACGCCCGGCGGGCAGCCTGAGCCCTATCTTGAATACGTCCATTCGGTGCTGGCCGAACTCCTTGCCGGCCTGGGCCCGACGCGCGCTTTCGCCACACGCGTGCTTGATCTCGGCCTGGCCGAGCCGGCGGCCCTGCCTGGCCTGGCGGACGAGCTATTCACCATTCGTCGTGAGGCCCTGGCCGCCCTGCCTGACGCCACCGTGCTGGATTTGTTCCGGTTGGGGGACCTGGAACGGATCCACCTGATGATCGCTTCGCTGGCCCATTTGCCCGGTCTGTTCCGGCGGTGGGAGGAACGCTCACACAACGAAAAGACGGCCGCACAGGGCTGAAATATATTGGGAGAAACGCCATGAAGACCGCCGCCCTGCTCGCTGCCTGTCTGCTTGCCACGGCGCCCCTGGCGCGCGCCGCCGACCAGCCGCCGCCCGTCACCTTCACGGCCGAACAGGACCATCAGAATATGATGGACCAGCTTCACATCAAGACGCTGCGCCCCGGCCCGAGCGGCGACGAAAACGCCCCCAACCACGCCAATAGCGACGAGAACCAGGCCAATCCCTATCCTGACTGGCCCGACATCATGACCCTGAAGAACGGCAAGAGGGTCACCACCGCCGATCAGTGGTGGAACCAGCGCCGGCCGGAGATCGTCGAGGACCTCGAGCGCGAAATGTATGGCCGCATCCCGGCCAATGCGCCGAAGGTCACATGGACCACCGGCGCGTCCGAAATCGAATATGTCGGCTTCCACGCCGTCCAGGCGACAGCCCTGACCGGTCATGCCGACAACTCCGCCTACCCGTTGATCGACGTCGACATGAAGGCCATGCTCATCCTGCCGCTGGGCGCCAAGGGTCCGGTGCCGGTGCTGATCATGTTCGGGCCGGCCAAATTCCCGCAGCCAATGCAGCCGCAGGGCGACGACCTGGCGAAAATCAATGACGCGCTCAAGGCCGAGCTCATCGCGCGCGACCCGTCGCTTGGCGATGTCTTCGCCCGCTACCCGGCCTACCAGATCGCGACCACGATTCCCTTCCCGCCGCCGCCGTCGAGTCAGCCCGACGAGCGCATCCAGACCCTGATCGCCGACGGCTGGGGCGTGGTGATGCTCGACACGGCCAGCATTCAGGCCGACAATGGGGCTGGGCTGACGCGCGGCATCATCGGCCTTGCCAATTCAGGCCGGCCGCGTAAGCCCGACGACTGGGGCGCGCTTCGAGCCTGGGGCTGGGGCGCGTCGCGCGTGCTCGACTATCTTCAAACGCGGCCCGAGGTCGACGCCAGGCACGTCGGCATCGAAGGCGTGTCGCGCTGGGGCAAGGCGGCCCTGGTCACCATGGCCTTCGACCAGAGGTTCTACATGGTCCTGGTCGGTTCATCGGGCGAAGGCGGGGCCAAGCCGTCGCGGCGCAATTTCGGCGAGGCGGTCGAAAGCCTGACCGGCAGCGGCGAATATCACTGGATGGCCGGCAATTTCCTCAAATATGGCGGCCCGCTCAATGCCGGCGACCTGCCGGTCGATGCGCACGATCTCATCGCCCTGTGCGCGCCGCGTTTGACGTTCATTTCCTACGGCGTACCCGCCCAGGGCGACGCCAAATGGCTTGACCAGCAAGGCAGCTATATGGCGACCGTCGCCGCCGGGGTGGCGTGGAAACTCCTGGGCGCCCAGGACCTCGGTGTCGGCAACGACTACAGGACGGCGCGGATGCCGCCGGTGCTGACCGATCAGCTCGACGGCCAACTGGCGTGGCGCCAGCACGACGGCGGCCATACCGATACGCCCAACATCGCGTCCTTCATCAAATGGGCCGACCGTAACATGGGCCGGACCAGTTTGTTACATTGAGATATTGATGAAGACCCCTCCGGCATTTTGGCAAGGGCCAAAATGCCACCTCCCCATCCTTCGGATAGGGAGGAGGGAGAATGAGCGTCGACGATTGAAATCCCTCCTCCCTGTCGCGAAGCGATGGGGAGGTGGCGCGTAGCGCCGGAGGGGTCAATCGTAGTCGACCGGCGAATCCCAGCCGTTGAACAGCCCGGCGGCGACCGCCGTACCGAGCAGGAACGGCGCCGCGGCCATCATGCCCACCATCAGCCCCGCGATGCCGAAGGCGATCGCCAGGCGCCGCCGCCACATCCGGCCGGCCTCACTGAGCGGCCGGGCGGGCTTGTGATGCAAAAGAGGCGGATGGGGAAGACTTGCCTTATGCGCCATGACGGCCTCCGAAGTACACAGCCGCACACTCCAACGGATGGACTAAGGACGCGCTGCGAAGCCGGGCCGTGGTTTGCAAAGAATATGTAAGCGTCGAATCCCGCTTGGCGCAGCAGCGACTCCCGTTATGGTTCGGAGGTGAGAAGGAGGGCGGTCATGATCACGCCACAGAGCCTGAGGGCGGCGCGCGGGCTGCTCAACTGGGGGGTCCGCGACTTAGGAAGAGCCGCCGGCGTCGCCTGGACGACGGTCAGCCAGTTCGAGAACGGCCGCTCCATGCGCGCATCGACGGCCGAGAAATTAATCAAGGCGCTCAGGGCCAAGGGCGTCGAACTGGTCAACAGCGACGATCTGACCGGCGCGGTCATGAAGCGGCCGAAGTAATCAAGTAAGAAACCCCACCACCACATTTCACGCCTGGTCGGAGACCACTCGCTCGTGCGGTCCCCACCCCGACAGGCGGGGAGGAACAGAAAGAATGAGCTCACCCTTGCCCCTCCCCCCTTGTCGCGGAGGGCGACCATGAGCCTGACTCAAGCGTCCGATCGAGCAAGAATAGGCGAAATGGTGGAGGGGTTTCTTGCCTGATTGAAAGACAGGATATGGGAGTCGATATTACGCCGACTTGGCCACCGGCTTGTCGATCAAAGCGGCGAAGCCCTCGGCGGTAACCGGCCTGCCGAACAGATAGCCCTGCATGGCGTGGACGCCGGCGGCCTTGATGTGAGCATGTTGCGCCGGCGTTTCAATCCCTTCGGCGACCACCTGCATGCCGAAGGCGCGCCCCACGCCGGTGACCGCCTGGATGATCGCCAAGGCCTCGAGCGCCGCGCGCGGTTCACCGTCGAGCGCCTGGACGAACTCCTTGTCGATCTTGATCTTGTCGAACGGAAAGCGGTGCAGCGCCGTCAGCGACGAATAGCCGACGCCGAAATCGTCGAGCGCCAGCTTGATGCCCATGGCGCGGATTTCCTCGAACAAAAGCTTGACCCGGCCCGGTTCGCCAAGGAAGGCCGTTTCGGTCATTTCCAGCACCAGCCGCGCCGGATCGAAGCCGATATCGGCCAGCAGCTGGCGCAGGTCGGCGATGAAGTCGGGCTTGTCGAGCTCGATCGGCGAGACATTGACCGACACCGGCACCGGGTCCCAGTGCATGGCCTGCTCCAGGGCGCGGCGGCGGACGAAGGCGCCGATGTCGGCGATCAGTCCGGTGCGTTCGGCCAGCGGGATGAAGACGTCGGGGCCGACCGGCGGCCGATCGCCGCGGTTCCAGCGCACCAGCGCCTCGACACCGATGACGAAGGCGCCGGCGCGGTCGAAGATCGGCTGGTAGCGCATCTCGAACAGGCCGCCACGCGCGATGTCGGCCTTGAGTTCGTGATACATGACCTGTTCCGGATCGACCGGGACGACGGCCGGCGCGGGCAGGTTCTGCATGGTGTCGAGCGCCGCCAGGGTGCGTTCCAGCAAAGCGCGGACGGCGATGACCTCCTCGACCGCCACGCCGCGCTTGTTGACCCGCACGGCGCGTTCCAGCACGGCGGCCGCTTCCGACACGGCGCGGGCGCCGAGATTGAGGCTCATCGACTTCAGCGCATGGGCGGCGCGGGCCAGGCCGTCGTCGTCGCCCGCCTGGTGCGCTGTCTCGATATCAGCGGCGGCCTTGGGCGCATGGTCGCGATATAGCCCGATGACCTTGCGCACGAAGCCGGCGCGGTCGGACTTGAGCCCCGCCAGCAGCGGCGCGGTGATGTCGGCATCGAACAGTTCATCCTCGACCGGTTCGGCGGCCGCGGCCTGCGCCAGACGTGCGGACGGCTTCGGCGGGGCCTCGGCCAGGTTGCCCGGCAGCCAGGTGCGCAGGATCGCCGCCAACCCTTGCAGCGTGAAGGGCTTATAGAGAACATCGTCCATGCCGGCCTCGCGCCAGGCCGATGCCGCCTGGCCGACGACGTGGGCGGTGAACGCAATAATGGCGGTGCGAGCATCGGACGAATGTTCCTCGCGCAGGCGAAAGGTCCGTGTCGCCTCGAAACCGTCCATGACCGGCATCGAGCCGTCCATCAGCACCAGGTCGAAGCCCTCCTTTTCCAGCCGGTCGAGCGCCTGCTGGCCGTCGACGGCGAATTCGGCGTCGATGCCGAAGCGCGCCAGCGCCTCGAGCGCGACCTCGCGGTTCACTTCGCCGTCGTCGACAACCAGGACGCGGGCGTCGGGATAGTGTGCGTCGACAGCGTCGGCCTGGGTGTCGTTTTCCTTGAGCGCGAAAGCGCTGCCGTCATGCAGGGCGGTGATCAGGGCGTCGAGGTCGCGGTGGCGGATCGGCGCGGGCAGGATGGCGGCGGCCTTGCCTTCGCGCACCCATATATCGGCCTCGCTGTCGTCGGCGTCGGCCAGCAGCACCAGGCTTTCCGGCGGGGCGGTAATGGCGGCGCGGACGCGCTGGCCCTTGTCGGCGATGACCAGGGCCGGGTGCGCCGTACCGATATAGGCGCCGGCGGCCTCGAACCGCCGCGTCAGGGTCGCCTTGAGCATCTCGCCGCCGATCATCAACGATACGCCCGACGGCACCGGCAGGTCGTCGAGCGACGGCGGCGCGCAGGTCGGCGTGGCCGCCCTGACCGGCAGGCGGACAATGAAGCGCGTGCCCTGATTGGGAGCAGGCCCCGGCTTGCTGGCGACGCCGATATCGCCGCCCATGGCCTCGACCAGCTTGCGCGCGATCGACAGGCCAAGCCCCGTCCCGCCGAAGCGCCGCGTCGTCGTCTGGTCCTCCTGGGTAAAGGCGGAGAAGATCGAACCCAGCTTGTCCTCGGCGATGCCGATGCCGGAATCGCGCACGATCAGCCGCCAGTAGCCGGGCAGGGGATCGGGCTCGACCTGGGCGACGACGAAGCCCTTTTCGGTGAACTTGAGCGCGTTTGAGACCAGGTTGGCGATGACCTGGCCAAGGCGGACCGGGTCGGCCGGCACCTGGCGCGGCACAGCGGGATGGGCGGTGGCGGCCAGTTCCAGCCCCTTTTCGCGCGCCTTGGCGTGGAACAGGCCAAGCGTCTCGTCGACGAGATCGAGGATATCGACCGCGCAGATTTCGACCTCCATCTTGCCGGCCTCGATCTTGGAGAAGTCGAGGATGTCGTTGATAACGGCCAGCAGCGACCGGCCGGACCGGGCGATGGTCTGAGCGTGGCGGCGCGCCTTGGGCGGCAGGTTTTCCGCCGCCAGCAGCTCGGCCATGACCATCACCCCGTTCATCGGCGTGCGGATTTCGTGACTCATGGTGGCCAGGAAATCGCTCTTGGCGGCATTGGCGGCGACGGCTTCGTCCCGGGCCGAGACGTAGTCGGCGGTGCGGGCGGCGACTTCGCTTTCCAGCCCCTTCACCTGGGCCTCGATCTTGCGGTCGCGCGCCGAAATGGCGTCAAGCATGGCGTTGAAGCCGCCGACCAGCAGGCCTACCTCGTCCTCGCTCTGGGCGGTCACGCGCTGGCTGAAGTCGGACTTGTCGGTGATGGCAGCGACCGATGCCGTGAGGTCGGCCAGAGGCTTGGTCATCGCCTGCTGCATCCGCCGCGCCCCCATCAGGGCCAGCAGAAGGGCGGCGGCGGCGATGCCGAGCACGCCGGTCAGTGCGCCGGCCAGTTGCCGGGCAATGCCGTCGGCGCGGTGCACGACCACGACCTTTCCGATCGTCTGCCCGCCGGCGCGGATCGGTGCGGCGACCTCGATGCTGTGTGTCAGCACCATGGCGGCGACCGATGGGTTGGGCGTGCCGGCATCGATGCGCACGTCGTTCCTTAAGCGCGCCCCGCCGCCGGTTTCGGCCAGGACGTTCCCGCCGGGCGTTTCGATGCGGGCATAGACGATCCCCGGCGTGCGCGATACGGCGCGGATATCGTCGAAGGCGCGGCGCTGGTCGGCGTTCTGAACGGCATCCACCGCCGAGGAGGCCAGCACGTCGGCGGCGGTCTTCATCTGCGACCAGCGCGCCTGGGCCTGACGCGTCGTTTCCTCGATCGTGAACCACGCCGCCACCGGCAGGGTCGAGAACAGCACCGAGCCCAGGACAAGCAGGCTCAGGCGCCGCCTTATCGACGATCGGCGCTGGCTTGCAACAGTGGCGGAGACCTTCGGCATAAAACCTTGAAATTGCAATGACTATCGCGACGAGCGAGTCGCCGGTTAACTGTGCCACGAAAACAAATATTAAAAGCTTAATGCTAGCCTTTGGCCCAGGCTGGAAAGGTTGATGATCGAACGGTTCGTCACGGCGTGGGCGCGGAACAACAGGGGCAACGTCACCCTGATGATCTCGCTTGCCATCATTCCGGTGCTGTTCGCCACCACCGGCGCCATCGAGATGATGTCGATTTCCAGCGCCCGTTCGCGCCTCCAGGCCGCCGTCGACGCCGCGGCCCTGGCCGGCGCCGAAAAGCTGTCAGTAACCACGACCTCGACCCTGCCCATGGTCACCCGGTCTGCCATTCAGGCCGGCACCGACAACATGGCGGGCGGTCGTGATGCCGCCGCCTTCGACGTCAAGGTCGCCGGCACCCGCACCTCGGTCACCGTTGACGGCACGGCCAACCACAAGGCGCTGATCGGCTTCTTCGGCCTCGGCGACCAGACCATTACCGCCAGCGCCACCGCTGACGCCCTGCAGAAGACGCCGCTGTGCGTGCTGCAAATCGACACCGGCGGCATCAGCCTGGCCAACAGCTCGAACATCCGGGCGCCGGGCTGCCTGATCCACGCCGACAGCGACATCGCCGTCGCTTCATCGGCCATGATCACCGCCGACCGCATCCAGGCCGCAGGCACCGCGGCCGGGCCGATGTCGCCGCAAGGCAATTCCGGCGCCCTGCCCATACCCGACCCGTTCGACGGCATGAACCTCAACCCGACCTCGGCGTGTTCGTTGAGCATCAATGCCGGCATTGGTCTCGGCGCGATCAGTAATGTCGTGCCGATCCTCAACGACACCACGGTCGCGCCCGGAGTCCACTGCCTGCCGATCCTCGCTGTCGGCAATGCCCACATCCATCTCCAGCCCGGCGACCACTACTTCATGGGCGGGCTGATCATGTCCGAGAATTCGACCATCGACGGCGACGACGTCGCCATGATCTTCGGGCCGCTGCAGATCTTCAACTTCGCCGACAAGGCCCATGTCCGCCTGACCGCGCGCAAGACGGGTCCGTTCGCCGGTTTCCTCATCGCCACGACGCGCCAGAACACCAATACCTTCAAGATATCCTCGGGCAATGTGTCGGAACTGCTCGGCACCATCTATATCCCCAACGCCACGCTTGAGGTGACCTCGTCCGGCAGCGTCGCACAGGATTCCGACTGGAGCGTCATCGTGGCCAAGAAACTGGCCTTGAGCAACAGCCCGACGCTGGTTATCAACAATCGTTATATCGGCTCGGGCGTACCGGTGCCGCAAGGAGTCGGCCCCATGAGCACAACGGTGCTGTCACGATGACCGATCATTTCGTAGCCTTCGACAGGGCGCGGCTTCTGGTCGCCGATGACGACCCCATCCTGCGCGAGTTCGCCGCGGTCCACCTGGCCACACCCGAGGTCGAGGTCGAGGTCGCCTGTGACGGCATGGCGGCGTGGGAGTGTCTCCAGGCCGGCGGCTTCGACCTCGGTCTGATCGACCTCGACATGCCGCGAATGGACGGCTTCGAACTGATCCGCCATGTCCGCGCCGATCCAGTTCTCCAGCACCTTCCGCTTGTCGTCATCACCGGCCGCGAGGACATGGTCGCCGTCGACCGCGCCTATGCCGAGGGCGCGACCTCGTTCGTCGTCAAGCCAATCAACTGGCGCGTCCTGTCGCACCAGTTGGCCTATGTGCTCAGGAACTGCCGCGCCGAGGCGGACCTGCGCCGGCAACTGGCGGCGCTGGAATCGCGCGAAAGCCGCAAGGGCGAGGCGCTGTCCGCTTCCCTGGCGGCGATCTCGACTGCCGCCCGCCGTATCGAGGCGGCCGCGGCCGACGCCGAAATCCGCGCCGGCAGCCAAACCATTTCGCGCCTGTCAGAGGCGGTGCGGCAAATGCACGAGGCGAAAGGGTGATGATGTCTGCGCAAAAGCTGATAAGCCTTGCAGCGCTTGCCGCACGCCTGTCCGGCTACTGACATAACCCTTCTTATAAACCCTGGCGCATCCGATACGATTCGAACGTACGACCTTTGCCTTCGGAGGGCAACGCTCTATCCAGCTGAGCTACGGATGCATATGGGCCACGGCGCGCGGAACCTATGCTAAAGCTTACCTTCGCTCAACCGTAAAAATCGCTTTCACGCCGCTTTCTTGGCGGCGGGCGTGAGGCGGCGGAACGCCACTCCGTCCCGGTCGAACAGATAAGCGTCAGGGCCGCGGAAATGCAGGGCGATGCGCTCGCCGGGCCGGGCCGCATCGTCGCCGGCCAGCACGGCGCAGACGGGCGCGGCCACGCCGGCCAGGAAGCCGTAAACCGAGCGCGCCGGACCCAGGGTCTCGACGACGTCGACGACAACGGTGAGCCGGTTTTCTTCAGCCGCCCGCGTCAGGCATTCCGGCCGCACGCCCAAGGTCACAGCGTCGCCGGCCATCGCGGCGCCGGGCTCTACCGCCGCCGTCACGATCTCCCCCGACATCAGCCTCACCTTGACGCCGCGCTTGAGCACGCCCGCCACCTCGCCCTCGATCAGGTTCATGCGCGGCGAGCCGAGGAACGACGCCACGAACAGGTTGCGCGGGGCATGATAGACCTCGTGCGGCGTGCCGACCTGTTCGATGCCAACGGTGCTGAGCACGGCGATGCGGGAGGCTAACGTCATGGCTTCGACCTGGTCGTGGGTGACATAAATCATGGTCGTGTTGAGTTCGCGGTGCAGTCGTGCGAATTCGTGGCGCATATGCACGCGCAGGCCGGCGTCGAGATTGGACAGCGGCTCGTCGAGCAGGAACAGGCGCGGCTGGCGGACAATGGCGCGACCGATGGCGACGCGCTGCCGCTGGCCACCCGAGAGCGCCTTGGGCTTGCGATCGAGCAGAGCCGCGATGCCAAGCAGACCGGCCGCCCAGGCGACACGGGCGCGGATCTCGGCCTCAGGGCGATTGGCCATGCGCAGGCCGAACGCCATGTTGTCATAGGCGTTGAGGTGCGGGTAAAGGGCGTAGGACTGGAACACCATGGCCACGCCGCGCTGGGCCGGCCCGTCGGGCAGGGCGTCGCGGCCGTCGATCAGCAGTTCCCCGGAATCCGGCGGCTCCAGTCCCGCAATGACGCGCAGCAGGGTCGACTTGCCGCAGCCTGACGGGCCAACCACGACCATGAACTCGCCGTCGGCGATGTCGAGGTCGAGCCCGCGCAGAACCGCCTGCGTTCCGAACGCCTTGTGCAATCCCCTGAGTTCGACGCTAGCCATGGTTCAGCCTTCCGCTGTGAAGGCCGACGTCTTTTTCGTATCGGCGGTAAAGACATAGATGAGCAACGACAGGCCGATGCAACCGGTTACCGCCCAGAAGAACCACGGTTCGTGGCCAGTCTTCTTCAGCGCCTGGGCGACATATTCCGCCCAGCCGCCGAGCGACACGGCGACGGCGTAGGGCAAGGCGACGCCGAGCGCACGGACATGCGGCGGAAAGAGTTCGGCCTTCACCACGGCGTTGATCGAGGTATAGCCGCTGACGATGACGAGGGCCGACAAAATGAGCGCAAAGGCCGGCCAGAAATCTTTCGTATGCGACAGGGTGGTCATGATCGGCACCGTGCACAGGACACCCAGGACGCCGAAACCGACCAGCAGTGGTTTGCGTCCAATGCGGTCGGACAGCGCTCCGAACAAAGGCTGGATCAGCATGTAGACGAACAGCGTTGCCGCCGAAACAAGAGTCGCCGCCTCCTTGCTCCAGCCGGCGGTGCCGACCATGAACTTCTGGATATAGGTGGTGTAGGTGTAGAAAGCGACCGTGCCGCCGAAGGTCAGGCCGATGACCTGAAGCGCCTGAAGCGGATGGTCGCGGAACAGGGCCAGCGAGCGACTGGCCGCGAACTTCGCACCGGTTTCGTAGGATTCCGTTTCGGCGATATGGCGGCGGATGAACAGCGCCGCCAGTGCCAGCAAGGCCCCGATCACGAACGGGATGCGCCAGCCCCACGCCTCGAGCTGGGCCGGGGTCAGCACCGCCTTCTGCAACAGGATCAAGAGGCCCAAAGCCGTCAGTTGCCCCATGATCAGGGTGACATACTGGAAGCTCGACCAGAAGCCGCGATGATCGCGTCCGGCCATTTCGGACAGGTAGGTCGCGCTGGCGCCATATTCGCCGCCGACCGACAGGCCCTGCAACAGGCGGGCAATCAACAACACAGCCGGGGCGGCGATACCGATCTGGGCATAGCTTGGCGTGACGGCGATCATCAGCGAGCCGGCGCACATGACCAGGACCGAAAAGGTCAGGCCGGCCTTGCGCCCGAACCGGTCGCAGTAGAGCCCGAGCAGCCAGCCGCCGACCGGGCGCATGACGAAGCCGATACCGAAGACAAAGGCGGCGTAGAGCTGGGCGTCGGCCTTGGGAAAGAAGGCGCCGGCGAAATAGAGGGTGAAGGCGGAATAGGCGTACCAGTCGTACCATTCGACCAGATTGCCGACCGATCCGCCCAAAATCGACGCAATCTTCTTAACTGTGCCCGGCTGCGCCATGCGGCGACAGTTTCACAACTGGCGCAGGCGGTCAATCAGGCCGAACGCTTCTGCTTGCTGCCGATCACTTCGGCCAGCAATCGGGCTGGGCGCGAAATGAACAAAGTGCTGGCCAGGTCGAACAGGGCGATGCCGAGGCCGCCGGTGAACCCGTCCTCATTGGCTGCCGGCTTGCGGTAGGCGGCAAGACCCAGGGCGCCAAGTGCGGCGACGATGGCGGCAAGGCCAATAAGGAAGGCGACAATCATGCGTAACTCCACCCTGTTTGGTATCCTACCCTAGTTGCAAATGTCATAAAAAGACGATGTGGTCTTTTGAAGGCGTGTCTGTTTCGGCCAAGCAGCGCTAAATTCCGCCATTAGAATCGATCGCTTGGGTACCGGCAACGAGTTTGTTAGGTAGCCCGAGCCAAAAAGGAACCGCGCCATGGCCACCGTGACATCTGTCGTCGATCTGATCGGCAATACGCCGCTGATCCGCCTGAAGGGCGCATCGGAAGCGACCGGCTGCGACATCTGGGGCAAGTGCGAATTCCTCAATCCCGGCCAGTCGATCAAGGACCGCGCCGCCCTGTGGATCATCCGCGACGCCGAACGGCGCGGCGTGCTCAAGCCCGGCGGAACCATCGTCGAAGGCACGGCCGGCAATACCGGCATCGGCCTGGCCATGGTCGCCAATGCGCTCGGTTACCATTGCAAGATCGTCATTCCGCGCACCCAGGCGCAGGAAAAGAAGGACGCCATACGGCAACTGGGTGCGGAACTGATCGAGGTCGACGCCGTCCCTTATGCCAATCCGAACAACTATGTGCGTTATTCCGGCCGGCTGGCCGAGGAGACCGGCGCGGTCTGGGCCAACCAGTTCGACAATGTCGCCAACCGCCAGGCGCATATCGACGCCACCGGCCCGGAGATCATGGAACAGACGGGCGGCAGGATCGACGGCTTCATCTGCGCCGTCGGCTCGGGCGGGACGCTGGGCGGGATCAGCCTGTACATGAAGGCGACGAAACCCGACGTACAGATCGGCCTGGCCGATCCTTACGGCGCGGCGCTTTACAGCTATTACACCACCGGCGAACTGAAATCCGAAGGCTCGTCGATCACCGAGGGCATCGGCCAGGGCCGGATCACCGCCAACCTGGAAGGCATCGTCGTCGACCGGTCGTACCAGGTGGCCGACGAAGAATGGCTGCCGGTGCTCTACGACATGATCCGCACGGAAGGTCTCTGTTTGGGCACCTCATCGGCATTGAACGTCGTCGGCGCGATAAAAATGGCGAAGGACCTCGGCCCCGGCAAGTCGATCGTCACCGTGCTGTGCGACTATGGCAACCGCTATGCGTCGAAGATCTTCAACCCGCCCTTCCTGAAGGAAAAGGGGTTGCCGGCGCCGTCGTGGATCCCCGAAACGTGATCCCGCGTCCGGAGCGGATTGGTCATGCTCCCTCCTCCCTATCGCTTGCGATGGGAAGGAGGAAGATATCAAATATCCTGCGCCGCGAAAACCGGCGTCTCGCGCGCCACGGCCGCCTGCGGCTGGTCGGCGCGGGCCTCCTCGCGCAGCCAGTCCATGAAGCGTACCTGGGCGGCCGACGGCTCACGCGACTGCGGCCACACCAGATAATAGCCATAGTCGAGCGGCCGGTCCTTCTCGTCGAACAGCACCGTCAGCCGGCGGTCGCGCAGGTCGGCCTCGGCGATGGTCCGTTTGGCCAGGGCCACGCCGCGGCCGGCGACCGCCGCCTCAATGACCATGGACGACTGGTTGAAGCGCAGGCCGCGGCTGGCGTCGACGCCCTCGACCCCGTGGGCCTTCAGCCACATCGCCCAGTCGGGGCACGACGGATCGATCTCGCCGCCGACATCGTGCAGCAGCAGGTGGTGCGCCAGGTCGGCGGGCTTCCTGATCGGCGCGGCGTCGTAGAGGGCGGGCGAGCATACCGGCACCACGGCTTCGGCCAGCAGATGCTCGACATTGAGGCCGTTCCAGTGGCCCGAGCCGTAGCGCACGGCGAGGTCGATGTCGGTGACGGCGAAATCGACCGGCGCCATGTCGGCCGACACCCAGACGTCGATGTCCTCATTAGCGGCGCTAAACTCATAAAGCCTGGGCATCAGCCACTTGGCGGCGAAGCTCGGCGCCGCCGAAACGGTGACACGGCCTTTCTGCTGGCCCGACTTCATCAGCCGCGTCGCCTCGAACATCTTCTCGAAGGCTTCCCTGAGAATCTGGGCCGACGCCTTGCCGGCATCGGAAAGCACGACACGACGGCCATCGCGCACGAACAGCTCAACGCCGACATGTTCTTCCAGCAGCCGGATCTGCTGCGAGACCGCGCCTGGCGTGACGAACAGCTCCTCCGCAGCCTGCTTGAAACTTTCGTGCCGCGCCGCCGCTTCGAACACGCGAAGCGCCGACAGGGGCGGCAGACGATCCCGCGACATCTTATACCTATGCTCAACCTCAGGGCCGCTATATAGCGCCTTTCAGTTTAAGAAAACTATCTGGAGACTATTTTTATGACCGACGCCAACCCCCTGCACCATGTGGAAGCGCTGGAAGCCGGCCAGACCTGGGAGACCGACGTGGTCGTCATCGGCGCCGGGCCGGTGGGGCTGTTCGCGGTGTTCGAACTAGGCCTGCTCGACATCAAGTGCCACCTGATCGACATTCTCGACAAGGTCGGTGGCCAGTGCGCCGAGCTTTATCCGGAAAAGCCGATCTATGACATCCCGGCATGGCCGATCATTTCGGGCCAGGACCTGACGCACCGGCTGCTGGAGCAGATCGCTCCGTTCGGGGCTAGGTATCACCTCGGCGAAATGGCCGTCGCCATCCGCAAGGACGAGGACAGCGGTCTGTGGGAACTGGCCACCGACCAGAAGACGGTGATCCGCGCCAAGGCCATCGTCATCGCCGCCGGCGGCGGCTCGTTCCAGCCGAAGAAGCCGCCGATCCCCGGCATCGAGGGTTTCGAGGCCATCGGACCCGGCCTCGGCGTGCACTATGCGGTGCGCAAGATGGAGGCCTTCCGCGACAAGATCATCGTCATTTCGGGGGGCGGCGACTCCGCGCTCGACTGGACGCTGAACCTGCAGCCGATCGCCAAACGCGTGACCCTGATCCACCGCCGCGACGACTTCCGCGCCGCGCCGCACAGCGTCTCCAGGATGCGCGAACTGGTGGCGGCGGGCCAGATGGACCTCGTCATCGCCCAGGCTGTGGCGTTGAAGGGCGAGACCGGCATGGCGCTGGAAGCGGTGCATATCGAGGATGCCGACGGCGTGTCGTCCTACCTGCCGGCCGATGCGTTTTTGCCGTTCTTCGGCCTGACCATGAAGCTGGGGCCGGTGGCCGAATTCGGCCTCAACCTGCACGAAAACCTGATCCCGGTGGATACCGAGAAGTTCGAGACCTCGACGCCCGGCATCTTCGCCATCGGCGACATCAACTGGTACCCGGGCAAGCTGAAACTGATCCTGTCGGGCTTCCATGAGGCCGCCCTGATGGCGCAGAAGGCGCACAGCTACGTCCACCCGGATCGGAAATTGCGCTTCCAGTACACGACGTCATCAAGCGATTTGCAGAAGAAGCTGGGCGTAAAATAAACAGGCGCGGTTTTGGCTCCGCCTTTTTTTATTCCGATCCTTACGCCGCCTTTTTCAGTTCCAGCGCATGACCCGGATAGGGCGCAACGGCGGCAGCATCCACCGGCAGGCCGGCGATTTCGTCTGAAAAAGCGTGGTTGACGTCACGATGATGGGCTTCGTCGGCACGGACCACCAGCACAACATCGCGTAAGGTGGCGTCATCGGGCAGTTGCCAGTAATGCTTGGCAATCGCCGGCGCCGGCACATTGAGGCTGCGGCCTTCATCGATCTCGGCGAGGTAATGGGTGTAGCTGATTACCGCCTCCTCTTCGAAGTAGCCGACGATTCGGTGCGCCGTCTTGGCCGAGATCAGGTAGAGGGCGAAGAAGGCCAGGTAGAAGACCCATTGCACGGCGATGATGACGAAACGTTCGAACAGGGTCGGCTTGGCGATCTCAATGAAGGTCATCAAGTGCATACGTTCGTTTTCGGCTTCCTCCATCAGGGTGCGGATCCAGCCGTTGTCGTCCTTCATACGGCGCAGGCACTTCAGGTGGGTGATGGTGGCGCCGACCATGCCCGGAACCGCCGCGACCGTTTCGAGCACGATGGCGCGGTGACCGTACCGCTTGGCGAAGAAGGTATCGGCGCAGAAGCGCAGAACCTTGGTGAAACCCAGGGCCAGGTGGTCCGAAGGGCCGCGCGGGCGATGATGGACGCTGAGGTCGATGAAGGGGGCGTTGAACATGACTGGACTCCTTGGTAAATCGGATAACGCCGAATATCCATGGAAATACTATGGGATTTGCGCCCTGACCATGCGACGGCCCGCCGCTGCGTCAGGATGTCGCTTTGCTTCATCGAAAAAACCGAATCTGCCGCGCCGTCGTAGACGGCCGCAACGGGCTTCACAGGGGAATGGGCTATGGCGGCGCAGAACTTTCACCTCGTTACCGAATGGCGGCTGGACGCGCCAGTCGAGCGCGTCTGGGAGGTGCTGACCCATCCCGAGGATTGGCCGTCGTGGTGGAAGGCGGTGAAAAAGGTCGAACTTCTGCGAGACGGCGACGGGAACGGCGTCTGCTCGCTGCGCCGCATGACGTGGCGCACCGCCCTGCCCTACAGTCTCAGCTTCGACATGCTGACCACACGCATCGAACCGATGACGCTCATCGAAGGCGAAGCGTCGGGCGAGCTCGACGGCACCGGCCGCTGGACGATTCGGGCAGAAGGCAGCCAGACCTATGTCCGCTACGATTGGATCGTGCGCGTCACCAAGCCGTGGATGAAGGCATTCGCTCCCATCCTAAAGCCTGTCTTCACCTGGAACCATCATGTCGTCATGGGCTGGGGTCTCGACGGCATCAAACACGAGCTAAGCCTTTAAATCCTGCTCCGGCCGGTAGAAGAGGCCGAGTTTAAGACTTTCGCCAATGCGCGACGCCCGGACCATGAAATATTCGACCGCGCGCTCGTCCGGCGCCAGGTCGCGCAGGGTCTGCTCGAACAGGTGCAGCCATTCGCCGAAATGCGCCGGTTCGATGGCCGCCACGCGCAGGTGCGCCTGCATCGGCCGTCCCGTATAGACTCCGGCGTTCAGCGCCACCGACGCCCAGAATTGTTTCAACTTCTCAAGATGTTCCGGCCAGTCGGCGACCGCACCGTCGAATACCGGCCCCAACCGTTCGTGCCGGCGCACACGGGCATAGAACTCATCGACCAGGCGCGAAATGAACGCCTCGTCGATGCCGATGGCGGCAGCGTCTTCGCGAATCTTGCGGCGGGCCTCGATGGCGTGCGGGCTGGACATGAAGCCCATATAGGATACCCGGCCACCTGACGCCATGCGGCGGATTAGCCGCCCTAAACCTTGCGACCACAAAGCATCGTTTTGCAGCGCGGCAACGGTTCCTTACATTCTGGCGTGATAAGGTATGCCGATGTTAGCCCTGCCCCTTTCCCTGCCCCTGACGGACAAGCGCGTCGTGCTGATCGGCGCGGGGCCGTGGCTTGCGCGCAAAATCACGCTCCTCGCCGCTACCCCGGCCGCCTTGAGCGTCTACATGCCGGTCGAGCCGCAGCGCATTGCCGACGCCGAAACGCATAACCGCTGGCCCGAACCCGCCGAGCTTGAAGACGCCGCCCTGATCGTGGTGGCGTTCGAGGATCGTCAACTTGCCAAACGCGGTGCGGCGTTGGCGCGGACCTCCAAAGCGCCGCTCAATGTCGTCGACTATCCGGACCTCAGCGATGTCCATATCCCGGCCATTGTCGACCGGGGGCCTTTGAGCATCGGCATCGCCACAGGCGGCACGTCGCCGGTGCTGGCGCGCGAAACGCGGGCGAG